>JBGSWK010000047.1:0-376502 GCA_041752475.1 Pyrinomonadaceae bacterium | reverse complement strand
CGCGACCGCTTCCGACGTCGGAAGCGGTCGCGTTCCCGCTAAACAGCCAGGCCGAAAATTTTGTTATTTCTGCAGGCTTTCTTTCGAAAGGTCGAGTTTGTCGGCTTCGATCACCTGAATCTTCGCGTTTGGAAAGCGCTTTGCCAGATCATCCTTGAACTTCCGGTAGTCGCCGGCGATGACGATGTCCCCATTCTCGAGGAAGCGCCGCGAAAACTCCCTGATCTCCGCCGGCGTCACCGCACGGATGCGATCCGAGAACCACCCCAATTCTTCGGTCGGCAAGTGGTAGCCGTAGATCGCCGTGACCGTGTCGGCGAGGCTGGCGGTCGTTTCGAACTCGCGACTAAAATCTCCCGTGATGACGAGTTTGCGCGCTCCGACCTCGGAACCATCGGCCTCGCTTTCGCCAAGTCGCTTGATCTCGCTGACAACGATCTCTGCGACCTCCGCCGCAGACTCGTCCTTAGTCTGAGTTCGGGTCGAAAAATTCGTGGTGGAATCGCGCCACGCGAATCCGCTGCCGGCGCCATAGCTCAATCCGCGTTTGATTCTGATCTCCTTGTTCAAACGCGACGAGTAGCCGCCCCCGAGAATCGAGTTGGCAACGGTCGCCGAAGGAAATATCCCGCTCGACGAACAGTCCGCGCGGCATTCAGCCCGTCCTTGATAGAGGATCTTTTGAGAATAAACGACCGCTGACTGTCCGGAGTCCGGGAGGTCAACGACCAGAATGCGGTTCGAACCGGTCGTCTCCTTTTCCATCCTCTCGTTCCTCAGACCGTACATCATCACCCCTTTTTTCCAGGCACCGAATGTCTTTGACGCCAAGGCGACGGCCTTCGACTGCGTGATGTCGCCGGTAAAGATCAGCACCGAATTCTGCGGATCATAATTGACTTTGCGGAACTTGAGGATCTCGGAGCGCTTAAGGGACTTGATGCTTTCAAGCGTTCCGCCCGGGGGATGTTCGCCAAAACTGTACCGGCTCGCGACGTAGCCCGCGAGGAACGAGGGCTGTTTCAGTTCGGCGGCGAGACTATCGAGCGATTGCCCGCGGAGCAATTCGAGCTCTTTCGCATCGGATGTGGAATTCAGAATCACGTCGCCGAGGATCGCCATCGCCGCGTCGAGTTTGTCCGCCGCCACCGTGAACGTGAAAACGGTCTTGTTCCAATCGGCGCCCGAGGCCAGGCTTCCGCCGAGAAACTCCATCTGCTCCGCGATCTGGTTCGCCGTCCGCGTCCGCGTCCGCTTGGCCGCGAGTGCGGCTGTCAGGTCGGCGAGCCCCGCCGTTTCGAGGGTTTCGTTCTTCGCGCCGGCACGAATCATCAGCCGCACGGTAACGAGCGGAACGTTCTTGCGTTCCACGACGGCCACCGTCAAACCGTTTCCGAGCGATTTTTCAAGAACCTTCGGCGCGGCGAAGATCCGCGGAGCACCGGGTTCGGGAATCGGTTCCTGCGCGGCGAGCGCGGCCGAAAAAACCAAAACGACAACGATCAGGAAAAATAGCCTCATTCTACTGCTCATCGCTGACACCTCCCTCGTTGCGGTAATTGATCACGTACCGCTTGTTGGCCGGAAAATACTTCTTCAAAACTCGCTGAACATCGGCGATCGTCACCGACTGCAACTTTCCGATGTCGGAATTGACCGCGAGCGGATCGCCGAGATACGCCACGGCGCGCTCGATCGCGATCGCCTTGCCGTCGTGCGTCTCGCGGCTTTGGAGCGACTGCGCGACAAGCTGGTTCTTTGCCTTCTGCAGTTCCTTGGCGGTTACCGGCAAACGCTGCATCCTCGAGATCTGCGTGAGGATCGCCTGTTCCATTTCCGTCGTCGTCTTTCCTTCCGCCGCGATCGCGAAAAAGGTAAGCAGACTCGTATCGACCCGCAGATCGACGCCGAACGACGCCTCCTGCGCGATACCCGAACGGACCAGCGCCAGATAAAGCCGCGTACTTTCGCCGCCCGAAAGGATGGACTCGGCGACCTCAAGCGCCGGAAGATCCGCGCTTTTTGCCGGCGGTCCGAGATAGGTCAGCGCAACCGCCGGAAACTGAACATTCGGACCAAAACGGTCAAAGCGCTTCTCTCCCGTCCGCTCCGGCTCGACCACGGAAACCCGCGGGATCTCTGCCGCCGGTTTCGCGATCCGGCCGAAATACTTGTCGATCCAGCCGTCGAACTGCGACTGTTCGAAATCGCCGACGACTATCAGCCAAGCATTGTCAGGCCTGTAGAAAGTTCGGTAGAACCGGTCGGCATCGTCGCGCGTCGCCGCGCTGAGTTCGTCGAGGTTCCCGATGACGCCGCGTTTGTATGGATGCTTTTCGTATGACAGGCTCGTTATATACTCGAAAAACCGGCCGTAGGTCTGGGCGAGAACGCCTTGCCGGTACTCTTCCTTGACGACTTCGCGCTCCGACGAGAAATTCGCCTCATCGACGTTGAGGTTGACCATCCGGTCGCTTTCTGCCCACAGAAGTCGTTCGAGGTGGTTCGACGGCACGACCTCGTAGTAATTCGTGAAGTCGTCCCACGTCGACGCGTTGTTGAAGCCGCCGACGTCTTCCGTCAGGCGGTCCATCATCTCGCTCTTCATATTCTTCGTCGACTTGAACATCATATGCTCGAACATATGCGCGAAGCCGGAACGCCCGTCAGGGTCATTCTTTCCGCCGACGTCGTACCAGACATGGATCGAAACCGTCGGACTCGATGCGTCGCGAACCGAAACGACGCGCAGGCCGTTGGCCAGCGTCCGCTGCTTGATGTCGAGCGGCGCGACCCGGATCTGCGCGGGAACTACCGTGCCGAATGCGGCCAGTAGAGTCAAAACTAACAGAAGCAGAAATCGTTTCATCATAGAATTCTCAGGTGCAAACCACTTAAAGGAAGCATTTAACCACGAAACAAACGAATTTTCACGAATCCCTTCAGCCATCGGGCACATTCGCCAGATTCGTTTGATTCGCGGCAGACAAAGACCTCAAACTATTGGTAATCGTAAAATCCCTTGCCCGTTTTGCGGCCGAGCCAACCCGCATCGACCATCTTCACGAGCAGCGGGCACGGACGGTATTTCGGATCGCCGAGGCCTTCGTGCATTACGCGCAGGATGGCGAGACAGACGTCGAGACCGATAAAGTCGGCGAGCGTCAGGGGCCCCATCGGATGGTTCATCCCCAGTTTCATGATGCCGTCGATGCTCTCGCGCGTCGCAACGCCCTCGTGGAGAGCGAAGATCGCTTCATTGATCATCGGCAGCAAGATCCGGTTGGCAACGAAACCCGGGAAATCCTGACAGTCGAGCGGCGTCTTGCCCATCGCTTCGGAAAGGTCCCGGACCTTATCGTACGTTTCGTCCGACGTCGCGATGCCGCGAATGACCTCGACCAGTTTCATCAACGGAACCGGATTCATAAAATGCATCCCGATGACCTTGTCCGGGCGCTTCGTCACCGCCGCGATCTTGGTGATCGAGATCGACGAAGTATTCGAAGCGAGAATGCAGTCCTCGCCCGTGATCGCGTCGAGTTTTTCGAAGATCTGTTTCTTGATCTCGAAGTTTTCGGTCGCCGCTTCGACGACGAGGAAACAGTCCTTCAGATCGTCGAGGCTGGTCGTCGTTTTGATGCGCCCGAGAGTCTCGTTCTTTCCTTCTTCCGTCAGCGTTTCCTTTTTCACGAAACGGTCGAGACTTTTAACTATGTTCTGAAAGCCGCGATCCACAAATTCTTGTTTGATGTCGCACATTACGACGTTGAAACCAGTTGCCGCAGCTGTCTGGGCAATGCCGTTCCCCATCGTTCCGGCACCGATAATTCCGATTATTTTAGACATATTAATAGATTCCTCTTAAGTATTTGATACACGGTCAATACTTAGAAGATAAACCACTTCGCGGCTGGTTACAAACTATGTCCGGGGGCGGGCGAAAGCAGGGCGAGCGTCATCGGGCGCTAAACGCATTTGCGCCTGATCCGGTGGAAAACGCGCGCCGTGTCGATCAGGTAGCTGTAATCGCGGAGCCCCGTGCGGTGTATGAAATAGGCGATTCTGAGGTTGGCTCGGCTGAGGATCTCCGATGGAAAATCGGACGCCCGCAAGAGCTCTCGCGCCTCGGTTTTCAGTCGACCGTAGATAGCTCTCTGCTCGCCGTTCCGGTAACCAGCGTCCCACTGGTATGCGAGTCCGTCGGCGACCGGAATCGGACACGGAACGTGCCCCGGATAGGCCTGCCAGGGAACTTCGGTGACCGCCGGCGCGAAAAGATTGAGCCAGTTCACATAAAGCCGGTGACCAAGGCACAGGTCGACCGGAATTTCGAGGACCGAACGAAAAAACTCAGCGTCGAAGAACGGTAGCTGGAACTCGACGCCGTGCCGGTCGAGATTTTCGAAATGGCCGTGAAGTTTGCGGCGCTGATCGTTCAGCATCAGGAAAAGATAGAAGTTCCGCGCCGGATCCGGCGATCGGAACTCTTCGATCTCCTCGCGAATTCCCTTCTTGACCAGTTCGAGCGGATGCCCGAAAAGGCCGGACCGGAACAACTTCGGAGACAGATGAATTCCCTCCGTGGCGCAGAATGTGTCGATCGCTTCGTCGGTCCTTCCGGCGCGCATCAGTTCGACGATCCTGCGGCCGAGGTGAACGTGTCCGAGCGCGACGCTGCCGCCCTCTCCGCTCCAGACGACGTTCTCGCGCTCCGCCGGGTGTTGGTCCCGGAAACGCGAGACCTTCCATCCATCGGCTATCTTTGCCGAATAATCCGGGATGTGATCGCCCGACTGTTTCGGCAGTTCCGTGTGCAGAGCTTTGACCTTCGCGGCGAAGTGCCGGCCGAGGATCAGGTCCTGCGTGTCCGGCCGCGCGAAGTTGAAGGTGTGCGTCTTCGCGCCTAATTCGCAGATCGCCGCCACGACGCAGCGGGAGTCGAGCCCGCCGCTCAGGTAACCGATCGCCGAACGGTCGCCGTCGAGCCGGATCTTCACGGCCGACCGGAAGGTTCGATAAAGCGCCACGAGCAGATCGGCCTCGGGCGTCTCCGACGGGGCGACATCGTCCCACTTCCAGTAGCGGCATCGGAAGGTCCGGCCCCCGCGAAACTGAAGAATTTCGCCGCCGCGCATCGCGAATACGTCCCGGTACGGCGTACGGTCCGCGAGCGGATACCCGAGCGCGGCGTGTTCGAGCGCCCCGCGGTGATTCATCCGCCGCGGAATGAATGGGAGTTCCTCAATGATTCGCAGCGCCGTCGAAAAGACGACAAACTCGGGACCGATCCAGTAGAAGAGCTGCCGGACGCCCAATTTGTCGGCGACAAGGCTGAGGACCCCGTTCTGCGCGCTGACGGCGCAGAAAGTCCCGCGGCACCGGGCAAGCGTTGTCGTCTTTCCTTCGGCGAGATCGCGATGGATATGCTGAACGTCGCGGTCGCGGTCGCGGTCGCGGTCGTAAACATCGTGATCCCCGTTCAGCGGTTCACCGGCGACAACCGTTGCCCCGCCCCGGTCATCGGTATACACGCCCGCCCCCTTGAACGCGTCGAGTTCCGCCCGGAAAATATGCGTCCGCTCGTCGCCGAATTCGGAGACCGCGCGGCCGGGATCGCGGCTCAAGTTCGCCCGAATCAAAGCAACATACTCGTCCGGGATCCGGACCCGCGCCTTCAAACTGTAAATTCCCGCAATTATCGACATATCTCCAAAAACTTCCCCAGGTATTAAAGGACCAATCGGGCCGGATTCACAAATTCCCGGAACAAAAAAGCCCTCGCACCGCAGCGGATCGGACAGCCGCTGCGGTCGAGGGCAGATCGTGAATTTCAACCGAAGATCAACGCGTGACGGCCATCGCCACCGAGTTCCCTCCACCGAGGCAAAGTCCGGCGACTCCCCGCTCCGCTCCGCGACGCTTCATTTCATACAGGAGTGTCGTCAGAATGCGGCTTCCCGAATTCCCGATCGCGTGACCCATCGCCACCGCGCCGCCGTTGACGTTGACCCGTTCCGGATCGATGCCGAGTTCTTTCATCACGCCGAGCGCCTGGACCGAGAACGCTTCGTTGAGTTCAAAAAGCTCGACGTCGGACAATTCCCATCCGGCTTTCGCGACCGCGCGACGGACACCCTCGACAGGCGCGAGCATGATCAGTCTCGGCTCGATGCCCGACGTCGCATACGAGACGATGCGGGCGAGCGGTTCGATCCCGAGTTCGGCGGCCTTTTCCGCCGAGGTCACGACGACCGCCGAGGCTCCGTCGTTGACCCCCGGAGCGTTTCCGGCGGTAACCGTTCCGCCGTCGCGCTTGAACGCCGGCTTGAGTCTCGCCAATCCTTCCGCGGTCGTGTCGGGGCGGACCGGTTCGTCATAATCGAGCACGACCGGGTCGCCTTTTTTCTGAGGGATGACGATCGGGACGATCTCCTCGCTGAAGCGGCCCTCGTGTTGCGCCGCGGCCGCCTTTTGATGCGAACCGGCTGCGAATTCGTCCTGAGATTCACGCGAAATCTGGTGTTTTTCCGCGACGACCTCACCGGTGTTTCCCATATGCCAGTTCTCGAACGGACACCAAAGCCCGTCGTTGATCATCAGGTCGGTGACCGTCTGGTTCCCCATCCGGTAGCCGTCGCGCGCGCCCGGCATCGCGTACGGAATGTTCGACATCGACTCCATTCCCCCGGCGACCACGAAATCCGCGTCGCCCAGTTTGATCGCCTGCGCCGCGAGGCTGACCGCGCGGAGGCCCGAGCCGCAAACCATATTGATCGTCAGCGCCGAAACTTCGGGCGGAAGTCCCGCCTTTAGCGCCGCCTGTCGTGCAGGCGCCTGACCGAGTCCGGCCTGAACGACGCAACCCATAATCACTTCATCGACATCCGCCTCCGCGATTCCAGCACGTTTGATCGCTTCCTTAACCACGATCGCTCCGAGATCTGTCGCGCTGAACCCTTTGAGCAATCCCTGAAATTTGCCTGTCGGCGTTCTGACTGCACTGATAATTACTGCTTCTTTCATATAGTTTTTCTTATGTCCTTAATAAAATAATGTTCGTTCGATCAGATACTTAATAGTTTATGACGTTTGAACGGACCGTTCAAATCGGGATCGGATTCATAGCCGCCGCCGCGCAACGAAACCCGATGGCGAGCGGACCGACCTGCGTCGCCCATTTGGATCTCGGGCCGAAGACCCGGAACAGGGTCCGTCGATGAAATCGCAATAAGCTCCAATTTGATCGGCAGATCATCATATTCGTTGCCGTCAGATCGACTTTCATCTTGTAATTTCAGCTAAAATGAGACAAAATCTAGCGTTCTGCAATTACAGAATCACCTTCCGCTTTGGAGCATAAATGAAAAAGTTTTCGATCTTGAAATTTTTGATTCTCGGTATCCTTGTATCGGGAGCCGCATATCTTGAAGCGCCCGGTCAGAAGATCCGGCTTCGGGCACAGATAACGCCGAGTTGCAGCAGCGGAACTTCGCGCTGGAAATTCTCCGATATCTTCGCCGACGGCAACATTGCCGTTCAGGGGAGTTACAACTGTCGCGGGGCGTTCGTCTACGACATCTCGAATCCCGACGCGCCGACGCTCGCGTCGTGGTACAACCCCGGAAACAATCAGCAGTTTCTCGAAGCGATCTTCGTCGGCAACCGGGGCTACTTCGGCAGCGGGAACGGCGGCGGCGTACATATCGTCGATCTGACGAACCCGGCGAATCCGCAGCTTTTGGGCACCGTAAACTCGACCGCGGGCAACGGCCATAATTCGATTCACGAAATGATGGTCATCACCCAGAACGGCCAGACGTATTTGATCGAAAACTCGAACAGTCTTTCGAACAAGATCATCAAGTTCATCAACGTCACGAATCCGGCCGCACCGGTCTTCGTGCGCGATCTCAACCCGACCGAAGCCCAGTGGGTCCACGCGATGCATATTCGCGGCAATCGGATGATCATTTCCGGTTGGGGCAACACGACGAACCGAGGACGGACGGAGATCTACGATATTTCCAACATCGCGACGCAAGCGCCGTCGCTGCTGGGCTTTGTCGAGGACACGACCGCGACGACCGCCGGCAACAATATGCACAGCAGCTGGACGAGTGAAGACGGCGGCACTCTTTACAGCGCACGAGAAACCACCAACGGCACCGGCGACATTCGGGTTTACGACATCACGACTCCCGGTTCGCCGACCCTTGTCGACCGCCAAACGATGACCGGTCTCGAACTGAACGCCGTCACGCCGCATAATCCGGTCGTCTTCGGAAACAAACTCTATGTTTCGTGGTACCAGGCGGGACTTCAGGTTTTCGACATCTCGATCGCGCAGCAACCGCGCCGGATCGGCCAGTATGATTCTTATCAGCAGACGTTCGCGCCGACCGATCTGATCGGTCTCAGCGAAGAGCCTTGGGACATTGTCTGCGGTAGCGAAAATCTGCAGAACGTCTTGCCGACATCTTACGACGGCGCGTGGGCGGTGTTTCCGTTCCTCGGTGAAGACAAGGTGCTGATAGGCGACCTCACCAACGGCTTGCTGGTCGTGGACGTTTCGCGGGCCAACGCGCCGCTGCGCAACACCGTTTCGGATTTTGACGGCGACGGCAAGACCGATCTTTCGACCTTTACGCCGGCGAGCGGTGTTTGGAGCGTCGAGCAGAGTTCCGACGCTGCGTTCGCGCAGACCACGTTCGGAATCGCGGGCGACCAACTCACGACCGGCGATTTTGACGGCGACGGCAGGTCGGACATTTCGCTCTGGCGCCCGTCGAACGGCAACTGGTATCGAATCAACAGCGCAAACAACACGTTCTATCAGGTCCAGTTCGGACTCAGCGGCGACAGGCCGGTTGAGGCCGATTACGATGCCGACGGAAAGGCCGATGTCGCCGTCTGGCGCCCTTCAACGGGAACCTGGTTCATTATGCGCAGCACGCTCGGCATCCAGATCCAGAACTGGGGCATCAGTTCGGACGTCGCGTTTGCCGGCGACTACGAAGGTGACGGCAAGGCCGATATGACGATCTTCCGTCCGAGCACGGGAACCTGGTACGTGATGCAGAGTTCGTCAAGCATTCCGATTATCGTCAACTGGGGGATCCCGACCGACAAGCCGTTGTCGGCGGATTTTGACGGCGACGGCAAGTCGGACTTCGCGGTCTATCGCCCGGCCGAAGGAAACTGGTATGTTCTGAAATCGGCAACCAACGAAGTCTTGATCAACCGCTTTGGTCTCGCGAACGACGTTCCCGTCCCGGCGGATTTCGATGGTGACGGCAAGGCCGACATTGCGGTTTTCAGACCCGACACGGCCGTTTGGTATCGCCTGAACAGCACGAACGGCGCATTCAGTGCGCGCTCGTTCGGCCAGACCGGTGACACTGTTTCGCCGTCATCGGTTCAGCCGTAGACCTGACGGCACAATCAACGCCTTGAAAATCCAAAGTTAGAACGGCGACGTTTTGCTTTGGATTTTCTTTTTATTCGGAGCCCTATGAAACTCAAATTGACGATAGAAACCGGAACCTACGCGGGACGGACGTTCGACCTTGAAGCCGGGACCGCGACGCTCGGCCGCGGCGAGAATTGCTCGATCCGATTCGACCCGCTGGTCGAACGCGTGATGTCGAAGGACCACTGTGCGATCGAACGGCGTACGGACGGCTTCTATCTTGTCGACCATCAGAGCATGAACGGGA
Source organism: Pyrinomonadaceae bacterium (assembly GCA_041752475.1). GTDB lineage: Bacteria > Acidobacteriota > Blastocatellia > Pyrinomonadales > Pyrinomonadaceae > JAFDVJ01. The sequence goes on along the minus strand of JBGSWK010000047.1, from coordinate 366,783 downwards.
CGTTCGTCAACGGCGAGCGAATCGAAAGCGTGCAGCTCCGGTCGGGCGATACGCTGCAGTTCGGTAAGAACGGCGTCAAGGGAATCGTTTCGATCGAAACGGCCGAGCAATCTGACGACGAAAGCGCGAGCGCTCCGACGGTTTTCGGCGTCTCGACTCCGCCTCAGACGTCACAGGCAACCGTTGCATACCCAGCCGTATCTCCGACATTTGAGCCCGCGCCGATCCAAGCAAACGCCGCGCCGATCCCGATTTTCGAACCCACGGTCAGGAACTCGATCTCGCATTTCAGTCTCGGCAGTATGCCTCGCGAATATGAGCCGGAACCGGAAAAGAGCAATCCGCTGATGATCATCGGGATCGCCGCCGCGATCATCGGGAGCCTCATCTGTCTGCTGCTCGTGATGCTGATTACCGTTCTTTCGGTCGGCCCCGTAACGGCGGTCGTCGCCACATTCGTCGCCTTCGCTCCGGTCATTTTTTATTTGATTCCCTTTGTACTAATCGACCGCTACGATCCCGAACCGCTGTGGCTGCTCGCGATCGCTTTTGCTTGGGGCGGACTCGTCTCGATCGCATTTTCGTTCTTTGCGAACACGATCGCCGGCATCGGCGCGGCAATCGCCGTCAATCCCGACTTCGGTGACAGCTTTATGGCGGTCGCGGCTGCGCCGATCTTCGAAGAGGGGTCAAAGGGACTCGGCGTTTTGCTGTTGCTGATCGTTTTCAGAAAGTACTTTGACGATATCCTCGACGGCATCGTTTTTGCGGGAATCGTCGGACTCGGATTCGCGACGGTTGAAAACATTCTCTATTACGGCCGCGCGCTCAACGGCGGCGGACTGATTGCGTTGTCGATCCTGTTCGTGCTCCGCGGCCTGTTGTCGCCATTCGCGCACGCTACTTTTACATCGATGACCGGGATCGGCTGCGGAATCGCGCGCGAAACCCATAACAAGGCGGCGAAAGTCCTGTTTCCGATCGTCGGCTACATCCTCGCCGTTTGTCTCCATTCGCTTTGGAACGGCCTCGCGGTCTTTGCGGGCAAGATCCTCAAACAACTGAACATCGGCTGGCTATGCGAATGGGCACAGGAAAGCGGACTCGAAGGTTTGTGCGCTTTCCTGATCGCGTACGCCGGCCTTCAGATTCCGCTGTTTCTGATCTTCGTCAGTTTCACGATCTACGTGCTTGTGCGCCAGAACAGGATCCTCAAAGAGATGTTGGCGATCGACGTCGCCCGCGGATTGATCCCGCAGGAACACGCTTCGACGGCAACTTCGATTTTCGGTTCGATCTTCTGGCGTCTCGGCGGGATCGGTTCCGGCAAATTCGGAGCGCGGACCAAGTACCTGAGAACGATCGGCAAACTCGGACTGTCATATTGGCACATTCAGCGTGCGACCGAAGCGCAGGGGCAGACGGCGAGTTTCCAGCAAAACCCGATCCTTCGCAGCGAAGTCCTTCGCTGGCGCGAAAAGGTTTAAGCCGGATTCGGCAAATGAAGACTGTTTCCCCGGAACAAACCCCCGTTCGCCGCGATCCATTCCGCGCCGTTCGTCGGACCGCGTTTTGGCTTATTTCGCGTTTTTCGCGGTCAAGATGTCCGTTAAAGAAAGGCGAGCAGGCGATCCGTGCGTTAGTCCGGTTGGCCAATAAGCTCAAATTCTCCGAATCGGCAGTTCGAATCAATAGGCCCGCGCAAAAATAACTCGTTTGGCGGACGGCTTGCCCGAATAGACGCAGTTCCCCGCTTCTTCGACGGAATTGAACGGAATGCAGCGGATGGTCGCCTTCGTTTCGGCCTTGATCGCGTCCTCGGTTTCGCTTGTTCCGTCCCAGTGAGCGACGAGAAATCCGCCCTTTTCGATCTGTGTCTTGAACTCGTCCCAGGTATCGACAACAAAGGTGTTCGACTCGCGGAACTCGAGCGCTTTCCTGTAGATCGTTGCCTGAATCTCGTCAAGAAGTCCGGCGATGTATTTGGCGACTCCTTCGAGCGGTCTCGACTCCTTCGACAACGTGTCGCGACGCGCAACCTCGATCGTGCCGTTTTCGAGGTCACGGAGTCCGATCGCGAGCCGAACCGGCACGCCTTTAAGTTCGTACTCAGCAAATTTCCAGCCCGAACGCTGTTTGTCGTCGGTGTCGAACTTAACCGAAATCCCCTTCGATCTGAGATCGGCGATCAGCGGGTCGATCTTTTCCGAGATCGTCGCGAGGTCTTCTTCCGTTTTGAAGATCGGCACGATGACGACCTGGATCGGCGCGAGTTTCGGCGGCAGAACCAACCCGTTGTCGTCGGAATGCGCCATCACGAGAGCGCCCATCATCCGCGTCGAAAGTCCCCAACTTGTGGCCCAGGCATATTCGAGTTTTCCTTCTTTGCTCGTAAATTGAACGTCAAAACTCTTCGCGAAATTCTGTCCGAGAAAATGCGACGTTCCGGCCTGAAGGGCCTTTCCGTCCTGCATCATTGCCTCGATGCACAGAGTGTCCTCCGCGCCGGCGAATCGCTCGTTGGCGGTTTTCGCGCCCTGGATGACGGGCATCGCCATCCAGTCTTCGGCAAAGGTCGCATAAACCCCGAGCATTTGTTCCGTTTCGGCTATCGCCTCCTCGCGAGTCGCGTGCGCGGTGTGGCCTTCCTGCCACAGAAACTCAGCCGTTCGCAGGAAGAGGCGCGTCCGCATTTCCCAGCGAACGACGTTGCACCATTGGTTGATCAGGATCGGCAGGTCGCGGTAGGACTGGATCCAGTTGCGGTAGGTGTTCCAAATGACCGTCTCGCTGGTCGGACGGACGATCAGTTCCTCGTCGAGTTTGGCGGTCTCATCAACTACCAGTCCTTTTCCGTCGGGATTCGCTTTGAGGCGGTAATGAGTCACTACCGCGCACTCTTTGGCGAAGCCTTCGGCGTGCTCTTCTTCTTTTTCAAGAAACGATTTCGGAACGAAAAGCGGGAAATACGCGTTTTGATGTCCGGTCGCCTTGAACATATCGTCAAGCGCGCGCTGCATCTTTTCCCAAATTGCGTAGCCATACGGCTTGATGACCATACAGCCGCGGACGGCGGAGTTTTCAGCGAGATCCGCACGCTTGACCAATTCGTTGTACCATTCAGAGTAGTTTTCGCTTCGTTTGGGTAGACCTTTGATCATAAGATGTTTAATTCCGCTTGGTTGGTAAAATAAAAAATCATACGTGAAAACCCTTCAAGAAACAATTTGAGGAATACCCGATTTCGGCTCGCCCAGACTGCATTTCCCTGCCGATTCTGTGATAATTTAGAAATCATGAGCGCCAACGAAATCGACTTTCACGACACCGAGACCGCGTTTTCAGACAAATCGAATTCTGCCCTGAAAAAGAGGTATCGTCTTTTCAAGATGATGAACTCGCCGTTCCTCGTGAGCATTGGCACACGGGCGACGAGTTTCGCCCTTTCGCTCGGATTGCCGATCGGCGGACTGATCAAGGGAACCGTCTTTGAAGTTTTTTGCGGCGGCGAAACGATCGAAGAATGCGACAGGACCGTCAAGAAACTCGCCGAATCGAATATCGGAACGATTCTCGACTACTCGGTTGAAGGCAAATCGGAGGAAGAGGATTTCGAGAATACAAAGGACGAGATACTGGCGACGATCCGTCGCGCGAAAGATGATCCGAACATACCTTTCTCGGTCTTCAAGGTGACTGGCATCGCGCCTCTCGGAACGCTCGAAAAGGTGAGCGCGGGCATTGATCTGCCCGAAAAGAGTCAGTTGAAATGGGAGCGGATCCAGAGCCGCGTGCGCGAGATCTGCGACTTGGCAGCGTCGCTCGACCAGCCGATCTTCATCGATGCCGAAGAGACGTGGATCCAAAATGCGATCGACCGTATGGCGGTCGAGATGATGGAAAAGCACAATCGGGAAAGGACCCTCGTTTTCACGACCATCCAGTTCTACCGAACCGACGCCCTCGAGATGCTTAAGTCGCAGCATCGGGAGGCTCGCGAAAAGGGGTACTTCTACGGCATTAAACTTGTCCGCGGCGCGTATATGGAAAAAGAACGGGAACGGGCCGCAGAACTTGGCTATCCGTCGCCGATCCAGCCCGACAAGGCCTCGACCGACCGCGATTACGACCTCGGATTGACCTATTGTCTCGAAAACGTCGATTCGCTCGCGTTCGTTGCTGCGACCCACAACGAGGTGAGCACGCGCCTGATGGTGACATCGATGGAAGAACTGGGTGTTGGCCGAGATCATCCGAACGTGTTCTTTTCGCAACTTCTCGGGATGAGCGACAATCTGTCATACGTCCTTTCGAACGAGGGCTACAACGTTTCGAAATACGTTCCGTACGGCCCCGTGCGGGACTCTGTTCCGTACCTGATCCGCCGCGCACAGGAAAATACGGCCGTGATGGGGCAGGTCAGCCGCGAACTGGACCTGATAAAAAAAGAACTCAACCGGCGCAGAATTTCGTAATCATCGATATGTATTGTCCAAACTGCGGAGGCGCCGATCAGAACGTTGATTCTTTTTGCCGGACGTGCGGTAATTTTCTTCCCGATTTTGACGCCCTCCAAAAGAAAAAGACAACGCCGCAACAGCACTTGACCGCCAACACGGTACTGACCGTGATGACGGCGGCCGTCAGCGCGACGCTGGCAATAATGCTTTACGCGACGTTTCTCGGTAAGGACGACACGCCGTTCCTGATCTACATTACGGCGGGTTTCTTGACGGCGATGTTCTTCTGGCAGGTTCAAGTGATCTGGCGGTCCGTGCTTTTGAGAAAAGCACTGCCGGAGCGTCGCGACGCGGCAAAAGAGCCGGGCGGAATGGGGGAGTTTCGGGCACCCGAAGCGAACAAACTCCTGAGCGAAGCGGATGCTGACGCGTTCATCCCGCCGAGCGTGACCGACGAAACGACGCGTCGCCTGGCCGAGAAACTCCCGCGCCGCTCAACGAAGACCAAGAATTAGACGAATCGAGCGATCGCTGGCGGCGGCGCCCCTTTTTCTCCATTCCCCGACAACGGCGGATTCCTCGGGCGAAAGTTCGACCTTTTTCAGACGTGCGGTTTGAGTCGCTTCGAAGGCGCGGTTCGTGATTGCCGCGTGCGGCATCGAAACTGTCAATGTATCCGGGTGTTCGAGCGCCGCCTCGGCGGAATCGATGTCGGGAAACATCTCCGCGTAGCCGCGCAGATGCCACACGCGTCCGTCAACGGCGGTGTCCACCGCCAGCAAACGCAAAAGACCGTATCCGCTCTCGATCTGAAAGATCAGAAAATCGCCGTCCTGAAAATCCTGTGACATAATTCTAAGATTAGCAAACAAAGCCTCGGGTTGAAAAAGTGTCGGCTTCGAGCCGGATCCCATCGATCGTATTTCTGCTATAATCCCGCTCACTATGAACTTCGAACAAATGCTCCGGGTCGCCGTCGAAGAGGCGAAAAAAGGGCTCGCCGAAGGCGGAATCCCGATCGGCGCCGCACTGTTCGATCGCGCCGGAAATCTGCTCGGCCGCGGTCGCAACCGCCGCGTGCAGGAAGACGACCCGTCGGTCCACGGCGAGACCGACGCCTTCCGCAAAGCCGGCCGCCAAACAACTTACACCGACAAAATAATGGTCACGACGCTCGCGCCCTGCTGGTATTGCTCGGGGCTGGTAAGACAGTTCCGGATCGGTACCGTGGTCGTCGGCGAGTCGGTGAATTTTCAAGGCGGGATCGAATGGCTTCGAGCGAACGGAGTCGAGGTCGTTGATCTCAACTCAGCGGAATGCATCAAAATGCTCGCCGACTATACGGCGGCCAACCCGTCGGTTTGGAACGAAGACATCGGCGAAGCCGCCGACGATCAGTAGCGCCCGACGCTCGCTTGGAAGGCATCGAAGTTGCGCCGCATTTCGTCGAGCGAATCACCGCCGAATTTCTCGCGCATCGAGTTCGCAAGGACCATCGCGAGCATCGCTTCACCGATCACGCCGGCCGCCGGAACCGCCGTCACATCCGACCTTTCGAACGCTGCCAGGTCCTCCTGCTTGCTGTCGATGTCGACCGAACGGAGCGCCTTGCGAAGCGTCGCGATGGGTTTCAGATATCCGCGGACGCGAAGTTCCTCGCCGTTTGTGATTCCGCCTTCAAGTCCGCCGGCGCGGTTTGTCGGCCTTGAAAACCCGCCATCGCCATAAAAGATCTCATCGTGAACTTCCGACCCGAACCGCCCGGCGTTGGCAACGCCCTCGCCCAGTTCGACCGCCTTTACCGCCTGTATCGACATAAACGCCTGTGCGACGCGTCCGTCGAGTTTTTCGGACCACGATGTGTGCGAACCCAGCCCGACCGGCACGTTGCGGGCAACGACCTCGAATATCCCGCCGAGCGTGTCGCCGTCGTCTTTGGCGCGATCGATTTCGGCGATCATCGCGCGTTCCGCGATTTCGTCCGCGCAGTTGAGCTGCGATTCGGGGCCGATCGAGCAGATCTCGTCCCAGGACTTCGAGAGAGGTTCCGCCGGCACCGGCCCGAGTTTGATGACGTGGCTTCGGACCTCGATCCCGAATGCCGCAAGCATCTGCTTCGCCAGCGCGCCGCAGGCAACGCGCGACGCTGTCTCGCGCGCCGACGCCCGTTCGAGTATGTCGCGCAGGTCGCGTGTCCCGAACTTTTGCCCTCCGGCGAGATCGGCGTGGCCCGGTCGCGGACGCTTGACGACGCGCGGATTCTTCGGCTCGACGTCGATCTCCTCGACCGACATTATCTCCGTCCAATGAACGAAGTCGCGGTTTTCGATAATTAACGCGATCGGCGACCCGAGCGTTTTGCCGTGCCTCACGCCCGATATGATCTCAATGGTGTCGGTCTCGATCTTCATCCGCCCGCCGCGGCCGTACCCCTGCTGGCGGCGGCGCAATTCGGCGTTGATCAACACAACATCGATCGGAAGCCCGGCGGGGAGTCCCTCGACAATGGAGACCAACGATTTTCCGTGCGATTCGCCGGAGGTTGTGAATTTGAATTTCATATCAGCTTCTTGCTCGTCTGATGAGCGGCCTGATGACGATCAAAAAGACGCTCACCAGAATCATCGCGCCGCCGATGAGCGTTTCAAACTCAAGCGTTTCACCGAAATAGCTTCCGACGACAACGGCGACCAACGGCGTCACGAAGGCGATCATCATCGCGCGCGTGACATCGATTTTAGACAAAAGCCAGTAATAAAGCCAAAACGCGACGATCGACCCGACGACCGCGAGATAAAAAACGCAGAGGATCGCGAGCGGCGTCCAGCGGAACCCGAGGGGACTGCCCTCACGGTAAGCCCCGACGAACCAGAGCGGAATATGGCCGATCAGCATTTGAAGAAAAAGCAGACCCGCCGGATGAAAACTCAGTCCGCGTGCCTTCGTCAAGACGCTTGCGTATGACGCGGCAAAGGCACCGACGACGACCGCGAGACTGCCGGTAAAGGCGAGTTCTCCGTTCAACACCAATTGTTCGCGGAATATCACACCGACGCCGGCGATGCCGAGAAGAATCGATGCCACCTTGATACCGGTGATCGACTCGCCGACATATATCCGTGCAAGGATCAGGCCGAACGCCGGAATCGTCGCTTGAAGGACCGCCGCCAGTCCGGAACTGATGAACTGTTCGCCCCAGAACAGCAGCCCGTAGTTTACAAAGAACTGAAGCGCGCCGGTAATCGCCAGGAACCGCCAGTTCTTTCGGATCGACGGAATGGCGATGCCGTTGACCTTCAAAAACGGATAAAGAAGCAGGCAGGCAACCGAAAAACGAAGCGCGGCGAACGACACCGGCGGCAAGAAGTCGAGACCGAGTTTGATGAAGATCCAAGTGGTTCCCCAGACGATGCAAAGCAAGAGCCAGATCAGCAGCGGTTTCATCGATTCGCACCCAAATCCAGTTCCATCGCGATGTCCGTTCGCCGATAGGGTGTAGACCCGTCAAGCGGTATTTCGGTGAAACCGTGCTTCCGGTACAAACGCAGCGCCGGAACCAGCTTTGTGTTCGATAGCAGGAAAATTCTTCGCTTCCCGGCGGCTTTTGCGAAGTCGATGCAGGCCTGCATCAACTGGTCGCCGATATTCATTCCCCGATAACGCTGCGACACAGCCATTTTGGCGAGTTCGAACGATTCGGGACCGGTATTCAGGAGCGCCGCCGCGCCGGCGATCTCGCCTCCGACCGACGCAAGGAATATCTTGCCGCCGCGATCGATGATCCCGCCGTCCGGATCGTCAAGAACGTGTCGGTCGTGTTCTTCGATCTCAAAGTACTGAGAGATCCACGCGTAATTGAGTCTCGCGAAGTCAGCCGCAAGTTCCGGACGATAATCAACGATCTCGGCCTCTACCGCGTTGCTCAGTTCTTCAAGCGCGCGCGCCCTGAATCCTTTGGCCGAGACCCGTTCTTCGAGTCGGTCCAGAAAACTCAGGGCATCGGTATCGTCGAGCATTCGTTTGAGCCCGGCCGTCCCCGCCTTCCAAACCCGTTCGAACTCAGGCAGTCGTTCAACCGCTTCCGCGGTTAGCTTGAGATGGCGCTTGCGGCTGTCGGAACTGACGCGAACATCTTCGAGATAGCCGGACTTGGCCATCTTGTTGACGATCGAGATCACCGAAGGGTGGGCAAATCCGATGCGGTCCGCGATCTCCGTCACCGTAAACGGCCCCTGATGTTCGAGGAGCTTGAAGATAACGTACCAATTTGGTTCGATGTCCATCCCGAGTTCGCGGTAAAGCCGCCGACCGTCGTGCAGCATCGCGTCACTGACCCGCTTGAGCCGCGTAACAAAGCCCAACAAACCAAGATCCGACAAAAAATCAACGTCTACTTTCATATGCGTAGTTCGCTACATAGATTACGACGCGTTTGTTGATTAGTCAATTAAACTCAGATTACGCATTTGAGAATTTCTTTCCCGCGAAACACGCGAAATACACGAAAACGTGGCGGAAGTAATCTCTTTTAGCGTATTTCGCGTATTTCGCGGGCAAACAGCTTTCTATTGCGTAATTTGGGTTAAACCCGGATTGGCCAATGGACAAATTGCCCGCTAATTTCCGCGCTAATAAGATCCTGTCCGAACCCGCACCGGCAAACCGCTTTTCAACACTTTGACCCGTGGCCCAATTTCAAAAACCCACTTATATCGCAGCGCTTTGGACCAGATTTCCATTCGCGCGGATTCGCGGAAATTCGCGGGCAAATTTCCCTAATGTGCAATTTGGGTTAAAACCCGGTTGTAAGTTCTAAACAGACTCGAAAAAACTGAGGCAGGTTTCACCCTGTTTGACGATTCGCCAACGCCTGATTCCGCCGCTGACATCCGCCAGAACGGTCTTGGTGTGATGTTCCACGATAAAGAGGCCGGTATTCGACAGGATTTCCTCGGAACGCTCACCGACCGTATGCAAAGCGACGTGGTAGTCGTGAGAATATGGCGGGTCAAAGAAAATAATGTCCCACGGGGCGGACCGTGTCTTCAAAAGAAAGCTCTCGGCATTTGAGCAAATCACGTCGGTGGAATCTTCCGGAACCTGCAGAAGATCGAGATTTTCCTCGACCAATCCGCAGGCACGCCGCGATTTATCGACAAAGGTCACTGAATCGGAACCGCGGGAAAGGGCTTCGATGCCGATCGCGCCCGTGCCGGCGCACAGATCGAGGAAACGCGTTCCCGGTCCGAGTCTCGGTGCAATGATGTTGAAAAGGGTTTCGCGGAGGCGATCCGAGGTCGGGCGCGTCCTGTCGCCTGAGGGACTCTTCAGCACGCGTCCGCGGTAGAGACCGGAAATGATTCTCATCAGTTAACCCCAAATTGCGCGTTGGAAATTTCTTTCCCGCGAAACACGCAAAATGCACGAAAACCGGCCGCAAAATAACATCTTTATCGTTTTTCGCGTATTTCGCGGGCAAACAGCTTTCCGATGCGAAATTCGGGTTAAAGCGATTTTCCTACCACAAAGGTCCGGAAACCGCTTCTTTATTGTCTTTCAAAAAAACTGATCGCCTTCTCGCCCTGAACGATCACGCGCCAACGGCGAAGGACGCCGCTCCGCTCCGGCAGAAAGATCTCGGACGGGTGCTCCACCGCCAGGGTGCCGCCGACCGTAATCGCCGTTCCGCGGCTGAGATATTTCATAGCTTCGTCGAACTCGGGACCGCCCGAATGATCGAGGTAAACTACGTCCCATTGGCGCTTGCGCTTGGCGATTCGCTTGAGAAACGGTCCCAATTCGATCTCGACCACCTCACCATGTCCGGTCTTGATCTCTAACGCCTCCATATTCTTCTTGATGAAGCTGCACATCTTCGAGGACCGCTCGACGAAGGTCGAGACGATCGCCCCGCGCGAGATCGCCTCAATGCCGATCATTCCGCAACCGGCGCAAAGGTCGAGAAAACGGCGAGCTCTGACTCTCCTGAAAAGGATCTTGAACATCGCCTCGCGAAGCCGACGCGGCGTTACGGTGAATTTCGCCGACGTCGAATTCTTGAGATATTTCCCGTGTGATTTGCCGTCGGTCACCTGCAGGTCGGAGACGATCTTGATCTTCGGCTCTTCTTTCCACGCCGGCACTTTGCCCTTCGGCGCAAATCCGTCTTTTCCATCGTTCCGGTCGTTTCGCGGTCCGAACCTGCTCGGTCGCTTGCCGAACCGGTCGTCACGGGACTGAAATCCGTCGGGCCTTGGAGCTCTCTCACCACGCGACTGAAATCGTTCGTCCCGATTCTGGTATCTCGGCCGCGGCGCAGGTCTGTCGCCAGTTCTTCGGAGATTGCTGTCCCGGTCAAAGGTTGAGGGATTGTTCGGTGTGCGTCTATGATTTTCCATTTGAAGACATCCTTAACTGTTTACCTGGGGAGGGTTTACCCATTTGGAGGTGACGAAATCCCAGCCCGGGCGAAGCGTCTGCAGCATCGACACCTTCACCCGTTAATCGAAACCTCTGAATTAACAGTCGCTCTCTCTAATTGTTGATTCTACGCAAAACGTCGGAAGTTATCTCTATCTATGATGATTGTACTAGAAATCGAACGTTTTTCAACCATAATTTGTGAAATTCGGGGAATTAACCGATTCCGCCGAGGTGGAATCGAGGGTCGGAGATGATAATCCGCTTGAGCGCCGACGCTTCTTCAGTCCCCGACAGTTCGCCGGCGAATCGCTCCGCCTCTTTTTTCGCGGTCCCCAGAAGATCCAGATCCCTGATCAGGTTTGCGATCCGAAAGGATTCGATCCCGGCCTGCCGCGTTCCGAGCACCTCGCCGGGCCCGCGAAGTTCGAGGTCCCTTTCGGCGATCAGAAACCCGTCGGAAGTTTCTTCCATTATCCCAAGTCGCTCCTTGGCGACCGCCGTCTGCTTGTCGCCGGTCAACAGTACACAGTAGGACTGTTCGCCCCCCCGCCCGACACGCCCGCGAAGTTGATGCAGTTGCGACAAGCCGAACCGCTCGGCGTGTTCGATAACCATCAGGCTCGCGTTCGGGACATCTACTCCGACCTCGATCACCGTCGTCGAAACGAGAATGTCCGTCTTCCCGGTGACAAACAGCGCCATAACCTCTTCTTTGTCTGCCGGTTTCAGGCGGCCGTGCAGAAGCCCGACCGACGCCGACGGAAATTCCTTGTCGCGAAGTTCCTCAAACATCCGCGTCGCCGCCTTCAAATCCGATCTTTCCGACTCTTCGATCAGCGGGTAAACCACATAGACCTGGCGTCCGAGTTTGAGTTCCCTTTCAATGCCGCGATACACACCTTTGCGTTGGTCCTCACCGACGACGACCGTCTTTACCGGCGTCCGGCCCGGCGGGAGCTCGTCGATAACCGATGCGTCGAGGTCGCCGTAAACCGTCATCGCCAGCGACCTTGGGATAGGCGTGGCGGTCATTACGAGCACATCGGGGTTGATTCCCCGCGCCCGGAGTTCCGCCCGCTGCATCACGCCGAACCGATGCTGTTCGTCGATAACGGCGAGTCCCAAACGGTTGAATTCGACCCCGGATTGAATGACGGCATGCGTCCCGACGACCGCAATTATCTCACCGGTCGCGATCCGTTCGCGGACTTCCCTTTTGACCGCCGCCTTCAGGCTTCCGGTGAGCAGGACGACCCCAAAGGGAGTCCCGGCAAACAACGCCGACGCGTTCCGCGCGTGCTGTTCGGCGAGAATCTCGGTCGGTGCCATGAGCGCGGTCTGATATCCGTTCAGCATCGCCACGTACATCGCCGAAAAGGCGACGATGGTCTTGCCTGAACCGACATCGCCCTGGATCAGCCGATTCATCGGTTTATCCGACCTCATATCGTCAAGTATCGTGTCGATGACACGGACCTGTGCGTTCGTAAGTTCGAACGGCGAAATGTTCTGAAGTTTCTGTCGAACTTCACCGTCCAAACTGATCAGCGCCCCCTTCTCTTCCGCGAGTCGCTCGCCCCGCCGCAAGCTGAGGGCGTATGTCAGCCAGAAGAACTCGTCGAAAATCAAACGTATCTGCGCGTCGCTGCGAAACCGCTGGTAGTCCGAGAAACGGGCACCATCGGGCGGGAAGTGGATGCCTTTGATCGCCTCGCTCCGAGTGATCAACCCGTTGCGTTTCAGCAATTCCTTCGGAAGCGGATCGGGGACATCTTCAAAATCGAGGTTGGCCAACGCGCAAAAAACGATCTCTCGCAATCGCTTGGTCTGAAACGGACCGAGTTTCCGGTAAATCGGCACGCAGCGCCCGGTGTGGACCATCGCGAGACGCGGATTTCCGAGATCCTCCTCGAGCGCGGCATCCGAAGACACGTCAGTTGCCCCCGGCCCGGTCAGCGGCGATTCCGCCGGCACCGGAAGAATCTCGAGATCGTCAGGCTTATTCACGCGCATCGCAAAAGTACCGCGGCGACTGTCCCATTCCCATTTTCCGAACGCGACGAACCCGACACCGCGTGCGAAGCGCTCCTGATAATACTGAATTATTCGCGGTGCCGACCTGCCCGAAACGAACCACCAAACAACGACCGGTTTGAGGGTGCGTGCCGCGTCCGCGGCGTTTATCTCGAAGATGAAAAGCGGCGGCGCCTTCGGGGAACGGTTCCGACCGACGCGGTATCCGCCGGAAACCCTGACAAAAAGCTCGACTGAGGCTTCGAGATTCGGCGTCAGGTTCTCGATCGGCACAAAGTTCGAACGATCTTCGTACCGCATCGGAAAGTAATTGAGCAGATCTTCGACGGTTGCGTCCGCGATGTCCGTCTTGTACGCGTTGGCCGCGACCGCGGCCGCGAGTTTCTTGCAGACGGTCTGCGAGATCTCCATAAATTCGAATTGGTGAAGCGAGGTGACAGGTGTTGTAAGTTTGAGTTTCATAGGCTAATGGCCGCGCAACCGCGTTGCGCGTTAATTCCGGCATTTACCCGGTGGGAACCTAAGTGTCGAGACTGAACGGATTGAAATCCGTGTCACGGTCGTAATAATCCTCGTGTTCCGCGCGCTTGAGGAATCCGACGATCAAATAAGTGAACGGAGTGGCGAGAACCTCCCACATCACCTTGATGAAGTAGTTTCCGATCATCACGCTGACCAACTGTTGGTTTGACCAGATGCCGTAAAAGGCGATCGGATAGAAGATCAGGGAATCGGCTATCTCGCCGGCGATCGTGGAGGCGATCGTCCGCACGAAAAGCAGTTTCCCGGACATCCAGAGCTTTATTTTTGCGAGAACAAACGAGTTGACGAATTCTCCGAGCCAAAACGCCGTAAGCGATGCGGCGACGATCCGCGGCGTCGATCCGAAGATCAATTCGATAGCTTTTTGACGATCCGCATCCATCGTCGGAGCGGACGGAAGCGAGATCACAACGTAGGACATCAGCGAAGCAAAGATCAGGGCCCCGAAACCCGCCCAAATCACCTTCCGCGAGCGCGCGTACCCGTAAACCTCGGTCAGGATGTCGCCGAACAAATAACTGATCGGAAAGAACAGGACGCCGGCCCCGTAAACATATTCGCCGTAGAACGGCAGGTTGACGGTCGAAACCTTGTGGACGCCGATCAGGTTCGAACAAAGGAGCACGGCAACAAACGCCGCCATGATCAGATCGTAGTATTTGTAGCGGCGATTCTGTTTCATCGTCCGATGTCGTGGCGAAACTGCATTCCATTCCAGGAAATGTCGTTGACGGCAAGATAGGCGCGATCGAGCGCCTCGGCCAGGTCCTCGCCGGTCGCGGTCACGCCCAGTACCCGACCGCCATCGGTCACGAAATGTCCCCGTGGATCGAGCGCGGTTCCGGCGTGAAACACAGTCGTTGACGGTCTCCGGACGGCAAGATCGGTTCCGTAGATAATGTCGCCGCGCTGCGGTTTTCCGGGGTAGCCGCGGGAGGCCAGAACGATACAGGCCGCAGCGTCATCAGACCAGTCTATCGCCGTCGACGAAAGCGTTCCGCGAACGACCGCATCGCAAATATCGGCAAAGTCAGTCTGCAAAAGCGGCAGAATGACCTGCGTCTCAGGGTCTCCGAAACGAACATTGTATTCAAGAACATACGCTCCGCGCGCGGTCATCATCAGGCCGATAAAGAGAATGCCTTTGAACGGGAAACCGCGCTTCGGGCAACCCTCGAGTGTCGGGACGACGATTTTTCGCTCGATGACCGCGAGGTCGGCATCCGAGATCAGCGCCCCGTCGGCGACGGTTCCCATACCACCGGTGTTCGGACCGTTATCGCCGTCGCCGAGCCGCTTGTGATCCCGAACCGGTGGCATTAGCCGATAGTTCTCGCCGTCGCAAAACGCAAGAAGAGAAACTTCGCGCCCGAAGATGCATTCTTCGAGAACGATCGTTTCGGCCGCGGCTTCTCCGACGGTCGATGATAGTTCGCGAACCGCACGGAGCGCCTCCGCACGATCGGCGGCCACGACCACACCTTTGCCGGCGGCCAGCCCGTCCGCTTTGACGACTGCCGGTTCGGCCGGCCCGCCAAATCTACCGCTTTCAAGTACATCGATCGCTTCGGAAACGGATCCCGCGACCTTGTAGTCAGCCGTCGGAATCCCGAATTCCGACATAAAGTCTTTTGCGAACGATTTGGACGCCTCGAGACGGGCGGCCGCACGGGACGCTCCAACTATCGGCAACCCATGACGTTCAAAGTCATCGACGATCCCAAGCGCAAGAGACGATTCCCCGCCGACGAAGGTCAGATCGATCGTGTTCGCCTTCGCGAATTCCGTCAGCGCCGGGATATCCAGCGGGTCGATGGCGACGCATTCCGCGATTTCAGCGATACCGGCGTTCCCTTTTGCACAGAAGATTTTGCCGACCTTGGCGCTTTTCGCGAAACTTGAACAAATTGCGTGTTCGCGTCCGCCTGAGCCGATTACAAGTATTCTCATACCGCTATAGTCATAACCCGGAGCTACTTGACACTGAATTGCATAAGTTATAATTTCAACAAAGAATCGTCCGGGCGCGTAATTTGGAACAGTTTGACCGATTCACATTTGTAAATCAAACGACGTCAGATACTTCGAAGCGATTCGTCCTCTTGATCAGACCGTTCATATTTGCGAATTACCGGACGCCGTTAGCATCAGGGAGGGAACCATGTCACCGCAAAGCAGTCCAGAGAAACCTGCGCACGACCAGCCGCTCGACGAATCCGCCGAATTCCACGATACAGAGATACAATGCATCGACTGCGGACAGGACTTTGTTTGGTCAGCAGGTGAACAGCTGTTTTTCCGCGACAAGAACCTGAGGAATCCTCCGAAGCGCTGCAAAAACTGTAAGAAAGCGAAGAATGAACGATTGGCGGCGATAACCGCGGCGCAGAATTCGGGAATAAAGCAACGAATCGAAGTCGCGGTTCATTGCGCCCGCTGCAGTGCTTACACGACGGTTCCGTTTTATCCTTCCCAAGGTCGGCCGGTACTTTGCCGCAGCTGCTTCCTTGAACAAAATCCGGGACTGATCGGTCCGGATTCCAACTAGGAAAATCCACGAATCATCCGCCGACGTGAACACTCGGACGCAATTCCGGGTCGGGTTCCGCCTGCCTCAGGATCTCGCGGGTGACGGGCGCCGTGTCGCCCTCGCCGAAGATGATGTATCGAATGAGATACAGGATCGGATTGCCTTCACTCCAACCAAAATAAACGTGCGGAATCTTCCCTGTCTCGTCGCGCAGGTGAAGCAGAAACCCGGCGATGGCGTTGGGCACGGCGGGCGCCTCCGTCCGCAACACGCGGTAACCGTCGATGTCCACGCCGCGGATGTTTAGGGTGCCGCTGAACTCGGACGCGTCTCCGAGGTCGATCTCGTAGAAAATTATCGGGTCGTTTGAAGGGATATGATTGTCGATGCGTTTTTCATGTTCCTTAAAACGGTACTCGCTGACGTCGCCCTTCTCCCGCCGATTGGTGACGATCCGGATCTCGCCGAGCATCATGTCATCGACGATCTCGCGCGCCGCCTCGTCAAAGACGATCTTGTCGATGCGGATCTCGGTCGAGCGGAGGGCGCGCGACACAAACGACGCGATGACGATCCCGACGATAAACAGCGACGCGATCTTGATCCCGTCCGGCTGCTCGATCATATTGACCGCCGTCGTATAGACAAACACGATGGTGATCAACAGGAACATGATCCACTTGCGTTCGTTCTTTCGCCAAGCGGAAATGGTCACCGCAACGGCCGCGGACGTCATCAACATCAAGACCCCCGTCGCGTAAGCTCCGCCCTGCGAGTCGACCTCGGCCTGAAAGAAGATCGTCACGAGAAAACAGATCAGCGTGAAGACGATCACGAGCGGCCTCGTTGCGCGCGCCCAGTCCGGCGCCATACCATAACGCGGGAGATAGCGCGGCACAATGTTAAGCAATCCGGCCATCGCCGAAGCGCCCGCGAACCAGAGAATAAGGATCGTACTGAGATCGTACGCCGTCCCGAATATCTCGCCCAAATAGCTATGGGCGAGGTACGAAATTGCGCGCCCGTTCGCTTCTCCGCCGACCTGGAACTTCTCTTCCGGAATGAGCATTGCAGTGATGATGCTGCTGCCGACCAGCATCACGCTCATTATCATTGCAGCGCCGCTCAGAAGTTTCTTTCCGTTTCGGATCCGTCCCGCGAGCTGTTCCGAATGCGCTTCCGGAGTAAACGACCTGGGCACGGAACCGGTTTCCGTACCGACCGGTTCGACATCGCTCTTGATCAGCGGCATCACGACAACGCCGGTTTCAAATCCGGAGAGCCCGAGGGCGAGTTTCGGAAAGACAACCAAAGCCGCAAAAAGCATTGCGAGGGAACTTCCGCGGACATCCGGATGCCGGTACAGCGCGGCCTGCCAGTTGTTGAACGCTTCGGGATGCGTCGCGATTTCGTACATTCCGGTGGAGATCACGACGACGTTCAACGTCAGGTACGCCGCGACAATGAAAACGGCGATTCCGATCGCCTCGTTGAATCCCTTGAGAAAAACCGCTCCGAGAAAGCCAATAAGTATTATCGTGATGATCACGCGATGATCGAGGAATGAGAGATTGTGTTCGACGAACGGATTCTCAACTATGTGCGCGGTTGCGTCAGCCGCGGAAAGCGTGATGGTAATAATAAAACTCGTAGCGACGAATCCGAGCAGCGCGAGGACGAACATCTTCCCTTTCCATCGGGAAAGAAGGTGTTCGAGCATTGAAATCGAACCGTCGCCGTGCGGACTCTCTTCTGCGACCCGTTTGTACATCGGAAGCGCGCCGAAAAGCGTCAGGCAGACGAGGACAAGGGTCGCTATCGGCGAGAGCGCCTGCGCCGCCAGGAATGCAATTCCGGGCTGGTATCCAAGCGTCGAAAAGTAATCGACGCCCGTGAGGCACATCACCTTCCACCATGAATGCTGATGATGCCGGCCCTCCTGTTCGTGCGGCCCTTCGATTTCGCGAACGCCCTGGAAAAGCCAACGCTTGAACCAATTTCTTTTCAAGTTATCCATAGATTAGCTCTCGCAAAAACCGCCCTTTGTGAAGGTTTGGCGTCGTACGCTGTTTCAAGTTTTCGATTCAATCGGCACAGTACCGCGAGGCCGTTACGTTGTCGGGACCGTCGAGCAAAGAAAAACAAGATAAAATAGTACTTTTATTCTTGGCTAGGTCAAGCCTCAGCGAAACGGAACTTTAAAATAAAACAGGGCGATGTCTCCCACACCATCGCCCCTAGGTCACAAGTCCTCACCCCTCGTGACCAACGCTCACCGGGGAGGCGAGCACCTAAAATATTACACGACTTTGGATTTTTTGCAACCGTCCAAAAGGCAAAACGGCATTTCAAACCTTAGAGACTCCAAGGGTTAGAAAAACGATCCAGCGTGAGGCAACCGATGAAGAAGCGCCGGTTTTGTCCGGGCAGTTCGGCTTCGACCGAATAGTCACCCTCGGGGGAGTCTTCGCCAATTAAGATCTTGCCCGACGAAATGAATAAGGTTGGACCCAAAAAGTGCGTTATCGTCAGATCTTCTTCGAATCCGCCGGACCGGGAATAAAGGAGAGGCCGTGTTTTGTCGCCGTCCTGCCCCGAAAATCGCAGATAGATCGAGAAGGCCAAGCCCGGATTGAGGAGTATCGGAAGGTCGGCGAATTGTCCGTTAAAGCCTATGCTGTCAATAGTTGGGGGCGTTCGCGTAGATACGACTCTTCGTTCCGCTCGATAATCCTTGAATTGGGGCGCGTCGAAATTTCCTAGTTCCTCAGCCACGTACGGCGACGCCTCTTGGTCGGAACTTTGAACGAACAACCGATACGTTCCGCGCTCAAGCCCAGCCAGTCGGTAATCGCCCGAGACCGATGTATAACGGCCGGCAACAACGCGGCCGCTCGCCTGTTCTTCGGCCCAAACGGTCAGATTCGCTCCCGGTCGGCCTCCCGGCAACAGGATACGGCCCGAAATTGAAGCTTGGGGATCGGACGAATAAACCGCTCGAACCGCCGAAACGTCGTCCTGCGAAAGCGTTTGCTTGGTGAACGCCGACACCCCGAAGATTCCGTTTCGGGCCTGAAGCGCGTTCATCGTCGCAGAAATCACGGGACTGTGATCCAGACCAAGAAGATGGCCGATCTCGTGAGTGATGGTTGATTGAAGATCGAAGGTCCCGAACGAGCCGTCAGTTGAAAACTGCTGGTTCGGATTAAGCGCGATGTCGGCCTCGGAGATCTCGCCCCGCCGCGCGAAAAAGACGCGCGTCCTCGCTGTCACCTCGTCGTTATCGGCGTCAATCGCCAAAAGGTTCTCGGACGTCGGCGCGATCGTGATCAAATTCACTCCGTCACCAAGACGACCGGCCGGACTAACGGACTGCCGGTCCGACCATTCGACAGAAAACTCGATTCCCGTCGCGTCAGACCAAACGTCGAAGCTTCGTGTGACTGCTCCGAGCACATCACTTCCCGGCTTGATCGAACTCGGAGACCGAAGAAATGATGTCGAAAGTTCGACACGGACGCGTTTCCGGTTCCAGTGCAGACCCTCAGGCGCACTGCTCTCCGCGACCGGCGCCTGATTCGCCAGAACGCTTCCGACGGACACCGAAACAACGAGGAGAAATCGAGCGATTGAAATCGGAAACTGCATCAATGAAAAGTCATGCGGCGTTGTCGTCCCGGCCGACGCTCTCAAGATCGGCAAATCCGACGATCAAAAGAAGCGCGACGAGTGCGAACGTTGCCAATACGTAAAGAACGGCGATCTGTTCAAGATAAATCAAAGTGCCAATGATCGCCGCGACGACCAAAAGCCAGAGAAGGGCGACCGACCGGCGGCTGATTTTTTTGGTTTTTCCCATAACTATCAGGCTTTCTCGAGGAAAGTCCTCCAAATAACTAAAATAAGATTATTACAATACTCGACATAAAACGAATGATTTTTTCATATTATCGTTTGTCAATCAATCACCCGTAAGGGCAATTTCGTCAAATCGGAAACATCCGTCTCGCTGTAGATGTCAACGAGCGGCGCTATCCGACTTGCGCCCCCTCGTCGGCCCACCTCAACAACGTCAAGCCTTTCGAGTTTAATGTCGTCCGACTTCTTGGCCCGAATCTTCTCCAGGTCCGCGGTGATAAGTTTCGACGGATTCCCCGACTTTCTGTAGATCTGAACATCGTCTGGGCGCGAGTCAGGTGAAAGTCCTCCTGCCGATGCCACCGCACGACTGAGCGTCAGATCGTTCCGGAAGAGTATCGGCTTCGGGTTATTGACACCGCCGACGACAAAAACGGGGAACGCTTCATTGACCGTAATGATGTCGCCGCTGTAGACGACAATGTTCGCCGTATCGACCCCTTTCAATAACTCAGAAATACTGATGTTCAGGAACTCCGACCGGTTGTCTAACGCCGTCAAAGTTTCCTCCGTCAACGAGCGTTTGTCACGGCATGCCCGACCCTCCGGCCGAAACACCTGAATCTCGCCGCTCAAACGATCGGTCAGCCCGCCTGAGATAATGATCAGTTCTGCGAGAGTGACGCGGCGCTTGATCTGAAATCTCTGCGGCGTGGCGATCGCACCGTAAATTACGGCCGCCGGGCGTTCGGAAGTATCGAGAATCCGAACGACGACGGAAGGGTTGCGGAGTATTTTCGAAAGCGACTTTTCAACCGTTCGCGCGATTTCGTCCGTGGTCAAACACAAGGCAAAGATCTTCTCCCCAGCCCCGTCAAAGTCGGCGAGATATCCCTCGGGAGTCAGCCGCCCTCTCCAGTCGAATTCAAGACTGCCAAGAACATCAACTTCAAGTAGGTCGCCCTGATGGACGAGTTCGATCGCTGGGGTCCGCCGCTCAGGCGTCGGGTCCGGCCTGGCGGCCTCCTGTGAGAAAGTCGTCAGAGCAATCGACGTCGCAACGAGCATCAAAAAGGCCGCGCGACGGATGACGTTCTTCGGCAAAACCGGCATACCTGAAGTTATTCTGCCAATTGAGTCATTCCTCTTCACTGACAATGTCTTTTTGATTCCGCGGACGACGCTTCGGCTTCGACGAGACCGTTCCCGGCACCGCGAATCCGGTGAACTCCCAGTTGCAATTGTCGCAAAGCAGGTTATATCTGAAAACCAGTTTCGACCATTTCCGCGTCGGACGATAACCTCTTCGAATCCGGTCGCTTGAGCATTTTGGGCAGCGTTGGCTAATCATTTTCGGTTGGGTGGATCTCTCCCCGTTTGGTGATTTTCGGCAAACCGTTTATTCGTTCTATCTCCCGATTGATCTCTTCGGCCAAATTCTCGGCATCCGGAACGTTTCCGCGCTCGCGGGCCATAAAAAACAAGGCGTCCTTGTAATGGCTTACTGCACGTCGGTGGTTGCCTTTGAATTCGGAGCGCTCCGCCTGCTCGATCCAATGGCTGACGCGCATCGAGTTGATCATATCCTTGACCGCGACTTGAGAGCTTAGGAGCGTTTCATCATCGGGATACTGCTCGAGAGCCGTAAGCAGCACATCGAGCGCACGTTGCGCGGTCTCGATCTTTTCCGAAATTGTAACACGGCTCACGGCCTCTTTTGTAAACCTCTTCGCCTCAATTTCGGCCCACATCAGCAAATGTTCCTTCCGAATCGCTTCGGCAACGTCGCGGCCCTTGCGGAATGCCGCAAGCCGCGGGGACCCGGTCGCCACCAGTTGCAATTCGCTTTTGGTCAATCTCAAATACTCGCTGCAGAAGTCAAAAACTTCGAGGTGCCCTTCCGGCAAACGCATCAGAGTCTTCGCCGCCGCTGATTTCTTCTTGATTCGTTTGATCAGGCCGGCATTCTGCTCGATCGTCAATTTTGACGTCGGAGCCGCCCGCAGCGTCGGGATCCGCGTCCGATCAAGGTTCTGATCGAGAAGTCTCTCGGCAAGATAAAGGCGGCGGAATCGCCGCAAAATTATCTCGCGAAGCAAAACCGCGCAGAAAAGAATTATGCCTGCCGCAACGCCCGCGGGGATCCACGGCATCGTCTCGTCACCGTCGTGAAGCAAACCCCAAAACAAGAAGAAGGACGCAATCGTGAGGCCTACCGCAAGCACATAGTAATTGGACGCGGGCAACCAAAACGGCCGGCGCCGGCTGATCGGCGCGTATCTTTCATTCAATCGCATTCCGTCGCGGTTGCGCATCTGATTGATCGATTTTCGGCTCATTTAAGTTGCGGTTCGGCGGCTGATGGACCCGCGAAAAATCAATTAATACTGGAATTTTCCTCTATACTTGTCAACATCCGATGGTGTATCGTCTATGGAATGAGCGCCGTGAAACGCAAGAAACCGGAACTTCCGATCTTCGACGCGATCAGAAAACCGACCGCGCCGCCGACGTCGCAGATGGGTAAACGAAGGCCGGAAGACAAGGTTCATCCGTCGAAACGAAGCTCGAAGCATAAGAAGAAAGAAGAGACCACCGACTGAACAATATGGGATTGCTGCGCAATTTTTACCGAAAGATCGTCCGCGAGAATGTGTGGGCCCGCCCTGAGATGCGCGTTACGTTTCGCGCCGAGTTGATGCCGGGAAAAGATCGCGAGTCGCGGACGTATAAGATCAAGGAAGTTCTGCCGAACAGTCGCGTCGTTCTTTACGATTTTGCGGGCGAACACCGCCAGAGTTCGTTTGAGCCGGTAAATTTCAAACGCGAGAATTTTTGATGCTAGACCGAAAGCGTCTGCCCGGAATCGAAGACCCGCAACTGCGGTATCTTCAGCGCCGACAGTTCCTCGACCACGGAATCATAATATGCAGGCTTGATGCTCATGACATATACCGGGCAATCAATCCGTAGTTTCGCAAGTTCGCGCTCGAGGCTTTTCGGCGTGAGATGATGCGAAATTGAAGCCAACTCAGCCAAACGGTTCGGAAACGCACATTCCACGATGACCGCCGCGGCGTTTCCGAGGTCGTTCACCCTGTTCCAAAATCCATTCAATTCAGCAGTGTCGCCGGTCATCGCGACGATCGAATTCCCGTCCGAAATAATGAACCCGACCGACGGCACCTTGTGATTTACCCCGATCGCCTTAAGTTTGAGATGCCTTACTGAAAACTCGACTCCGAGTTCGAACGGCCGGTATTCCATTACCGGACCGTGATCGTTCCGAAGTTCCGAAAAACGGGGATACACGGACCAATTGAAGATATTCCGCTCGAGGACGTCAATCACTTCCTGAACTGCGTGAATCACTATCGGGGACTCGACCGAAGCGAAAAGATCGTCGACAAAGAGCGGCAACCCGGCAATATGATCCAGATGCGCGTGCGTCAAGACGACATCGCGAATCTGCGCCCGTTGCACCGGGCTTACGGCCTGCGCCAGGCTTCCGGCGTCGATCGCCACCAGATCGTCGATCACCAGGCACGACAGATGCTGCCGCACCGAAGCGGTCCCGTCAGGTTCGATCGTACTTGGCAGCAGTTGTATTTTCATTCAGCCAAACCAAACCGCCCAAGTTCAGCGCGCACAGGTCTGCGCGCGGCCTCCGTCCACTGCGTGTGTCGCCCCGGTGATCCACGACGCCTTGTCGGAGGCCAGAAAATAGATCAGTTCGGCCACGTCTTTCGGCTCACCGACCCGTCCAAGAGGATGTGTTTCTTTCGAGTGTTTCAAAAATTTGGCGTAATCGGCGTCGTTCATTCCGCCCCTTTTATGAAGGTTGGTGACCACGACACCCGGGTTGACCGCGTTCACGCGGACCCCCTTCGGCGCGAGTTCGAGAGCCGAGCAGTGCGTCAATTGGTCAAGTGCGGCCTTTGACACGCAATATGCGAGAACATTAGGAAACGAACGCGTCCCGGCGACGCTTGAGACGTTGACAATATTGCCCTTGACGGCCTCGAGATGCGGAACGCAACGCTGCATCAGATAAAAAACGCAACGCAGGTTGATGTTGAGCATCTTGTCCCAATCGTCAAGCGTTGTGTTTTCAATGCTGCCGTTGGCGATGATTCCTGCGGCATTCACGAGAACGTCGATTCGGCCGTAGGCCGCCACCGTATCGTTGACGATTCGTTCGACTTGGGTCGTTTCGCGGATGTCCGCAAGGTGAACCCTGATGCTGCCCTTTTTCCCCTGCGAACCCTCGCGCAACGCCCCGAGTTCCTTTTCGTTGCGGCCGACCGCCACAACGTTCGAACCGTTCTTTGCAAACAACATCGCGGCAGCTCGGCCTATTCCGCTGCTTGCTCCGCTAATAATTACGACCTTATCTTTCATATTTAAGCTCTGAACCGACCGGGCAGGTTACTGCTCTGAGTCTAAAAGATTTGATAAGGAATGACAAAACCGCTGTCAATTCGGAACAAAAAAAGACGGCCGCGATGGCCGCCAAGTTCACAAAACGGAGGTTGACGTTAACAAAACGGCTTACGCGCCGTTGGTTTGCGGATGCGATCTGAACAAAAGGTCCAATGCGACTTTCGTTTCTTCACTCTTGCGATGCTGGAATTCGCTTACCCAAGTGGTCACATTCCCGACCATTTCCCGAACCTGTGTTTTCGCCGTCGGACGAACCGCTTTGGTCTTCTTATCCACAACTTTCGGTGTTCCTTTCTTAATAACCTTAATCTTTGATTTGTTCATATCGTAAACTCCCTGCTTGATAACTTCTTGCCCCTGTTAAACCTGATGACGCTCGTTTTCCAAGCTTTTTGCCAAAGCGTCGTTCTAATTTCGCATTCTGCAAACCGCGGGATCTTTATTTGCGGATTGCAAAGATGTGTAACGCATATTCGCGTTTCTTTGTTCCCGAGTTAACAGAAAATTCAGTTCAATTCGACCGATTTAGCTGTTTCTTCAGTCCGGCCGAAATTTGGCACGACCGTTGCTGTTGTTAATTGCGAATGAATCTGCTCGACATCGCCATCATCTATCTCGCGTGCGGCGCTCCATTCGGCGTCTACTATTTCCTTACGGCCAGACATCGGGTGCGGGAACGATGGTTTGTCGCAAGGCTCGGTGCCAGTTTTCTGTTTTGGTTTTTCTTCGCCGCCCGGCTGATAGTCGTCAATGGGCCGCTCCGATATATCTTGGATTCCGATAAGGACGGAAGGGTTGTTCCCAATTTTGAAACATTGCGTTCTCTCGAAGCTTTGCGTCGCAATTGCGAGGCGGCCCTGTCGGCGACCGACCCGGACTTCCGGGTTTATGAATTTCGCGAATCATTCGAGCGGTACGTCGGGCTGACCCTTGAACTCAACTCAGCCAACGACGTTCCGACGGATGCGGACTCCGGTCTCGGTGAGGTCTCGGGTTACGGCAAGAGCGCTCACAACTCACGCTGTCTGCACCGTCGCAATTTGGCGCGGCTCCGTTTTCATCGGGAGATCGCGCGGAATTCGATCACTGAAGTGATCGAATCCGCGGGGATCGACGGCGATCGCAAAGAACTCTTGAGTACGTATCTCAATCATTTGCGCCGGTTAGTTCATGACGAACGCGCTCGGGAGCGGCGTTCGGAAATTGAAGTCTTTCAAACTTCGCCGCAATCCGCCAACTTCCGTCCGTCCCTTGAGAGTCAGGCGGTCGACGAGTATGCGCTCGATCGGGCCGCCTGATCAGACATTACGCGCCGGACATTCCGCCGGTTCCGCCACCCGAACCTTCCGATTAGTCGAGACAGCAGGCGTGTCACCTGTTGCCATCCTTTGAGGTTGAAACTACTATCTAACAGATGCTCGTGCTGCTTCATTTGTTCGCGTTGTTTCTCCTGGTCCTGCTTGGATTCTATGTCTTCGTTGCGAATCCCCGAAACCGCGCTCATCAGACGTTCGCGGCTTTTATTGCGGTCCTCGCGCTATGGACGGTAAAAGACCTCGTCTTCTGGAATTTTCACGGGAGCAACGATTCGGCCGGTTGGTGGGCCGCTTCGAGTTTTATTATCGCCCTTTTGATGCAGTGCTCGCTGGTGATCTTCGCGTGGGTTTTCCCGGAGAACTCGCGGATTCCGAAACGAAAGGCCGCGATCCTGTTCGCCCCGTCGCTGATACTTATCCCGGTCGCGTTCGCCGGTCTGTTGTGGCGTCGGGCGGGTTTTACGGACGACCGCTTCGAGATCGATCTCGCCCCACTGGCATACGCGTTCGTCATCTACGTGTATTTTGTCTTCGGCTACGGCGCGAGCGTTCTCTTCCAGAAGTACCGGCAGCTTCGTTATTCGCAGCACGGACAGCAAGTCGGGGCGATTCTCTGGGCGCTAATCATCACCGGCGTTTTGAAGACGATCGCGAACATCATTTTTCCTTACTTCGGGCTTTATTTTCTTCTTCCGTACAGCGCTATCTTCGTACTTCCGGGGGTTTTGATCTACGCCTACGCGATCTCGAATTTCAAGCTTTTTTCGCTGGAAAACGCGCTCGACCAGTTCCGGCTTTTCCCGATCACATACAAGATCGCGCTCAGCATCGCCACCGTGGCGATCGTGAGTTTCACGCTTTTTCAGATTCCCATCGTCTGGTGGGCGTTTCAGGACGGTATCAGTTTCGAGGCTTGGCGAAGATATCTCGTCTTCAGCGTGATCTCCGCTCTGGTCCCGAATCTACTGCTTCTGCTGCTTATCGTGCGGTCGATCTCCAGACCTCTGCAGCGGATAACGCTTGCCGCCGTGCGTGTCATCGAGGGCCAATACGGCACCGAGGTCGAAGGCCGCCACAGCAACGACGAGATCGGACTCCTGGCACAGTCTTTCAACGAAATGAGCCGCAAGATGGCCGGCGACATCGAGCAATTGAAGAAACTGAACGAGCAACTGATCCGCACGGAGAAACTGGCCGCGATGGGAACGCTTTCGGCCGGCGTCGCACACGAGGTCAACAACCCTTTGGCCTCGATATCGTCGATGATCCAGATTATGCGAAAGAATTCGACCGACGAAAAACTGTCAGAAAACCTCAAGTTGATCGAAACCCAAATCACACGGATCTCTCAGGTTACGAAAGATATGATGGATTTTGCGCGCGTCAGGCCGGCGGCGAAGTCCGACATCGACATCAACCACGTGATCACCAAAGCGCTGCGTTTGGCAAGTTTTGACAAGTCCTTTCAGAAACTCGAGATCGACCAATCATTTGCGGACGGGCCGGCGACGATCTATGCCGATCCTGATCAACTTTCACAGGTCTTTCTAAACCTGATGCTGAACGCGCGCGACGCAATGCCCAACGGCGGGATCCTGCGCCTCGAGACGTGCCGCTCCGACGGCGAGATCCTGGCGATCGTCTCCGATTCCGGCATCGGCATCGATTCCGAGGACCTGACGCACATCTTCGACCCGTTTTTTACGACCAAGCCGGCCGGAAAAGGAACCGGCCTCGGACTCGCCGTCTGCTACGGCATCGTAACCGCGCACGGAGGACGAATCGAGGCTGTTCAGGACCCGTCGGGTGGAACCAGTTTTCGTATCTATCTACCCGTCTCGTCCGCCCCTAACGCTTAAGCGAGTAAACCCGCCCGTCGCGCGAACGGTAGTATTTTCGGCCGTTTCGCGTATAAAGGTACGTCGCGCCGGCGCCGGCGAGGCCACCGATGATCATCCCTTTTTTGCCGCCGAGCCAGGCACCGGTGCCCATTCCGAGAAGCGTCCCGCCGCCGATCTTTGCGGCGCGCCGATAGTTGCTGTCGGCGTAGCGGCGCTTGGTGCCTTTGCGGCTCGATGCATACAATAGCCCCGCGCCGGCTCCCATCATCGCGCCGTTGCGGCCGCGTCCGATGAGCGCCCCGCCGACCGTGCTTCCGCCGACGATCGCGAGATTCGTCAATAGTCCTTTTGTGTTCCCCTTCCGTTTTCGCTGCTGCCCGAACGAGGCCGTAGCTGAGCCCGCAACCACCGTTAGTAAAACTGCAATGATAAGAAATCGTTTCATTGTTTCGTCTCCCTAGTTTTCGTATTTTGAAATAATTTTCGACGCAGCGTGTGCCTTAACGTCTTACAAGTGGCGTGCCAAGCCTGTGAACGGCCCATAGAATCTGGGGCAAGCTACTGAATATAGGGCGCTTACCGCGTCCATCCCAATCCCGCGCAAACACGCCGGCGCACGATATCGTGTCTCGATTCTTGACACCCAAACCATTTCGTTGCACTTTATTCCTGCAATTCGATTCGATACCACCCATAAAAGGAAACAAGAATGAAACGACATTTCTGCAGTTTTATCGTTCTGTGCTCGTTCGCTTTATCGGTCGCCGGACAGTCGCGGCCGATCGCGTTTACCGGGGCGCGGATAATCCCGATCGTCGGCGCTCCGATCGAGGACGGGATTCTGATCGTCCAGAACGGCAAGATCGTCGCCGTCGGCGATGCCCGGAGCGTCAGGCTTTCGTCCGATGTCCAGATCGTCGATCTCAAAGGCAAGACGCTGATGCCGGGACTCGTCGACACGCACAGCCATATCGGCGAGCCGGCCGGCGCGGACGGCTCGAGCCCGATCCAGCCGGACGTCAGGATCCTCGATTCGGTAAACGTGCGGGCGTCGAGCCTGCAGCGAGCGCAGTCCGGCGGGATCACCACTGTAAACGTGATGCCCGGGTCGGGACACCTCGACAGCGGCCAGACACTTTACCTGAAACTGAGGGACGACGCCGTCAAGATCGACGATCTTTTGATCCTCGACAAGGACGGGAAATATATGGGCGGCATCAAGTTCGCGAACGGCACGAATCCGATCCGTCCGGGCGGCGGGAACTTTCCGGGGACCCGCGCGAAAAGCGCCGCGCTCGTTCGCGAACAGTTCATCAAGGCTCAGGAATACAAGGCGAAGGTCGCCAAGGCCGCGGGCGACAAGACTAAACTTCCTCCCCGCGATCTCGCGATGGAAGCGCTTGTCGAGGCGCTCGACGGCAAACGCGTCGTTCATTTTCACACGCACCGCCACGACGACATTCTGACGGCGCTCCGCTTAAAGCAGGAATTCGGTTTCAAGCTCGTTCTGCAGCACGTCTCCGAGGCCTGGAAGGTCGCGGATCAGATCGCCAAAGCGAACGTGCCGTCGTCGATAATTATGATCGACTCGCCCGGCGGAAAGCTTGAGACAATGGACGTTTCGATGACTAACGGCGCGGCGCTCGAAAAGGCCGGAGCGCTGGCCGGTTTCCACACCGACGATTCGATCACCGACTCGCGCTGGTTCCTCCGTTCGGCCGGTATGGCGGTCCGTTTCGGTATGAGCCGCGACAAGGCGCTCTACGGAATGACGATGGCCGGAGCGATAATGCTCGATATGCAGGACCGCGTCGGTTCGCTCGAGGTCGGCAAGGACGCCGACTTTATCGTCCTTTCGGGCGATCCGCTGAGCGTTTACACTCATATCGAACAGACCTGGGTCGAAGGCAAGAGCGTCTTCAACCGCAGCAACCCTGCGGATTATCTGCTTGCGGTCGGCGGCTTCGGCGCCTCGAATGACAAGTTCGCGGACATCGACTGTTTTGACGGCGATATCGAAGGAGGACAGCGATGATTTTGGATTTTAGATTTTCGATTTTGGATTTAAGACGGGCCGTCCTGTTGACTGCGATGATCGTTGGTTTGGCGACGGCGGCGAGCGCGCAGATCGCCGTCCGCGGAGAAACGGTCTGGACGATGACCGGCGAAGCGATCACGAACGGCGTCGTGCTCATCAAGAACGGCAAGATCGAGGCCGTCGGCCCCGAATCACAGATCAAGATACCGGCCGACTACAAGGTCGTTTCGGCAAAGGTCGTGACTCCCGGCCTGATCGATGCGCATACGGTCATCGGCTTGAACGGCTATTTGAACCAGCCGCACGACCAGATGGCCCTTGACGGCAGTTCGCCGATCCAACCCGAACTCCGCGCGATCGACGCGTACGATGCGCAGGAGCGCCTGATCGAATGGGTCCGCGGCTTCGGCGTGACGACCATCCACTCGGGCCACCAGCCGTCGGCGCTCGTCTCGGGCCAAACACTGATAGCGAAGACCTTCGGCCGCGATGTCGATGAGGCCGTTTTCGTCCAGACGGCGATGATCGCCGTCACGCTCGGAACCGACTCGCTCCTGTCGGGCGGACGCGCGCCGGGCAGCCGCGCGAAACAAGCGGCGATGCTCCGGGCCGAACTGATCAAGGCGGGAAACTACAAGGGCGAACCGCGCGACCTGAAACAGGAAATGTGGCAGAAGGTCCTCAAACGCGAGATTCCGCTTTTGGTCACGGCCGAAAAGGCGCAGGACATTATGACCGCGCTCCGGATCGCGAAAGAATTCAACATTCGGATAATTCTCGACGGCGCGTCCGAAGCGCTGCAGGTTGTCGACGAGATCAAAGCGTCCGGATTTCCAGTGATCGTGCATCCGACGATGGCCCGAAACTCGGGAACGCGCGAAAGCCTGACGATCGAAAACGCGGCGAAGCTCAAGGCGGCAGGGATCATGATCGCGCTCCAGAGCGGTTACGAAGGCTATGTGCCGAAGTCGCGCGTCCTGCTTTTTGAGGCGGCGATGGCGGCGGCAAACGGCCTGTCTTTCCGCGATACGCTGGCGTCGGTGACGGTCGACGCCGCCAAGATCCTCGGGATCGACGGCCGCGTCGGTTCGCTCGCGGTCGGCAAGGACGGCGACGTCGCGATGTACGACGGCGATCCGTTTGAATTCACGTCGCATTGCGTCGGCACGATCGTCGGCGGAGAGTTGGTCTTCAAAGGCAGTCGTTAAACATATGATCGCTTCAGCATTCTTCTCCGCGTTGCTCCTTTTTCAGACGCCGGTCGCGACGCCGGTTTCGAGCGAGACTCCGAAACCGGCCGCCGAACAGAAAGAGGAAGCGCCCGAAATTCGGAAGCATAATTTGCAGCTTCGCGGGCGAACGCTCAATTACACGACGACGACCGGTTTTCTGCCGATCAAAAACGCCCGCACCGGAGAGACGGAGGCGAAGGTCTTTTTCATCGCGTACACGCTCGACGGAGCCGGCGATTCGGCGAAGCGGCCGCTGATGTTCTCTTTCAACGGCGGTCCCGGTTCGGCAAGCGTCTGGCTCCATCTGGGCGCGCTCGGGCCGAAACGAGTCAGGATGCTCGAAGACGGAATGATGCCGCCGCCGCCGTATGAACTGACGCCGAACGAAGAAACCTGGCTCACCGAGACGGATCTGGTATTTATCGATCCGGTCGGAACCGGATATTCGCGGCCGGTGAAACCCGAACTCGGCGCAAAATTCTGGGGGCTGAACGGCGATATCGAATCGGTCGCGGAATTCATACGGCTTTATCTGGGACGCAGCGACCGCTGGAATTCGCCGCTGTTCCTCGTCGGCGAATCGTACGGCACGACCCGCGCTTCGGGCCTCTCGAACTTTCTGTTCGAAAAAGGCATCGCGCTCAACGGCGTCTGTCTGATCTCGACGGTAATGAATTTCCAGACCCTGCTGTTCGCCGACGGAAACGATCTCCCGTTCGTCCTGATACTTCCGTCGTACGCGGCGACCGCCTGGTATCACAAAACCCTCCCGGGCGATCTGCAGCGCAAGCCGCTCAAAGATGTTTTGCGGGAGGCCGAAGATTTCGCGGTCGGCGAGTTTCAGCCGGCGCTCGCAAGGATCGGAAATCTTTCGGCGAGCGAACGCGCGGCGCTCGCCGCGCGATTCGCGCGTTTCACGGGGCTTTCGGCGGACTTTGTCGATCAGAACAACTTCCGGGTCGAACTCGGCGAATTCAACAAGGAGCTGCTTCGAACGAAACGCCGGACGACCGGTCGGCTGGACAGCCGATTCATCGGCATCGACCGCGATCAGGGTTCGGCGACGCCGGCGTTCGATCCCAGCATGACCGCGATCCGTCCGCCGTTCACCGCGGCGTTCAACGACTATGTGCGGCGCGATCTCGGCTTTCGTTCGGACCTCGAGTATTACATTCTCGGCGGCGGCATCGGCGCGCCGTGGAACTGGGGCGTGTCCAACGGTTTTGCGGATACCGGCCAGAGCCTCAAGCTCGCACTGTCAAAGAATCCGTATATGAAGGTCTTCCTCGCCTCGGGCTACTACGATATGGCGACGCCATATTTCGCGACCGAATATACGCTTTCGGCGCTCAATCTGGACAACTCGCTGAAGGGAAATATCTCGACGCATTACTACGAGGCGGGCCATATGATGTACATCGAGTCAAACTCGCTCCGCAAATTGAAAAGCGACGTGGCGAAATTCATCAAAGAGTCGGTAACGAAATAGCAGCAAGGATTCTCTCGACAACGGATTGCGCAGTCAGAGAATTTCTTTTCCGCGGAAACGAATCCGCGCGAATAAGATTCTATCCGAACTCCCACGAACAAACTGCTTTTCGACAGACCCGTCCAGGCGCCCAATTTCGAAAACCCGCTTCCGCAGCGCTTTGGACAGGTCTCAATTCGCGAAGATCCGCGGGCAAAATCTCCTTAAATCACGCGGTCGTGGTCCGAAACGAGAACAATGCGCTGGAGAATTGTTTGCCCGCGGAATACGCGAAAAAAGCCAAACAGAACCTGCCGCCTGAGCACCCAATCGCGCGAACCGTGCTCAAAAATCGACATCGACCGACCGCACGAAATCCAGCCGTAAGACCGATTCTTGCCGGAATTGCTTCTTGTAAGCGGCGCGAATCTCTTCGATGAGAGCGCCGTTTTTACGTTTCTCCGACTTTGGATAGAGAATCAACAAGACCCGCGACTGTTCGCGCACGATCGAACCGTCGCCGCCGCGGTATTGCCCGACTGCCGAAAGCACTGTAAATCCCGAAGGAAAGCGCGGCGTCACCTCGTCGGACAGGAATTTTATCCACTCCGAATCCGAAACGGGCTCCTGCCCTTGGCGATCAAAACCGAAATAAAGCTCGACGCGGATGAACTTCCCGGCCGATGTTCCGAATGCCGGAGCGAGCGCACCGACCTCCATCGCCGGAGCGACGGCCAAAAGAACCAACAAAGCGAATGTCGCGAGTCTTCGTTTCATTTCCTTTTCCCTTTCCAAAAGCGGCGCAACGGACCTTGCCGAAAGCCGATAACTCGTCAGTGCCTCGTTTCTCCCGAGACCAGATTGACGGCGTGCTGCAGGATCGGCCGGACGACCTCGAAGCATTCGCGGACGGCGCGTTCCGAGCCCGGAAAATTGATGATCAGGCTTCCGTTTCGAATTCCGCAGACGCCGCGCGAGAGCATCGCCTTCGGATTGATCTTCAAGGTCTCGGCGCGAATCGCCTCGGCGATCCCCGGCGCTTCCTTGTCGATCACCGCGCGCGTCGCTTCGGGCGTGTTGTCGCGTTCGGCAAAACCCGTTCCGCCGGTGGTGGCGATCAGATTCAGATCTTCCCTTTCCGTCAGCGAATAGAGCGTCTGCCGCAGTCCGTCAAAATCATCGGTGAGGATAAACTTCTCGTGCACCTCGGCGCCGATCGAGAGCAGCAGTCCGACAAGCGTGACCCCGGAAATATCGGTTTTTTCGTCGCGCGTGTCGCTGACCGTGATGACCGCCGCGCGGATTTTAACATTCGCCATAACTTTCTACTTCGCCCGAAGCGCGTAATGATCCTTCAGCCAACAGCGGTCCATCACGACCAAAAGACCGGCCGCCTCGGCCTTTTGCGCCGCCCCGGAATCGATCACGCCTTCCTGCAGCCAGACGGCCTTCGCGCCGATCGCGATCGCTTCATCGACGACCGCGCCGGCGGCATCAGAACGGCGAAAGACATCGACCAGATCGACCTTTTCGGGAATAGCGGCCAGATTTCCGTACGATTTTTCTCCGAGCACCTCTGACTCGTTCGGGTTTACCGGAATCACTCGGTATCCGCACCGCTGCATATACGCGGCGACCCCGTGGGACGGACGGAACGGATCCGACGAAAGCCCGACGACCGCGATCGTCCGGCATTCCTCGAGAATTCTACTTATCACTTCCCTGTCATCGAACATATGTTTGAAAGTCCCCTCCGAATTGCAACCAGATCGAATGCGTTCAAACAGCGCCGCAAGGCATCAGGCGCTGGTGACGTCCAGTTCATCGACCTCGATCTTGCGGCGGCCATAAACGACGCTGAGAACGATTCCCACGACGACAAGCATCATCCCGCCGAGGGTACCGACACCGTATGTCTCGCCGAAAACGATCCAGCCGATCGAGATCCCGTAGATCAGCCCGGTATAGATGATGATCGCGACCGATGCCGCACGCTCCTTTTGCAAAGCGTTCGTCAGAAAGATCTGTCCGAGCTGCGAAAAGATCCCGATCAGAAGAAGGTAGAACCAATCCCAACCGATCGGGGAACTCCAATTGAAGAGCGTGAAGAACAAACCGGCCGCCATTCCGACGAATTGAAACTGGAACACGACGGTCAACGGATGTTCGCGGTCCTTCAGACTGCGGACGAGATTGTAAGCCATTCCCGAACCAAAGGCCGACGCGATTCCCATCGCCAAATAGAGCGGCGAAACCCTTGCATCGACGCGTTCGATAAGGAGAACGCCGCAAAAGGCGATCGCGTAAAAGACCCACTGGCGTCTTCGGACCTTTTCGTTGAGCATCACGATCGCGATGATCGTCGTGAAGATCGGCGAGAGATACTGGATCGTCATCGCCGTCGCAAGCGGGATGTTCTTGACGGTGACGAAGAAAAAGTAGAGCGCCGCCGTTCCGAACAATCCACGCAGCAGCAGAAGCATTCGGTTCGACCCGATAAAGCTGGCGTTCGCGCGGCGCAGTCCGACATAGCAGAAAACGCACCCTGCGAGACATCGAAAGAAAACGATCTCCATCGCCGGCAGATGCGAGACCTGTTTGACAAAGACATTCGCCATCGAAAAGGCGAACGTCGAAAAAAACATCGAACGCACGCCCTCACTGACAAAACTGTTCCCGCCTTTTAGCAAACTTGACACGATATTTCTTCTGTTCGTTTCGATCCACGAATGTTTATACTATCATTCAAACGACGATTGTTTCACGCGCAGGTTATGTTGAAGAAAGCACTTATCTTATCGGCGTCGGTCGGAGCCGGACACATCCGGGCGGCGGACGCGATCGAACGCGCGTTCGGGCTCCGCGCGCCGGGCTGGGAAGTCAGGAACATCGATGTTCTCGGCTATACGAATCCATTGTTCCGTCGGCTCTACGGCAAGGCGTACATCGATATGGTCAACTCGATGCCCGAAGTTCTCGGCTGGATGTACGATACGCTCGACAAGCCCTGGGAGGGCGAGCGCCGGCGACTCGCGCTGGACCGCCTTAACACGCAGCCGCTGATCAGTCTGCTGAAACGGGAAAAACCCGACCTCGCGGTCTGCACCCATTTTCTCCCGGCTGAGATCATTTCGTGGCTCACCGCAAAGGGAAAGATCAGCTTTCCGCAATCGATCGTCGTCACCGATTTCGACGCCCACGCGATGTGGCTTTGCCATAATTATTCGCGTTACTTCGTCGCGCTTGACGAAACCCGCGTTCATCTCGAGAAGATCGGCATCGATCCCGGGAAGATCACTGTCTCGGGGATCCCGATCGATCCGGTCTTCAGCGAAACGAAGGACAAGATCGACATGCGCCGGAAACTCGGACTCGATCCGGACCGTTTGACGATACTGGTTTCCGCCGGCGGATTCGGCGTCGGCAAGATCGAACCGCTCCTTAGGGCGCTCAGCGAACTGCAAACCCGCTCGCAGATCGTCGCGATCTGCGGGCGAAACGAAAAGCTCAGGGACGATCTGACCCGTCTCGCGAAATCCACGCTCGACAGCGAACGGGTACGGTTTTTCCCGATCGGATTTACGACCGCGATGGACGAGTATATGTCGGCGGCGGACCTGATCGTCGGTAAACCCGGCGGGCTGACAACGTCCGAAGCGCTCGCCAAGGGCTTGATCTTCTGCGTCGTCAACCCGATCCCCGGCCAGGAAGAGAGAAATTCGGATCATCTCCTCGAAAAGGGCTGCGCCATCAAATGCAACAATTTGCCGGTGCTGGCATACAAGATCGACTCGTTGGTCGCTGACACGGAAAGGTTCGAGTCGATGAAGCGAAACGTGGCAAAACTGGCGCGCCCGCTGGCCGCGGTCGAGATCGTCGACAAACTCGTCGGGAGTTTTGAAAATCCCGCCGCGGTTCTCTCAACGGATGAACACGGATAAAGAGGATCGTATGGATGCCGCCGGTAACAGATGCATTTTATCCGGTTAATCCGCGCCAATCCGTGTCCATTTGTGAAAAAGACCAAGTCGCCCCTCAGGTCGGGAGTTGAACTGATGGATTCTTTCGACTTTCTCGGAGAACCGCGCGTCTTAGTAATGTGCGTCGATCGCGAGATCAACGCAAGACCGTTTGTTTGATAGATGTCTCGCCGAGGGCAGGCTTGAGAAACACGAGTTAATGTTGAAAGGCTTAACGGATGAACAGTTGGTCGAATTGGCTGTTTCGGAGGATTCGGATGCATTCGGCGAGATCGTCAGAAGATGGGAGCGAAAGATTTTCGCGCTCTGTTTCGGTATGCTCGGACGCGAGGACGAGGCCCGGGACGCGACGCAGGAATCGTTCATCGCGGCGTACCGGAATCTGAAAAACTTTCGCGGCGAGGCCAAGGTATCGTCGTGGCTCCACCGGATCGCCGTCAATCAGTGTCTGACGAGGAAGCGGCGTTTCAAGACGCGATCGGAGACTTACATCGATGACGAAGACAACTCGGAAGAAAAATTCTTTGTTGCCCCGTCAGAAAAGTCGCCGTCGCGCACGACCGAGCAGAACGAACGGCTTCGATATGTGAGACACGCGGTCAGTTCGCTGCCGGCGGAATTGAAACAGGTGATCGTGATGAAGGAATTCGAGGAATTGACGTTTCAGCAAATGTCGGAAATTCTCGAACTTCCGTTGAGCACGGTCAAAAGCCGTTTGTACACGGCGCTCAAACAGCTTCGGATGAAACTCGAAAAAGTCTCGCTCGAGGTAATTTAGAGAATTGGTATGAAGAATCAAAATGAACCGCATTGCCTTGAAGCCGAGAAGGTAGTTTCGTACGTTTACGGCGAATTGGCGGCCGATGAAACGGCGAGTTTCGAGCGACACGCCGCGTCGTGCGCCGCGTGCGCGGACGATGTCGCGGGATTCGGCGCGGCGAGAATGTCGATCGGCGACTGGAAATCCCAATTCGATCTGATGCCGACGCCTTTGATCACGATTCCGCCTTCCAAAGAACGTGCACCCGCTCTGACCGGCGGATTTTCGGTATTTGACCAGATCCGCGCGCTCTTCGGCGGTCTGCCGGCATTCGCCGCCGGGACTTTCGCGGTCGCACTGATCGCCATCGGGGTATTCGCCTATTTCGCGACCCGCGAATCGTCGACGGAAGTCGCCGGCGGAAATCAGAACCGGGCCAAGGCCGTGACTTCGCCGACGGCGAATCCGACGACGACGGCCAAACAAACCACATCACAGACCGAATCCCTGCCTGAGCAAACGGAGCGGACGGAGACGCTGCCGGCCCCGGTAAAGATCAGTGACAAGCGAACGGTCACGGGACGCACGCCGCGAACACGAAAAGCTGCGGTAACGGAAGCCAAGAAGGACCGTAACAAGACTCCGACCTTGATCGACGAAACTGATACGGAAGACGACTCGCTCCGGCTCGCGGATCTTTTTGACGAAATCGGAACGGAATCGTCGCTCCGATAATTTGAATTCATATGAAACGAACACTCATTAACCGATCGCTGATATCGCTCGCCGCCCTGATTCTGGGCAGCGTTTCGATCTTCGCCCAGGAGGAAACTCCGCAGACGACGCCCGGGGCTGACAAACCGGTCCGACAGGTACGGATTCTCCAGGAATTGGGCTTGACGCGTGAACAGATTCAGCAGATCCGGCGGATCAATGTCCAGCGGCGGCCGCTTATGCAGGAGTCGCAACAAAACCTTCGCCTGGCGAACCGGGCGCTCGATCTGGCGATCTATTCGGAAACCGCGACGGAAGACGACATCCGCGAAAAGATGAAGGCGGTACAGCTCGCGCAGGCCGAACAGATCAAAGTGCGGACGTTCACCGAGTATCAGATACGGCGCGTATTGACCCCCGAGCAGCTCGAAAAATTCCGGCAGCTGCGTGAACGGATGATGAACCGGCAGGATTCGAAGACGGAAAAACAAACCCGACCCTCGGACCGCCTTCTTGACCGCCCTAAAACTCCCGAAAACTAACCCGCAGAATAATTTAGCTGATTGTTCCCGAGCCGATTTGGAGACAATTCGGCTTCTTTGTTTGTCGATTCGGAGGCGTTCGTTGTATCTTTGCACAAGTTAGACCGGGATGATGCATCGGAATCGATTTAACCCGAATTACGCAATAAAGAGCTGTTTGCCCGCGAAATAAGCCAAAAACGCCAAAAGATCTTATTTTCCGGCACGTTTTCGTCTATTTTGCGTGTTTCGCGGGAAAGAAATTTCCCAAATGCGCAATCTGGGTTTAGCCGGGATCATGCGTTTGATCGAGATCGGAACCAATGCAGAGTTGTCCCTAAACAACACTTCCGTGAGTTGTTTCCCTAATCGGTAATTTGGGTTAAATTATTCTATTTACGACGAATGAATCCGCTCAAGAAATTCATATTGGAGTTGCAGGAGATCAGCGTCCTTTGCTTTTCGTCCTTCCTCGCGCTTTTTTCAAAGCCGCGGTATATTGCGGAGACGGTTCGGCAAATGGATCTGATCGGTGTCGGTTCCCTTCCGATCGTCGTGCTTACCGGGTTTTTTACCGGCGGCGTACTCGTGCTCCAGACTTTCCCGACGCTCGCCTATTACAGCGCGCAGAACGAGGCTGGGCGCGCCGTGGCGACCTCGCTCGTCCGCGAACTCGGTCCGGTACTGTGCGCGCTGATGGTCTCCGGCCGGATCGGATCGGCCATCTCGGCGGAACTCGGCTCGATGGTCGTCTCGCAGCAGATCGACGCGATGCGCGCGCTCGGCACCGATCCCATCCGCAAGCTTGTCACGCCGCGCCTTATCGCGCTGATCCTGATGCTGCCGCTGCTAACCGTTGCGGCGGACGTTTTCGGTATTATCGGCGGAGGAATCGTCGCGTCGTCGATCTATAATCAGGAATCCAATGTTTTTCTGACGGCGGTACGAAATGGGATCGAAACGAAAGACATCCTTGGAGGGGTGATCAAGCCAGTATTTTTCGGGCTCATAATCGGTAGCATTTCCTGTTTCCGCGGCTTGAACACCAGCGGCGGAACGGTCGGCGTCGGCGCTTCGACCACGAGCGCGGTGGTCCAGGCATCGATCACCGTCATCGTTTTTGATTTTTTCCTTTCGAAGGCGCTGCAGTCCATTCTCGACATCGGAGCGATGTAGCCAATATAATAGTCGGACTTTTGTTATGCAGGTTTTGCCCCAAGAAGCGACCGAGACGCTCGAACCATTGGATTCCGGGCAGCCCGTCGACCGTTCGGACCGCATCATTCCCGCGATCGAGTTTCGCGACGTTCATCTTTCGTTCGATGAGAAGAAGATTCTCAACGGCGTGAGCTTCACGGTCCGCCGCGGCGAGACAAAGATCATTCTCGGACGCAGCGGAGGCGGCAAGTCGACCATCATCCGGCTCATTCTCGGTTTGCTGAAGCCGGACTCCGGCCGGATTTTCGTGAGCGGCGAGGACATCACCGATTTCAGCGAAGTCGAAATGATGTCGGTGCGTCAGCACATCGGGATGGTTTTCCAGGAAGGCGCGCTCTTTGATTCACTTTCGGTTTACGAAAATGTTGCCTACCGGCTCCAGGAACAGAAGGTGGACGAAGAGACCGTTGAGAAGGAGGTCCGACGGATGCTCAGGTTCGTCGACCTCGAAGATGCGATCGACAAGATGCCGAGCGAACTATCGGGCGGAATGCGGAGGCGCGTCGGGATCGCGCGGGCGCTGGTCGGCGATCCGACGATCGTGATGTTTGACGAACCGACCGCGGGGCTCGACCCGCCGACAGCGCGGACGATCTGCGAACTCGCGATCAAATTGCGCGACCTCGAGGACGTCTCCTCGATCTTCGTCACGCACGAGATGAACAATCTCGATTACCTTTCGTCGGAGTACGCGACGGTCGACGACGACGGCCACGTTGTCTTCGAACAGGAAGGCGAGAAGATCTGCATGATCAACACCGGCGTGATGATGCTGCGGGACGGACAGATCATCTTCAGCGGTTCCGACGAACAATTGCGCAATACTGACGACCAGTATATTCGCCGGTTTATCCGTGGGAAATAAGTAAGGAAGAGCTATGGCACCTACTCAAAAGAACTTAACCCTAAGTCAGCTTCGCGTCGGCATTTTTGTTTTATTCGGACTCGCCGTGATGGGATTTCTGATCCTGAATTCGACCGGCGATTTCAACCCGTTCGAGAAGAAACTGCGGATCAAGGCGCGCTTCGCCGCGGCCGACGGCCTGCGGTCGGGTTCCGAGGTCCAGCTGGCGGGCGTGAACATAGGCAAAGTAGAAGAGGTCGTTCTGCTGCCGCCGGAGAGTCCCGAAGATTTCAAGATCGAAGCCATTATGGCGATCAGTCGCGAGTTGTACGGCCGTCCGATCACCGAACGCATTCGCACGGATTCGACGGCGCAGCTCGTCGCGACCTCGGTCCTTGCGAACGACAAGCTGATCAACATTTCGCCGGGTTCGCAAAAGGGTACGCCCGTCGGCGAGAACGACATACTTGAATCGAAAGAAGCCATCTCGATCAATCAACTCACGCAGACAGGCAACGAACTGCTGCAGCAGATCAATCGTCTCGCGACGCCGACAAATGAAATCCTGAACAAGGCCAATCAGGGCGAGGGAACGCTCGGCCAGTTCATCAATAACGATCAGCTTTATCAGAGTCTCGATTCGACCATCGGCGAGGCCAAGCTGACGATGCTCAAACTGCAGAATACGATCGAGAGCGTCAACAAGGGCGAGGGCAGCGCCGGCAAATTTGTGCGCGACCCGGCGCTCTACGACAGCCTGAAAGAGACGGTTTCGCAGCTTGAGGCGATTTCGAAAGAGATCCGCGAAGGCAAAGGCACGGCCGGAAAGTTCGTCACCGACGAGGCGCTCTATAACGAAACACGGGCCGCGATCTCCGACCTGCGGACGTCGGTCGGCAAGATCAACTCGATCGCCGACGACTTCAAGGTGATCACCACGGACCTCCGCGAGGGACGAGGGACGGCCGGAAAACTGCTCAAGGACGACAAACTCTACGACGACGTCCAGAACACGCTCGGGAAATTCAGTTCGACCGCCGAGAAACTCGATGCGATCCTCGCCGACGCGCGCGCCGGCAAGGGCACGCTCGGGCGCCTCGTCACCGACGAAACTCTCTACAACAATATGAACCAGACGATGTCGAACGTGAACCAGTTTTCGAGCGAAAGCACGAAGCTCCTCTACGACTTCCGTCAAAACCCGAAGAAGTTCCTGACGATCAAATTCAAGCTATTCTGATCGCCGCCCAATGCAGAACCCCGCACGAAGTAAGGGGGTACGCCCGCCGGGCGATCGCAGCAGGGGCAGGGCCAGTTGATCCCGGAACTTGCACAGGCCTCAACCACACCGAAACAAAAACAGCCGCTCCGAAACAAATCGGAGCGGCTGTCGCTTTCAAATCTTGGTGCTGAGGGCGGGACTCGAACCCGCACGGATCTCTCCACACGCCCCTCAAACGTGCGCGGCTACCAATTACGCCACCTCAGCTGACAAAAGGGTGAATTTTCAAAAACCCGCGAGACTATTTGTTCGCGTTAACCGGTGCCGTCGCATCGGAATTGGCCACAGGGGTCGACGCATTCGCGTTAACATCGGCGACCGGCGCCGTCGTATTCGTCGCGGCGTTCGTATTCGAATCCGTCGGCGCGATCGTATTCTCGGTCGGCGTGTCCGGATTACTCGAAAGTACCGATACATTGCCCTGAAGCGCCGGCATCGCGAGAAGCAAAGCGGTGATCATAAAAACCGTAGCGGCGACGATGGTGACCTTCGAAAGAACCGTGGCCGTCCCGCGCGGCCCGAAAGCGTTGCTCGAAACATTGCTTGTAAACAGCGCACCGGCATCCGTTTTTCCGGGCTGCAGCAAAATGACGACCATCAGCAGCAGGCACGAAAGAAAGAAAATTGTATATAAGACGTATTGCAAAACCTTAAACCAGCCTGTAATTGACTATCTTCGAAAAACCGGCCGCGTCCAAACTCGCGCCGCCGACCAATGCACCGTCAATGTCCGCCTCGCTCATCAATTCGGCGATGTTTTCCGGTTTTACCGAACCGCCGTAAAGAACTCTGACACTGTCCGCCGTCGGCTGTCCGAAAATCTCAGAGACCGTCCGGCGGATAAATCCGTGCATTTCTTGAGCCTGTTCAGGCGTCGCCGTTTTACCGGTTCCGATCGCCCAGACAGGCTCGTAAGCGATAATAATACGTTCCAGGTCGGAAGTTGTCAAACCCGCCAAACCCGCTTGAACCTGTTCCGAGACGACGTTGAACAATTCCCCGCTCTCGCGCTCGGCAAGCGATTCGCCGACGCAAACGATTGCCGTCATACCGGCAGTGAGCGCCGACTTTGTCTTGCGGTTTACGCTCTCGTTGGTCTCGCCGTAGAACTGACGGCGCTCGGAATGGCCGACGATGACGTGCGTGCATCCGACGTCCCTGAGCATTTCGGCCGACACCTCGCCGGTGTTCGCCGACTGCTTCGGTTCAGCCGCGCAATCTTGTGCCGCGACGCGGACGTTCGAACCTTCAAGGCGGTCGGCGACGGTCTTCAGATGAACGAAAACCGGCGCGATCACGACCTCGCACTGATTCGCGTTTGAAACGAGGTTCTTGAGTTCAAGCGCCGTGTCGACAGCTTCGCCGAGCATCTTGAACATTTTCCAATTCCCTGCAATTACGGGTTTTCTCATAACTTTTAACTCACTTATCATCAAGCGCCGCGACACCCGGCAGTTCGTCGCCGGCCAAAAACTCAAGCGTCGCGCCGCCGCCGGTCGAGATATGCGAGATCCGCCCGGCCAGTCCCGATTGATTCACGGCCGCAACCGAATCGCCGCCGCCGACGATCGACGTCGCGCCGTTGTCGGTCGCCTCCGCGACGGCCTTGGCGACCGCCAGTGTTCCCTCGTCAAACGGCTTTTCCTCGAACATCCCCATCGGCCCGTTCCAG
Organism: Pyrinomonadaceae bacterium; assembly: GCA_041752475.1. Lineage (GTDB taxonomy): Bacteria > Acidobacteriota > Blastocatellia > Pyrinomonadales > Pyrinomonadaceae > JAFDVJ01. The sequence continues at coordinate 323,606 of JBGSWK010000047.1, read as the reverse complement.
ATGATCGTCTTCGCGTCCTTCAGCGCCTCGGAAAAGATCGCGATCGTTTCCGCTCCGATGTCGAGCCCGACGAGTCCGGCGTTCGTGAAATCGACGGGTATCGTCTTTCGGGAGTTGAGCGGATCGTAGCTGTCGACGACCTGATGATCCGTCGGCAGAAGAAGCTGAACACCTGCTTCCGCCGCTTGTTTCTGGATATCCAGCGCGGTCGGCATCATTTCGTCTTCGACCAGAGATTTTCCGATCGTGTAGCCGTTCGCCTTGAAAAACGTGTAGGCCATCGCCCCACCGATCAGCAGCCGGTCGACGCGACGTTCGATGAGCGATTTGATGACCGGGATCTTGTCCGAGACCTTCGCGCCCCCGAGGATGGCGACGAACGGGCGGTCGGGATCGTGAAGCGCCTTGCCGAGAAACTCGAGTTCCTTTTCCATCAAGAGTCCGGCGACGCTCGCCGACACGAACTTCGTGATTCCGGCGGTCGATGCGTGCGCGCGATGCGCCGTCCCGAACGCGTCGTTGACGTAGACATCGCAAAGTTCACCGAGCTGCCGCGCGAATTCTTCGTCGTTTTTTTCTTCGCCGGCGTGATAGCGGACGTTCTCGAGCAGGAGCACCTGGCCGGGTTCAAGGGCCGCGGCCATCGCTTTCACCTCGTCGCCGACGCAATCAGGAGCGAACTTGACGTGATCCCCGCCGGAGTCCGGAAGAGCCTTCAAATACTCGTAGACGGGCCGCAGACTGTATTTCGACGGATCGTATGGAATTCCCTTCTCGTCGGCTTTCTTCTTGTCCTTGATCGGGCGTCCGAGATGCGAAGCGACGATCACCATCGCACCTTGTTCGGAGGCGTAGCGGATCGTCGGGAGCGCGCCGCGGATGCGCGTGTCGTCCGTGATCCGGCCATCTTTGATGGGAACGTTGAAATCGACACGGATAAACACGCGCTTGCCTTTGAGGTCGATGTCTTTGATGCTCTTCTTGTTCATTTGTTCGAATGCGTTCGGCCGGGATTCTACGGAAAAATGCGTCCGGAACAAAGACGGCGATCGTCGTTGTCCCGAACGCAGGGTTCGTTCAGCCGGCAAAGCTCGTTACTTGAGATTGGACTGTGATTTTGACGTCAGCTTGTCGTTGTTGAACGTGCCGAAAATGTACTTGTATTCCCCGCCGTCCCATTTGAAGGATTTGATGGTGTACTTTCCGACCTCGGAACTGAACGTTTCTTCACCCTCGGAACCGATGATCCCAACGATTTCCTTGTACGTCATACCGTTCTTGATCTTGTTGTACTTATCAAGCGTCAGGTCGGCCTTGCCGGATGTGGTGGTCGCCGGAGACGAGGTCGTCGACGGACTGTCGGAAGTTGACGGCGACGAACTCGGCGTCGATGAACCTCCCGAAAATTCCTTCAGTTTGCCGCATTGGCAGCCCAAAACTACCAAAACCAACGCGATCAGAACGATATTCAGCGTATTCTTGTTAAGCAAATTTTTCATTGGTTTCTCCTCGAGGATTTCGATGCCATTAATTTACCACATTATCCAAAATCGCCCAACGCACTCGACCAAGTCGTTGCAGCGTCATTTCGTTCAGGCGTTTAGAGTCCCTTTCCGGCGATGTATTTGACAAGATCACGAACCCGGCAAGAATAACCCCATTCGTTGTCGTACCAGGAAAGGATCTTGATGCAGGTGCCGTCGATGACCTTTGTATTCTCGGCATCGACGATCGACGAGTTCGAATTGCCGCGGAAGTCGATCGACACGAGCGGTTCTTCGCTGACGGCGAGAATTCCCTTCATCGCGCCGTTCGCGGCCTCTTTCAGCACGGCGTTGACCTCTTCGGTCGAGGTGGATTTCTCGACGTTCATCACGACGTCGACGAGTGATACGTTCGGCGTCGGAACGCGGACCGAAATGCCGTCGAATTTGCCCTTGAGCTCCGGAATCACGAGCGCGACGGCCTTCGCGGCACCGGTCGACGTCGGGATCATCGAAAGCGCGGCGGCGCGAGCGCGGCGCAGATCCTTGTGCGGCAGGTCGAGCAGCTGCTGGTCGTTCGTGTAGCTGTGAATCGTGTTCATCAGTGCGTTCTTGATGCCGAACTTCTCGTGAATGACCTTGGCGACCGGCGCGAGACAATTGGTCGTGCACGATGCGTTCGAGATGATATTGTGCTTTGCGGCGTCATACATCTCCTCGTTGACGCCGAGCACGATCGTCACATCCTCGCCCTTTGCCGGCGCGCTGATAATGACCTTCTTCACGCTGCCGCGCAGATGCTTCGCCGCGTCTTCGGCCTTTGTGAAACGGCCCGTCGATTCGATGACGATCTCGGCCCCGACCGAATTCCAGTCAATAAGCGACGGGTCCTTCTCCGAGAAAACCTTGAAACTGTCGCCATCGACGTTGATCGTGTCACCGTCCGCCGAGATCGAATTCTCTAAATTGCCCATCACCGAATCGTATTTCAGCAGATGCGCCAGCGTCCGGGTGTCGGTCAGATCGTTGACCGCCACGAAATCGATGTCTTTGTCGCCGAGACAAGTTCTCAGAACATTGCGTCCGATGCGTCCGAAACCGTTGATTCCAACCTTGATTCCCATAATGTTATAAATTCCTCCGGTTAATAAGAGTGCTGTGTTAAGGTTCTGAATTTAACTTAATTCACTTCAAAGTTCAACGCGAATTGCGGGAAGTTTTTTGAAACATTGGCGGCCGGGGTCGCGTAGTAAGCCATTGAGTTTGTAGACGTTTTACACATTTCAAGTATCAAAACTCGGAGCCTTAATAATGAAAACGTTGCGCTATTTCGCAGTTATTTTTTCTCTTTTCGTCCTGTTCCAGGCACTGAACGCGCGGGCCGTCTACGGACAGTCCGGAACCGCCGTGCCTCAAATTGCGAAAAACACCGATATTACCGAAAGATCAAAACAAACACCCGCTGCGGAAGAAGTCCGCGAGGCGTCGCCGACAATTTCGAACGGAACAACGATGTCGCGCGTGGGAGTTCAAACCGATCAGACGATGCCGATCACGCTCGCCGAAGCGATCCGCCGCGCGCTCGAGAACAACAACGACATCGAGATCGCCAAGAGCGACGTAAAGATCGCCGAGTCGAGCCTTCGCTCGCTTCTCGGGATCTATGACGGCGTGTTTACGATCAGTCCCAATTTCGACCGCAACTCGACAACCGGAAACAGCGCGACAAAGGATTTCCGCGTGTCGTCGGATTTTACGAAGCAGATCAAACCGGGCGGCGGGTCTCTTCGCGCGTTCTTCAATAACAACCGCACCGAGAACCGTTTTGCCCAACAGCAAGTCAGCAACGGGTCCGGCGTGTCCTCGGGCGGCGCGATCTATTCGTCTAGCGCCGGCGTCACGTTCACACAGCCGCTGCTCCGCAATTTCTCGACCGATTCGACCCGCCGCCAGATCAAGATCCAGCGCAAACGGGTTTCCCAGTCGGACGCGGATTTTCGGCGCCAGGCGATCACGACCATCGCGCAGGTGCAGGCGGCTTATTGGGATCTCGTGTTCGCCCTGCGCGATCAGCAGAACCGTGTTGCAAACCTCAATCTGTCAAAGGAGAACCTGCGGCAGGTCGAAGCGAAGATCAGCGCCGGTGCGGCGGCCCCGCTTCAAAAGGCCGAGGTGGAAACCGAACTTGCCAACCGCGAATCGGATCTGCTCCTCGCGATCCAGCAGGTTTCGACTTCGGAAAACCGGCTCAAGCAACTGCTTCTAAAGGATACCAACGCGACGGAGTGGTCGGTGCAGATGGTTCCGACCGACAAACCGGTGTTCAGTATGTACACCGTCGAACTCGACGCGGCGATGAAAGATGCGATGCAGTTTCGCCCCGAACTTAGCCGGCTGAAACTCGAAAAGGAGATCAACAAGATCGACGTCGATTATTTCCGCAACCAGTTGCGACCGCGGATCGACCTGACCTCGACATTCTCGCTCGACGGTCTCTCGAGCGGAAGCGTCAGTACGGCCGCGTCGAGCTTCGACCTCATCACGCAGCAAACAACGCCGTTCACGAACGCGAGTTCATACCTCTACAGTCTGATCTGCGGAGGCGTGACGGTTCCGGCGGGTTGTTCGCCTATTCCGACAATAACGGTACCGGGGTCACCGGACTATCTCCGCGGCGGATTCTCGAGATCGATCGGCAACTTCTTCCGTTCGGACGCCCCTAATTTCTCGATCGGCGTAACGATCAGTTTTCCGTTCAAGAATCAGACGGCAAAGGCCGATCTCGCGACGGCCCGGCTTCAGTCAAACCGCGTCGACGCCCAGACGCGCTCGCAGGAGCAGACCGTTTTCGCCGAAGTGCGGAATGCCGTGCAGGCCCTCAACACCGCGAGACAGCGCGTTCTTGCGGCGCGGCGCGCCCGTGAAAACGCGGAGATCCAACTCGAGGGCGAGCGCAAGCTGCTCGAGGTCGGACGCTCAACGACGTTCCTTTTGTTTCAACGCGAAAATGCCTTGACGAACGCGCGCAACGCGGAGATCCGCGCCGAAACGGACTACAACAAGGCGGTCGCCGAACTGCAGCGCGTTACCTCGACAACCTTCCGCGCAAACAACATCGAGGTCGAATCGCCGATGGATAACGACAAGTAGATTCGGCCGCAACGCCGCTGCAGAGCGGAAGAACCTGGGCGTTCTTCCGCTCTTTCACTTTTCGGCCGTTTCACCGTAAACTCATCAGCGTGAAGATTTCGGCGGTTATCATCGCGCACAACGAAGAGCGAAAGATCGGGCGGGCGCTCGAATCCGTTTCATGGGCGGACGAGATCCTCGTCGTCGATTCAGGCAGCACCGACCGGACGGCGGAGTTGGCTCGCGAGTCGGGAGCGCGCGTCATCGAACGGGAATGGCCGGGATTCGCCAAACAGAAACAATTCGCGGCCGACAGCGCGGCGAACGATTGGATCTTCAGCCTCGACGCCGACGAGGTAGTTTCCGAAGCGCTTCGCGACGAGATCGCCCGGACGCTTGCGCGACCGGTTGACGAGATCGCCGACGGTTACCGCGTCCCGCGTCTTTCGTTCTATTTGGGCCGGGCGATCCGGCACGCGGGCTGGTATCCCGACCGGCAACTGCGCCTGTTCGACCGCCGGAAAGGCCGCTGGAGCGATGCGCTGGTTCACGAGTCCGTGACGCTTGAGGGGCGCGTCGGGGACCTGCGCGGCGATCTTCACCATTTCAGCGTTGACGACGCGGCGCATCACCACCGGATGATCGGGGAGAGATACGCCCCGTTGGCGGCTGAGCAAATGTTTGCCGACGGCAGACGAACGGGCCCGGTGCGGGTCGCCGGCGCCGGCGCCGCCGCATTCGTCCGCAGCTATTTCCTGAAACTCGGTTTTCTCGACGGATTTCCGGGATATTGCATCGCAAAATTCGCCGCGCACCACGCATTTCTCAAACATCTTCTTCTTTACGAACGCCAGCAGAACGAGCATTAGGTCGCCGGGCGCATCACCATATACAACGCAACATTTTCGATTGACATCAAACCTTTTGATTCGTCTCGAATTCGGTTATATTTGAGTTGGTTCCGACACCGCGTTTATATGAAAACCTGGATATTTTCAATTACTTTGGCATTACTGCTTGCCGGTGCTTCGCTTGCACAAACGAAGGGCATCGATACCCAAACCGAGAAGATCAAAGATGACACGAACAAGACGACGTCGCGCGAGAACGACGTCCGGCGTTCGTGGAATTTCGGGAAGGACAAGACGAAGATTCGACCGCGCGTCGAAAACCCCCTAAAACTCAATTCACGGCGCGACGTTCTGGTCGAGAACATCATTGGACTTCTGAGGGAGAAAAAGATCATCGTCGACGAAGCGGCGTCCCGTTTGAAGGACGGACTGATCGTTACACAGCCGTTCATTTTCGCGAAGGGAGCGGTGATCACCAAAAACGAGCTGACGCGATTCGCGTTCGTCCCGTCGTCCGATGCGTCCTGGACGCGCGGCCGATACTCGCTGACGATCGAAGTTCAGTCGATCGACGGTATCCAGAACAATGTCACCGTCACGGCGAAGGTCGAAGGTCTGGCCGGCAGCGGGTTGACGAGCGAGTGGACAACGCTCGAAAGCAGCGGAGCCGCCGAAGAGGAGTTTCTTGTGAGGCTCGTCGAAGCGGTCACCGGCGTCTCGCCGGATGAGCCGGTCGATAACAATCGTTGATTTGCAATGTCGCGAAGTATTTTTTCAGTCATTATTTGCTGCCTTGTGACGCTGTTCGCAGCGGACTTTGCGGTCGCTCAGATCGATCCGGTCAGCGGCAACCAACGCTCGCGAAACGGACAGGAAGAACTTCCGAAGAACATCAGGGAGACGCTCGCCAAACAGCGGATCGAGCGCGAAAAGAAAGAATACGACGAACTCCTGAAACGCACCGAAGAGGCCGTTAAGCTCAGCGAGGAAATCGAGAGTTCATTCGACGTTGCGGGTTCCGTATCGACCGAAGATCTCAAGAGATTGGAAAAACTCGAAAAACTCGTAAAGAAGATCCGAAGCGACCTCGGTGGCAACGACGACGAGGACAAGAACGCTGAAGAAGAGGCTCCGGCAACGCGCGAGTCGGCTTTCAAATCGCTGCAGTCGGCCGCCGGCAAATTATTGGACGAAATAAAGAAATCGACGCGGTACAGCATTTCCGCGGTGGCGATTCAAAGTTCGAACGCACTGCTCAAGGTTTTGAAGTTCATCAGATTCGGAAACTGATCCAGTCCTATGAAGAAATTCCGCTTTCGCTTTCGGTTGTTGGCCCCGATCATTCTTCTCTCCGCTTTCGCAACCTTCGCCCAGAACGAGGATGAGACGATCACGGTCGATTCGCAATTGGTGGTCATCAACGCTACGGTCACGACGGCTGACGGCAGGCCCGCGGCCGGGCTGAGGCAGGATCAATTTCTGGTGCTTGAAGACGGAAAAGAACAGAAGATCGAGTTTTTTCTGACCGAGAAGACACCGTTCGCCGCGGTCGTTCTGCTTGACACGTCGGGCAGTATGGAACAGCGCGTCTCGCTCGCGCGTTCGGCCGCGATCCAATTTCTTGAGGGTCTCCGGACAGATGACCTCGCGGCGATCTACAATTTCGACTCCAAGGTTTCACTGGTTCAGGATTTTTCCGGCTCTCGGGATCTGGTTGACGGATTTTTCGACCTCAAAGCGGACGGGATGACCGTTCTCAACGATGCGATAGCCGCGGCCGCGAAGGAATTGGAAAAGCGTCCGGAAAAACGCCGTGCGATCGTCGTCCTTTCCGACGGCGCCGACACCCGCAGCGCCGCGTCCTCGGACAAGGCGCTGAAGGCCGCCCTCGCCGCAAATGCGACGATCTACACGGTGGACATGAGTTCCGCGGAAACGGGTGGACGCGAACGGTTTCAAAACCGCGGCGCGCTCAAAAACTACGCCGAGAAATCCGGCGGACGTTTTGTCTCGACTCCCGGCGGCAGCGCGTTGAGAGACGCCTTCAAGGGCATCGTACAGGAACTGGGAGTTCAGTACACTTTCGGCTATCAACCGTCGAATACAGTTCAGGATGGGAAATGGCGGGCCATCGAAGTCACGGTCCGCAAACCCGAACTCGTCGTTCGAACCCGCAAGGGATACAACGCTCCAAAGAAATCAAGGTAACCGGCTGTCGTCCGCGTCAAATAGTCGTCTTGTTCCGGCCGCGATCGTGATGACGTTCGATGGCGAGAGTTATCAGCGCATCGATCACCTGCGAAAACTCAAGTCCGCTTCCGGCCCACATCTTCGGAAAGCCGGAGGCGTCCGTCAGGCCCGGCAGGGTGTTGATCTCATTTACGAGCAGCGCGCCGGTATCGTTCCGGAGAAAGAAATCCACCCGTGCCAAGCCCGAACCGTCGATTGACTTGAACGCGGAGATCGCCAACTGACGGACCTTTCGACTTAGCTCCTGGGAGATCGGCGCCGGAACCACGAATTCGTTATTGCCAGTGCCGGCATATTTTTCCGTGTAGTCGAGAAACTTTTTGCTCTCGTCGTTGATGATGTACTCGCCCGGCAAACTCGCGCGCGGCTCATCGTTCCCGATCACCGCGCATTCGATCTCACGCATTTCAATACATTCTTCGACGATGATCTTGCGGTCGAACTCGGCGGCAAGATCGATCGCGTCGCGCAGTTGGATCTTGTTCGAAGCCTTTGAAACGCCGACCGACGAACCGAGATTTGCAGGTTTGACGAAACACGGATAACCGAGCTTCGATTCGATCTGACCGATCGTCGTCTCGTTGTTGCTTTCCCATTCGCTTCTGAGAAACCAGACATATTTGCAGATCGGCAGTCCGGCGTCGCGAAAAAGTATTTTCATAAACACTTTGTCCATTCCGCATGACGACGAAAGCACACCGCAGCCGACATACGGAATACCGGCCATCTCAAACAGCCCCTGAATCGTTCCGTCTTCGCCGAAAGTGCCGTGCAGTACCGGGAAGAGGACATCCAGCGGGACAAGCCGGTCTTCGCCGGCGGCCGCATCCAGTTTCGTGATGCCTTTATACTGTGTGTCTCCGATCACAGCGATCGCATTTCCCGGAAATTCTCCGATTCGCCCGATCAGCAGTTGCTGCGTCTCCGGCGGGAGCAATCCAAGCGACTCGATCGGGTTGAGCCATTTTCCGTCGCGGCTTATCGCGATCGGCACGGCGGCGTACTTGTTCTTATCGATCTTATCGATGACCGTCTTCGCCGAACGGATTGAGATCTCGTGTTCCCCCGATCTGCCGCCAAAGACAATTCCGACCGCAATCTTCTTCATAATCAAAATTCCTGAATCGAATATCTGGAGTTGCGAGGTTGAATGCCTCAAAGAATAGTTTTGCCGAGCGCCGAAAGAATCAGCTCACCGGCAAGTTCGACGGTGATGTTCTGCGCGTCGAGCATCGGATTTACCTCAACGATCTCGAAAGACCGCATTCCGCCGCGCTCAGCGATCACCTCAAGTGCAAGGTGCGCTTCACGATAGGTGATCCCGCCCCGAACAAGCGTTCCCGATCCGGGAGCGAACCGCGGGTCGATGATGTCAACGTCGAACGTCACCGCGAATCCGTCAGGCGCGCCCGACGCGATAGCAATCGCATCTTCGATGCAGGCGAGCATCCCGCGCCGGTCGATATCGCTCATCGAAAAGAAATTATCACGCAGTCCGAGACGGTTGATCTCGCGACGCTCGCCGTTATCGACATCACGCGCGCCGATATGGGCGATAAACCGCGGATCGATCTTCGGCGCAAAACCCTCAAGCGAAACCAGATCATCGTGACCGTGACCGAGCAGACAGGCGAGCGGCATCCCGTGAATGTTACCGGACGGCGAGCTTTCGGGTGTATTGATGTCGGCGTGGGCGTCGAACCAGATCAATCCGATCTGCTTGTTCTGCTCTTTGAAATAAGACGAAACGCCCGAAAACGTTCCGATCGCGATCGAATGGTCGCCGCCGAGGATCACCGGCACCTCGCCGCGCCCAAGGACTGCTTTTACGGCCGACGCCGAATTGCGGCTCGAGGCGACCATTTCCGCTAGATAACGCGGATTGGCCCCCGGAGGCGCCGCTTCCGTCGGCCGGACGATCTCGACGTCGCCGTGATCGGTAACCTCATAACCGAGCTCGCGGATGTGCTCGATCAGGTGATTGCCGCGAATGTTCGCGAGACGAATCGCGGTCGCGCCAAGTTCGCTGCCTTTCTTCCCGGCGCCGTAACCGATCGGAACCCCAATGATCCCTATCTTCTTTCCCTTCCCCGGTAAATTCTCTTCGAACGAAGTCATACGGTAATTCTACAATTCGCCAAAGCCGTTAGCAAAGATCGATTCGATCGCCGCAAACGCGTCGAGTTCATCTGTGCCGTCAACTTCGATCAAGAGAATAACGCCCTTTGACGCCGCAAGCGTCAGGACGCTGAGAATCGATTTCGCATCGGCAAGTACCGAGTTATCCTCACGGAAAAGCCTGATCCGGCTCTGAAAACCGCTCGCCAGCCGGACGAGTTGCGCCGCCGCGCGGGCGTGCAAACCGAGATCGTTGATGATGACGACACTTCCGCTATGCATCTTTCTTAAGTTTCTGCGGCATCAATAATTCGCTCGCGCGGTAGATCGACTGTTTGCCCTGCGCCTCGACGTCGCGCGCCATTTCGGCAACGGTCAGCTCCCGTGTTTGCGACGCTAGTTTGATGACCATCGGCAGGTTTACGCCGGTGACCATCTCGACGTCATTTTCGACAATGAACATCGCCGCTATGTTTGTCGGCGTACCGCCGAACATATCCGTCAGAAGCAGGACCCCGCGTCCCTGCGAAACCTTTTTGATGGCGCGCGCGATCTCGTTCTTGGCAGATTCAACATCATCGTGCCAGCCGATCGACACCGCCGCGATGTGGCTCAGATCGCCGACCACGGTCTCGGCCGCGGCGACAAGTTCGTTCGCCACCTGTCCGTGCGATACGACAACACCTCCGATCTTATTCATTTCGGTCAGTTCCCTCCTTTCAATCTTCGAACCCTTCACTTTTGGGAGTCGCGATGGATCACCGACATCTCGACGCCTTCGCCCGCAAGCGCCTTCCCGAGCCGCTCCGCCACCATCACCGAACGGTGACGCCCGCCGGTGCATCCGACACCGATCGTCAGGTAAGATTTGCCTTCGCGCCGATAGAGCGGGATCAAGTACGCGAGCAGGTCGGTAAAGCGCCTGATCGTTTCGGCGACCTCCGGCTGTTCCTCAAGATAACCCGAAACCTTCGAATCAAGCCCGGTAAGCTCGCGCAGCCCCTTGACGAAATAAGGGTTCGGCAGATGCCGCACGTCGAACAAAAGATCGACCTGGCCCGGAACGCCGTATTTATGCCCGAAACTCATCATTTGCACGTGAAGCAGGCTTCCGTCATCCCGCGATCCGAACCGCCGGACAAGAAACTGCCGAAGCGTATGCACGGTGTGTTCGGTGGTGTCGATGATCAGGTCAGCATTCGCACGGACAACCTCCATCGCCGCGCGTTCCTCACGTACGGCAGCCAGAAGTCCGTTCCCGCGGTCGGCCGGGTGCGGACGGCGGGTTTCCGAGAAGCGCCGCTGCAAAACATCGTCGGAGGCCTCAAAAAACAGAACGTACGGCTCAAGTTTCTTCTTCCGAAGCCGCCTCAATTCATTCGGAAAATCATGCAGGAACTGCCGTTCGCGTATGTTTATCACGAGCGCCGCCTTTTCGATCGACACGATCTCCTCGGCATTCGGCAGCAGCAGCCGAGCGAAAGTCGAAAGCATCGTCACGGGAAGATTATCGACGCAAAAATATCCGAGATCTTCGAATGCGTTCGTCGCCGACGACATCCCGGAGCCGCTCAGTCCGGTGATCATGACAAAACTCGGCGGCGCCGCGACTTGTGTCGTTTGTTGATTCATAAATTAGGCGCGTTGAAGCGCATTCATCAGCCGCCGACCATCGTCCGATGCTTTTCGATCAGCGAATGCGCCGCGCTGTATCCGGCCAGTTTCAGAAGGTAGATCCGCACCGCCGTCTCGACGAGTGTCGAGATGGTGCGGCCGGGACTTACGGGCAAAACGAATTTCGGTATTTTGAGTCCGAAGACTTCTTCCTCCTGCGTCTCGATACCAAGCCGGTCAATGGCTTCAAAGTCGTCCCATTTCTTAAGACCGATGCATAGCTCGACCTTTTTCGGCTTGCCGATCGCCGACACGCCGAAGATCTCGCGGACGTTGAGGATGCCAAGACCGTGGATCTCCAGAAAGTCCCTGATCAATTCCGGCGCCGACCCTTCGAGCGACGTCCCGACCTTCTTGACAACGACCGCATCGTCGGCGATCAGCCGATGGCCGCGGTTGATGAGGTCGAGCGCGCATTCGGATTTTCCGATTCCGGAATCACCGACGATCAGGACTCCGATCCCGAACATATCGAGCAGCACGCCGTGCATCGTGATCTGCGGCGCAAGCACTTCTTGCAGATAACTCGTCAAATGCAGGATCGCGCTCGAGCTCACAAGCGAGGTCCGCAGCAAGGGCAGATCGTTTTCGGACGCAAGTTCGCTAAGCGCCGCGGGCGGTTCAAGGCCCTTGGTGATCAAAATGCAGCTGATCTTCTCGACATCGAGAAACGAAAGCGCTTTCGCCGTTTTTTCCGCGTCGAGTTGCTCAAGATAGCTGATCTCGCTCTGGCCGACGATCTGGACGCGCCCGGCGTGAATATAATGTGAAAACCCCGCAAGCGCGAGGCCGAGTTTCTGGATTCGCGGCGAGTTGATCGATCGGCCGGCGAGGCCATTCTCGCCCGTCAGAACCTCAAGCGTCATCTCGGCGGACGCGCCGTCAACCAGATCGCGGATCGTGATTGTGGGGGCTGTATCTTGCATTCGTTTGCGGCCGGGCCGCCGCGCATCGGACTCACGGCGGCCCGCCGTCTGAAATCAATTCGATTACTCTGCCGCGACGGGCAGGTCGGTCGTCGGGGTAAGCGTGCTGACCTTCTGTGCCTTGTGATGTTTGTCAGTGACCTTGGTCTTGATACGCAGCGCCTGCTTTTCGATCTTGCCGATCGTCTTTGAAAGCGACTGATACATATCGTCGAGGACCGAATCGGCTGTGAGTACTTCGTTACGCCACTTCACGATCATCTCTGAGCGGTGCCGGCCCTTTTCGACTTCGATAATGATGTGAGCATTTATCGCCTGTCCCTCAAACAGATGGTCGAGCCGGGCAAAATGCTCTTCAACGTGCGAGCGCAATGCCGGAGTAACTTCAATATGTCTTCCCGTGTATTCGAATTTCATATATTTGTCCTCTTCTGAGTTGTTCGGCCGGACCGCCGAAAACGGACCGGATTAAATGATTGTCTTGCGCTCGCGCGATCCGGCGATCTGCATCTGGTCGCGATACTTCGCAACCGTGCGGCGCGAAAGCTTGACGCCTTCCTTGCTCAAAACCTTGGCGATCTGATCGTCGGTCAAAGGCTTTTTCGAATCTTCCTCCTCTATTAACTTCTTGATCCGCAATTTGAGAATGCGGGTCGAAACCTCTTCGCCGTCCTCGTTCAGCATTCCCTCGCTGAAGAACCGCCGCAACTCGATAACGCCTTGCGGCGTATGCGCGTACTTGCGGTTGACGACGCGCGAAATGGTTGATAAATGCATCCCGATGTCTTCGGCGATGTCCTTGAGCATCATCGGTCTCAGACGATCGACGCCATGATCCAGAAACTCGCGCTGTTTCGCGACGATGCATTCGACGACGCGATAGATCGTCAGTCGACGATGCTCGATGTTCCGCAGCAGATCGACCGCCGACCTGAACTTGTCCTTGATGAAATCCTTGGTCTCTTTCGAAACGTCGCCCTCGGCAAGAAGCTGCTGATACGTCTGGCTGATCCGCAGGCGCGGACTGCCCTCGTCCGAAAAATAAATGACGTAATCGCCCTCGACCTTCTCGATATAAACTTCCGGCGAAACGTAGATCGGGTCACCGGACGAATAACGCCGTCCAGGATACGGATCGAGCGCACGGATCTTGTTGATCTCGTCATTGAGTTCGTGAATTTCGACACCCGTCAATTTCGCGAGATGCTGGAGGCGATGCGGCTGAAGATCCTCAAGATGGCCGCGGACGAGACGCGCGGCAAGCGTTTCGCCCTCGCCCTTTGCTTCAAGCTGCGCGAGAAGGCATTCCTTGACATCGCGCGCCCCGCACCCGATTGGTTCGAGTTTGAGCACGATCTGGCGCGCACGCTCGACCGTCTCCATCGGGCAACCGTTCATCGCCGCGATCTCGTCGATCGTCGCGTTGAGCCGTCCGTCCTCGTCGAGGTTTCCGATGATCGAGACCGCCGCGTCTTCGGTGATCTCATCTATCTGCGTCAGATGAAGCTGCCATTCGAGGTGCTCGGTCAGCGACTCGGAACGCGTCAGGAACTGCTCGAAACTCGGCGCGTCTTCTTTGTACTCGATCTCCTGCGTCTTGTACCCGGGATCCAGATAGTCCTGGAACTCGCGACCGAAATCGATCTCCTCGAACGCGTCCGAGCGCTCGTCGCGGGTGTCGTCGCCGTCCGCTTCATAATCGCTGCCGGCCTCGAACTCACCGCCGGCCGAATCGTCCGGATATTCAACCTTCTGTTCCGGCGAAATACCGTCCAGTTCCGCGCTCGCGGACTTCTCAACATCGCGGTCGGCGCCGTTGATAAACGATTCATCTGCACCGTCCGCGTTTTGGTCGAGGATCTTTTCCGAGATCTCCTGAAGTTCCTCGTCACCCTGAACTTCTTCGAGCATCGGGTTCGAAACCATTTCCTGCTGGATCAGTTCGGAAAGCTCGAGCGACGTCATCTGCAGCATCTCGATCCGCTGGCGCAACTGCGGCGTCAGCACAAGGCTTTGTTTCAGAGATGTTTGCAGTCGCAATGAAGACATATGGAATCAAGTTCGCGGTGCCGTTCCCAGCCGGCCTAAGTGTCTCAATTATAACCTCTTATTATCCAAATGTGAAAAAAGAAAAACTTAAAGGGTGAACCGCTCCCCGAGATACAACCGGCGGACATCGGCGTCCTCGACCAGTTCATTCGGATCGCCGCTTTTGAGAATCCGCCCCTCCGCCATGATGTATGCACGGTCCGTGATTCCGAGCGTTTCACGAACATTATGATCAGTGATCAGAATTCCGATTCCCTGCCGCTTGAGATAGAGAATGATCTCGCGAATATCGTCGATGGCGATCGGATCGATGCCCGCGAACGGTTCGTCGAGAAGAATGTAAAGCGGTTCGGTCGCCAGACAGCGGGCGATCTCGACACGTCGCCGCTCGCCGCCAGAGAGCGCATCGCCGCGCGTCTTGCGGACGTGGGTCACGCCGAATTCCTCGAGAAGTTCTTCGAGCCGCGCGAACCGGTCGGGGCGCGACATCTTCATCGTTTCGAGGACCGCCAAAATGTTCTGTTCGGCGGACAGTTTTCGGAAAATTGAGGGTTCCTGCGGCAGATAGCCGACCCCGAGCCGCGCTCGCAAGTACATCGGGAGCGACGTGACGTCGCGGCCGTTAAGAAAAATCGTCCCGTTTTCCGAGCTTTCGAGCCCGACCATCATATAAAAGGTGGTCGTCTTTCCGGCCCCGTTGGCACCGAGAAGACCGACGATCTCCCCCTGCTGAACGTGCAGACTGACGTCATCGACGACGCGCCGTCGCCCGTACGACTTCTGCAGATGAAGCGCCGTGAAAGATTCCACCGCCGCGCGTCCGCCGTTCAACTCCCCGTTTTCGTTCAATTCCGCCATCGACTAATTTTTCTTCACCTTGTAAACCGATTTGATCCTTCCGGAGCTGTTGGGATTCGACTTCGCCTCGTTCGTGACGCGGTTGTCGCGCCGGTTCATCATCAGTTGGGCTCCCTGAGTCGAACCGTTCTCGGCGTCTTCGACGGTCGCCGGATCGCCGCGAAGTGTCGCCACATCGGTGTCGTTGTTGTAACGGGCCCAATTACCGGTCGCACGCCGTTTCGGTTGGGTGATGACGACGTTGCTCTCGACCGTCGTCTGCGACATCTCGTTCTTTTCGTTGAGTTCGATGTTCGCGATCCCGGCGGTCACACGGTCCGTTCCCTGCCGGATATCGACGTTTCCCTCGTATCGCAGCACGCGGCTATCGCGGCTGTACGACATCTTTTGCGACGAGGCAAACACCGGAACGTTCTTTTTCTCATTGCTCTCCGCGGTGTAAACCGAACTCTGAACGGAGCCTTCGGCAAACATCTCGCCCGATTTCTGCTTCAGCAGCAAACTGTCGGCACGGACGTAGTTGTTGTCCTGCCAGGCGCGAGCGTTGCCCGTGTAGAGACCGGTCTCCAGCGTGTGGTCAAACTCGGCGTTGGCGGATGTCAGAAACACCGGTTTGCCGGATTCCGAAAAAGGGGTCGCGCCACCCGTCTGTTTCTGATTGTAGTACGTCGTCGACACGTTACCGCGCAAATAAGATCTTTGAAGTCCGGTGTTCCAATCGATCTCGCTCGCTTTGGCGCGCGCTCTCGAATCCCAGACCGTCGGTTCGCCGCCGCGCAGCCTGACGATCTTCTCGCGCGCGGCAAACGTCATCCGATCGGCAATGCCGTTACGATCGAGTTCATTGAATTTCGCGTTGCCGACGGCGTCAAACTGATCGACATCCTGCGTCTTCCCGTCAAAACTCGCAGTCAGTTTTTCGGCCGTGATCGTCTGAGTCCCACGGTCGTTGCGGGCGACGGTCGGAACGCGCAAGGTCTTGGTTTTGGTTTGCGCGACGCAGAGCCGGGCGTTGTTTCCCGTCGGAAAAAACTCGCAATCAAAGCGCGGCGCGTTGACCGTCGTGCGGTAGTTCTCATCCGACGCCGTGAGCGGTTCGACGAGGAGTTCGGCGTTGCCGACGGCTTCAGTGCGCTGGATATCCTTGCCGCCCGGATTGAAGAACGTCCGCACCGTGTCAGCCGTCAAGGTCTTGTTCGCGGCATCGGGCGAGTTGTTCGGCGCGTTCATCACGACCGTCGTCCGACCGTCGGTATCCATTTGATCGAGCAGACCGGCGCCCTTGAACTTGAGTCTGATCGCGCGCGGTGCGGAAAGCGAGACTCTCGAATACCCGGCGGGATTCGTCGGAATCAGAACGGCCTTCGGACCGCCGGCGGCGTTTGCAGCCTGCAGTTGCCCGTCGCTGCCGAACGCGGCGTTCAGTTCCTGCGCCGAAACCTCGATCGTGCGTTCCGCGACCGACTGTTTGAGATACGCGGATCCCTTTGAATTGGCTGACTTGAACTTTCCGTCCGGCTGAAGTTCCGCATTGATGCGATCACCCTTTACGAGTTCGCGGCCGTTGTCGATTTCCGCGTCGCCGGTGAGAGCGATTCTCCCGGCCGTTCGCTCATAAACCGCCTCCGCCGAACGGATCAGCGTCGGGCGATCGTCCTGAACCGTCGCGATCCGGACCGTGTCCCGAAGATCGTAACGATCCAATTCGTTGTCATAGATCGCTTTACCGCAATTGATCTTGGTCGGCTTTCCGCCGTTGCGGGTTGTTTCGATCTCGACGTTTTCGGTCAATTCCAACTTCTTCAGTTCGCCGTCGATCGAGGCAAACGCCTTTTCCGACTTCGTCCGCGACCAGTTCGCGTTTGCCGGAGTCGGCTTCTGATACACGTTGACGCTTCCCTTAAGATCAACGGCACGCACCTGTTTTTCGACGAAACTGACCTTCGCGTACGCCGCCGTTATGTCCGTCGGCTGCGACATCTCGCCGCCGCCTGAAGGGACGATTCCGACGAAAACATTGTCGAACAGTTCGATCGTCTCGGCGATCTGGTCCAGCGTCGCCCGCCCACCGGTGATGCGCGCAGTTTTGACGCTGCTTTTCGCGAGTTCATCGCCGGGTTCGGACGCAAACGCGTCGATCTCGACCTGCTTTAGAAGTTCGAGTCGTCTTTCGCGAATGTTGGCGAGGGCACCGATCGACCGTCCCGTAATGTTGCCGCGTTCAAATTCGATCAATTCCTCGGCCTCGGCTGTCTCGTTGTCCTTCCGGTAAGTGATCTCTTCGGTTCGGATCTTCAACGCGTCGCGCGTTTCGATGTTTACGCCGCCGGCGAAATAGCCTGTGAAAGTCTTGTTTTCGCCGGGGACGTAAACTCCTTTGGCGGCCGTCAACCGGTCGGCCGCCAGTCCGGTCTCGTCGAAAACCTCGAGATAGACTTCCTCAAGCTCCTGATGATTGTCAGAGAACGTCTTCGCTTTTGCGGCCTTGATGTAGTATTTCTTCAGGTCGCCGTCAGTTTCCGTGCGCTCGTAGCCGTTGATCTCCGCGATCACGTCTTTCGAAAGCGTCGTCGGAAAACCCTTCATCCGGAATTCCTTCGCTCCGCGCGAACGGTAGAATCCGATCGCAAGCACGAGGAAAGCGACAACCAAAGCAAAAACCGCTACACCCCGGACGATCCGCGGCAGCTGTGTTTTCAGCTCAAGGTTCTTCAGGTTTTTGCGATGGCTTTCCGACACAGTGCTAATTATCCGTTCTCAAATCCTCAACAACAAGCTGCAGGCGCGTATTTCCCTGCCAGGAATTCGCCTCGGGGGCGTAAGCTATTTCGATGCGCGTTCGCGGCTTCAGCGTTTGCCCCTTTGATTTTTCGACGCCGTCCCACCACACCGCTTCAAACTGACGCCCGCTGTCGTCGGCGAGCTTGAACTTCAGGTGTTTCTCTTTCATCACGTACGGTTCGTCCCGCAGGATCAACCCGCCGGTGGCGAAGATCGGCTTCGGATTTCCGGCGCCGTACGGTTCGAGCAGTTTGAGCGATTCGACGAGTTTCAGATCGAGCGTCTGCGTCGAGACGGGCGCATCTATCCTGATCTCGGGTATCAGGTTTTCGGCATCGATATTCGACGCCGCGTGCTCGTTCATACGGACGCGAAGCTCGTCGATGTTCTCGGCGCGGATCTTCATCCCTGCCGCGGCCGCGTGTCCGCCGTACTGCTCGAATAGGTCGCCGCAGGAATCGAGCCCCTGAAGCAGATGGTATCCGCCGATCGAACGCGCCGAGCCGTGCCCGACGCCGTCCTCGAGCGAGATGACGATCGACGGCCGATGGAGTTTGTCGGTGATCCGCGACGCCGCCAGACCGATCACCCCGCGATGCCAGTTCTCCCCGGCGACGACGGCGACGTAGGCCTGGTTCGCGCTGCCGCCTTGATCGACATATTCCGCGAGGGCCAACTGCGTGATGTCAATCTGAATCTTCTGCCGTTCACGGTTGCGGCTGTCGAGTATTTCGGCAAGTTCCCGCGCTTTTCCGAAGGACTCCGCTTCGAACAGTTCGACAACCTGCCGCGCGACGTCCATCCGTCCGGCGGCGTTGATCCGCGGCGCGATCCGGAATCCGATATGGTAGCTCGTCATTTCCGAACGGCAGTCGGAAACTTCCATCAACGCCTTTAGTCCGAAATTCCTTGCCGCTGGCAGATCTTGAAGTCCGATCCTGACGATCGCACGGTTTTCGCCGGTGAGCTGCATCATGTCGGCAATGGTGCCGATGGCGACCACTTTCAGAAAACCGTCGACAATGTTCTCGCGCCCCTTCTCGCGAAGCAACGCGTGAGCGAGTTTGAAGGCGACGCCGACACCCGCCAGATTCCTGTCGGGATACTCGCAGCCCGGCTGATTTGGGTTGACGACCGCAAACGCATTGGGCAGTCCTTCGTCTTTTGTCAGATGGTGATCGGTAACGATGACGTCCATTCCGTGCTCGGTCGCCCAGGCGATCGGCACGAACGCGGTGCTCCCGCAATCGACGGTGATCACGAGCGAAAATCCGTTTTCCTTTGCTTTTTCAAGAGCCGGGATGTTCAGACCGTAACCTTCGGTGAAACGATTCGGAACGTGGAATCCCGTAACGCCGCCGATCAGTTCAAGCGCGCGCCTGAGCACGACCGTTCCGGTTGTTCCGTCGACGTCGTAGTCGCCCCAGATAAGGATCTTTTCGCCGGCCTCGACCGCCTTTAGAATTCGCCCGACCGCTTTCGGCAGATCCTTCAGCAGATTCGGCTCGTGAAGATGCTCGCGCGACGGATTCAGAAACTTGTCGGCGGTCTCTTCTGTGTCAAAGCCGCGGGAGATCAGAAGCGCCCCGATGAGCGGCGGAACGCCCAGCGCCGCTGCGAGTTCAGAGACCTTGCGGCGATCGTGTTTCAGAAAATTCCAGCGTTTGTTCATCCGGGACATAAGAGATCAAACTTGCGGACTGATGACGCCCTTCCAAAGCAGGACGAGGATCACCAATCCGACGATGAGGCGATAAATGATAAAGACGCCTGTCGAACGTTTGCGGAGGAACGCGAGCAAAAACCAGATCGAAAGATACCCGACGATCGCCGCGGCGAGCGTGCCGACGACAAGGGCAAGAAACTCGTCCGATGAGAGCAAATGTTTCTGTATCGCTTCTTTGAGTTCGAGCAGACCGCTCGCGGTTATCGCGGGAATCATCAGCAAAAACGAAAATCGCGCCGCCGACTCGCGTTTTTGACCGGCGAAAAGCCCGCCCATGATCGTCGAACCCGAACGGCTCGCGCCCGGAATCAGCGATAAAACCTGCGCGAAACCCACCGCCAGCGCGTCGATCAGCCCGAACTGCCGGAGTTCGCGTTCCTGCCGTCCGACCGATTCCGCGAGGAACAGGCCGACGGCGATGACGATCATCATCGTCGCGATGACCCACAGATTCTTGGTCGATGGTCCTTCGATGACCTTTTTGAAAGTCAGTCCGATGACGCCGATCGGAACCGAACCGATGATGATCAACCAGCCGAGCCAGGCATCTTCCGAAAGCCACATCGGCCGGACTCCGTTGGTACCGGAAAAAGTCAGACCGCGCCGGCTTGTCAGAAGCGCGACGTGATCGCGGACGAACGAACTCGAGATCCCCCAAATATCGGCGGCGAAATAGACAAAGACCGCCGCCAGCGTGCCGAGCTGAATGACCGCCATCGTCGCCGTGATCTGCTCCGGATTGCCGTTGTAAACATTCGTCAAACGGCTCGCGAAAACCAGATGGGCGGTGGATGAGATGGGAATGAACTCGGTCAATCCCTGAACGATGCCAAGGATGATCGCCTGTAAAAGATTCATAAGACGTGCGGGTTAAAGAAAAACTTTAAGAATTGTCTTACTTTTGAGGACTTTCGTCAAAACGGAATCGTTCGTCAATCGGACTCTTCGCGGTAGTTTGCGCCGCCCGCGATCCTGTCGTAGAGCCAACCGGGAAAAACGCGCCCGAGACGGACGACCGTCGCGAGTTGCCACGGAAACGCCGCAAAGCGCTTTTTCTTTTCGATCGCCCTGATAAACAGCGGGATCGCGTTTTCGAGTTTCATCAGAAAAGGTAACTTATGCTTCCGGTTGGCGGTCAGCGGCGTCAGGATGAAACCCGGCTCGATGACCGTCACGCTCACGCCCGAACCGATCAGATCGAGACGCAGGCTCTCGAAGAAATTCGTCATCGCGCCCTTGCTCGCCGAATACGACGCCGAACGCGGCAAACCGCGGATCCCGGCGAGACTCGAGATCGCCACCAACTGACCGGTGCCGTGCTGGATCATCGCGGGGAGCGTCGCTGTCACGGCGTTGACCGCGCCCATAAAATTCACGTCAAACACTTTCTTGACGTCGGCCGCTGTCAGGTCGCGCGCGTGCCGCGGACCGCCGATGCCGGCATTGCAGACGAGGATGTCGATCCGTCCAAATTCGTCGCGCATCGTCTGGACCGCGTCCTCGACGGCCGCCTCATCCGTGACGTCGCACGCGAAGAAGCGTGCCTGCCCGCCCTTCGCAGCACATTTTTCGGCAAGTTCGCGGAGCAGCTCTTCGCGCCGGGCAAGCAGCCCGAGGATCGCGCCTTTCTTTGCGAGCGCGACCGCCAGCGCCTCGCCGATTCCGCTCGAAGCCCCCGTCAGGAAAACTACTTTGTCCTTCCAATCCATATTCAGCACACCTCGTCGACGACCGGGCCGAGCGCGCGGAGCGCCGCCGCCAGATCGGCTTGTTTGATCAGCAAATGGTCGCGCGAGAACGAAGAGACCGCGACGATCGGGATCTTCGACTCGGCGAGGACCCGCGATATCTCGGCGAGAAATCCCGTGACCGAAAAATCCAATTCGATATCGAACGTCAAAAGCCTGAAACCGTTTTCGATCCGCGGCTTGTCGAGCGCCAAACGGAGCGACGCCGCATCGGCCTCGTCGAGCAGGAGCGTCACCTCGAAGCGGTCCTTGAAGATCATAAAGGGAACGCTCATCCGCGGAGACGCGGACGGATCGGCAAGAAGAAGCGTCCATTCGCGGTCGGTCAGCGACACCAGCGCGTACGTCTCGGGCGCGACGTTGATCTTTGCCGATCTCAAAATTTCAGTTACCGATTTCATCGTCATTCAAAACCGCGCATCCGTCCCGATCAACGGCCGGCCGAAATCTCCGTGTAAGGATTTATTGAAAAAAGCCATTATATTATATGCCGAAGTTGCGAACGCTGGCGACACGGGCGCCGACTTAATTCTAAAAACAGGAGCAAATCATGAACATCTCCCACGGTTGTTTGGATATCATCAAGAAATGGGAAGGCTTCAGACCCGAAGCTTATCTCGATCCGGTCGGGATCCCGACCATCGGCTACGGCACGACCCGTTACCCGACGGGTCTTCGAGTCAAACTCGGCGAGCGCATCTCCGAGGCGCAGGCCGAAGCGTATCTCAAGTTCGAAACCGACGAAACGGTCGAATCGCTGAACATCATTCTGAAAGATTCGAAGGTCAGCCAGAATCAGTTCGACGCGCTCGTCTCGCTCTGCTACAACATCGGCGTCGGCGGATTTCGCCAAAGCACGATCCTCAAGGAGATCAAGGCCGGCAACTTCCCTGCCGCCGCGGCGGCGTTTATGTTGTGGAACAAAGGCACCGTGAAAGGCGTCAAGAAGACACTTCCGGGCCTCACCAAACGCCGCGCCGACGAACGCGCGCTTTTCGAGCGCGGCGGCGGCTCCGGAAAACCGATCGTCGTCGAAGCGTCGGTGCAGGACACGGTCACGCGGCTCGAAGGTTTTCGCGACGGCGCGAACAACGTCATCGTCGCCTACCGTGACCGCGACGTGGTCGAGATCCTCAGCTTGGAAAGCTCCCTCAAGGAAGAACTGATCTCGACGCTTCGGCAGTACAAAAACGCGACGTCCTTCGATTTTGCCCCGGCGGGCGCAACGATTCCGAAAGGAACGCGGATCGAGATCGTCGCGAAATCGGAGGAGATCCGCGCAATCGGCGTGGCTCCGACCTTTGCCGGACGGCTCTTGGTCAGCGGAATGTCGGACAACGGTGCCGAAACCGAGATCGCGACGCTTCAGCGGCGGCTCAAGGAACTTGGTTATTACAAGGACGACGTTGACGGCGCTTTCGGAAAGGTAACGGACGCCGCGGTCCGTGCTTTTCAAGCCGACGTTTTCGGACTCGCCGAGGCGGATGGCAAGGTCGGACCGAAAACGTGGGGAAAACTCTGGGGCGCTCCGCAACCGTCGCCGACCGCACCGGCGCAGCCTCCGGTCGGCGGTAAGCACTATTTGCGTTTGACCCGGACGATGACCAAGGACTCGTCGGGTTGTTTTCGATTGAAACTCGACTATTTCCGCGACGGACAGCTGCGGGATTCGCTGTTCGTCGTTTCGGGTCAGCCGAAACGCCAGTTCTTCCGGAAAGGCAAGGACAGCGTCCGCGGCTCGTTTGAACCGCTTCCCGAAGGAAAATGGATCGTCCGGGACATCATCTGGGCCGGTGCGAAGGACGTTTACGACAAGAAGGTACACAAGGAAGGCATCGGACCGGCGAAGATCCCCGTCGATTATGTGCCGAAGAGCGGAACCGCCCGTGATGCGATCCAGATCCACATCGACTGGAACCGGTCGACGGCCCCCGGAACCGCCGGCTGCATCGGCGTCGCGTCGGTCGCCGATTTCAAGCGCCTCGTCGGCTGGCTCCGCGAATCCGATCCGCGCGACCTTTTTGTCGATTGGGGACTAGGAGCGGTAAGGCTACCCTGAAGCGAATGCAGTTTCTACGCTGATCGGGCCGCCGCAGGTCAGTACCAACTGTGGTAGCGGTTGGTTGAACGCCTTAATACGGACGCAGATCGCACACAGTCCGGCCCCGAGGCCGTGTCGATTTCTGTCTGAATAATTGCCACTAGCTTCAGCTAGTGGACAAGGCTGCAGATCATCCCGGCTTTAGCCGAATCACGCTGACTGGGAAGCGGTGAACGACCGCGGTAAACGCAGCAATCAATGAAACTTAGAGACGCCGGGCTACGATGAGTCCAGCCTCTCTTCTCGTCTTCAAAAAAAGTGTGTAAGATTTCGGCCGAAAAAGCCATTAATAAGTGTAAGAAATAAACCGCCCCGGCCTGCCGGGTCCCGCACGAGTCGGGACCATCCGCGGTGTGGCAATGGGATCTTCTGCCCGCGTTCGATGATAAAAAGGAAAGCCGTGGGCCGGACGTTTACGACCAGGGAGACTTCAGCGATACGTCACTTGAACAGAACATCGCGAACGTCATCATGCACGACACGGCGAACTACGGCGCGTCGTTCACGGTCGGGCGCGGGAATCTGACCACTTCGACCCGTTACGACGTTACCGGCGCCACCGCTTCGGTTTCATCCCAGATCAAATACAACATCGCCGGGGCTCCCGTCGCACAGATCACGCCTTGGACAACGAGTTCGACGCGGACGACGAAAATCCGTTACGCCGACGCGTTCAACGACACTTCCGAGACGCGCAACACTTACGCCTATCCGACAAAACTCTACGATCCGGCCGGAAACTACTCGGAAGTAAAATACCGTTTCGACACCGGCGCCAACTTTTCCGCAAATCCGGGCGGCAAGCCGCGAGTAAATCATCTAAATCAGTGCCACGTGCCGGGTTCAGGACAATACTGCGCGGGGAACTTCAAACCGCTAAATCGCGATTTGAGATTCCGGATTTGAGATAACCAATCATTCAGTTTCCAAATTCCCAGATACTCCAGCTATCAGGTTCCGAACAAAAACCCGTGGGAGCGCTGCCAGAAACCCGCTTAACAACGGCCCGACGTCGTTTCTGACACAGATAAACACAGATAAGTAGGATATGAGCTGATGCTTCGAGATCAGCGTTTCCGGAGATGCTCTTTGTCTCCAGTGCGCGCATCAAATCCGCTCCATCCCGTCAATCTGTGTTCATCCGCGAAGCAAACGCGACTTGTTTCCGTCAAATCGGTTTTTCAAGCCTCCGAAATCCGAGATCGGACTGATGCCGATTGAATGCCAGTTCGCCGAGATGCTCCGGCGTAACAGACGTAAAATTTTACAAAAGCGCTGGTTACGCGTGTTACACACGCTCCGTACCGACGTTCCGCACACCACGTTTCGCTTCGCTTCACGTGGTGCTATCGTCCTTGTGCGTGTTACACACGCTGAAGATCCTGACTGACCTTAATCTCAAGTCACTGACTTTTCAGACAACCTCCAAATCCCGGCTGCAAGCCGTATTGAGAGCTGGAATCGCCGGTTTCGGTAATTGTGAATTGGAAACCGAAGATCGCGAATTGCCGGCGCGGTCAGGTTGAGCAATTGAAACTACACCTCGACGATCGTCGTGACGATCACGGGTTTGGTGCCGATCTCTTTTTGGATAAAGCGTTTGAGGTGGACGCGCAGCGTTTCCTGCAGCCAGCTTTTATCGGCCATCTCCCGCGGCGAAAGCGCCGACACGGCGGACGCGATGGCTTCTTTGGCGCCTGCGAGCACGCCGTCCTTGGCGAGTTCGATTCCGGCGACGCCCTGAAACGAGATCCGCGGATCGGACGATAGTTTCATCGAATCCTTGTCGATCGTCACGACGAGCGAGACGGCGCCGCCGTAGGCCAGCTTTTTGCGCTCGCGGATGGTGTCGTACTCGATCTCGTTGAGCGATTCCTCGTCGATGAAAGCGCGTCCGAGCTGGTGGTTTTCGATGACGCGCGCGCCCGATTCGTCGATCTCGAGATGATCCCCGTTCTCGATCAGGATCACGTTTTCGTCCGTGTATCCGTCAATGTGGTTCTTTGCGAACTCCTTGTGCCGGAAAAGCATGCGGTATTCGCCGTGGATCGGGACGAGGTATTTCGGCCGCGCCGTCTCGATCATGATCCTGATGTCTTCCTGCGATGCGTGGCCCGAAACGTGGATCAGGCGCCGCCGTTCCTCGATGATGTTCGCGCCGCGTTTGTATAGATGCCCGATCATCCGCGAAATTCCCTTCTCGTTGCCGGGGATGATGCGCGCCGAAAGGACGATCGTGTCGCCCTTGCCGACTTCGAGCCCCTTGTAGCCGGTCGTCGCAAGGTTCCAGAGCACGGCGCGCGACTCGGCCTGCGATCCGGTGACGAGGTAAACGATCTCGTCGTCTTCAAGTGTGCGCGACTCGCCGATCCCGACAAGCAGTTCCTCGGGAATCTGAAGCAATGAGAACTCCGACGCGAGTTCGACGTTCTTCTGCATCGAACGTCCAAGGATGCAGACTTTTTTGCCGAACTGCTCGGCAACGTCGAAGACGATCTGCAAACGATGAATCGACGAAGCGAATGTCGAGACGAAGATGCGTCCGGGCGTGTTCGCAAATATCTCTTCAAACGCGGGTATGACGGCCGTTTCGGAAGGCGTACGGCCCTCGACTGTAGCATTCGTCGAGTCGCCGAGCAGTGCCAGAACGCCCTCGTCGCCGTACTTCTTCAGCGTCTTGAGATCGTACGGCTTGCCGATCACGGGCGTCTCGTCGATCTTGTAGTCGCCGGTATGGATGATCGTCCCGAGCGGCGTCTTGATCGCCAGCGAAAAGCAGTCGACCAGCGAATGCGAAGCGTGTATGAACTCGATCTTGAAATTTCCGATCTCGGCGATATCGTTCGGATGAACGCGGTGGAGCAATACGTCGTCGAGCATCTTGTGCTCGTCAAGTTTCTTTTCGGCAAGCCCGAGCGTAAAGCGCGAGGCATAGACCGGAACGTTGAACTTGCGGAGGAAGTAAGGCAGCGCGCCAATATGATCCTCGTGCCCGTGGGTCAGGATCAGCGCCGTCAGATCGCCGCGGTAGTCTTCCAGGAAGTCGAAGTTCGGGATCGAGATATCGACCCCGTACGGCGTTTCTTCGGGGAATCCCATTCCCGCGTCGACGACGATCATCTCGTCGCCGTAACGAATTCCCATCGAGTTCATTCCGAATTCGCCGATTCCGCCCAATGGAATTATTTCAATCTTGTCCAAAATTTTTGTCCTCTTCGCCGTTGTCGTAAAACATACAGTCTATTCTTTTTCGGCACCGATGACAATTTTCACGGATTTCCGGTTTTCATACTTGACAATAAAATAATGTTTCCGTAATCTGACAGTGACAATTTGACCAAGGGGAGTAGATAGCCCGAAAAGGTTCGATGAAATCGTCAGTACAATCGCCGCCCGGCGCGCGATTCGGTTCATCGGAGCAAATATCAAGACCTTGTGTGACGTAAACGTGGAGTTTCTCGTCGGCACAAGGTTTTTTCTTTTGCCCGCGAGGTTTGGAGATATCGAAACGATATGTTGAATCGATTGAAAACGGCGGCACTTTTGGCGTTTCTGACGGGTTTGTTTTTGACGGTCGGCCAACTTCTCGGCGGGACCTTCGGCCTGATCATCGCCGTTGCGGCGGCCGTGCTTTTGAATTTCGGAGCGTTCTGGTTCTCGGACAAGATAATTCTCAGGATGTACAAGGCGCGTGAGGTCTCGGACGCCGATTCGCCGGAACTCTACCGGATGGTGCGGACCCTCGCGGACCGCGCCGAGATTCCGATGCCGAAGGTCTATGTGATCCCGGAAGCGGCGCCGAATGCGTTCGCGACGGGGCGCAATCCGAAGAACGCCGCGGTCGCGGTGACCGACGGTCTGGCCGCGATGTTGACGAAGGACGAACTTTTCGGAGTTCTCGCGCACGAGATCGGTCATATCAAGAACCGCGACACGCTGATAATGACGATTGCCGGCGCGATCGGCGGCGCGATCGGGTTCATCGCGGAGATGGCCTTCTGGAGCGCGATATTCGGCGGCTCGGACGACGAGGAAGGGTCGAACCCGGTCGGCGGCCTGCTGGGCATCATTCTGGCGCCGTTCGCCGCGATGCTCATCCAAATGGCGATCTCGCGCTCGCGCGAGTTCATCGCCGACGAGCGCGGCGCCGAACTCAGCGGAAATCCGCTAGCGCTGGCATCGGCGCTCCGCAAGATCGAGGGCTGGTCGGCGCGTGTTCCGATGAAGTCGGGCACGCCGGCGACGTCCCATCTTTTCATCATCAACCCGTTGGCGGGCGGCGCTCTGCGCGGCCTTTTCAGCACGCATCCGGCAACTTCGAAGCGGATAGAGCTTCTTGAAGCGATGGATAGCCGGCGATTCGGCGAATTCAATTTGGCGTCGGCGAGCTAGTCTCGCCGGTGGCGAAGCTGACCCGAGAACGAACAAGGGGAAGGTTACGAACAAGGGGCAGGTGGGTCAGCTTCGCCGAATTTTGAAAGCTTTTCAGGCACATATTTGAACGGCGACTAGTTCGCTGATAGTTTTAATACTTATTTTTATTGCGGCGACAAAGCCGCCTTTTTTTGGAGGATCTCGGGAAATGTTATTTCCATTGGCGGATTATTGGTGGTTTTACGGCATCTTTTTGGTGTTCGTACTGTTTATGCTGGCGCTCGATCTGGGTGTCTTCAATCGCAAGGCGCATATCGTTACATTCAAAGAAGCGACGATCTGGAGCATCGTCTGGGTGACGCTGGCGCTCGTCTTCAACTTTCTGTTTTTCCAATATGCCTCTTCGAAGTTCGGCGACGAGGTCGGGTCGCGCCTCGGGCTTGAATTCCTGACCGGTTATATTCTCGAATACTCGCTGTCGATCGACAACATCTTTGTCTTCGTGCTCGTCTTCAGCTACTTCGGGATCCCGCCGCAGTACAAGCACCGGGTGCTTTTTTACGGCATCCTCGGCGCGCTCATCTTCAGGGCGATATTCATCGGAGTCGGTTCGGCTTTGATGCAGTTTCATTGGGTGATCTACCTTTTCGGCGGCTTCCTGATCATCACCGGCATCAAGATGTTCTTTTCCAGTCACGACGAGATCGAGCCCGAGAAAAACGTCCTCATCCGGATCGTCAAACGGTTTATTCCGGTGACCCACGAGATCGACGGCAAGAGTTTCTTTATCCGCAAGGGCACGACGCTTTACGCGACTCCGCTTTTCATCGCGCTTCTGTTCCTTGAGGCGACGGATATCATTTTCGCCGTCGACAGCGTTCCGGCCATTTTTGCCGTGACCAACGAGCCGCTGATCGTCTTTACTTCGAACATATTCGCCATTCTCGGGTTGCGTTCGATGTACTTTATGCTTGCCGGCGTGATCAACAAGTTCCATTTGCTCAAATTCGGACTGGCGATCGTGCTCGTTTTCGTCGGACTGAAGATGGTCTATCTCAACGATGCGTTCGGCGGCAAGTTCCCGATCTCTTACAGCCTCGGGTTCATACTTGCGACGATCTCGATCTCGATCATCGCCTCGCTGGTTTTTCCGAAGAGCGAAAAGCCGGTGCTGGAGCCCGAAGAAGCGGCGTAGCGGATCATGACGACCGATCACCAAGCGAGGCTGTCCGAAAAGTCTTCATTGCAACGGGATGCTTGGCATCGCGTTTGACCTCCGAACGGAGCGTGTGCAACAAGCGTAACATTCTGCAAGAGTTTTAGTTACGCGTGTTGCACACGCTCCGTTCAGGCTTGCCGCCCACCACGTTTCGCTTCGCTTCACGTGGTGTTATCGCCCTTTGCGCGTGTTGCACACGCTCAGGAACCAAGTCTTGGCCTCTATATAGATCACTTCCCTTTCAGTCAGTCTCTTTTTTTGTCGACTTTCGGCGACCTGCGGCAGTCTAATGCTCCAGAGGAGAACATATCCGAAACGTGAAAAATATCGCCGGGCTGTTGCTGATATTCGCCGTTTTGATCGTTTCCGTGTCCGCGCAGCAGACGGACAAGGACGAAACGATCAAGGTTGAAACGCGCCTCGTGAGTGTTCCGGTCGTCGTCAGCGATCGTCAGGGACGCTACATTGCGGGTCTCCGGAAAGAGGATTTCACAATTACCGTGGACGGCAAGCCGCAGGAAACCGCCTTCTTCGCCGCCGAACAGGAACCGCTGCGCGTGGCTATTTTGCTCGACACCAGCAAAAGCACCGAGTCCATTCTCGGAAAGATAAAAAAGGCGGCACGCGAGTTCGTCAGGATCCTGAATCCGTCCGACAGCGCGATGATCGTCTCGTTCGATTACGACATTCACATCAATTCCCTGCTGACGTCGGACAAGAAACAACTGGACCGCGCGATAAAGGAAGTCGAGATCGGCGAGATCCCCGGCACTGTGATGCGCGACGCGGTTTTCGAATCGGTCGGCAAACACCTGGCGCAAGCGTCGGGGCGCAAGGCCATAATTCTGCTCACCGACGGCAAGGACTTCGGCAGTTACGCCTATGTAAGCGAGCTTCTGCGGTCGCTCGAAGAATCCGATGTGATGATCTATCCGATATTCTACGAGACGACTATGATGCAGCAGCAGCGCTTTCCGGCCAGAAGAAACGGACGGATCAACGATCCTTGGGGCGGAAACTTCCCGCGCCGTCCGCGAAACGAGGGACGTGTCCGCCGCCGCGAAGAGATCGCCAACGGGCGCGCCCGCGAACTGCTCGAGAAAATGTCCGAACTCACCGCCGGCAGGTTTTACGAAAAGAAAGACAACGATCTCGAAAAGGTCTTCCTGACGATCGCCGACGAACTCCGCGGGCAGTATCGTCTCGGCTTCTATCCCGACGAAACCATCGACAATTCCGCCCCGCGGCCGATCAAGGTCCGTGTTGACCGTCCCGACGTCGCCGTCAGGTCGCGCAACAGTTTCAGACTAAAAAAGTGAACGCGCCGAAAGCCGGCCCCATTGTTCGAGCGTCAGATCCTCGGGCCTGAGCCGCGGATCGATGCCGCACGATTCGATCACGGACACCACGGATTCCGCGCCGAATATCTTCTCGTTCTTCAGGTTATTTAGGATTGTCTTGCGTTTCTGTCTGAATCCAAGGCTGATGACTGACGAAAATTGCTCGGCGTCGGGCAGTTCAATTCCCGGTTTCGGAACCAGTCGAACGACGGCGCTCGTCACTTTCGGAACCGGGATGAACGCTCCGGGCGGAACCTCAAACAACATTTCCGTATCAAAATACGCCTCGGTCAGCACGGTCAGATAACCTCGTTCGCTGGTTCCGGGTGCGGCCGTGATGCGCTCGACGACCTCCTTCTGAAGCATCAGGACCATTTCCGAAAAGCAATCGCGATATCCGATTAGTCGCTGAAGAATGGCGGTCGAGACGTTGTACGGGAGATTTGCCACCAACTTGGCGGGTTTTCCCGTTGTTTCCGAACCGGCTTCGATCATCAATCGAAAATCCGTATGGAGCGCGTCTTCTTCAAAGAGCCGGAAGTTCGCGTGCCCTTCGAATTTTCGGCGGAGCAAAGGGATAAGGTCCGCATCGAGTTCGACCGCAACAACGGAAGATCCGGCAGCGACAAGAGCCGCCGTGAGAGCTCCGCGTCCGGGACCTATTTCGACGATCGTATCGTCGGACGCGGGATCGAGAGCACCGATGATCTTTTCAATGCACGCCGCGTCGGTCAAAAAATTCTGACCGAACGACCGCTTCGCAAAAGGCTTTGTCCGAGGAGTTTGTCTCATTGAATTTGACGTTTTCGAACCCGGCGAGGATCCAACCTCTACATTTACGACAGGCGGTTGGCGGGCGACCCGTTGTCCGTTGTAAAATGCATCCCGTCGATGCCGGTAATTCAAATACCGATTGTAAACCTGTTTCCGCCGGCTTTCTAGGTGGATTGAATTTTGGAGACCCGCATATGTTCCGTAAATCGCCGAAACTGCTGTTGATGCTGACCCTGGCTCTGACGATCAGCGTCTTTTCCGAAACGGATCCCGACCCGGATTCGCCGATGCCGGTTCTGAAGAGCATATCCACGGCTACCGGTCCGAGAGCGGCCGCGCGGACCGGGCGTTTGGGCGTGCCGATCTTTCAACCGGGACCTGAAAGTCTTGTCGAAGCAACGGTCGTCAACGTCGATTTGATGGACGGCGAGGGCTTGAATGCGTTCCGTATCTATCTTTATCAGAAGAGCGGAAAGGTCTTCGAACTCCAAAGCGACGAAATGCGTCGGATCGGCAAGCGCGAATTCGTGATTACCTTCCGGATTTTCGACCCGCAGGATTTTCGCGGACAGCCGCTTGCCGACGGCGAATCGGCGGTCTTCCTGACCTGGCGCGGGTTGGCGAGCAATCCGTTGAAGATATCAATCGGCAAACCCGGCGGCGCGATCAAACTGCCCGATTTTCTCGGTTCGGCGTATAAGTCTCCGGCGACCGTGGGTTCGCCCGAGTATGTCGGTTACCGGTGGTCCGGCGACCGAATCCGGTTTCTCGAACAGGCGACCTTCGGGCCGACGACAGAGAACGACAATCGGATTCGGCGAATCGGCCTCCGCACGTGGCTCGCAGAGCAATTTGAAGAGCCGTATCCGACTTTCCCGTATCCCGCAATTCCGCTGATGCCGACCGCGCCGCCGTCGACCTGTTCGCAGACGACGAATCCCGCGTGCTATCGCGAGCGTTACACGCAGCAGCCGCTTCAGCAGTGGTTTTTCAAGGAATCGTATTACAGTACGGCGCAGCTCCGGCATCGCACGGCGTGGGCGCTCGGTCAGATCTGGGTGACATCGGGCGTGACGATCCAACAGTCGAGCCATATGATCGCGTATCACAAAGTGCTTTCGGAAAGCGCGTTCGGCAACTATCGGGACCTGATGTACCGGATGACGCTGAATCCCGCGATGGGCGATTATCTCGATATGATCCGCAGCACGCGGAACGGTCCGAACGAAAACTACGCCCGCGAGATCCTGCAACTGTTCTCGATCGGTCTTTTCAGGCTCAATCAGGACGGAACCCTGATGCGCGACGGGCAGAACAATCCGATTCCGACATACGATCAGGCGACAGTCAACAATTTCGCCAAGGTATTTACGGGCTGGACCTACTGCAACGGCGCCGGCTGTCCGAATGCGGTTCCCGGAACCCTTAATTTCAAGGATCCGTTGACGCTGAATCCGGCGAATCACGATACGACGCAAAAAGAGCTGCTCGATTATCCGAACGCCGTCAACAACGTAATTCCGGCCTGCGCCGACTGCGCCGATGCAACTTCGACGGCTGCCTATGCCGATCTCTCGCTGAACCAGGCGCTCGACAACATCTTCCATCATCCGAATCTGGGGCCGTACATCGGCCGCCTGCTGATCCAGCATTTTGTCACGAGCGACCCCTCGCCGGCTTATGTCGAGCGCGTCGCCAATGTCTTTGACAACAACGGTCAGAACGTCCGCGGCGATCTCAAAGCCGTTGTCCGCGCGATACTCCTCGACCCTGAGGCCCGCGGTAACGAAAAGACGGCGCCGCGCTATGGTAAATTGCGCGAACCCGTTCAGCTCGTCACAAACCTCGGCCGGATCTTTCCGGCGCGTTCGTGGAACGGCGAGTCGATCACCGACGGGGGTTTGAACACGAGCATGATCAAACTCGGACAGAGCCCGTTCTATTCGCCATCCGTTTTCAATTATTTTCAACCGGACTACATCGTGCCGGGAACGACCCTGAACGCCCCGGAATTCGGGCTCTTGAATACGAGTCTCGCGACGAACCGGACCAATTTTGTTTATGTGATCATCTTCGACGGCATCGCGCCGAACGCGACCGACTCTTTCCGCGGAATCTCGCTCGATCAGAGCGAAGCCGTGGCGGCGGCGGATGCGGATCCAAGCGGAAACCAACTGCTCGATTATTTGAACAACAAGATGCTCCACGGCACGATGACCACGGAGCACCGGACGTCGCTGATGAACGCGATCAACGTTATTCCGGCGGCGAGTTCGGCGCTGCGTGTCAAACAAGCGGTTTATCTTGTCGCGGCATCGTCGCAGTACCAGATCCAGCGTTGAGCGGACAGAGGAGAGAACAATGAAGTCGAACAGACGTGAATTTCTAAAACAAACCGGCGGCGCCCTGACAATGACAGCGTTGGCCACCCAGATCGGACATTTTGCCGCGGTCAACGCACTTGCGCAGAAGACCTCGAATCATAGAACCGCGATTATCCCTTCGGATTACCGCGCGCTGGTCTGCATATTTCTTTCGGGCGGCAACGACGGCAACAACACGATCGTCCCGAATCACAACGATCAGTCCGTAAGCAATTATTCGTCATATTCGGCAGCGCGTTCGGCGCAGGGACTCGCTCTGGCGCAGGCGTCGCTGCTCTCCGTTTCCGTCCCGCGGATCGGGAACCTGACCTACGGTCTTCATCCGAATTTCGGCACGGTCACCGGCGGGATAAACGGCGGCATCCACGAGTTGTGGGCGCAAGGAAAACTCGCCGCGGTGACGAACGTCGGGACTCTGGTCGCTCCGTTGACGCGCTCTCAATACCAAAACGGAACCGGACCGCGTCCGATGCAGTTGTTTTCGCATTCGAACCAGGTCGCCCAGCATCAAACGTGCCGGTCCGACGGCGTTTCCGTCACCGGTTGGGGCGGCCGCATCTCGGATCGGATGACCGCGCCGTCAAATCCGGGAGCGCTCGTGCCGACGATCAGTTCTCTCGCCGGCAACGTTTTGTTCACGATCGGCGATTCGACCCAGCCGCTCGCGCTTGCCCCGGCGCCGACGCCGCTCAACAACGTCCTTTCCCTGCTCGGCTACAACAACACACCGGTTTCCAATGCTCGATTTGCGGCACTCAACGAAGCCTTGAACCAGTCGACGAGCCAGGAACTGGTTTCGGCATCGAACGGCTATCACCTGCAGGCGCTCGAGATCAGCCAGGCGCTGAACAACACGCCTGAAGTCACTGTCGCTTTTCCAACGACGGAGATCGGAAACCAGTTGAAGCAGGTCGCGCGGATGATCAAGTCGCGATCGATCCTGTCGGTCAACCGCCAGATCTACTTTTGCCGGATCGACGGTTTCGACACCCATAACGGCCAGAATCTCGGCCAGGCCGGTCTTTTCGGCCAGCTCAGCCAGGCGATGCGCGCTTTTTACGACGAGATCAACGCTCAGGGATTGGCCGACAAGGTGACGCAGTTTACAATGTCCGATTTCAGCCGCACGTTCAATCCGGCCGGTTCCGGCACGAACGTCGGAAGCGATCACGCGTGGGCGAGCCATTCCTTGATTCTCGGCGGGTCGGTCATCGGCGGAGACTTTTACGGCGTCAGCACTTCGAACGGGACTCCGTTCCCGACGCTCGTTCAAAACGGCCCGGACGACTCGGATTCCGGCACGACCGCACGCGGGCGCTGGATCCCGACGACTTCGGTCGAACAATACGCCGCGACGCTCGCGACGTGGTTCGGGCTCGAGTCGAACGATCTCGCTTACGCGTTCCCGAATCTCGCGAACTTCCCTGTTCAGAACCTCGGGTTTATGTTGCCTTAGCTGTTTGGTTATTCGGCAGGATAGCCAGTGATCTCAAGGTCTCGGCCGTGGCAGCGCGTGACAATGCTGTCGAGGCGGAAGACCTCTTCCAACGATCGGGCACCGTTGCCGCCAATCGCAAGCGGCGCAGTTCCGCCGATGATGATCGGTGCGACGATGAATGTCAGTTTGTCTGCGAGTCGCGCGTCGATGAATGCGCCGGCGACGGCCGTCCCGCCCTCGACCAACACGCTCTGCAGTTCGCGCTTTCTCAACTCGCCCAAGACCGCACCGAGATCTCGCGCATCGGTGGGTGCCAATTCAACACCGGCGTTTTCGAGCGCGTCGATCTTCTCGCGATCATCGGAGTTCGAAACAACGAGCGTCGGAATTTCGTGCGCGGTCTTAACCAGTTTCGACGTTAAAGGGATCCGCAGCCGATTATCGAGCACGACTCGGACCAGCGGCCGACGCCGGCGCTTTCCGCTGCGGTCAGTGAGCGACGGATCGTCGACGAGCGCCGTGTTCCCGCCGACAAGGATCGCGTCGTGCTCGTGCCGGATCTCCTGGACCCGCGCCGACGATTCCGGTCCGGAGATCGCTGTCGAGACGGAATTCCCGAGCGAGATCCGTGCGTCGAGGCTCATCGCCAGTTTCAAATGCACGAACGGCCTCCGCGCGTGGTGCCAGACGCGGAACTTTTCGTTGAGCCGCTGTGCCTCGTCGCGCAGAGTGCCCGCGACGACCTCGATCCCGGCCGCCCGCAAACGTTCAAACCCCTGACCGGAAACCAACGGATTCGGATCTTCGACCGGGCACACGACGCGCCTTATCCCGGCGCCGATCAACGCTTCGGTGCAGGGCGAGGTTCGTCCGTGATACGAATGGGGCTCGAGCGAAACATAAGCGGTTCCGCCGCGCGCCAGTTCGCCCGCCTGTTCGAGCGCGATGACCTCGGCGTGGGTCAGTTTGTCGTACTCGTAGGTTCCTTCGCCGACGACCACACCGTTTCCGGAGACGATAACGCATCCGACCAGAGGACTCGGACTCACCAAGCCGACGCCCCGCGCTGCCAGTTCGAGCGCGCGACGCGAGAATTCGATGTCTTTTGAGCTGTGGGTAATGTCCAAGGGTTGGTTAGTTGAACAGACCGTTGACGTACTGTTCGGCGTCAAAGACCATCAGATCGGCGACCTGCTCCCCGACTCCGACATAGCGAATCGGAAGTCCGATCTCTTTGGCGATGGCGACGGCGATGCCGCCTTTTGCCGTACCGTCGAGTTTCGTCAGAACGATACCGGTAACGTCCGCCGTCTTCATAAACTGCCGCGCCTGTTCGAGTCCGTTCTGACCGGTGACCGCGTCGATGACGAGCAGCGTTTCGTGCGGCGCGCCTTCGACCTCGCGGCCCGCGACGCGTTTCATCTTCTCGAGTTCGGCCATAAGGTTCGACTTGTTATGGAGCCGGCCGGCCGTATCGACGATCAAAACATCCGCGTTTCGGGACTTGGCGGCGCGCAGCGAGTCGAACAAGACGGCCGCCGGATCGGTTCCCTGTTTCTGCTGTATGATCTCGACGCCCGCGCGTTGCGCCCAGATCTCGAGTTGGTCGCTCGCAGCCGCGCGAAAGGTGTCGGCGGCACAGATCAAAACGCCGTTCCCTTCGTCCTTGATGCGCTGCGCGAGTTTGCCGATCGTCGTCGTCTTCCCGACTCCGTTGACGCCGACGACCATCAGCACGTACGGCTTGATGTCGAGGTCGTACTTGGTCTCGTCGGCGATGCCGCGTTCGGTCGAATGCCGGAGGATCGTCAGCAGTTCCTGCTTCATGATCCGCTTGAGCGCGTCGAGGTCGTTGATCTCCTGCCGCGAAACGCCGCGGCGGATCGCGTCGAGTATCTGCATCGTCGTCGAAACGCCGATGTCGGTCGAGATCAGCATTTCTTCGAGTTCGTCGAGAAACTCGTCGTCGATCTTTTTGCGTCCCTCGAAGATCGTATCAAGCTTGTTGTTGATCGAATATCGCGTCTTTTCGATCGCGTTATAAAACCTGACGCCGATTGCCTTTTCGGCCTCTTCTTCCTGTTTTTGAAGCTCTTCGATCGACTTGTCGAGTCCGAGGACGGATGTCGAAAATTTATCTTCGTCTTTCTTTCTTCGCCAAAAAAATCCCATATTTTGCCTTCGGGGTTGAGATTTGGTCGTTCGCCAATGAGGTCCGCGAATTCAAAGCTCGGCCGATTCCTGTAGAAAGATTATAGGAAAGATGCGCGCCAAAGAGAAAGGCAGGAGACGGAATGATACGTCTCCTGCCCGTGGGGTGCCCGCTCGGCGAACTATCCCCTGAAGAGCTGCAGTTTTTCGGAGTTTTTGTAAAGCGCGTACCCGAGGACGATCGAGAAGACAACCGACAGGTAAAAACTCGCCAGCGCGCCGATCGCTTTGGCCGGCAAGTTTCCGACACTCGGCATATCGAACGGAAGGAAGATGATTCCGAGGACAACACCGACAACTCCCGAGGCGATCCCGATCATGATTCCCATCAAAAGTATCTTGACGTAATCGAATCCGAGAATTCTGATCGTTTCGAGCCCGATCTTCGGATTGAGCGTCGCAACGAACGAGCGCGTATAGCCCGCGACGAGGCAGGCCGCCGGCAGATAGAAGAATCCCCAAAGTAGCGCAAGCCCCGCGAGTAGCAAAAGCGGAACGGCGACCTTGAAAAATCCGGCGACCATCTCGTTCCGCTCCTTCGCCAGGGTTTCCGGCGATTTTCCGATTCCCGCCTCGAGTTGCTTCTTGCGCTGTTCCTGTATGAACTCGTTCAATTTTCGGAACCGCTCCTCTTCATCGTTCGGCGATCTTTGAACTCCGTTGATCCGGTCCTCGCCCGGCATTTCGTTCTCGGCGAAGGCCTCGTTGAACTTCTCAAAATCCGGATTTCCGGCAAGCGGATTCTGCTGTGCCGAAATGGGTGTCGGTGCGGCCTGGTTCGAAACGGTCTTTACGGCGTAGAGAACCGTTGCGCCGACCACGACGAACAACAATCCAAACGAAACGATGTAAACCGCGATACTGAGAAAGAAGGGATGAACAACGTCGTCCCATAAGGAAAAGTCGTCGAAACTCGGCATAAAGTTGCGATCGGTAAATCCCTGCGAAAAGTTCTCCAGGACATTCGTGAGGATCCCGAAGTAGAGCATATTCGCAAGCATATAGCACATCAGCGACGCCGCCAGAAGAAAGATGCCGCCAAACGACGAAGCGCCCTGGCCGATCGTGAAGATCATGAACATTACCGCGCCGAATAAGAGACTCGACTTGTACCGGAACGGATATGCGAGCGCGTTTGTGAAGTCCCCGAAACCGAATCCCGCCGAAACGTCAGAACGGATGCGCGCCTCGCTGTTTTCTCGCTCTTTCGACTGATCGATCCGCTGGCACATCGCGCCGCAGAACGGGCAGATACGAACCGTTCCGCCGTACGATTTCGGACAGAGTTTGCAAAATACGTTGGCGCAGGTATCGCAGACGAAGAACGCGGCTGAAGACGGGTGCATCGAGCACGACTGTCGCGCGTCCGGAGCGACGTTGCCCGTTTCGTATGTCGGCGCGACTGTCGGTTCGGGCGCCAAAACCTGGACCGGTGTTGCGTCATTCGCGGTCGCTGCTGCCGGCGATGGCGGCGTGTGCTGGACGGCAGGCGCATTCACAGGCGGCGTCTCGATAATCGCGTTGAACGTCGGTGAGACAGTCGTCGCGGGATCGCCGCCGTCGGTGGACGTGACGACCGGCGGGGCGGCGCCGGTTTCCTTCGCATTGAAGAACGGGACGAGTGACGGCACGCGGCGGGCCTCGATCCAACGGAGGTTTCCCCGCCTGACCTTGTCTTGCGGCAAAAGCGAGCCCTCGCCGATCCACTGCGCGAGCACGTCGAAGGTGGCTTCGTAAACTTGATTGCCGACGTCGATCTGCCAGATTTCCTGATTATCGGTTGAATTCATAGTTCTGATCCGGTCGCCGGATCACGCTGATCCGGTGTGGCTGATTCGGGAGATAATTATTTCGCGGCCCTATGTCTGCCGCGCCTCCATTCTGAATCTGGCGATCGCAAGGGCGCCGGAGAAAGCCGTCCAGAAGTAGGAAGCCAGAAAACTGCAGAGCGTGACTGAGGCAACAACCCCGGCGACCGGCAATTGGAGGATCGAAAACAACATTCCGACGAAGACAACCACGGCCGCGGAAAACGAGGTGAACCCGGCAAACCAAATGAGGATCTTCAAGTGATCAAACCCGATCCGACTCATCTCCCGAAAGGCTCCGTTGAGTCGGTGCCGGGACGCGCTCAGGCGACTCGGCGTTCGAACATCTTCATGTTTTCCGGATTCTCGCCGGATTGCGGCACTCTGGGTCTCGCAGCCCCGCCGACGGGTCGCACCTCGCCGGTCTCGCAGGCGTGGATCAGAGCTTCGACGACGGCGCCATCATAACGCGTGCCGATAAGACTCCGAATTCGGTCGAGCGCCGCGTCAAGTTCCATCCCTTTCGAATATGGACGGTCGGTGGTCATCGCGTCGAACGTGTCCGCGACCGAAACGATCTTTGCCTGAAGCGGTATCTCGTCGCCCTTGAGTCCCTGCGGATATCCCTGGCCGTTGACCATCTCGTGATGCATATACATCCCCGGAAGGAATTCACTCATCCGCGGGATCTGGGACATTATCTTGAAGCCGCGCTGCGGGTGCGTCTTCATTATCTCGAATTCCTCATCGGTCAGAGCCGACGGTTTCTTCAGTATCGCGTCATCGATCGCGATCTTCCCGACATCGTGCAGCAGCGCGCTGATGCGAAGGGCTTCAAGTTCCTCCTCGGACATCTTTAGGCGCTTACCGATCGCGGTTGAAAACCTTGCGACGCGTTCGGAATGACCTCGCGTGTACCGGTCTTTTCCGTCGATCGCCGCGGCGAGCGCCTTGACCGTTCCGACGAACAGTTCGCGGTTCTCTTCGGCGGCCCGGGCGAGATTCTCGATCTGCTCCTGGACCTTGTCCGACATCAGGTTGAACGCATTTCCGAGCGTACCGATCTCGGTAAAGCTCTTGGCATCGATTCGCGTCGAGTAGTCACCGTCCGCGATCTTCTGCGCGACACCAACCAGATTCAGGATCGGGACCGTCATCATCCGCGCCAGAACAAGACCGACGACGAGTGCGAAAAACGCAAAACCGAGACAGATGAACCAAACTTTCCGGCGCATCTCGCCGACCGACGCCAACGCCCGGCTCTCATCCTGCATCGCGACGACTCCGAGTTTGAATTCGTTGCGGAGATTCGCGGTCGAATAAGCGCCGATCATTTCGTGCTCGACGCCGTCGTACTCCGTCGAAAACGGAACGAGAGCCGATTGTACCTGCGCGCTCGCCTCCATCCATTCCTGGACGATCTTGAGCGAAGCGAACGACTTTTGATTCGCAACGACGCTTGGATCGGGATGAAACACTGCCGCGCCGCGTTCGTCAACGACGAGGATCATCGGCAATCCGGATTTCCACAGCTCCTCCTCGGTCGAAGGCCGTGTTTCGGCCATTATTCGCGATATCTCCCTCAACGAAACAACCGCCATTACGGTCGCCGAGACGGCGTCGTTGATGACGACCGGCGACGCGATCGGAAGAACGAGT
This sequence comes from Pyrinomonadaceae bacterium, assembly GCA_041752475.1. Taxonomy (GTDB): domain Bacteria; phylum Acidobacteriota; class Blastocatellia; order Pyrinomonadales; family Pyrinomonadaceae; genus JAFDVJ01. Next base: position 282,704 of record JBGSWK010000047.1, on the reverse strand, counting down.
TCGCCGCTGGCGGCCAGCTTCTGGGGCCTTCCGAAGACGAGTTTCTTGCTTTCGAATTTCGTCGACAGGCTCGTTGCGAGTCCTTCCAATTCATCGGTAGAAACGAATTTCGACCGGCGGACGGCGATCGACTCGCCACCGACCGGTTTGATGTAAAGTCCGATGAGATACGGGTTTTCCTCGAGCGTCGAACTGAGTTTCGCTTCCGTCGCCGACGACGAGAGGACCGAAAAGTCGTTCGATAATTCGAGGGCTTTGGCGTAACTGCCAACGAGGTCGGCGTAACGCTGCCCAAAAAGTTCGATCTGCCGAGCCTTGTCTTGCACCAACTGAGTTTGGTAACGCCCTTCGAGCGCGCGCAGTTCTCGCGCGCTGCGGTCGGACAGCGTCCAGCTTGTCAGTACCAACGGGAGCAGACCGACAGCCAAAAGCGTCAGGACCACGAAGTAAATTAAGCTGATTTTGGTTTTCATCTTGAGGGACGGGAACGGGCGCGACAGGCATCGCACGGTTATTTTAACCCATCGCGGAAAGTGCTGTCAACAAGTTTTAACATTGATGAAGATTGCTGCCGGGCGGGTCTTCGAGCCTTTTCGTTTGGACGGCAGCGTCCTGATTCGCGGAAAATGAGATTCCGGAAGTTCGATCGTTTCTCTAGGCTTGGTTTCGAGGTGTTTCTTGACGGGATTACCTGGATATTCCCGGAACCCGCGTTTCGAATCCAGCAAAACTTGTCGACCGCGAAATGACGCGAACCGACGCAACAAAACTCACCGTCGATTACTCAGCACGAATGACGAGCGGTCGCAGAAACTACATTGGGGACGTAAGACAGGTCTTTTCAGCGTGATTTGGCGGCTGGACGGCCGGAATTTTCTCGGAGGACTTATACACGCAAGAATGCCCTTCGCGATACCACGCTCGCCACCGCGAAGGGCACTTATCTTTGTTGGCGCTGTTACTGCTTGAAACTCCGCGGCCGTTTGGCGTCGGTGAGGATAACGAAGTCGCCGATGTTCTCGTGCTTGGTCTTATCGAACGTCGTGAAGTCATCCTCGTAGCGCATCGTCACGACGAGGAACTTTGCTTTTTTCGAGTATTTGGTCAGATGTTCGGCAGTTCCAAGCCGGCTTTCGGTATGAAACGCGCCGTTGAGATGAACAACCAGCGGATTCTTCTTCTTTTTCAGGAACTCGGAGATCGAAAAGGCCATCGTCGCGTCCCATAGCGATTGCGAATCAAGGATGTTAGCGAGTCCCATCTGAGCCTCGGGCGACGGCCCCATAAGCGCCTTGAATTTGTTTGAATAGGCCTCCGACGGCTGATTATATGGCAACGGGGCGATCCATTCCTTGGCGTCCTTCGACAGCGGAATCAACGCGGTCCGGCCGTTGCGCGAAACCATATTGATATACCGGCGCGGGGCGTTGGCGGCAATCACCGGCAGTTTCCCGGCCTTCGCCAACTCGACGAGCGGCTTGTAGTCGGTCGCGTAATTCTTCCACGGCCTTGAACTCAGCAGAAAGTGACTTTCCGAGATCAGTCCGTTCAGATACTCGTTGACGACGACTTGGGCGTCGCGTTCGAACATCTCCATCGATAGCGCCGTCGGGCGCTCTTGCGAGTACTTACCGACGAGCGCCTTAAAGATCTCGAGCTGCAGAGCGTGCGCCGTCGCGTCGTCGTGGTTCTCGCCGAGGAACACGACATTGACATCGGCCGCCGCCGCGATGATCTGATCCATCGTCGCCGGATTTCCGGAACGATCGTAGATCCGATACGCCATCTCGCCGTTTTGTCCGAAAACTGTCAGGGACATAAGCAAAAGTAAAGCAAATAGAAGACTTTTCATAAATTATTCCGCCTTCAGATTTGTAGCACAAAAGCCGACTGAGGGCAAAAAAATGTGAGCCGAAACCGTTCGGCTCACCCATACAGAGGAATTGGACTCAACTTAAAAGATCGTAAAGCTGTACTCGACATTTTTGTTGACGGCATACGGTGAGCCGGCACGCTTCGCAGGCTCGAACCGAATCCCCTTCGCCGCTGCGATCGCCTGTTCCGTCAAACCGTTCGGCAGTCCCTTGACCACCGAAACACCGCCGATCTGCCCGTTGGCAAGGAAGGTGACCTTGAGGATCACGGTTCCCTGGATGTTGTTGACGCGAGCCGAATCCGTGTAGCCGGGACGCGGTTTTGAAATGATCTTTACGTTGACCGTCGGACCCAATTTCGGCTTCAGATCGCCGAACTCATCTCCGCCGCCGCCGTTGCCGTTACCCTCGCCGTTTCCATTGCCATTGCCGCGACCGTCACCGTTGCCGTTGCCGAGCCCGTCGCCGTTGCCGTTGCCCTGACCACGGCCACGGCCGTTTCCAAGGCCGCCGCCGCTGCCGGTTCCGTCAGACAAACGATCGGCGCCGTTGCGGAGTCCGTACGGCTCATTGGTGTTTTCGGCCGCACGCGGGTTCTTGTTTTTGGTCGCGAGCAAGATCTCAATGTCAGGATTCGTCAGTTGGACCGATTTTGAAGATGGCGAAAAAACAGGATCCGGAATCTGTGCCGCTTCGCGTCCCTTGGACGCAGGAGTTTCTTCTTCTTTGCCGCCGCCGCCGCCGCCGCCGCCTTTCTCTTTGTCCTTCTTGAGTATTTCTTCCTCTTCGAAAGGCACGGGAACGACTTCGCCGACGTACGAGATCAGATCCGGAGTATCAATCGCTGCGACATCAAGATATTTATTGAACAGCGAGTAAATCAAACCGAACAGGAACGCCCCGAAAAACAGGGCAAAAACGCCAAGCAAGAGCACGTTTCGCTGTTTGACGTTCTTTTCCTCGACGATCGTGACGTGGAAGGCATCGGCTTCCGCGACCGCCGCAGCCGCGACCGTATGCGACTGATACGTCGCGTTATAAAGATCCTCATTCGCCGCCGGGACCGTAAACGCCGCGGTCGGCGCAGGCGCCGGTTCTTCGACGACCGGCTCTTCCAAAACCGGATCATCCAGAACGTCGTCATCAAATTCAAACGTTTCGGCCGCCATCGTCACGGGTTCGGACGCCTCCGTTTCAACCGTCTCGGGCGCCGCAACCTCGACAACCTCGGTTACAGGCGTTTCCGCCTCAACTTCAACGGGCGCAAACGAAGCCGCGGTTTCCGCAGGTTCAGGGCTCGCAATGATCTCCGGTACCGGAATCTCTTCGACGGTTTGAACCGGTTCCGGTTTCGCCTCGGCGGCGACAGGTTTCATTTCAAACGCCGACAATTGCGCACCGCAGTTCGGACAAAAGCCGAACTTCTCAGCAAAGCCTTCCTCACACGCGTTACAGTATTTGACTATCTTTCCCATTCTCCAGCCTCTTTCCGTCTGCGCGCTCCATCCGGAACGCTTCAAAAAAACTTTGCAATTTTAACACGAAATCGGAAGAAGTTAAGTTTCACAGATGAAATTTTCGTTTTCGACTTCCCCGAATTACAATTATCTAGATGCCCTGTCAGCTTGAAACTTTGCCTGTCGGGATTTAAAATTTTGGAAATCCGGACTTCGGCCTGACAACGCTTCAAAGGACTTCCGGCAACTAAGTTTTTGATTACCTGAAGTTGGACTGAACAAAACACAAATGAAGATAAACATAAAGTGTCTGATGAAATCGGCGTTGGTGATGGTTTTTGTCGCGACGGCGGCTGTGCTGGTGGCCGGACAAAGCCTGAACGCCACGGCCCCGCGCGAGGAAAAGCTGCTGAACGGTCTGCGTCTGCTGGCGTGGAATGATACGAAAGCGGAAAAGGTCACGGTCAAGATCCGTATTCACAGCGGTGCCGCGTTTGATCCGCTTGGCAAAGAAGGCGTGATGAAGCTTCTTGCGGACATTATTTTTCCGGGCGATTCGGCGAAGGAGTATTTCCGCGACGATCTCGGCGGAAGCCTCGAGATCACGAGCAATTACGATTACATTCAGATTGACGCCACGGGCGACGCCGACAAGTTTCTGACCATTCTTGAAACGCTTGCGGCGGCGGTGACAAACCCTCAGATCGACAAAGAGACGACTGAGCGCGTTCGCGCGCCCCACTTTTCGAAGCTTGCGGAACTTGAAAAGGAGCCGGCCTATCTTGCCGACCGCGCGGTCGCGAGCCGCCTTCTCGGAAGTTTTCCGTACGGCAGACCGATGATGGGCAGCACGCAAAGCGTCGGCAGGATCGACTTCGCAGACCTTCTCTTCGCCGAACAGCGTTTCCTGACGGCCGACAACGCGACACTCGCGATCAGCGGAAACGTCAAGACCGACTTTGCGCTGCGCGCCGCCAAACGTCTTTTCGGCGGATGGCTCAAGTCCGACAAGAAGGTTCCGGCGACGTTCGCACGGCCTGAAACGCCAAGGCCGGAAATCGAGATCATCGATTCGACCGCGCCGAACACCAGCGAGCTGCGGTTCGCGATGCGCGGACTGGCGCGCAATGACAAGGACTTCTACGCATCGAAAATCGTCGAGATGATTCTCCAGAAGCGGATCCGAGCGCGCGAGGGCGAGCGCTCGTTCGCGCGAAGCGCCGCCAACGTCCTGCCCGGGATCGTGATGCTCGGCGTCTCGTCGTGGAATACTGAAACGGTCAGGAAGATAGACAACAAGATCGCGCTTCCGGGTGATATCCTGACGTATCAGAACCATTTTCTCGGCACCGATGTGTCGGCCGAAGAATTTGACGGGGCGCAGCGCGCGCTGTTCGATACGGCCGCGAAATCGGATCCGCTCGATTACTGGCTCGATTCGCAAACCTACCGGTTCTCATCGGTAAAGGATGATCTTGCCGGTTTCCGCAACGTCTCGGCGGCGGATGCACAACGGGTGCTTGAATATCTGAGAAAACAGTCGGTCGCGTCGGTGCTTGTCGTATCAAGTTCGGCTTCGACTGTCGCGAATCAATAATGTATGTCAAACGATAGAACCGCCGGCGAGGTCGAGCACGCACGCGCTGTGCGCGAGATGTTTTCGGGCATCGCCACGCGCTACGATTTCCTCAATCATTTCCTTTCGGTGAACATCGACAAGCGCTGGCGACGTTTGGTCTCGCGGTCCCTCGGAGACGTTCTCGCGGACGAAAAGGCGTTGGTCCTCGATGTCGCCTGCGGAACGGGCGATCTTGCAGTTGAATTGCAGCGCGCCGGAAAGGCGAAGGTCATCGGCACGGACTTTTGCCGGCCGATGCTTTCGGTTGCTGCCGAAAAGAACGAAAAGACCGGACTCTCTATTCCTTATCTTGAAGCCGACGGAATGAATCTCTCTTTCCCGGATTCGACCTTCGACGCGATCACCATCGCCTTCGGACTTCGCAACTTCTCAAACTGGGAAGCCGGATTGCGCGAGTTTCACCGTTTGCTCAAACCCGGCGGACGGCTTGCGATCCTTGAATTTTCAGCGCCGGTCGTTCCCGGATTCCGACAGGCGTTTCAGCTTTATTTCACAAAGGTCCTGCCGCGCATCGGCGGCGCCGTCAGCGGTTCGCGGGGGGCTTACGAGTATCTTCCGAACTCGGTTTCGAAGTTTCCCGACCAGAAACAACTCGCAAAAATGCTCGGCGAGGTGGGCTTTGACAATGTCAGCTACAAGAACCTCACCGGCGGGATCGCGGCTTTGCATTTGGGAACGAAACAATTATAAAATCACGCAACTTTTCCGTCGCCCGCGATGAAATACAAGATCTTAAATTTCCTCCGCCAGTTCGGACTGCTTTTGCTCGTGGTGTTCACGGTCGTCTCGCTCGTGACGCTGCTGATCGAACTCGTTCCGGGCGATCCGGCGACGGCGATTCTCGGTGAAAACGCGACGCCCGAACAGCTCGGAGAATTTCGGATCAAGCACGGACTCGACAAGCCGGCGTTCTTTTTCACATACAGCCGCGACATTGAGCTCAACAAGGGCGTCGAGGAATTCCGGCGCCGGCCGGGCGAAGCCGAACGACGGGCCGAACAGAACTTTCTCGCGAGCTTTTTCGAGACCCTCGTCACCGAGGCCAAAATCCGCGAATTCAAGTGGCACGGCGCGGATAATCGTTATCTGAATTACTGGAAAGGCGTCCTCCGGGGCGACCTCGGCAACTCATTCCGGACCGATACACCGGTCGTGGGATTGATCGCGGAACGGTACCCGAACACGATCAAGCTCGCGCTCGCGGCGATGCTCATCGCGATCCTCATCGCGATCCCGCTGGGAGTTCTCGCGGGGACGCGGAAAGGTTCATTGGTCGACAACTTCTCGTCATTTTTCGCGCTTCTCGGGATCTCGCTCCCGACATTCGTCATCGGTCCGTTTCTGGTCTATTTTTTCGCCGTTAAATTCAGGGTTTTCAGCGCCACGGGAAGTTTGTATCCCGAGGACATCGTATTGCCGGCAGTGACCCTCGGTGCGGCGCTTTCGGCGATCCTGACACGTATGGTGCGAAGTTCGGTGATCGAGGAACTCGGCGAAGATTACGTCCGAACCGCGCGCGCCAAAGGTCTGAGCGAACGCAAAGTGATCTACAAACACGTTCTCAAGAACGGGCTGATTCCGGTGGTGACGATCCTCGGACTGCAGCTCGGCGTACTGCTTGCGGGGTCGATCATCACCGAAAAGATCTTTGCCTGGCAAGGCCTCGGGCTTCTGTTGCTCGATGACGGCATCGCCAAACGCGACTACCGGCTGGTTCAGGGCTGCGTCCTCGTCATCAGCGTGACGTACATTTTTGCAAACACTTTGACGGACTGGATCTACCGCTGGCTCGATCCGCGGATCAGACTTTCTTGATTTTATGAATCGGCTGGCGTACATCGGCTTCGCGATCATTACCGTTATCGTCCTGATGGCGGTCTTCGCGCCGTTTCTGGCTCCGTGGGATGCGGCGACTGTCCCGGTTACCGCAAGCCGGCTTGCCGCGCCGTCGGCCCAGCATTGGTTCGGAACCGACGCGCTCGGCTACGACGTCTTCGCGCGGATCGTTTACGGCGCGCGCATATCGCTTCAGGTCGGCATCACCGTCACCGTTATCTCGTCCATTCTGGGAATGGTAATCGGCGCCGTCGCGGGCTTTTACGGCGGCTACACCGACAAGTTCCTTTCCGGCTACCTGTTTAACGTCTTTCTTGCCTTTCCCGGATTGCTGCTGGCGATCGCGCTCGTCGCGTTTCTCGGCGCCGGACTCGGCAAGATGATCCTCGCGCTATGCGTCATCGGTTGGGTCGGCTACGCGCGGGTGATGCGCGGCCAGGTACTGAAGGTCCGCGAATACGATTTCGTCCAGGCGGCGAAAGCGCTCGGCGCGAGCAACATGCGGATTCTTTTCACGCATATTCTGCCGAACGCGATCCAGCCGCTGATCGTTCAGGCATCGCTCGGAATGGCCGGTGCGGTGCTCTCCGAAGCGTCGCTGTCGTTCCTCGGACTCGGGATTCCGCCGCCGACGCCGAGTTGGGGCACGATGATCGAGGACGCGCGAACAACCTACACGATCGCGCCGCACACGCTTTTCGTTCCGGGAATGGCGATCGCTTTGACTGTGCTCGCGTTTAACTTCATCGGCGACGGCCTGCGCGAATATCTCGACCCGAAACAGCGCCGACGGTAAATGCCGATGACCCGCAGTGACTACAGAATCTTTCCCCAAGGTCTTGACGCGGTCACTATCGACTTCGGCAACGTGATCTCCGAAACGCTGAACGATCTGGTCCTGGCGCTTGCCGCGCGGATCGACGAAACGCCGTTTGCCGGTTTTGTTGAATCGGTCCCCGCATTTTCATCTCTAACGGTTTTTTTCGACTTCTCCGAGGCGCGTCGCGCAAATGCGGTCGAAACGACGGTGTTCGAATTCGTTCGGGCGTATCTGGCGAAATCCGTCGAAAACCTGCAGGTCTCGTCTTCCGGCTCAACACGTGTGATCCGAATTCCGGTTGATTTTTCGGCCGAGGCCGGTCCGGACCTCTCGCTGATCGGTGAGTCAAAACAGCTTTCAAGCTCAGATGTCGTTCGGATCTTCACGTCGCGGACCTACCGCGTCTTTATGCTCGGCTTCCTACCCGGATTCGCGTATATGGGCGAGGTCGACGAACGCATCGCGACGTCGCGAAAGGCGTCGCCGCGGACACGCGTCGAAAAGGGCAGCGTCGGCATCGCCGGCAAACAGACCGGAATTTATCCTTTGGAGTCGCCGGGCGGCTGGCAGATAATCGGCCGCACGGATTTTGAACTTTTCACTCCGCACGCTGAAACACCGGTTGCTTTGAACGCCGGCGACCGTGTGCGGTTCATTGCCGTTTGATGGGAATTCTGATCCGAAAACCGGGAATGCTCGCTTCGTTCCAGGATCTTGGGCGAAGCGGATTCGCGCGTTTCGGGATCAATCCGGGCGGCGTGATGGACACCGCCGCAGCCAGGATCGCGAACATTCTGTGCGGAAACCCGGACGGCGAAACGGTGCTTGAGATGCACTTTCCGGCGCCGCAGATCGAATTTACCGCGCCGGGCTTTTTTGCGCTGTGCGGAGCCGATTTCGGCGCGCGGCTCAATGGATCGGAGATCGAGCCGTGGCGGCATTGCACGGCGTCAAAGGGCGATTCGCTTGTCTTCTCCCGACAGATCAACGGTTCGCGCGCCTATCTGGCGGTTCGCGGCGGATTCAACCTCAACCGTTGGCTGGACAGCGGCTCGACCAACATCAAAGCCGGACTCGGCGGACTTGAGGGCCGAGCATTGGCTGCCGGTGATCGCGTCGGTTTTCAACGCAATACGGCGGGTTTCGGCGTTCCGACTTTCAGGGCCTCATCGCGGATGCTGCCGATGTATGGACCGATGCCGACCGTCCGCTATGTCGCCGGCGCCGAGTTTGAACTGCTGACGGAACATTCGCGACGGACCCTCGACGAAGGGCTGTTTTTGGTGTCGCCGCAGTCGGACCGGATGGGATTTCGGCTCGAAGGACCGCCGCTCGCGCTCGCCGAACCGATCGAACTCGTCTCGTCAGCCGTAAATTTCGGAACTGTCCAACTCCTTCCGGACGGGCAAATGATCGCTCTGATGGCCGACCACCAGACGTCCGGCGGGTATCCGCGACTCGCGAATATCATCCCGACGGACCTCCCGCTCGTCGCGCAGCTCGGTGCGGGAAACAAGATCGGATTTCATCCCGTCTCTTTGGAAGAAGCGGAGCGCCTGTTCATCGAGTTCGAACGGGATTTGAGTTTGCTTCGGACTGCCTGTAAATTTAGACTCGATGCGATCGATTGATCTCAATGCGGATATGGGCGAGAGTTTCGGCGCGTGGCAAATGGGACGCGACGCCGAACTGATGGATATCGTCTCGTCGATCAACGTCGCCTGCGGATTTCACGCCGGCGACGCGACGGTCTTGCGCCGAACCGTCGAGACCGCGATCGGCAAGGGCGTGAAGATCGGTGCGCATCCGTCGTATCCGGACCTCCAGGGTTTCGGAAGGCGCGAGATGAAAATGTCGCCGGCCGAGGTGTTCGATATCGTGTTGTACCAGATCGCCGCCGTCAAAGGGATTTGCGAAGCAATCGGAGCAAGACTCAATCACGTCAAACCGCACGGCGCGCTCTACAATCAGGCGGCGAAGAATCGTCCGATGGCGCGGGCGATTGCAGAGGCCGTTAAAAGAATCGATCCAAGCCTCGTCCTGTTTGGACTTTCGGGCAGCTGTTTGATCTCTGAAGGAGAGTCGCTCGGCCTAAGAACGGCGTCCGAGGTGTTCGCCGATCGGACGTATCAGCGGGACGGTAGTTTGTCGCCACGGTCTGGCCCTGACGCGCTTATCGAAGCCCCCGACATTGCGGTCGCGCAGGTATTGAAGATGATCCGTGAATCTTTGGTTACGAGCGTTGACGGAATCGATGTCCCGATTCGTTCCGAAACCGTCTGCATCCACGGCGACGGCCCCAATGCGCTGGAATTTGCGACGCAGATCCGGACGGCGTTGGAGGCGAACGGGTTTATTGTCGGTTGACCGTGTTCGGGAGCTTTTGCGATCCGTAAACGAGCGGGTTGAAACCACTTTCCTCAGTCGGCGACAGCAATCGGCACTCAATTTGAGGAATTGATCAGGAACGTCGGGATTCCTGAGTAGTAAGCGAAGGTGACGTCATCCCCGACCGTAAAAACGCGCCGAGATAGTTCGAAACCGTTCCGACGCTCACGCCGAGCGCGGCGGCGATCGCGCGATGCGAAAGCCCCGCTCCGTATTTCAATCGCAGTACTTCTCTGATTAGTCGCATATCAAGCCGATGTACGGGCATATTCTCTTTTCCTCCTGAAAGTGGATAAAAAGAATGATGCTCCGCGGTCAGTTCATCGACCAGCCGCGACTGGCAGCCCAGTGTTCACGTTCGCGCGAAATAGTGTTCATCTTCGTGCGAAATATGCAGCTTGTGGGAAACATTAAACAATCCGGGTTTTAAGCCCATCGAATTCGAGAGGTTTAAGAGTGAAGCGGGCAATAATTACTTTGTACTTTCTCCCCAAAGATGGATCGAATCCACCAACGCCGTCGGCATAATTTCAAAATCGGGGCGCTATGGCGGAACTTTTGCTCTTAAAGATATCGCGTTTGAATTTGCCTCGTGGATTTCGTCAGAATTTAAGCTGTATCTGATAACCGAATTTCAACGGCTCAAAACGGACGAAAACAGCCGCCTAAACCTCGAATGGAATCTGCAAAGGACACTCGCAAAGATCAACTATCGAATTCACACCGACGCGATCAAAGAAAATCTGATCCCGGCGGAACTTTCCAAATCGCAGATCAATCTTGTCTATGCCACCGAAGCCGACCTTTTGAATATGGCGTTGTTCGGTAAAACTGCCAAACAGTGGCGAGACGAAAATCCCGATTTGGACGGAAATATCAGGGATTCCGCATCCATCGAACAATTAGTAGTTTTATCGAATTTAGAAAGCATAAACGCAATTCTGATTCAGCAAGGTTTGCCGCAAAGCTCTCGTGTGCGGCAGCTTAACGCGATCGCGATAACACAGATGACTTCTTTGATGAATAATTCAAACATCAAAAAGTTTAAGTAACAATCTATGAAACGATGCCCTGAATGCAGTAGAGATTACAACGATGATTCGATGAGCTTTTGTCTAGACGACGGCTCCGAGTTGCTCTTCGGCCCGGCGTCCGGGTCAGAACCGGGAGCGATAGCGACCGGGTTCTCACCGGACGCACCCCAAACCGCGATTCTTCACTCGACGGCCGCGCCGGGCGAAGCTCCGACTCGCGCGCAGATTCATACTACGGAACAGACTGCAGTGTTTCCGCGTGGAGCGGAGGCGGAGCCTAGGGAATCTTTGGGTGGGACGTCAGAGAAGCAGAGCTTCTCCGCAAATAGAGCGGCAAGGCCGCTGGCGGCTTTGGTGGTGGCTGTCGTGATTCTCGTTGGTGGGTTCTTCGGCTACAAATACTTTTCACCTGCTAATCAAATCAATTCCATCGCCGTGATGCCTTTTGAAAATAAAAATTCGGATGCTGACACGGATTATTTGTCTGACGGGTTGGCGGAATCGGTGATCTTTCGGCTGACGCAGCTTCCTGATCTAAGGGTAAGTCCGACGAGTTCTGTGATGCGTTACAAGGGGAAGGAGATTGATGTTGCCAAGATCGCCTCCGAACTTGGCGTAGATGCGGCCCCCTGTCAAGACGATTGACCTATCGCCTTCCGTCAACTTAGTTCGCGGTCCCATCTGGACGCCCGATGGGAAAAATATCACTTTTCAGCGAGTTTATCCGCTTTTCAGACAGCCTCTTCGATCGATGTCTTAGATTCGCCGATCGGACGAACTGAGAAATTTTTTGCTCCTTATTGCGGCAGGATGATTGACGGATCGTTGCCCCGAGTGCATTTTCCACGCTATCGGGATGCATCAAGGAATAGGATCGGAATCGAGTGCTTGCTTATTTTCCCCTTTGATATGCACCTCAGGCTGGCTCATAACCCTGATATTTTCAAAAAAGTTCTCGGCTCCCTTAAAGAAGCTCAGATACTCTCTTGCTCCGGGAAAGGGCAGATACGATGCCAATTCACCAATGCCGCTGAACAGCTTGCCAAAAGCTTTTGCAGCCGCCTGCGGATCGGCGCTGATCTTACCTCTTAGATTGACGACCGCACGAGAGATCTTCATTGCCGACTGAAAGTTTTTTAAAATGGTCCCCGGTCGCGCCAGATGTTCGGCAAATTCGCCGACCTTTTGGCCATAGACGCCGAGCTGTTTGCCAATCGTCTCGTCACCAAAATAGCTGGCGAGTGTCATGGCAGTTTCGACATCGCTCAGGTTCTCGGCAGCCGACTCTAATGCCTCCAAGACCTTTGCCTTTGCGGCGTCAGGCTTGTAGTGTTCGAGCATTTCAAAGTAGTTAAAACTTATCGGTTTGAAGATCGCATCTACAATTCCATCGTCCGACATATATGAACTCCTCGCTATTCGCTATCCATTTTGATCGCTCAAACCTGCCCCTTTTGTTTGTTCCTTTTAACAATTATCAGGATCAAACCGAGAGCCGCCGGAACGAACGACAGGACCAAAACCGCCGCTCCTGCAACTATGCCTATCGAGGCTTCGCTCATGCTGACGTTTCGCGTCATCTGCGGCAAGATCAGCGAGATCAGTGCTACCGCTCCGCCGAGCAAAATGCCCAATATGCCCAAGATCAACAATACTTTTCCCATAGATCTTCTCCGTTACTTCGTAATGACGACTCCGGTGTTGTTAAAGTCGTAAAATTCCAGATTGAGTTTCTCGGTGCCTTTGGTCATATCGATGTAGTAGCGGTCGCCCGTCTGGTCAAATCTCCCTAATTGCCAGCCTTGAGATTTAAGTGCATCGGTATAATCTTTCGCAACTGTTTTCTTGTCGTCTTTGTGGACGGCACGAAACTCTTTCGGCTCGCTTTTCCAAACGACTGCGTTTTCCTTAGCCGGTAGATTCATTGCCGACCACGGCTCGGTCAACGGCACTGCGGTCACTTCGGGTTTCCACCCGCAGTTTATTACCAGCAGAGCCAAAAGCATGATTCCAAAATTTGTAACTATTATCTTTTTCATAATGTTTCTCCTAATTTATCCTGCGTAAAATCCTGTCAACGGATTAGCGGAACCCGATCGTTTTAGGCCGCCGGTATTGACACTCGCGTTGGTGATTCACCCGTCTGCCATAAGGCCGCTTCATAGGCGATTGCAAAATAGTCGTGTTTGAGTCCGCCGTAGAGCAGCTTTTGGCCGTCCCAAAGCGTGAAGTGCCCCGTCGCACTGCCGTCTGCAAAGTTAACGCGAAAACCGATGATTCCCGTCTTATTCAGGAAGGCCTGGCGTGAAAGCGCACCTGACTGAAAGATCGAGGGCTGCCCATATTTTTTTATAAGATACGGCCAGAACTCCTTAACCCGCAGCCCGTACCAGCGCTTGTCCCCGCCCTGCCGCGTCCGAAAAGGTTTCGTCCACGCTGGTATCAGATGGATGCCGCTCGCAAGGTTCAGCGGCTCGCTGATTCGGACAATGCACGTGTCGTCAACGTCGGCGGTGTTGACCGATCCGCCAATCGCTGCTTTTATCTGGACGGCGTCCCATCCGTCGCCCTTGTAAAACACCCGCATGACGTCAAAATTTGGCAGAGGTGATGGCATAAGTTTCTCCTGCAAACGAACGGTATGTCGGGCGATGATGCGAACTGGGCGATTCGCGCGCGTCTCGCCGAAAGTACTGGCGATCTACGGCGTGGCAAATCCGCTCAACGGATTCGCATAATAAGCGTCCGTCTTCGGCGGAGCGGCGTTCCATTTGTCAACGGTTCCCATGATTTTCACGGGGACGGCGATCTTGAAATTTGTCAGATACATCTGGTCGGACCACGCGTTCCTGGCGATCCAGCCTCCCCACTATCAAAAAAGGGAGATCTATCTCCGTTAACTCGTCATTCTGCGACAACTTTGCACGATTTGAGTGCGACTGCCATGTCATCCTCGAAAGTACCCGTGACCGTGACGATCGAATCGGCGGTTATCTTTGCGAAGGCGGCTTTGTCTGCGTCCTTGAATTGACAGCTGAGCATGAACATCATGTCTCCGCCCTTTTGCGTGAGCGACAAGTATCCGGTTTCGGTGGGCCCTTTTGGCATTATGGGCGCGCTTCCGACCCAACCTTTTACCGTTAGCGTTTTGCCGTTATATTTGCTCTTCGTGGCATCTTTCGACTGCTTATATTCGGCGCCCAACGCGCCTACCGCCATTGCGGTGTCAGCTGCCGGCTTTGCGGTATTTGCTGCTCCGCAGCCGGTCAGGAACGCCAGGACCGCGAATATCAGAATGTGGTTTCTCATAGTTATACTCCTCACGACCAACAACATTGAATGTAGTTTTTATTCCTCATTTCAGTTCATCCTTGCATACCTCGGCTTGTTCGTTCGACAGACAGATCAGTTTATTGAGTGCGGCGATCTGGCGTCGAAGCATTTCAATTTCTCGTCGCTGTGTGGCGATCTGCTCCTGTTGTTCTTTGAATGCGTTAATGAAAACTACATTGAGCGAGTGCTCCTTTACGCCTTCGGCTTCCCCTTTGACATTGCGAGTAACAAAGTCGGGTGCGACCAGTTCGACGTCTTCGGCGTTTAAGCCGACATCGCTCGAGCCGTCTGCCTTCCATTTGAAAGCGACCGGTTTCAGGCGTTCAATGATACTCAGTCCGAGTGTGAATGGCTCAATGCCCTGCTTTAGAGTTCCCTCGGAAAACGGCGACGTACAGTTTGTGATCACATTTCCCGGGATTCCGTCGGCCGCGGCCTTCCAGCAGAGGTGAATTCCGGAACCTCCCTGCGCGAAGGAGCGGATGTAAAGATTCGGCGCAACCACCCCGCCTCCGGCGGGACTATTTACGACGTCAAGCGCCGAAACGCTAGCTAATCCATTAAAAATGCCCGCTCTTACACCTCCGAATATCTGTGTGGATTGCACCGTTGTGCCGAGAACGATCGTATTGCTGGTCGAAACGGTCACACCGGTACCAATAGCAATCGAGTTGCTTACCTGGGTCGAGGTGTTCGGGTTTCCCGCACCGGATCCTATAAAGACGTTGTTATTGCCGACCGTACTGTTGGCGCCCGCACGGGTTCCGATAAGCGTGTTTGATGACCCGGTAGTGTTCTGCCATCCGGCCACTAATCCAAAAAACGCATTATCGATGCCTGTCGTATTTGCAAATCCAGCCGAGCTGCCGAAGAAGGAATTACCGTCTGCTGTATTGGCTCTGCCAGCGGAGGTTCCGAAGAATGCGTTCGAGCCCGCGGTCGTATTGCCTAGTCCGGCCTGATAGCCGAAAAAGGCATTATCGTTGCCAGATGTGTTTGCCCAGCCGGCCGTGTTTCCGACAAACGTATTGCGGGCTCCCAAGTTGTTGGAGAAACCCGCACCAGCACCTAAAAAGGCATTTCTGGATGCTGTCGAATTGTTCTCCCCCGCCCCTTGTCCGACGAAAGTGTTTTCAAAACCCGTGGAATTTGAAAACCCTGACCGAGATCCAATAAAAGTGTTATTGCTGCCGCCCGTATTGTTGACTCCGGATACCCGGCCGAAAAAGGAATTATCAGATCCGATCGTATTATTGAAGCCTGTTCCTTCGCCGAAGAATGAGTTTCTGCTGCCACTTGTGTTCCGAAGGCCCGAATTGTTCCCGAAAAACGAGTTTGCTTCACCACTCGTATTGTCAAACCCGGCAGCCGCACCAAAGAATGAATTAGATCCACCGGTATTCGCCAATCCGGCTCCGCTTCCGAAGAATGAGTTTCTGCTAGCTGCTAGATTACTAGAACCTGCGTTGACGCCGAAAAAAGCATTGTCAATGCCGGAATTTACCGTTCCTGCGTTGATTCCCACAATCAAATTTCTAAATCCGGCATTACTCAAAATACGCTGGCCTCCTATGTTGAATTGCGTCGCCGCGTTCAGAATATTTGCTGAGCCGATGCCGTCAATGTTGAAATTGAATCCTGCACCGGGCGTAGTGTTTTGCACGTAATCCGGACTGCCTGGCAGCGGAGGGCGCGCGTCGGAAAGTCGACCGTCGGTAGTTAGCACAAACTGATTCGCCGCGACACCTCCCAGGAAAAGGGCGTTTGTTGCCTTCGCTGCTTGGATCGAATAGGGCGCTGAGGTAATTTTTTCACGCGGGAGAAGCGTGGTAAAGGTCATCTCACTCGGACGTTTGACGCGGATCTCTAAGTATCGGTCGGAGCCGTAGAATTCGCCCGGAGCGAAATTCAGCTTGACGGTGAACACGCCGTCGCTCACGGGCACGGCTAGGCGTGAATTGGTATCGAGAATGCTCCCACAATTCGCGTCATTGCACAGGTTGAACTCAAAATCATAATTCGCCGACGGTGCTCCGGTAACGCTAATCTTTCCCTGATACGTAAACTCATTGGTCTGCGCTAATGTGGTGACGACCGCGAAAAGTATTGCCGCAATAACTTTAGTTAGTAATCGATAATTTCGGCTTCTCATATTTTGTTTTCCTGAGCTATCCTGAAACAGTATAGCTCCAGCAATTTTCCCTAGAATCCAGTCAGCGGATTTGCGTAGTATGCGTCCGCTTTTTGCGTGGCGGCGTTCCACTTGTCAACGGTTCCCATCACTTTCACCGGGACGGCAACTTTGAAATTTGTCAGATACATCTGGTCGGACCATGCGTTTCTTGCGATCCAGCCTTTTTTGTCGATGGTGAATTTAAGTTCGCGAACCTGTGTACCGCGGTGAAAGATCTTGGCGGTGTATTCGCCAGGTTTGTCGCGGCTGAATACGGCTTTCGGAAAGCGCTCTCGTTGCGAACTTTCATTCTCGACCATGAACTTGTCCCAATTGAAAAGCCACAAATTGTAGCTGCAGACCTCGGGCTTTTCGTAGCAACCCTCGCCGCGTTTCAGGATCGTGTTGACCATTCCGCCTTCGTCCGTCGAAGCTATCTCCTGATCGCCGAAGTACAGACGTGCCTCCATGTCCTTGCCGTCGAGGTTTCCCTTGAACCATGTATAAATATTTGGCTTTAGAGCGGATTCAAAGCTGTCGTTGTATTCAAATCCGACGTAGCCAGTCGGAAGCAACCAGTCGTTGTCCACGTAGAAGAGAAAGGCGTTTTTGTATCTGGGATCTCCCGCGAAGAGCGGCATTTTGCCGGTCTTGAATTTTCCCTGAAAGACGGTCTCGTTGTTTTTTGTGTTGACGATCTTGAGGCCGAATGTGCCGGTCGCAACGGTCGATATTTTGTCAAATTCCCTCGAGAAATCGCTTAATATTGTCACCGTTTGGTCGGCGCCGCCGCTGCCGAATCTCAGCGGTTCGGTAAACCACGGCGTGCCATCCGAATTGGTCCATTCAGCGTTGTATCGCAGATTAATACTGTTATCAAAGAACACCTTAAAACTAACCGTCGGGATCCAGCTATGGTGATGGTCCTGCTTCGGGAATTTCCAGTATCGGCTCTCGTTTCTGATGGCGATCTCAACGGAATCGCGCAGAAACCGCGGCGTTGAATCCGCGTTTGGAGGAGTCAGAACGTCTAAGGAACCCGAGTTAGTGGCTCCGTTCTGAGTTGAATCGGCGGCACCGGTCCGTTGTTCGATCTTCGGCTTTTCGTCCTTAATCTTTGGAATCTTGAGCGGAAACTGCGCCGAAACGGATACGGCGAACGCGGTCAACGTCAATACAAATAGATGCGAAATACTCTTGACTTTTGCTCTCATTACTTCTCCTTTGACCAAGCCGAAACCTCAACAAGAATTTTGAATCCCGCGAGGCAAATTCGTGATAAGATTGCGAGAATCGAGAGTGTAGTTTTATTTGTTAACTAAGTCCTTTAGTTTTGGCGAGATTGTTCTTAGAGAGTTATTAGAGAGCGGTATGTCATTGAAAACACAGAGCTTCCAGTTTGGCGACTTTGACCTCGACCTTGAGGAAAGGGTGTTGTTTTGCAATGAAACGCCTGTATCGATCACGCCCAAAGCCTTTCTGCTGCTGCAAACCCTCATCGAAAGACGTGGACATCTGGTTGAAAAACAGGAGCTAATGACCGCCGTATGGGCGGACAGCTTTGTCGAGCAGGGAAACCTGACCTTCACGGTCAATCTACTTAGAAAGGTTCTCGGCGATAGCTCAAAGGAACCGCAGTTTATCGAAACCGTGCCGCGACGCGGATATAGGTTTATCGCTGACGTTACCGAGAAATTTCCTGAGGTAAACGCGAACCGGCGTTTCGGCAATCCGCGGGTTCACGCAAATACCTCCAGACGGCGGAGATCGCCTTTAGCTCAGTCGGTGTTTCTCGTCCTTGGGCTGGGTATTGTGTTGGCGGCCTCGTGGTATACGGTCGGCAAGTATAACCGGGCACGAACGTCGGCGCCGATATTCGCCGTACCATTCGAATCTGAACCATTTTCGACATCCGGCAATGTTGCTCACGCGGTGATCTCGCGGGATGGAAAACACGTTGTTTATTCAATTGAGACCGGCGTCAAACAGAATGTTTGGCTCAGGAACCTTGAGACCTCTGAAAACGTGCAGCTCATTCCGCCATCAGATGACCATTATCTTGGTTTCGCCTTTTCGAGAAGCGGCAGCACTCTGTTCTTTGTTCGCAAGCCTTCCGACGACAGTGCCCCGTCCGCCGTTTATCGGATGGCAGCATTCGGCGGAATCCCGGCAAAGATCATTGATAAAGCTGAAGGCTGGATAAGCGTTTCACCCGACGATCAGTTTATCTCATTCGTTAGGTGTGAATACGCGGACAAAAATTACTGTACGCTTTCCGTCGCTGGCGTCGATGGCAGTAATGAGCGGACGCTTGCGTCTAGAGAGCGCCCGATCCGCATTGGCGCCCAGGATTTTTCGCCGGACGGCAAATCGATCGCCTTCGCCTCCGGACACTCGACCAATGGCGGCAGCGACTTTCAAATACTAAGAATCAACCTTGCAGACGGGGCAGAATCAGAGATCACGCCAAAGATATATTTTGATGTTAAGAGTTTGAAATGGCTGCCATCCGGTGATGAACTCCTGTTGACCGCGATGGAGACACTCAGCGGGAAAGTTAATATTTGGAGGGTCGACGCGGTAACTAAAGAAGCTGTTCCATTAACCAAGGATTCGGTAAATTACGGCGAAATAAGCATCGATGCCGCAGCCACACGAATGATTTCAACACAGCTAAGTAACAGCTTTCGGTTGATCCGAACTATCGATGGGAAAAGCACTGTGCTTACGGCCGCGCGTTACACTACGTTCGCGCCGGACGGGCGTATCGTCTACGTCGCGGACGACAACAATATCTGGATAACAAACAGCGACGGGACACAGCAGCGGCAACTTACCAGCGATCCGTCTACGGAAATATACCCGCAAGTATCGCCGGACAATCGGTTTATCTTCTTCACGTCAAATAGAGGCGGATCAAACCAGGTTTGGCGAATAAATGCCGACGGCTCGAATCAAGTACAACTGACAACGAAAGAAGGCGGCTATCCGAGTGCAGTCTCACATGACGGGAATTGGGTGTTTTATCGCTCAGGTTTGCGTTCGACGCTTTGGAAAGTTTCAACCGAAGGCGGCGGCGAGGTCGAGGTCTCCAACACAAAAATGACCGAGCCCGCAATCTCACCGGATGGCACACTGGCGGCGTATTTCAAATATAACAATAAAAAGTGGACGATCGGCATTACCGATCTGGCTGATGGGAAGCAGACCGCAGACTTTGATTACGCAGATGGTAAGTCATCGGCTATAAAAATTGCATGGTCACACGACAACCGGACGCTGCTCTACGTTTCGAAGGTCAATACGAAAAACTCGCTCTGGCGGCTTTCTATCGACACTGGAAAAACTCAATTCGTTGCCGATCTCGGCGGCGACATGATCGCCGACTTTTCACTCGCCCCCGACGGCAACGGCTTTGCCTTTACACGCGGCAAATGGCTGCATGACGTCGTTCTTGTTCGAGGATTAAAATAACAGGCCATTTTTGCGATCAGTTCGATGGTTTGGTCTTCGGCACCGAACCGCGGCGGGTCGATTAGCGCGAAGTCCGTTTTGCTTAGCTCGAGGCCTTTAAGGAAATCGCAGACGCGGTCGCGTTTGAATTCGATGTTGGTCGCAGAGGCTCGGGCCTTGTTTTGTTTGGCGAAACCGATCGCTTCGCTGTTTTCTTCGACGCCGATGACATTTGTGAATTGCTTTGCCATCGGCAGAGCGAAAAGTCCGACGCCGCAATCAACGTCGATCGCGGTTTCGCCTGAAGCACCGCCGATCGAAAACGATCCGGGGAACGCGCGGGCCTACTCGGGAATGGCTGATTGCCATTCATTCCAGAATCTTTACTTCAGCGAAACTGATCGAAGCGGTCGAAGAGCTTCTGCGTATCTCGCGTGAAGCAAATATCCCGGCCGAGATCTATCACTTCAAGGCCGGCGGCAAAGACAACTGGGCGAAGATGGACAAAGTCTTAACAATGGTCGAAGCCGCACGGAAACGCGGAATGAAGATCACCGCCGATATGTACAATTATCCGGCCGGCGCGACGGGGCTCGAAGCGTCGATGCCGCCGTGGGCGCTCGACGGCGGATATCCCGAATTGTTCAAGCGCATCAAGGACCCGAAACGCCAAAGAAACTGATCGCAGAGATGCGGACGCTGACCGACAAATGGGAGTAACTGTGTCTAATGGCTGGGTCCACCGAGAAAGTGCTACGCCAGTGATTTTCGGTAACCTAAGAACCACTTGAATATGTTTGAAACGGCATTGATTCCGGATCCCAGATCCCGAATCCAAAATCCAATCTCATCCGCCCCAACCATTCCGTTCGCGCAGAGTCGTGATGTGCGCGACGTGGTGCGCGCCGTGCCAGGCGTAAAGTGCGAGCAGACGGTCGATGGAAAACTGGCCCGAATCGGGATGGATCAACTGACGCTCAAAGTCCGCGTCCGTCAGCGACTCGAGCAAAACGTGCAGTCGGTGATGGACGCCGCGAATGATCGCAAGACTCGAATCGAGCGGCAAACGGCTGTCGGCAAGTTCCGACCAGAGATCCTCCGCATACGGGCGGATCGTCGGTACGTCTTCAGTCAAAGCCAACTTGAAACGGCAGAAAGAGTTGATGTGCGAGTCCGCGACGTGATGCACCGTTTGACGGACCGTCCAGCCGCCGGGGCGGTACTCGGTGTCGATCTGCATTTCAGACAGGCCCGCGACCGCGGCTTCGATGTTTGTCGGCAGGTCTCTGATAGCCACGATGTTCGCCGCGCGGATCTCGGGCGTAATGACCGCCGACGGGTCAAACTTCCCGATCGGATACCGAAGATCGTTACTCGTTGCTTTTGTATTCGCCATAATAATTTTCAAACCTCGTAAATTCCTTCAAAAACGCGAGCCGTACCGTTCCGGTAGGGCCGTTGCGCTGCTTTGCGATCAAAATATCGGCGATGCCGGCATTCTCTTCCGACGGCTTGTAATAATCCTCGCGATAAATAAACGCGACCACGTCTGCGTCTTGCTCGATACTGTTGTGGACAAGAATATCATCCGCAATGAAACAATGGTGCTTGTCAACAGTGAGATCGAAAACCTCGGTTTCGCCATCGACTTCAATCGCAACGACCTCGTCCCAGTAGACGTCGCTTTCCGCGAGTCGGAGCAGCGTTTCGGATTCAAGAAACGTCGCAAGACGTAACGCCCGGGCGCGACTGACATTCTGACGGTAGATTCCGGTGCCGCAGTAGGCGGTAGCAATCCCCGCAAGTAAAGCACGGGCACTAACGGAACGCTGTTCAGCAACCGGAAGGACGTACTTCCGCCAAATCTGCGACGGAATGGTGTCCCGATTGGTGTTTTCCCTCGACGCGACAACGTGTCCCGCGATCCTATCGAGATCGGAACCGCGCCGCGAGCCGACCGCGCCCACCCGGTGAATAAAAGCCTGAATGTCCGATTTCCCGCTTACGATCACGTGATACTGGTCGCGCCCTTTCGTACCCTGGTTCTTGACCCGAATACGCGAATTTATTTCGATCCTCAACAATAAAGACTGGACATCGAAGGCCAGCTGTTTACTGCTTGTCGCATAGTAGATTGCGGGATGACTGCGATTTTCATCGTCCATCCAGAGACATCCATCGGTCGCCCACAGATGCCGCAAAAACAACGCGATGGCATCTCCCGGTTGAGCAAACACCTTTGCAGCAACGCGCTTCTCGTGCGAGCGCAAGCCCCAAACCTTCAGGCTGTCGAGCCACTCTGCGACGGCGCTGCGAACTCCGTGCGTGTGGTGGCGAGTCGATGTGAGATAGACTTGAAACCACGTCCGCTCGGCCTTGATCTTCGGTCTCACCTCTGCACCGAAAACGCGCGTTGAAAGCTCAGCGACTAACTCCGCGAGTTGTTGTTCCCGTGTTGTATACTGAATCGAGTGCCGTGGCAACGTGCAGCCGTCGCCAATCAGATGTCCAAGCAACGCCAACTCATCGTCAGACATCGTCTGGACGCTGTCATTCCGAATCAAGCGCGGCAAAGCGATGCGTTCGCCAATCCCAATTTCATCAAGGCGCTTCCATCCGTCAAAACCAAGAAATTTGTGATTTCCGGTTGCCCGAATCTGCCGACCAAGCCGGGTCTTCAGCGTGTAAACGGCTTTGCGTCCGGTACAAAACGCATTGGTCACAAGCGCTTTTTCGAATTTCCAATTTGAACTGTTAAGTGCCCAAACGCGAAATCCTGACTTTCCGACGAGATCCATGATCGGAACACGTTCACCTGAATCAGCCAACGTGACGAGGCTTTCGCCGGCGAGGCATCCCGACTCGCGCAGATCCGACATCATCGGTTTCGGCGGATTTCTCGCTTCGGGCGCACGTGAAAGCTGCGACAGGGCAACCACCGGTACCTGCATTTCCTTGGCCAGCGCTTTGAGTTCGCGCGAGATCTGCGAGACTTCCTGCTGCCGCGATTCGGTGCGCTTCGAACCGGACATCAGCTGCATATAGTCGACTACGACAAGATCGAGACGCTTTTGCTCGGCGGCGAGGCGCCGAAGTTTGGCACGCATTTCGAGGACCGAGATCCCGGGCGCATCGTCGATAAAAATGCTCGCCTCCGACAGGGTCCCGATCGCCTCGGCAAGCCGCGCCCATTCGTCGCGCGTCAGATAGCCCGTCCGGAACCGGTGCGCGTCGACCTTTGCCTCGCTCGAGAGCATACGCATCACGAGCTGTTCCTTGGACATTTCAAGCGAAAAGACTGCGACGCAAGCGCCTTCGATGATCGCCGCATTCTGCGCGAGTGTCAGGCACAAGGCCGTTTTGCCCATTGACGGCCTGGCGGCGACGATGATCAGGTCGGTCTTTTGCAGGCCGGAGGTCTTTTCGTCAAAATCGCGAAATCCGGTCGAAAGCCCGGTCAGCGCATGCGATTCGCGCTTTGCGAATTCCTGGACCTTGGCGAGCACGGTTTCCGCGATCGGGCGGACGTGGGCGAATCCCTGGCGCGTTTTTTCGTCCGCCAGCGCGAAGATCTGCTGCTCGGCGTGGTCGAGAATATCGGCCGCGTCATCCTCTTCGGCGAGCGCTTCGCTCGTGATCTGATTGCAGACCTTGATCAGGCTGCGGATGATCGATTTGTCCTTGACGACCTTTGTGTACGTGAAAATGTCCGAAAAATGCGGCAATCCGAACGTCAGATTCGTGATCGTCGCAATGCCGCCGATCGAATCTATCGCGCCGTCCTTTTTCAGCTCTTCGCCGATGAGGATCGGGTCGATGCGCTCGCTGCGTTCGAAAAGCGCGATCATCGCCTTGTAAATGCGACGGTGGAGCGGCGAATAGAAATCTTCGGGGCGGAGATGCTCGACCGCCTGCGAGATCAGTTGATTGTCGAGCAGGATCGCCCCGAGAATCACGCGCTCGCTGTCGGGACTGCTCGGTAGCGGCTTTTCAAGGAATTGGTCGCGAGTATTATCAAAATTTGATGCCATTTTTTTTGAGACACGAGCACGGTTTTCGGCAAAACCAAAACAAAAAAGACTGCAATTGTGCAGTCTTTGATGATACTACCTGAGCCAAAAAACGTCCAAAACTCGAACGTCTTTTCGCCGGTTAGTTTTCGGTTTCTTCCGTCACTTCGGCAACCGGTTCGGCCGCCGCTTCAGCGGCTTCTTCGGCAACCGCAGCAGCCGCAACGATTTCGCCCTCTCCGCGAACGAGAACCGGAACATTGAGCACGACCTCGCGATGGAGTTTTACTCCAACGGTGTATTTGCCGGTCTCCTTGATCGCATCTTTCAGATTGATCTTGCGGCGGTCGATCTCGTAGCCCTTGGCCGCGAGCGCATCGGCGATGTCCATCGAGGTAACCGAACCGAATAGCGTTCCGGTCTCACCCGCTTTGCGGACGAATTCGAGCGAGATGTCGCCCATTTGCTGCGACTGCAGTTCGGCCGTTGAACGCTCAAGCGCCGCTTTTTTGAGAAGCGCCGCACGTTCGAGTTCGATCTGCTTGACGTTGCCCTTCGTAGCCAGCGTCGCCAGCCCCTGCGGCAGCAGATAGTTGCGGGCATAACCCGCCTTGACCTTCACGATCTCGCCGCGGCCGCCCAACGTGTCGATATCTTCACGCAATAGAATGGTTGTGTTTGCCATATTTTGAGTCCTCCTTGCTTAGTCCGCGACGAACGGGATCAAAGCCATCGAACGCGCGCGCTTGATCGCTTGGGCGACGCGGCGCTGGTCTTTGGCGGTAATGCCGGAAATCCGACGCGGCATGATCTTTCCGCGTTCGGGCACAAAGCGTCTCAGAAAATCGACGTCCTTCCAATCGACATAATCGGGAACCGTAGCACGCGGCCGGCGGCGCTGATAGCGCCGAGGCATTTTTTCGAAATCCTGTTCAAGTCCGGTATCGAGTTCCGCAACTTCGGTTTCTTTGTTCTCTTTTTCCTTTTCCATTTCAAAACTCCTCGTTACTGGTTTGCTTCGGTTTCAGCCGATTCGTCCTTGCCGCCGCGATTGCGCCGGCGATCTCGCTTCGCCATCTTCTTGTCGGCCGCCTTGCGGTCCTCGTCGACGCGGACAGTGATATAGCGCATGATCAGATCGTTGACGCGCATACGGCGCTCCAGTTCGGCGATCTCCTGACCCGAACCTTCGATCTCGAACAAAACGTAATATCCTTCGGTCTTCTTCTTGATCGGATACGCCAATCTGCGCCGGCCCCAATCATCCGTTCTGACGACACTGCCGCCTTCCTTTTCAACCAATTTAACGATCGCGTCGTTGAGGCTGACGATCGTGTCGTCACTCGCCTCGGGCGTCGCGATATACATCACTTCATATGTTCTGTTTGCCAAGTTGTTTTCCTCCTTATGGCTTTCCGGCTTTACCGCTATGCGCTAAAGCAAGAAGGGCGAACCCATTTTGGATTCTGGATTTAGGATTTTGGATCGCATTTGGCCATTCCTGACGAACAATCCAAAATCTAAAATCCAAAATCAGTTATATTTCGCCATCGCTCGCTCGATCCCGCTTTCGACGATCGAGATCACTGCGTCGGCGCTCTGGTCCAATATCGACTCGACTTCCTTCAAGTCTTCTTTCGAAAAATTTTCAAGCACGAAGTTTCGTGCCTCGCCGATTGGCCTGTCCGGTTCGATCCCGATACGCAACCGGGCGAATTCCTGGGTCCTTAAGCAATCGATGATCGACCGCAAGCCATTCTGTCCTCCGTGACTTCCCTTCGGCCGGATGCGTATTTTGCCGAATGGCAGGGCAAGGTCGTCCGATATCACGATCAGTTTCTCGACCGCGCGGTCTTCCTTCCTCAATAAACAACTGACCGATTCGCCGCTCAGGTTCATGAACGTCTGCGGTTTGACCAGTTCGACCGTTTGATTGTCAATGACGCCACGTCCGACGAGCGCCCTGCATTCGTCGCGCCTGACTGACGTCTGGAGCCTTTGCGCCAGTCGGTCGATCAGCATAAACCCAAGATTATGACGGTTCCGCTCATACCGTGCCCCGGGGTTTCCGAGGCCGACGATGAGCCATTTTTTGTCCGTCACCGAGTTCATACCGTCGCCGGAACGCAATTTCGCATCGCGCGCCGCGCACCACTAGGCCTCGACTTCGCCTCCGGCGCCTTCGACACCGGTGGCATCCTCGGCCGCCGCTTCGTTCGCCTGGAAGAATTCTTCTGCCTCGGCCTCGGCAACTGCCCGTGCTTCGGCAGCGTCCGCGGCGATCTGCGCCTCAGCTTCAACCTTAGCTTCGAATTCGGCGATGTCGCCCCCAACCATCCGGCGCAGGTCCGCGTGCATCAAACGACCCTTGATCGGGTCGATCTGCCGGTCGTGAAAGATGACGTCGCTCGCGACGCCCTCGACCTCGACCGAAAAGACCGTGTTGACACCGCTTTCCGAACGCAGCACGGCGGCCAGATCGCTGAGATTGGCCGTCAGCGCGAGCGTTTCTCCGCCGCCGCCGTAGATCGAAACCGGGATTCTCCCGTCGCGACGCAATCTACGCGAATCGTTCTTCCCGCGCCCTTCCCTTTTTTCCGCTTTTACAACAAATTTGTCTGCCATAATTCCTCACAAGCCGCGCACTTTCGGTGCCGAAAGCACGACTTTCTAAATAAACAGTGACGAAACGCTCGTTTCGTCGTGAATTGATTTGATCCCGCTCGCCAGCAGTTTGCCGACGCTCAGGAGTTCGATCCGGCCCGCTTCGCGAAGTTTCTCCGCGTCAGCCCGCAGCGGGATCGTGTTAGTTACAACCACTTTCTTGATGTGTGATCGGGCGATCTTATCTACGGCCCCTCCTGACAACACCGCGTGTGAAAAACACGCGTAGATCTCGTTGGCGCCGTTCTCGTGAAGCGCCTGCGCCACTTTGCAGATCGTTCCGCCCGTGTCGCACATATCGTCGATTATCAAACAATTCTTGCCGCCGACATCGCCGACGATGTTCATGACGTCCGCAACATTCGCCTTCTCGCGGCGTTTGTCGCAGAGTGCGAGGCCGGCGTTGAGCCGTTTTGCATACGCGCGGGCGCGCTCGGCGCCACCGGTATCCGGCGAAACGACGATCAGATTCTCGATCTCGTTCCGCTGAAAATACTCGACGATCACCGGCGCCGCAAAAAGGTGATCCACCGGAATGTCAAAGAAACCCTGAATCTGCGAAGCGTGCAGATCGACGGTCACGATTCTTTCGGCACCGGCGGTCGTAAGCAGATTAGCGACCAGTTTGGCCGCGATCGGAACGCGCGGGCGGTCCTTCTTGTCGGACCTGGCGTAACCGAAATAGGGGATCACCGCGGTAACGCTTGCCGCCGATGCCCGCCGGAAGGTGTCGATCATCACGAGCAGTTCCATCAGGTTCTGATCGGTCGGAGGACACGTCGGCTGGATGATGAAAACATCCGTTCCGCGGACATTCTCGCCGATTTGAAAGTTGAACTCTCCGTCGGAGAACCTGTCCGTGCTTGCCCGACCGAGATCGCAGCTTAGGTGCCGACAAATCTCCTCCGCCAAGACACGGTGCGCATTTCCCGAAAAAATTTTGATGCTGCCAGTAACGCTCATCTTCAAAAGAAAAACGAGCAATTTTGTTGATTGCCCGTTCCGATCAGAAAAACCTTGGCTGGGGCGGAAGGATTCGAACCTACGAATGCCGGAACCAAAATCCGGTGCCTTACCACTTGGCGACGCCCCAATACAATTTTCAGAAACTAATCGGAAACAACCGACCCACTCGCCTGAGTGCATCGCGGAACGAATTCCGCGTGACGGTTGATACGGCAAACATTCGCCAATCGATCTCGGTCTCGAGGGCTTTTACTGTCGCTTGCCGTGTTTCTTCGTTGTCAAAAATAGCAAAAACGCTGGCTCCGCTTCCCGACATCAATGCCGCCGACGCGCCGAGTTCAAGGAGTTTGTCCCGAACCCTTCTGATCTCAGGAAATGCAGCAAATACGCTTGCTTCAAAATCGTTTATCAAAGCTGGCCGGTCCGATACCCGTTCAAGGGCGTCTTTTCGGCAAATTTTGAGAATACGTTTTGAGGTTGGCTTTGTCAAGCTTGAGGCGTTCAGCCCTTGAAAGGCCTCGCGGGTCGAAACATCGACGTTCGGAGTGACCACCAGCATCAGTCGCTCGTCGATGTCTGGCATCATTTCGAGGTCCGTTCCGCGCCCGCTTCCAATCGCCGTGCCGCCGTACAAGAAGAACGGCACGTCGGACCCGAGCCGCGCTCCGAGCTTTGCGAGATGCTCGGTGCCGACGTCCAGTTTCCAAAGTTCGGAAAGACCGAGAAGCGCCGTCGCGGCATTCG
Organism: Pyrinomonadaceae bacterium; assembly: GCA_041752475.1. Taxonomy (GTDB): domain Bacteria; phylum Acidobacteriota; class Blastocatellia; order Pyrinomonadales; family Pyrinomonadaceae; genus JAFDVJ01. The sequence continues at coordinate 254,313 of JBGSWK010000047.1, read as the reverse complement.
ACGATCCGCCGCCGAGTCCTCCCGGAGCGGGAATTCGTTTTTCAAGGCTGATGCGCGCGCCGCGGGTGACGCCAAATTCACCGCGGAGCAGTTCCGCTGCTTTGATGATCAGATTTGATGCGCCGGTCGGAACATTGACGGCGTCGCACTCGAGCGATATTCCGCCGCCCGGTGCGAACCTCAACGTGTCGGCGAGTGAAATCGTCTGGAAGATCGTACAGAGTTCGTGAAAGCCGTCGTCGCGCTTGCCGAGCACGCGCAGTTGCCAGTTGATCTTGGCGAAGCTCGGAAGTTCGAAGGCGTCGGACATTCACAAAGAATATGAAATGAAAAAGGATGAGGCAACCCGAAGACTGCTTCATCCTGATTTCCGTGCCCCGCTCGAGTCCCAGTCCCCGGATCGATCCAGCACTATCGGCGTTCCAGGAATACTTGTGTGAAATAGTAACTGCCATCGGCCGCGATGGAGATTCCGATCCCTGATTCCTTCCAGCGGGGATTCAGTAGATTTTTCCGATGTCCGTCCGACAGCATCCACTTTTCGACGGCGCAGCCGATCGGATCGTCGTATCCGCGGTTGAAGGCGATATTTTCACCGATCGCCTTCCACTGTTTCACGCCGAGTTGATCGGCGCGCTCGTCGACCATTTTGCCGTCCGCGCCGGCGTGGCCGAAGAAGTTGAACGAGGCCATATTGACGGAATGGAGCCGCGCCACCTTGGCGACGGCGTCACTCCAAGCCATTGGGGCGAGACCGAGTTCGGCCCGCTTGCGGTTGATCAGCGCGAGTGTCTCTTTTTCGAAGCTCCGGACTTCCGCGTCGCTGAACTCGAACTTCGCGGGCTTCGGTTTCGCGACGGTCCGTTGACGCTCAAAAAGCCGGTCGCCCGGAATCAGAGACCCGGCCGTGCGTTCGGGCGAGAGACCTTGTGCATTGATCGTTCCGATACCGGATATGCAAACTAAAAGCAGAGTGGAAAAAGCGGAGAATATCGTCTTCATTTAACCTCACTTCGGCAGCCTGACTTGCCTTTCGGCATCAAGGCTTTGCGCGCGCGATATGATCGCGTTTGCCTTTTTCGGATAAGGTCGTGCGTCTGAACTCAACGCACACAGGTGTAAAAACACGGAATTAAGTTAACTTTCCACGAAAAAAGCGCCCCGGTCGGCGAGGCGCTCAGTAATTAGTGCTTGCGACAGTTTACTTTGACTTTTTGCCCGCGAGCTTCTGCTTCAACGTTCCGATCTGCTGCGCGTCGCTCGAAAAACCAAGCGCACGCTGCCACATCTCGTGCGCGAGTTCCAGCTTTCCCTGCTTGTGGTAAACGTCCCCGAGATGGTCGTGGAGCGTCGCAGACGAGGGATCGAGTTTCAGCGCTTTTTTGAGATTCTGCTCGGCGAGTTCGTTGTCCCCAAGCTTGAAATACACCCATCCGAGACTGTCGAGATACGACGAGTTGTCGGGATCGATCTCGAGCGCCTGCTGGATCAATTTCAAAGCTTCGTCGAGCTTCTCGTTGCGCTCCACCAGGAAGTATCCGAGATTGTTGAGCGCGATGGGATTTTGCGGAGTTTGCTTGAGTATTCCGCGAAGCGTCGATTCCGCCGCCGGAAAATCGCCCGAAACCTGTTGTCCCGTCGCCAGCGTCAGCAATGCGATCTGCTTCCGCTCCTCGTCGCCGGCGACCGCGAGTGCCTGATTGGCCGCCGCGACCGCATCCTTGCCGCGTTTCGCCTCGCCGTAGAGGATCGCGATAAAGAGATGGTTCGAGAAATCGTCATACATTATCGAAGGCGACTTTGGATTCTGCTTGCCGATCAGCGTCCGGACGATCGCGACTCCCTCATCGACGCGGCCGAGTTCCGTCAGCACCATCGCCTCGGAACGCAGAAAGCCGTAGTCCTGCGGAAAGCGGAGACGCGCATACTTGACCGCTTGAAGCGCGTCCTGCTTGCGTCCGCTTTCACGATAAAGCGCGATCATTTGACGATCGGCGAACGAGTCTTCGTCGCCGACGACTTTTTGGGAGGCAAGGATCGCGGCCTTGGCATCGTCGAATCGGTTCGCGATCTTGTACGTTAAAATTATCCGTTCGTAAACATAGACGGCGAAATCCCGCTCGTCATCGCCGACGACCTTGTCGCCCGCAACGCCGCGGGTCAAGAGCGCGCTCCTGAACTCCGAGACGGCATCGTCGAAACGATCCGATTCACGGTAGATCTCGCCGAGACTCACTTGCAGACCGGCCGCTGCCGCCTTGTCCTGCTGCGCCAGCCGGGCGACCGTCTCGTTAAGGAACTTCCCCGTCTCCGCCGATTTTCCGGCACGTGCCTGGACTTTCGCCAGCAAGAGGATCAACTGCATGTTGCCCGGATTCGCGTAGATCGCCTGCTGTATCGCCTGAACCGATGAATTCGCTGTTTTCGCGTCTGCCGCATCCAGCGCCCGGCCCAAATTCTCTATTCCCTCAGAACTATCGGGATTGTCGGCGACGACCTGATTCAGGACCTCAACCGCTTCCGGGATACGGTTCGCATCGACGAGCGCCGCGCCGAGTTTGCCCGCCGCGCCTTCCGGCGCAAGATCCGCCTGACCTCCCATCAGCGTCCGGTAAAAAAACGCGTCAACCGGCTGTGCCGATGCGAGCCAGTTCTTGAGAGCGTCGATCCGGCTTGCGGAGTCATCTTTGTTCAACTCGCTCAAAAAGGCCCAGGCTTCGGCATTTCGCGGATCAAGCCTCGTGATCTCCTTCCACGAGGCGATCGCCTTTCCTGCATTTTCCTTGTCCAGTTCACCTCGGCTAAGACGGCTCTTGAGCGTATACCCGCGCGCCAGAATGCGGTTCGCGCCGAAGTTGTTCTTATCGATGTTGACCGAGATCATGGCCAGCCTCAGCGCTTCGTCGAGATCGTTCGGCGGCAAATTCCAAGAAAGTTCCGCGAGGGCGGTGTATCCCTCGGCAAGCGTCGGATCAAGTTCGACAGCTCGCTGAAAAGCCTGTTTTGCCAACCGGCCGTTGAGTGTCGCTTGCGTGCGAGAGCGCTTGAGCGCCCACATATACCTCTGGCCTTCCAGCAGTTTGGCGAACGCCTGTTCGCGCTTTTCCCGCGGGACGTCCGTCGGCAACGATTCAAGATTTCGCGAAAGCGTCTCTGAGAGCTTCGGCGCCGGGGTATTAATCGGTACCGGCGTCGATCTGACGCTGCCGGGCGAGCCGCCGTTTTGTGCCGCGACCGTCTGAACGAGAATCAGAAACGCGCCTGAAATCAGTACCCTTTGGATCAATGACATACTTCTTTAGGTTCCTTGTAGATTGACTACAACGGTCTTCCAAATTTTCTTGCGGGGAAATGTGATGATGAACACGATGAGCGCGATCGCCGTCGCACGGAACATATCGAAACTGCTGCCGGTGAACATCGTGATCACGAATCCGATGATCGAAATCGCTTCCGCGAACATTCCGAGGATCAGACTGTTTGTTTGAAGTTTGCGGAGAACGGCCGGGATTCCGCCGAGAAGCGCGGTGTTCCGAAGTCGTTCCCACCCGAAAAACAAACGTCGCAGCAAAACACCGCCGACCGCTATGAACAGCACGGCTACCCACAATGTCGTAACCGAGTCGTTGACATCGACGACTTCCGTTCGCGAAACCACAAACCAGGCAACCCCCGCCAGAACGAGCGTTGCCGCGATCTGCGCTAATCCGATGATCGCCGCGACGCGGTAGCGCTTTTCGAACGCGGCCAGGTTCTCGGAAAAAATCTCGTTCATCTATCGCTGCTTTGGCTTTTCGTCGGGACTCTTATTATCCGATTTGGCCTGCGTTTCGCACGGAACAACGACAGCCGTAAGCGTTTTCGGGACTTCGCTTGACGCGATCTCCCCGAGATTCTCGATAACGCGGTCGATGACCTCAAACTTGCACTTGTCGAAATCGCGGGTCATCAAGACTCCGTCGCGGTCGATCGTCAGCGGATAGACGCCGAAAAGCTGATTTCTGAAGTTTGCGAAGAACGACGCCTTTTCGGGCGGAAGCACATCCTTGCGTTCGGGGTTCGGCTCGGGAATTGCAGCACCGATCAAACCGAGTTGCTCTTTCGATTTCTCCACATAATCGCTGTTCGGAAAATCTCTCACGACCCTCTGAAAATAACGCGCCGCCTGGTCCGTTTCCTCTTCGACGAGATATGTCACGGCGATCTTGAAGAGCGCCTCGTCCATAAAGCTGAAATTCGGATATTTGTCGAGAATTTCGCGGTAACGCGACTGCGCGCCCTTCAGACCGCCTTTCTTCTGATCGACCGACAGTTTGTAGTAGTAATTGGCGATATAAAGATTGTGCAGGCCGAGATTATCCTGGACCTCCGCAAGGCGCAGTTCGACGAGCGGCCGAAGCGGCGACGTCGGATAATTCTGCAGGAATGCCTTGAGCTTTTGTTCGGCACGGCGGGCATTCGGGATCTCGCGGTCGGGAAGACCGATCCGGCGCATTTCGGATTCGGCGATCTTCAGCAGGACGCGGTCGGCGAGGGGATGGGTCGGGAAGAACGTCAGCCAATCCTGATATCCGGCCGCCGCCTGAATCAGTGCGCTGGTCGAGCCTTCGAGGTAAAAAGAGTCCGCGACGGCGAGTTTCGCCATCGCCAAATACGGCGAGTCCGGATAAGTCGTAATGATCGTCTGAAAGAGCAGCCGGCCGACCTCGTAGTTATTCTTGCGAACCTCTCGGGTCGCGACGATGAACAGTTCGCGATCGCGTCCGGGCTGAACCGAGCCGATCAGTTCTTCATACTCGTCCCGTTCTTTTCCGATCGGAATCAGCCAGAGAAGTTTCTTGGTCTTCTTTTTCACCTCCCGCGTCTGCCCGACGGTCGACTGCGTCGTGGCACGGAGCGATGCCGTTTCAACGAGTCCCGCGTCAGCGCGAGTCTGAAGATCCTTGACGCGCTCTTCAAGCTGGTCGATGTCGCTGATCTCATACTTTTCGGCACGGTCGACCTTGCCTTTGGTGCTGCCCACCTCGGACTGCAGCGATGCGGCTTCCTTTTCGAGGCCGAGCAGCCGGCCAAGCGGCGTGTCGATGTTGGACTTATCGTCCTTCTTCGTCTTGTCGTCCTTGCTGCCGTCCTTGAGAGCGTTCGCAGCGCTGCTCAGCGAGCGCCGCATCGTCTCAAGCTTCTGCCGCATCACATCGAGTCGCTGTGTCGGCGAAAGAGTGTCCTGCGCCAAAACCGCGGCCGTCAAACCCAGAATCAAGCCGATAACAACTACCTTGCTAATTTTTGTGAACATATAAAAACTGCTGCGTCTTAAACGCCGATCTCATACCCAATTTGTTGCCGTTTCAATTAACTCAGCCGCTGCGGTCGCCGGGTTTCCGGCACCGAAAACCGCCGATCCGGCGACGATTATCTCCGCTCCGGCGTCGACCACCCGGCGAATATTGCCGGAATCGATGCCGCCGTCGATCTCAATTCGTGTTTCCAGGCCGCGGCCTTCAATCATCTGCCGCAGGCGCCTGAGCTTATCGACCGAGGTTTCAATGAACCTCTGACCGCCAAACCCCGGGTTCACCGACATCAAAAGAACAAAATCCGCATACGGGAGCGCTTCTTCGAGCGCCACCAGCGGCGTTGCGGGATTGATCGCTATTCCGGATTTTCCGCCGGCCTCGCGAATCGCGACCAACGTGCGCTGCAAGTGAACGTCAGCCTCGACGTGAACCGAAACCATATCGGCCCCGGCCTTGACGAAATCCACCGCGTATCGGTTCGGTTCAACGATCATCAGATGGCAGTCGATCGTCATATCGGTGAACTTCCGGATCGATTTGACCACCGGAAGTCCGATCGTGATGTTCGGCACGAAACGGCCGTCCATAACATCGACGTGAAGCACCGTCGCGCCGCCTTCCCGGATCGCTGCGATCTCCTCGCCGAGTCGCGTAAAATCTGCCGAAAGCAGCGAAGGTGCGAGTTCAAATGCCGACTGCATCTGTTTTCTGGCAATCATCAGTTTCCGCCTTCCTTCCTTTGTTGCGCCTCAAATACCGTCAGTTGCCCGGCTTGTCCGGATTTCGCCGTTCGCGGACGTCTCCCGCCCCCGGCGTCTTGGCCGCCGTCGGTTTGGGAGAAGCCGTCGGATTTACCTGCTTGCTGCCGGCCGGTGCCGTATTGCCTTTCTCCTTGGACGAGTTGTTTGGGTCACCCGATCCGCCGTCGCCGCTTGAAGAGTTGGTCGACGTATTCGCGTCCTTTATCACGTCACGGGTCGATGAACTCTTTTTCTTGCTGGTGTTGCTGTTCGAGTTGGAATCGCGCTTTTTCGGCTTGTCGGAAATCAATTCCTCGATCGTCGCCGAATCGTCGCGTTCCTGATTTCCCTTCTGAAGCGTCGCCGGTTTTTCCTCGCCTTCAGGATTTGGCTTGCTTGTAACGACGAGGATCAACTGTCCCGTCTTGACCGTGTCACCCGGGCGCGGAAGTTGCTCGAGGACCGTATTCGGCGCCTCTTCCGAATAGCGGTCGGCTCGTTTCTTGATTCGCAGTCCGAGGCCTTCAAGTTCGCGCTCGCTTTCGGTGAAGTTCTTCCCGACTATCTCGGGCACGCGAACCTCGGTCCCCTGAAGCGACATATATACAACGCCGGTCATTCCGGCGACAAACGCTGCGCCGAGTACGATGACGGTCACCAATTTTCCGATGGCTGAAGCACCTTTCTTAACGAAACTCACGGCGATTTACTCCCAAAACAAAACGAAAGTCTAACATTTTTTGCATCTGCAGACGAAGCCGAGCCCGACCAATACTAGATGCGAATCACTTCTTTTCGAGGACGGCGACGAAAAAACCATCCATTTTGTCGCGCGGAGGAAACGTTCGGGCGTAACCTTCCGGGGTCAGGAATTCCGACGGAACCGGCGCCGCAACCAATCTGAACGAGTCGTCGCCGCGCAAAAATCCCTCGCAGACGTCCTCGTTCTCTTCACGTTCCAATGAGCACGTGGAATAGATCACGCGTCCGCCCTGCTTGATCAGCTTTGATGCGTTCGTGAGTATCTCAAGTTGTTTGCCCGCAAAAGATTCAAAATCGGATTCCGCGAGATGGTGCCGGATCTCGGGGTTCCGGCGAATCGTTCCGGTACCGGAACAGGGCGCGTCGACGAGCACGACGTCAAAGCTGCCGTCGGCAAAGGGTAGTGGCCCGGCGGCGTCAAACTGCACGATCCGCACCGCATCCGCCCCTTGGTTTCGGCAATTCTCAGCGAGGGTCTTGATCCGTCTTTGATTGACATCGCCGGCGACCAGAAGGTTTCTGCCCGCCGCAGAATCAAGGGCGACCAGCGTCGCCTTTCCGCCAGGCGCCGCGCAGACATCCAGAAAGGACTCGCCGACCCGAAGTTGAACCGCCCCGGCGACCATCTGCGAGCCACGGTCCTGAAAATAGATCTTGCCGTTCGCGGCGAGCTCGCGAAGGTATTCCGCGCGGTTCGGCGCGTCGGGCCGTTCAACCGACTTCCGGACCGAATCCGTGGTCCGGAGCGTCCAGCGGAATTCCGAATCGGGCGTCCGGTTGTCGAATTCGAGCAATTCAGTTGCGGCGTGTTCACCGAAAACGCGGATCCAGCGATCGACGAGCCAGCGCGGATGCGACGTCGAAACCGCCAAACGATCCGCCTCGTCGTGAAACCCGATCTCCGGCGGCGACTTTTGAAACTTCCTCAGGACGGCATTGACGAAACCGCGGGCGGAGGTCTTCTTTGCTCTCAAAACCATATTCACGGCCTCGTTGACCGCAGCGTGCGAAGGAACGCGGTCGAGCGAGGAAAGCTGGTAGAGCGCGAGACGCAATATCCTGCGAATTTCAACGTCGATCTTGCGCCCGCCGGTCAATGCGTCGATCTGCCTGTCAAGAAGGATCTGATTTCTGAGGACTCCGAGAACCAGTTCGTGGCACAGGCCCCTGTCCTGTGGTTCGAGCTTTGACTCAAACTGCGGAAGAAGCGCCGACGAATGCGCCGTACCGCGCTCGATCTGCGACAAAATGTCATAGGCCGCTGTGCGGGCCGGCGAAATTTTCATTTTGACTTAAATGCGGCCGAGGTGTCCTCGGCACTTCCCTTTTCAAGATTTTCGTCGACCGAGATACGTTCGTCGAATACAAAACACTCGCCGCGCCAAAGGCTCTCATCGGCCGAAACTTCTTCAAGATATCTCAAAATTCCGCCATCGAGCTGGAAAACCTCTTCGAAACCGAGCCCCTTCAGGTACGGAGCGAACTTCTCACAGCGGATGCCGCCGGTACAGAACATAGCGACCCGCTTGTGTCGTTTCGGATCGAGGTTCCGCGCGACGAATTCCGGGAGTTCGCTGAACTTCGCCGTCCCCGGGTTGACCGCCCCATCGAAGGTCCCGGCCTGAAACTCATAGTCGTTCCGGGTATCGAGGACATAAACGTCATCGCTCGTGATGATCTTGTTCCAGTCTCCCGGCGTGACGCGAGTCCCTTCGCCAAGCGTTGGTTCAACGCTCTGCCGCAGCGTCACGATCTCAGGCTTTACCTTGACGAAACGCCGCCGGAACGGGTCCGCCGAATGAAATGAGGACTTGAAGACGAGTTTTGTCCCGAGAATCGCGCCGGCCGCCGAAACGAAACGGCCGACATCCGCCGGCTTTCCCGAAATCGTCGCGTTGAATCCCTCGTCGGCGATGATGATCGTTCCGAGGATCGACAGATCAGTCATCGCTCCGAGCAGCCGGACTTTAAGCGACGGCAAGTCGTTGAGCGCCTTAAACTCGTAGAACGTGATTATCTGAATTTCGTCGCGGTCGGAACTCATTCGAAACGCCCCCCAATCTCAAACTTGACGCCGTTCAAAAAGTCGCGGGTGCTCATCCGCTTCTTGCCCTCGATCTGAAGTTCTTCGACATATAGCGAACCTTCGCCGCAATTCACGACGAGATCGCCGCCCTTCGCGTTGAGGATCTCGCCGGGCTTCGCGGACGATTGGACTTCGCCCGACGGCGCCGCCCTCCAAATCGTGACCTTTTTCCCTTCGTAAAAGGAAAAACTGGTTGGGAACGGCTGAAAACCGCGGACGCGGTTGGCCACCGTGATTGCCGGAAGATTCCAGTCGATCCTCCCATCCTCTTTCTTCATCAATGGCGCGAAGCTGGCCGTTTCGTCGTCCTGCGGAACCGGAACTATCCCGGGCATCCGCCGCAGCGTTTCTGAAAGCAGATCGGCTCCGATCGTTGAGAGTCGCCGCATCAGCTCGGCCGAATTTTCGTCCCGGCCGATCGTGACCTCTCGCTGAAGCAGAATGTCACCGGTATCGAGTCCGGCGTCGATCCGCATCGTCGTCACGCCGGTGACGGTTTCGCCGTTGACGATCGCCCAGTTGACCGGCGCGGCGCCGCGGTATTTCGGAAGAAGCGAAAAATGGACGTTGACCGCACCCGACGGAAAAGCTTTAAGGAACGACTCCGGCAAGATCCGGCCGTAGGCGACGACGACGGCAACATCGGCGCCGTGCGCCCGGAACGTTTCAAGCGCTTCGGCCGTGCGAATCCTGGTCGGCTGGAGAACCGTGATTCCGCTCGCAATCGCGGCCTCTTTCACCGGCGGCGCGGTCAATCGATTGCCCCGTCCCGCCGGCCGATCCGGTTGCGTGTAGACGGCGACCACATCGTGCCCGTCGTGAATGATGCGCTCGAGACTCGGAACGGCGGCGGCCGGAGTTCCCATAAAGACGATTTTCATAAACGCTTCAAAAAACACCAAGCCGTCAGAAAACGCACTTTGCACGTTTTCTGACGGCCGGATCCCGGATCAGTCGATCAATACCCGCAATGATAGTTCGATCCCTCGAACACCATTTCCCATTTTCCGGCTTTCTTCGAATAGACGGTGAATCCGGCACCTTCGAACGACTGAACATACGTGAACACCTCGGCATTCCCGTCGCCATTGATGTCCAAAACGTCGAGCAGCACCTCGTGATAAACGCCGTCGTCAAGATTCTTGATGTCCCCGCTCATCACTTCGTCTTCCTTGATCGAACTGAACTCGCTGTGGCCGAACTCATATTTCCCGCCGGCACTCTTTTCAGCGATGAAAAACAGCAACGCACGGGTCTTCGCCGACGTTTCGACCCAGTAGGAGCCGACAAGTTCCGCGGTCCCGTCCGAGTTCAGATCGAGGGCCGTCAGATTATGGTAACGCAAGGTCTTCAGAAGGCTCGCCGAGATCTGGTTCTTTGCAAACTCCGCCCGCACCAGGGCCTCGACCTCGGTCCGCTCGGCCGCTGACGGCAAGCGCCGCACGCCCGATCCCTTGACCAACGCATTTGTCGCCAACCCCATTACCATCCCCTTGAGCTTTGCACGCGTCGACACGACGGACGATTCGGCTCCGTTCCGCAGGCACTCGGTGTCCTCGAGCGATTTTCTGACTGTCACGACGCCGGCGTCGGCGCCCCCGAAAACGAGTTTGTAAACCGACTTCGGTTTGTAATATGCGTTGACGAACTTCATCAACGTCGCTTTTTCATCGGCTCCGTCCGAAAGCGGAAGCAATACGCCGCGTTCGATCTTTGCGATCGGTTCGAGCGTCTTCCCGTCGTTGAGAACGGCGAAGACGGCCGGGGCCGGCTTCGCCTGCGGTTTGCGTTTCTGGGACAGCGCCGGAACGAAGGCCAACACCAACATCGCGGCGAGAATCAGTATTCGTTTCATATTTTTTGTGCGATCGATTTTGCCTGCATAAACTGAAGCAGATATTCACGTCCGCCGGCTTTCGAATCGGTTCCGGACATATTGAAACCGCCGAACGGATGCACCCCGACGAGCGCGCCGGTGCATTTTCGGTTCAGATAAAGATTGCCGACGTGAAACTCGCGTTTCGCCCGTTCGAGCCGGGCCGGATCGGCTGAGTAAACCGCGCCGGTAAGTCCGAATTCGGTGTCGTTCGCGATCTCCAGCGCGTGATCGAAATCGCGGGCCTTGATGACCGCCAGCACGGGTGCGAAAATCTCTTCCTGTTCGATGGTCGACCCGGGTTCGACGTTGTCGATAACTGTCGGTTCAATGAAAAAACCCTGCTCGTCGCTGCCCGAGCCGCCGGCCACGATCACGCCGCCCTCTTCGACGCCTTTGCGGATATAGTTCAACGTCGTGTCATACGACCGCTTGTTGATCACCGCGGCCATATTCGAATCACCTTCGGTCGGCATTCCAACCTTCAGCGCCTTCGTCTCCGCGACAACCTTCTCGATCAGTTCGGCGTGTACCTTTTCATCGACGATCAGGCGCGAGCAAGCCGAGCATTTCTGTCCCTGATAACCGAAGGCGGCCTGCACCGCGCCGGTCGCCACCGCGTCGATGTCTGCGTCGTCGGCGACAACGATCGCGTCCTTGCCGCCCATTTCGGCGACGACGCGTTTGATCCAGATCTGACCGGGCTGCGTTTTCGCCGCCTGCTCGTTAATGTGAAGTCCGACCTGCTTCGAGCCGGTGAACGAGATGAAACGCGTCTTCGGATGCGTCACCATCGCGTTGCCCGTGGCAGCGCTGCCCGTCACGAAGTTGACAACTCCGTTCGGCAGCCCGATCTCTTCCAGCACTTCGATGAATTTCGCGGCAATCGTCGGCGAGTCCGACGACGGCTTGAGGACGACGGTGTTGCCGGCGACGATCGCCGCGCTCGTCATCCCGACCATGATAGCCAGCGGAAAATTCCACGGCGGAATGATCGCCCCGACACCGAGCGGAATGTACTCGACCGAATTCTTTTCCGGAAGCGGCGACGGCGTGATCGGCTGCGGTTCCGCCCAACGGATCATCTCGCGGCCGTAGAATTCCAGAAAATCGATCGCTTCGGCCGTGTCGCCGTCGGCCTCGGCCCAAGTCTTGCTCGTTTCAAACGACATCCAGGCCGAAAAATAATGCTTGCGCTCGCGGATGATCGCGGCCGCTTTGAAAAGATACTCCGCCCGTTCGGCCGGCGGCACGTTCCGCCACGATTTGAAAGCTTCCGAGGCGGCGTCGATCGCCCGGCCGACGAGATTCAAGGCATCAACATCGACCTCCGAAAATACCCCGACGACGGCCGACTTGTTTGCCGGGTCGCGACTTTCGAACTTGTCGGCGAGCGTGATCTTCTCGCCGTTTATGCGACTGGCATACTCGCGTCCGAGTTCGCCGCGCACTTGCTCGACGGCGGCCCGCATCGCGTCCGCATTTTCGGGAACTGAAAAATCGGTAAACGGTTCATTCTTAAACTCGTCCAAAACCCTTTGTGTTTGCATAGAAAATCTCCTGAATTAATACAATGATGATAGAAAGAGACCGCACTTAAAGCAAGTTTACCAAAAATAAGGCCGCGGCGGTCTTCACGGTCCGGATCGCGAGGTTCAACCTGACGTTCGTTCAAGTTAGCAGTCAGGAAACGACCAGACGATGCGGCAAAACATCAAATTCGACTCTATGAGGTGATTTTCGTGACGCCCGCCGCTAGGGCCGGGAATGAATCTTAAACCCGAATTAGCGGTCCATTCGGCAGACTGGCGCACGGCCTGCCAAAGAACACGGGCGATCAAACAAAAAGAGCGCATACCGGTCCAACGGCATGCGCTCTTGTTAATTATCGAACCTGCTTACCGGACCTTCATCGCCGGGTCGCCGAGGAGCGTCCACGAGAGCCGCACGTCGCGTCCGCCGACAAGGCTTTGCTTGGCATCCTTGACGAGATCGCCAATCCGAGTGATCGAACCGACACCGATCTGATTATAGAATCGTGTCGCCATTATCTCCTGAATGTCGGGCGTCGTCTTTCCGGAGGAAGCCCAAGCAATGACCGCGCCGCCGTTCGGGGTCTTGACCGCCGTCTCGGCAAACGAATCGAAGAACGGAGACAGAAAATAACCGTTCAGGCACGTCAGAAGAGTGAACATCGACAAGTTGTTCTGGTTTGTCATCAGGGGCAGATCGTTCTTGTGGTAGAAGTTCGACGCCGCCCAGAAAAGGGTCGATCCGTGACCGGAATAGTTGACAAGATACCGCCCCACATTGAGATCGGCGAGAATCAGGGATCGGGCGTTCGGATCCGACTTCGGAATAAAGACCTTCGTCATATTGGCCGGCAACTGCTGCGCGACCCGCGAATTGACTCCTTCGAAATCGTAGCCGATCGGAAGATCCGAAACAAAGAGTGCGCCGCGGTCCTGGACATTGGTCAAATTGCCTTCGAACTGCATCACTTTGTTCAAAACCTGCGTCGCTTCCGCGCCGCTGCGGATCGGGATGCGCCCGACCGAGATTTCGGCGAGTCCGTCGCCGTTAAAGTCGCAAAGCGCTTCGTCGCTTCCCGTTTCCTCATAAAGCGTGTCGACCAATTCAGTCGGAACGAAGCGATCGAAAGCCATATTGCCGTAGTTTTTCGGATCGTACGTGGAATCGCCCAACAACATAATGTATTCGGGCGGAACGTTCCAATTATCCTTCGCATATTGGAAGAACGCAGTCATTCCTTCCGCGTTTTGCGAACCGTAACTGAATTCGTCGAAGATATCAGCGATATCGACGACAGCGACGTTCAATCCGCCTCCGGCCCGATAGGTCGCCCAAGTCTGGGCCTCAGTCATCCAATCACGGTGCGTGACGATGATCATCTGCCCCTGGTTTCCGGGGGTCGAAAGCTGTGACGGGAAATTCTGAACGATCGCCAGCGGCGTTCGCACCGCTGAGTCTTCGACCGCGAAAAGCAATCGGCCGCGGTTCGAGGGAATCGTTACGTCATATGTCGCGCCGTTTTGGACCGTGTTCAAGCCGAGCACCTGAGCGGGAGCGTCGGGCGCGGATGTATCGAAGACCCGCAAATTGGCCGAAGCAAAGCCGGTAAGCTTGCTTGTCCGGTAATTCGGTGTGAAGAACGATAGTTGATTCTGATCCGCGGCGTAACGGCGCGAGTAATCGACAGAAACCGATTCGATCAGCGCATAATCATTCGAACCGGCAAGCGCCGTCATCTGGATCGTGTTGGCGCCTTCGACCAGCAACGACGTGTCGACGTCAAACTCTCCGACACTGCCGAGCTGTCCGGCGAAGACGATCGTCGTCGGCATCAGCTGCCCGTTGATCGTGACCTGAACTTCGTGTGGGTTGATCGTCAGTCCCTGAACCGAAATTTTCACCTTGCTTCGCGACGAACTGTAATCGATCGCCCCGAGGTTCAGATTGTACGAAAGGGTCGAGGAACTGCTGATCACCTGCGAACTGTAAAAATTCTCCGCGCTCCCGTTGAGAATGCTGCTGAGATATGACGCGCGTTCGCGACGGGTAAATGTCTGGGCGAAACCGTTCGAAACGACGGGACCGGTCAGCGGCCGGATAACGCGCGTTCCGATCCGCTTCCCGGCAGTGCTGCCGGCAATCAAAAAATATCGGCGCGTATCGCTTTCGACAGAATCCATACCTTCGCCGAGAAACTCAATATACGCATCCGCGGCGCCGACGGTCATCGCCTGTTCGCGTCCGTCGACATAAAGCTGCCACTGGCCGGAGGGCGTATTGACATCAAAACCCGCCGCCTGCAGTTGTTCCCTCGTGACCCGGTAAAGCCCTTTCTGCTTGACGATGATCTTCACGCCCGGCTGCGCGGCCACCCATCGCTGGGTGGGCAGATCGGGCGGCAAAACGAACTCGGAAAATGTCTTTTCAAGATCCGCCGGAATCCGGTTGTCGATCCGTTCAACCGCGGGCTTGCTCTGGACGGAAGAATATAGTTCCGCCGATGAGCGCCCCGCCGTCGGCCGAATGTCGGGCACTGAAACGGGCGTGATCAGGCCAAACCGAGTCCTCTTGCCGTAGAGCTCAAGCGTTTCGATCGTATAAGCCGCGTCCGGATCGCCGGTCGGGTCGAAATATGAATAATCCCCAAAATATGCATCCGACGACCGTGAACGCAAATAGCCGCCCGGAATGATGCCGGAATCGACAAGTTCCGAGCCATTCTTCGAATTACGGTAAACGTAAAAACCAAGCACGTTCCGCTCATTCTCGGTCGACCATCGCAAGAAAACGCCGCTGCCGTCAGTCACGGCCACGACGTTCGCGAATTTCAACGTCGGAAAACTTCGTTCTGACTTGCGGAGCGAATTCTTCGATTTCTGTCCGAAAGCCTCGCCCGAAAGTCCGAGCAAACAAAACACCAAAACCACCGCAGCACTAATTCTCTTCATAAGTCACATATCCCCGAGCACCAAGGGCACTTGATCCTCAAAACCTTGTTCGAAAAAACCAACGATTCCCTAATCTAACGATTCTAGCCCCATTAGGCAAGAGTTTTGTTCAGTATCTAGACGCCCAATGGTCGCCATTATTCAAAATTCCGCGCGATTTTTGAATATCCGGCGGATTTCACATAAGGTATTAGGATTATGAAACATAGCGCCCAACGCAGCCGTCAGTTCTTGCGGTTCCCGGTCTCGATCCTGCTGACCGTCCTTTTATTGATCAATCTCGTCGCGTTGCCGCAGCGCGCCGACGCGGCGTTTCGCGAACCCGTCCGCGCCCGCCACGGGATAGTTGCCGCCCAGCACCAACTCGCATCCAAGATCGGGGTGGAAATAATGAAGAAAGGCGGCAATGCGGTCGATGCCGCGATCGCCGTGGCCCTCGCGCTGGCTGTCGTCTATCCCGAAGCCGGAAACCTCGGCGGCGGAGGATTTATGCTGATCCGGTTCAAAGACGGAAGCACGCACGCGATCGATTACCGGGAAATGGCGCCCAAAGCGGCGAACCGCGACGTTTTCGTCGATGCACAAGGCGAGTTGATCCGCGGCGAAGGCGGATCGACAATCGGTTACCGCGCGTCAGGGGTTCCGGGAACCCCGGCCGGGCTCGACTTCGCGTTTCAGAAGTATTCGTCGAAGAAGATCGCGTGGCGCGATCTTGTTGAACCGGCGAGACTGCTTGCGCAGAACGGCTATCCCCTCAGCCATCGTCTCGCGGAGCTGTTCAAAGCCTACCGGGGCAGTCTCGAAAAGTACGAGGACAGTAAGCGGATCTTCCTGAACGGCGGAAAATACTATACCGAAGGCGACGTTCTCCGTCAGCCGGATCTGGCGAAGACGTTGGGCCGGATGCAGCGTTACGGCGCGAAAGAATTTTATGACGGAATCACGGCGAAGCTGATTGCCGAAGATATGAAGCGCAACAACGGCCTGATCACGCTCGACGACCTGAAAAACTATCGCGCCGTCGAGCGAACGGCCCTGCGCGGCACTTATCGGGGATACGAGATCATCTCGATGCCGCCGCCGAGTTCCGGCGGGATCGTAATGCTTCAGGTACTCAATATGCTCGAAAAGTACGACATCGGCAAGATGGGATACAACTCGGCGCAAAAGTACCATCTCGTCGCCGAGGCGATGCGCCGGGCGTTCGCGGATCGTGCCGTCTTTATGGGAGACCCGGATTTCGCCAAGGTTCCGACGACGCAGCTGATCGACAAAAAGTACGCCCTGACGCGCGGAGAAACCATCAATCTGACGCAGGCTTCGAAGAGCTCCGAGATCGGTGCCGGCGAGGTAACGTTCACGGAAGGAATGGACACGACGCATTTTACGGTTGTTGACGCCGCCGGCAACGTCGTCACCAACACGTACACGATCAACGACCTTTACGGCTCGGCCGTGACGGCCAAGGGGACCGGAGTGCTTTTGAACGACGAGATGGACGACTTCGCGGCCAGACCCGGCAAGCCGAATATGTTTGGATTGATACAGGGCGAGAACAACTCGGTTCAGCCGAAAAAGCGTCCGCTTTCGTCGATGACGCCGACAATCGTCCTCAAAAAGGACGGTTCGCTTTGGTTCGCGCTCGGTGCGCGCGGCGGACCGCGGATCATCTCGGCGGTGACCCAGTCGGTGATCAACGTCATCGACCACGAGATGGACATCCAGGCGGCGATCGACGCCCCGCGAATCCATCATCAGTGGTTTCCCGACGAATTGATGTACGAGCCGTATGGAATGTCGCCCGATACGCTCGCGCTGCTCTCGGGTTTCGGACACAAGTTCGGCGCGAAGCCGATCTTCGTCGCCAGCGCGACCGGCATAATGATAGACGATGACGGGATACGGTACGGCGCGATCGACTCTCGCAGCGACGGCGAGGCGATCGGTTACTAGCGGGGTTCGTCCTTTTCGAGGAGTTTGGTAGTGCTTTCGGTGACGCTGTTCTGCACCAGATCGGCTGAATCGCGCCAGTTTCCGGGTGCCGGCATCCGAAAATCCGAAACCGGAACCGACGTTTGCGGCGGAAGACTGCCGCGGGAAACGCCGGCGTTCATTTGTCCGGGACCGGCGATCTCACCCATCGCAACGCTCGGTGCCGCGGTTCCCGCTTCGAACATCATCGCGTAGATGATCCTCAGCAGTCCGCCCATAAAACTGACGACGGCGGCGATCGGGATCATAAACGGCGAGAAATTGAGCGCCGCCATCGTGATCGCGAGAATCGGGACGACCAGCAGACAGCCGACCAGCATCACCATCGCGCCCTGCTTGATTCCCCGTTTGCGCGGCGAATCAACCTTCATCTCGCCGTGCGCCGCAAAACTGGGCGACGCGCCGCCGGCGGCGATCACGTCCGCGACACCGACCAGCGGAAAACCGCAGCCCGAACAAAACCGGGTCTGGTTGCTTACCTGCTGTTTTCCGCAAATCGGACAATACATAATTCACAAGCCTATCGATCGTTGCGCTCGTTGAACATCCTCGTCGTTCCTTCGGTAACGCTCGTCGGCTGCAGGTCATTCGTGTCGCGCCAGCTCCCCGGAGCCGGTGCCGCGTAGGCGCTCGCCGGGATCGACTGCTGCGGCGGAAGCGCCTGCTGTTGTCTCCCGCCGAGAAACTGCGGCTGTCCCGTCTCGTTGCCCTGGACCGACGCCGCGATGTTAAGCTGAAACGCTTTTGGGAGGAAAAGAAACGATAGAAGAATAAGCAAGAACGAACCGAAGATGCCGATCACGGCAAGCGATCCCATAACCTCTTCGGGCGCGCCGGAAATTCCCGCCAACGGCAGAAGCAGCAAGACGACCGAAACGAACCAAACTGCGGTGAACTTCAGGCCGTTTTTCCGCGTCAGCCACTTCTTCTTCGTAAGCAGATCATTCAGGTTTGGCAGACTGCCGTTGTTTGCAACGACCTCCGCGACCAGATCCAGCGGCATTCCGCAACGCGAACAAAATCGGGTGCTCTCGGAAACTTGTTGTTGACCGCAACGTGGACAATGCATCGGTTTTCTCCAGGATCTTTTGACGTAATCTTATGTGAAGCCGCAAACCTCAACGAATTCTTACACGAAAAAGTTTCGACTGTAAAGCATCAGCGCCGCGGCAGTTTCCGATCGGAAAACACGCCGAAAACACCGCAGGCACGCCCGAACTGGTGCTCGGCCCGGATGATCGCATCGAGAAGTATCTCAAAAATCGACCGCATTTTCTCCGGCGCCGGGATTACCTTGCGTAGGTCGCCGTCGTCCCGGATGTACGCGAAACCTGCGGTCCGCATCGCTTCGACCTCCGTCAGGTAGCCGATCACCGCGTCATTGGTCGCGAGCGTTTCGGGAAGGGTCCACTCGAACGGATCGTCCCAAAGCCGCGTCGTGATCCCGCCGATCGTCGATTCGACGGCCGCCGCGGAGCGCAGAACGTACTCGCCACAGGAGTTGATCGGAAACAGCGCTTCCGTTTCGCGCGGCTGCCAGTAAAGCTTGCCTTCCGGGATCATCGAAACCAGTTCGCGCGTCCGGCGACTGAGATCTTCAAAGCGCTTGTCGAGAATTTCAATCTGATCTCGCATAAAAAAAGAACAGCAAGAGTTTACCTTGCCGTTCCTTTTTTGTCATTGACGCCGCCGTTTCAGCGTTTTCGAAACTTCCGGTCGGACTCTATTATTCCGAGCCCGTAATTCTTGCCGTTCCAGTTCAGGCCGTTCTGAAGTTTGCCCTTGACGCCGACCTCCGCGCCCTTCGAAGGCACTCCTTTTTCGGTAAAGACCCAGATCGAACCGGTTCCGTCATCGATCTTGTAAACCCCGCCGCGGACGCCGGTGAACGGAATGTTGATCCCGTACGCGTCGCGGACGACGCCGACGACGACGACTTCCTTGTTCTGGTACTTCGACGGATTAGCCTCGATGTCGGCGATACTCTTACGATCCGGACAGGCAACTGTCAGCAATCCGACTGCAAGCAAAAGTCCGACGATCAGTGTTTTTTTCATCTTTTCCTTTTGTTCCTCTCAAAAAAAATTTGGATCCCGGAATGTCCCTCGTCCGCTAGTTAAAGATTCAAACGAACGTCGAAAGTTTGCCAGCTTTTTTTGATGGGAAACCCCCGGCACGCGGTTTTGAGATTAACCCCCCGCTCTGATATATTCCACCTTTGTCGAAATCTAAAATTCCCAGGAGACATTGCAGTAATAATGAAGAAGATTGTTGGATTTCTGTTAATCGCTGTTTTGACCGGCGCGCTTGCCGGGTCGGCTTTCGCCCAGAAACAGCCTTCCAAAGACGAGTGGTTCGCGCAGATCGCCAAACTAACCAATACCAAAAAGCCGGAAGATCGTGAAAAGGCTTATCAAATGGGCAAGGAATTTCTTGTTCAGCACGGCAAGGACAACGACGACAAAATAAAGAAGATCAAGGCATATGTAGAAAACTACCGGCTGGCCGAGTTCAATATCGCGGTTGACAAGGTGGAGATGACGAAAGCCCTCCAGTACGGCAAAGAGATCCTTGCCGATGAACCGGAAAACAGCTACGTGACGATGAACCTCGCGTATTGCGCGCTCGAGGCGCTTACCACGAAACAGGATTCTTCGTTTGCGGCCGACGGCATCGCCTACGCCAACCAAACGATATCGCTTTTCGACGCCGGAAAACTGCCGAAGGATTTCAAACCGTTCAAGAACCAGGACGAGGTTACGGCATTGATGTATTACACTGTGGGCACGTTTTCCATCGAATCCGACCTGAAACTCGCCGCGCACAGTTTCCAGAAGGCGACCGCCTTCGAATCGCAGATCAAGAGCAAGTCGTACCCGTATTACATCATTGCGTATTATTACGAGCGAATTTACGAAGCCGCGGCGACCGATTTCAAGAAGAACCACGGAAGCAAGAGTTCGGAAGACGCCGCGATGAAGGCGGACCGGGAAGCGATCGACAAGATGCTTGACCGGATGATCGACGCCTACGCGCGGACGGTAAAACTCGCCGAAGCCGAAAACAACGCCAGTTTGAACACTTGGAAAGCCCGTTTGACGGATGTTTACAAGTTCCGCAAAGGCAGCGACCAAGGGCTTAGCGAATTGCTCGGCTCGGCACTTTCGACTCCGATGGGCGACGTAGTTCCGTAGGACACGATCAAGGGTTACAAATGACGGCCGAAGAGAATCTCGCGCTTGAAAAGTTTCGCTTTTCGTCAAGTATCGCCGATGACGTCTGGCACCGGAAAACGGACGCCAAGGCCTATGAATGGTGGTATTTCGACGCACTGAGCGATGACGGACGCGATTCGGTCGTCATTATTTTCCTCGATAACTTCATCTTCTCGCCGCGCTACAACCAGTCCGACAACGACGGCAATTCGGCCCGTATACCGGCCGTCGCATTCTTTTATTACCGCGATGGGAAACCGCTTTACCGCGCGATCAACGAATTTCGGCCGGATGAGATCGACGCCGGAACCGACGAACCGCGATGCCGTATCGGAGATAGCAATTTCGAGTTCAAGTCGGCGCCCTACGGTTCCGGCTTTATGATCAACGTCAAAGCCCGGCTTCACCGCGACGCGCAGATCGAGGCAAATTTCGAATGGCTCACCGTCGAAGGCGACTTCCGGGAAGCCGAAGGCGTGGCCGGAGCGCATCACTGGAACCTCGTCGTGCCGCGAGCGGACGTTTCCGGACGGGTTGCCGTCAAAAGCGCCGGCGGTGAGTCCGGGGAAACGCTTCATTTTCGCGGCACGGGTTACCACGACCATAATTACGACGACCGCTGGCTCCCTGTCACCGTCAAAGACTGGCAATGGGGACGTGCCCACTTTAACGAGGCCACAGCCGTTTTTTACCGTTACAACGAATACGGCGGCCAAGGCAGCGTAACAAAGCTATTGACGGTCTGTGACGGCACGCTTCAAGAAGAAAATGCGGAGTTCAGAGAATTCAGCCGTAAGCGCGATATTTTCGGCATCAGATTTCCGCAGAGAATGACATTCTCGGCGGACAGCGGGAAGCAACTTAGGGTGAACCATATCAAGACCATTGACTCGAGCTTTTTCTACCTTCGTTTTCACTCGGAGATGACGCTGACGCTTGGCGAAGGCGAACCTCACACCGCGGTCGGAATTACCGAATTTCTTTCACCGAAGACCCTGAAGTACCGTTGGCTGGACTGGCTTATCGACATGCGGATCGGCCGCCACGGCAAAGGCGCGAAAATCCCCTGAGGGATTTGGGATTGGTGATTTGGGATTGGTGATTTGCGATTGGTGATTGGTGATTGGCAGACTGGTGATTGGCATTCTTTAATGTCCCAAGGTCTATTGCGATTTCCGATCAACGATCAACCAATAACCGTTAACCACCCAACGATCATTCCAGCCTTTTTATCTTGACGGCCGTGCCGTATGCCAGAACTTCGGTGCAGCCTTGTGAAAACTCGGTCGAATCGAAACGCATTCCGATGATCGCGTCGGCCTCGATCTCGTGCGCGTGCTGGACCATCCGGCTGGTCGCCTCGCGGCGTGCGTTTTCGCAGACGTGTGTAAATTCTTCGATATTGCCGCCGACGATGGATTTTAGTCCACCGATGATGCCGCGCCCGATTCCGGTCGCACGGACGACAATTCCCCGCACGACGCCGCGATACTCGATTATTTCGTGCCCCGCTATTTCGTTGCCGGTCGTGATGATCATAATTCTGGCCTCCGAACCAATCTTCGCAACTATTCGTATCGCAACGCCTCGATCGGGTCAAGCCGGCTCGCCCGGTATGCGGGAAGCACCCCGGCGACGAACGCGATCAAACCGATCAGGATCATGATCACAAGCAGCGACAAGGGTCTGAACGCGACCAGGTTGAACCCCTCGAACGACTCGAGGTAGTACTTCGAAGCGTATGTGTTCCCGATAGTTCCGGCGATGATCGCGCCCGCGATCCCGAGCGCCGCCCCCCAGAATCCGATCAGCACCGATTCAAGCGAGAACAGAAAGAACACTCTGCCGCGGCCCATTCCGAGCGCCTTTTGCAGACCGATCTCCTTTGTTCTCTCCATCACCGCGATGACGAGCGTGTTGATGATTCCGAAAGACGCTGCAAGAAGCGCGATGCAGGCGAAAAGATTCATTCCGATCTGAAAGATGCCGATCGCATCGTTTGTTCGTTTGCTCTGGTCCGCAAGCGTTTCGGCATTAAATCCCTTCTCATCGAGCCGGCGCTTCAGATCCTCGAGTTTTGCGGTCTCGCTCGTATTGGCCTGCAGCGAAAAGTTCAGCAACTTGTTCCGGTTAGGCGAATCCTTTTGCTGCGCGTCGTAGATCTCCTTTTCGGTCTTGAGATCGATCGCCGAAAACATCGAGGTCATCATTCCCTTCGTCGCGACGCCGACGATCCTGAGTTTTTTAGTGTTAATCGTTGCCGGATTGCCGGCCTTGTACCCGACGACCACTTCCCTGCCGATAAGACTCGCGAAATCCGGCGACATCGCTTTGGCGATGCCATATTGCAAAATGATCTGGTCGTCACCGCTGATCTGATCCCCGGCCTCGATCTTCTGGACGATGCCGCGCCCGATGGCGTTCACCCGCGCGGCGTATTTTGCCCCGCCCTCAAGCGCAACATATTCGGTTTGAACGTTGTAGTTCGGCGAAAATGTCTTTACTTCCGGGAGTTCGCGGACGAGCGCCTCGATCTGGTCAAGCGTGATGTACACGGTGTTCGGGTCAAGTTCCGGCGCTTCCGCTTCGTGCTCGACATATTCTTTGACGTCGCCGCCGGCTTTGTCTTTCGGAAGATCGAACTTGCGCCGGACGAACAGAATATCGCTGCCCTCGAAGTTCTTGATCTGTTTGTCGATGTAGTCCTTGAGTCCGTCGCCGAGCCCGTTGGTCAGAGTCAGCGTGAACGCGCCGATAAAGATCGCCATCACCGTCAGAGCGGTGCGGAGTTTGTTTCGCAAAAGATTGCGATTCGCCGTCAGGATCAGATCTCGCAGTGTCATAAGTTTCTTTAGCGAACGCTAGCGCGACGCCACGATCCTCCCGTCCTTGAGTTCGATCATCCGGCCGCACTTGGCGGCGAGTTCCTCGTCGTGAGTGACGATAACGACGGTGATGCCGCTTTCGCGGTTCAGCCCGAAAAGAATTTCCTCGACAAGCGCGCCGTTGGTCGAATCGAGGTTTCCGGTCGGCTCGTCGGCGAAAACTACCCGCGGTTCCGACACGAGCGCCCGCGCAATGCAGGCTCTCTGCTTTTCGCCGCCCGAAAGATCCTTGGCGGGCTTCTTAGCCTTGTCCGCAAGACCGACCGCGGTCAGGTATTCCATTCCCTTTGCGCGCCGCGCATCCGCGCCGACACCGCGGATCTTCAACGGCAGAACCACATTTTCCAACACGCTGTCGCGGCCGTTGAGGAAAAACTGTTGAAAGATGAAGCCGAATTTCTCGTTCCGGAATTGGTTTAGCTTTGACTCGCCGAGGCTTGTGATATCCTCGCCGTCGAACGCGAGCCTTCCCTCGGTCGGTGAATCGAGGCATGCCAGCAGATGCATCAGAGTTGATTTGCCGCTTCCGGATTTT
Source organism: Pyrinomonadaceae bacterium (assembly GCA_041752475.1). Taxonomy (GTDB): domain Bacteria; phylum Acidobacteriota; class Blastocatellia; order Pyrinomonadales; family Pyrinomonadaceae; genus JAFDVJ01. The sequence goes on along the minus strand of JBGSWK010000047.1, from coordinate 230,444 downwards.
CCGACGATCGCGAGACAATCGCCGTCGGCGATACTGACCGAGACTCCGTCAAGCGCGCGAAACTCGTCGCCGCCGTCGCCGTAGATCTTCGTTATTTCTTGAGCTTGAAGCATATTTTCGCCGTGTTCCGCATTTTCTACGAGTCACAGCGAAAAAAGGTTCCGGGAGCAAGAACGGTTAAGACAGATCGGATCGGAGCCAGTCCGGAAGCAAACGCATGTTCTCGAGTCTTGAAAACTGCTTGTTCCGCAATTCGTCTTCGGACACACGGTCGCGGAACCATTCCGTCTCGTAGGGAATGTGAATCGCGCTGCCGCCGATCTCAACGACCGGAAGTATGTCCGACCGCAGCGAGTTGCCGACCATCAAAAACTCGGAAGGATCGATTCGGTGCCGTTCGAGAATGTTCCGATAAACCGCAGGGTGCTTTTCGGACACGATCTCGACAGCGTGAAAGTAATCGCCGAGCCCCGACCGCGCGATCTTCGTTTCCTGGTCAAACAGGTCTCCCTTGGTGATGACCATCAGCCGATGCGTGGCGGTGAGGCTCGCGACCGTCTCGCGGACGCCGTCAAGGATCTCGATCGGCGACGTCATCATCGTCCGCGCGAGTCCGATGATCTCGCCGATCTCGCCCCCGTTCACCCGGCCCTCGGTCAATTCGATTGCGGTTTCGATCATTGAAAGCGTGAAGCCCTTGATCCCGTAACCGAAATGTTCGATATTGCGTGATTCCGTTTCGTCAAGCCTTTGCTCGATCCAATCCGGCGTGTGATATCGCGCGAGGAGCGATTTGTACTTTTCCTTCGCCGAGATGAATATCCGTTCGTTGTGCCACAGCGTATCGTCTGCGTCGAATGCGATCGCCTTGAAGTTTTTTGATCCGGTTCTCATTTCTCTCAGGCCGCGCGGTGTCCCAAAACGCTAATCAAAGCTATCACAACACTTACGAAAGCGCGGATCGGCGCGAAAAAAAACCTTGCTTTGGGCACTATATTTTGTGCTAAAATGTTTGACGAACACAATTGGTTAAGGAGGGTTTTTAGATGATGACTTGCTGGCATTGCAATCACGAATTGGAACTGAATTACGAGACAACGGATTTTACATTCAAATTCTACTACTGCTCCCATTGTGACAAATGGTATGAGATGCGAAAGGAAAAAGAACGAGTCAACGGAGCGGTTCCGATCAAATTTTTTGAGCTCGACACGCGCCCGAATTTACCGGCGACGGTTTAGCAGCTAAGGCCGCAAAATATCAAAAACGCCCGGATTCGATTCCGGGCGTTTTTGCGTTTGGACGGATCGCGGCGGAACCGCGAATCATCAAGCGACGAGATGTCGCAGCACGAACGGCAGAATTCCGCCGCCCTTGTAGTATTCAAGCTCGATCGGAGTGTCGATGCGAAGCGTCAGAACGGCCTCGTCAGTCTCTCCGTCAGCCCGGTGAATCCGGAGCGTTACATCCTGGCTCGGTCTGACCTCGCCGTCGAGCCCGAACAGGTCGAACGTCTCGGTACCGTCGATTCCGAGCGTTTGCGCGTTTTGACCGTCCTTGAACTGCAGCGGCAAAACGCCCATTCCAACCAAATTCGAACGGTGAATGCGTTCGAATGATTGGGTGATGACCGCCTTGACGCCCATCAGGTTCGTGCCCTTCGCTGCCCAGTCGCGCGAACTTCCGGTGCCGTACTCCTGTCCGCCGAAGATGATCGTCGGAACACCGTCAGCCTTGTATTGTTCGGCCGCGTCGTAGATGAACGTCTCGTTTCCGCTCGGCTGATGGACAGTAAAACCGCCTTCTTTCGGCGACACCATCAGGTTCTTGATGCGGACATTCGCGAACGTGCCGCGAAGCATTACGCGGTCGTTGCCGCGGCGCGATCCGTAGGAGTTGAAATCCTTCGGCTCGACTCCCTTCTCCTGAAGATAGCGGCCGGCCGGCGAATCCGGCTTGATGGCCCCCGCCGGCGAAATATGGTCGGTCGTTACCGAATCGCCGAAAATCGCGAGAGAGCGCGCTCCGCTGATATTCGAGAATTCTCCGGTCTCCATCGAAAAATCGGTGAAGAAAGGCGGTTCCTGGATATAGGTCGAGGCATCGTCCCATTCGTAGATCAGACCGACCGAGGACGGGATCGCGTTCCAAAGCGGATTCTGTTCGGCAAAGTCGCCGTAGAGTTTGCGGTAGGTTTCGGCGTCGAACGCGGCCATCATCGCTTCCGAAACTTCTTCGGTCGTCGCCCAGATATCGCTCAGATAAACATCGTTGCCGTCCTTGTCCTTTCCGATCGGCTCGGTCGTCAGATTCTTGTTGACGGTTCCGGCAAGGGCGTAGGCGACGACCAGCGGCGGCGACGCGAGAAAGTTCGCCTTTATGTTCTGATGAACGCGAGCCTCGAAGTTGCGGTTGCCCGAAAGCACGGAGGCCGCGATCAGATCGTTCTCAACGATCGCTTTTTCGATCGCTGGATGAAGAGGGCCGGAGTTGCCGATACAGGTCGTGCAGCCATAACCGACAAGGTTGAACCCGATCTCGTTAAGGTATTGCTGCAGTCCGGTCTTTTCGAGATACGCCGTGACGACGCGCGACCCCGGTCCAAGCGACGTCTTGACCGTCGGCCCGACGCGCATTCCGCGTTCCGCCGCCTTTTTCGCGACGATTCCGGCGGCGAGCATCACGCTCGGGTTCGAAGTATTCGTACACGAAGTGATGGCCGCGATCAAAACGTCACCGTGACCGACTTCGACATCCGTCTGACCGATCTGCTTGTCGCCGTACATCGGCAAAGCGCGCGAGCCGTTCGTCTGCGATAGGTCCGCTTTGAACCGTTTCGTGAGATCGGCCGCCGGTTTGTTGTAACCGCTTTCGGCGAGCGGCTTGGAAAACAGTTCGGCAAACTTCGAACTCAGGTTCGACAGTTCGATGCGGTCCTGCGGACGCTTCGGGCCTGCCAGCGCCGGACCTACCGTCGCGAGGTCGAGATCACGGACGACCGAGTAGTCGACATCCCCGGCAAGCGGAATCTCGAAGATCCCCTGCGCGGTGTAATAATTTCTGATGGTATCGATCTGCTCGTCCGTTCTTCCCGTCGCCCTGAAGTAATCGAGCGTCTTTTCATCCGACGGGAAGAATCCCATCGTCGCGCCGTACTCGGGCGCCATATTCGCGATCGTCGCGCGGTCGGTCGCCGCCAGATTGCGTGCGCCCTCGCCGTGAAATTCGACGAACTTGCCGACGACTTTCGCCGCGCGGAGCATCTCGGTGATGCGCAATACGAGGTCCGTCGCGGTCACGCCTTCCTTGAGTTTTCCGGTCAGATTGACCCCGACGACATCGGGTGTCAGGAAATAGACCGGCTGGCCGAGCATTCCGGCCTCGGCTTCGATGCCGCCGACTCCCCAGCCGACGATGCCGAGTCCGTTGATCATCGTCGTATGCGAATCGGTCCCGACGAGCGTGTCCGGGAAAAAGACCCCGTCGCGCTCGAAGACCCCGCGCGCCAGATACTCCATATTGACCTGATGAACGATGCCGATCCCCGGCGGCACCACCTTGAAGGAATCAAACGCCTGAGTTCCCCATTTCAGGAAACGATACCGTTCGGCATTGCGCTCGAACTCGATCTCGAGATTCGCCTCATAGGCGCCGGCGCTGCCCGCGTAATCGACCTGCACCGAGTGGTCGATAACGAGATCGACCGGTACGAGCGGCTCGATGACCCGCGGATCCTTGCCCATCCGCGACACCGCTGAACGCATCGCCGCGAGATCAACGAGGAGCGGAACACCCGTAAAATCCTGGAGCACGACGCGTGCGACCACGAACGGTATCTCCGCGGTCCGGACGCTGTTCGCCTCCCAGCCCGCGAGCGCCCGAACGTTCGATTCACTGACCTTCTTGCCGTTGTCGAAGTTCCGCAGAACGGATTCGAGCACGATTCGGATCGATACCGGAAGCCTTGAGACGTTTCCGATTCCTTCGGCCTCAAGCTGCGGCAAAGAGTAGAAAATTCCGTCGGAACCCGATCCGGTTTTGAAAGTCCGACGCGTATTGAAAAGATTATGTGTCATAGTCTGAACTCGCTGAAAAAGTTGTCGTTCGTCAAGCTTCAATTTTAGTTTTGCCTTCCCGAAAACTCAAGTGATTATTAGTTTTAGTAATTTTTTTCATTTGGCCGGTCGCGCTGATTCCGCGGGCTTATTAATATCCGGCGGGAACCACGCGGGAATTCGATTAGACCCGCTAATGCCCAACTCGACGGCACTCCTCCGGATATTCGGTGGGCGACTTTGCGATTCGGGGCAAACAGGCTATAGTCGAGATTCGGTTCGGAGCAATTTTACGGCGGTCCTTTTCCTGAATACGCGATCGACCGGCGATCCGTACCTTTTCCAAAAACAATGAACGACGGCGATAGTAGTAAGAATGATCTTGGCAAGGTTTTCTCCGCGAAAATTTCTGCGAATCCTGGCGCGTGTCCCATCGCGCATCCGTCGTAATCTATCCAATTACAGGCTCGTCGCCTACATTGCCGTGCTTGGCCCCGGGATCATCGCGGCCAATGCCGGCAACGATGCGAGCGGCATTGCGACATACTCGACGGTCGGCGCCGGGTACGGCTACACTCTCCTCTGGGTCTTCATCCCGATGATGCTCTCGCTGATCGTCGTGCAGGAAATGTGCGTCCGGATGGGCGTCGTGACCGGTCAGGGGCTCGCCGATCTCATCCGCGAGCAATTCGGCGTCCGTTGGACGGCTCTGATTATGCTCGCGCTGCTGATCGCAAACACCGGCGTCATCATTTCCGAGTTCGTCGGCATCGCGCAGGCGTCCGAACTCTTCGGCATACCGCGGTTCTTGACGATCCCGATCACGGCCGGATTGATCTGGTGGCTGGTCGTCAAAGGCACCCAAAAACGAGTTGAGCAGGTCTTTCTGGCAATGTCGCTGGTCTTCCTTGGCTACGTGGTTTCCGCGTTTATGGCAAAACCGGTCTGGTCGGATGTCGGCGCGGAACTAATGGAACCCAATTTCGAATGGCATTCGGGTTACCTCTTCACCGTGATGGCCCTGATCGGGACTACCATCACCCCGTTTATGCAGGTTTACGTGCAATCGTCTGTCGTCGAAAAGGGCCTCGACGAGGAAGACCTGCCGCTTGCGCGGGCGGACGTCGTCGTCGGCACGATCTTCGCATGCGTCATCGCTGCCTTCATCGTCATTTGTACTGCCGCAACGCTCAATTTGCGCGGCATCACCGAGATCGACTCAGCGGCGACCGCCGCCAATGCGCTTGTTCCAGTTGCCGGCGACTATGCGAGGTATCTTTTCGGGATCGGCCTGTTCGGCGCGGCGATGCTCGCGATGGGCGTTCTCCCGCTGGCGACCGCCTACAGTCTGAGCGAAGCGCTCGGATTTGAAAAAGGCCTTTCGCGTTCGTTTCGAGAGGCGCCGATCTTCCTCGGGATATTCACCGCGCTGATCGTGGTCGGGATGGTCGTCGCGCTGATCCCGCACATCCCGCAGATCAAGCTTCTTATTTTCACCCAGAGCATTAACGGCGTTCTTCTCCCGATCATCCTGGTGGCGATCGTCTCGCTTTCGTCGAACCGCGAAATTATGGGTGAACACGCCAACGGGATAGTCTTCAAACTCACGGCCTGGCTGATCACATTTGTCGTCTCCGCGCTCTCGCTGATGTTGATTGGAAAAACGTTAGTTGATATGTTCTAATCCCTTAAACCGGCGACCCGAACCGTACAATTTCTATGGCGATTTCCGAACTTCGAAAAAAGACCTTTATCCTGGTTCTCTACGCCGGCGTCATTACGATTCTGCTCTTGCTGATCCCGGGCGAAGAGGCCACCCAAACCTATTTCGCGGACCATTTTCCCGGAACGCAGACCGCCGGCGGAATGGCGACCCAGGTCAGCCAGACGATGATCAGCCTCGTCCTTAATATCCTCCATATCGTCAAGATTGTTCTGTGGATGACGCTGGTCATCATGTTCGTGCGGTACGTCAATTTCTTTGTTTTCAGCCTCGTCCTCAGAAGCACCTCGCAAAACGAGATCTCGTCGCTGATGCGGTCGGTAATATCGATCATTGTCTCGATCGTCGCATTTTTCATCATCTTTCAGTCGCAGTATCCAAACGTCGAACTCGCGCCCCTTTTCACGGGTTCGACCATTCTCGGTATCGTCGTCGGTCTCGCGCTCCAGGACACGCTCGGGAATCTGTTTGCGGGCATCGCGCTCCAGGCCGACCAACCGTTTCAGGTCGGCGACGTCATCAACATCCAGAATAACCGCTGGATGGGCGTTGTCGAGCAGGTCTCTTGGCGCGGCGTCAAACTCCGCACTTTTCAAAACAAGATCGTCGTCATCAGCAACGCAGTCCTCGGCCGGGAGTTCATTGAGGTCGCGCCGAAAGACAATCTCAATGCCCGGCTGGTGTTCTTCAATACGCTGTACTCGAAATCACCGTCGAAGACCATTCAACTCATCCGCGACGTAGTTTCGCGTGTCGAGAACGTCTCCCCGAAGTTCCGGCCGATCGTCCGCATCAGAAATCTTGGCGACAACGGAATAGATTACGAGGTCAAATACTGGCCTGAGGACTATTCGAAATTCAACGACACCGACGCGCTGGTGAGACAGCGCATCTGGTACGCTTTCCAGCGTGAGGACATACATTTTGCATTCCCGACGCGGACCGTTCACATTGAGAACCAGCCCGCTGTGCCGGAGGCCAGCGAGTCGGTCAACGAGATCTTCCTTCGTCTGAATGACGTCACGCTGTTTTCTCCGCTCACCGACGAGGAAACTCAGCGAATCGCCGAGCGGGTGGTGGCAAAGATCTTTTCTCCCGATGAACCGATCGTCCGGCGCGGTCAGGAAGGCAGCTCGATGTTCGTGATTCATCGCGGTTCGGTAAAAGTCCAGGTGCGTGATGGCGGCCGGCTGAAAGAGATAATGAGACTCGCCGAGGGCGACTTTTTCGGTGAGATGGCATTGTTTACCGGCGAACCGAGAACGGCGACGGTCGTTGCGCTCGAAGAGACAGAGGTGCTTGAGATCACTCACAATTCACTCAAGCCGATTCTGGAAGACAATCCCGACCTTGTCGAACGGTTCAGCGAGATCATCGAAGACCGCCGCGCGGGACTTAACGAGGCGAAGGTCGCCGACACTTCGTCCGGCGAGATCGGAAAATCGGGAGTTTTCGAGTCAATCCGAAAGTTTTTCGGATTGAAAAAGCAACATCGGCCGTAGCAGCTCCCGGACGTCGTCCGAGAGCTGTCGGCCGATGCGCCGAAACGGTCTTCCGGCCGGTGTGAATCGGTCTCATTACGCCTCAATCCTGTGGCGCGGCAATGAAATCAACGTCGGAAACATTGTCGATCGCGTTGACCCAGCGAGTCTGCGATACGAAATTAAACCGTCTGGAGTCGACTGTGATCAGGTAATACTCGCCGGCGTTCAGTCCTTCGAACTTATAGAAGCCAAATGTGCCGGTCTGCACCCGGATCGGCTGGGCGAGTCTGCCGCCGGCGATCGTGATGATCGCATTGCGGATACCGGTCCCACTCGACGTCATCACCCGGCCCGAGACCGTAACGTTGGCGGCCGTCGGCACCAGTGGACCCGAACCGGTCCAGCGTGAGAACGCAGTTACGTTCGGTACCGGCCCGAGCACGTGTGTCTCGGTGTCAACGCAGGCGGCACCGCACATATCCGTGTCGGCCCCGTTTGCCGCGCGCCGCCAAACACGATAATCGGCCTCGTTGCCGACAACATCTTCGGGCAGATAGAAGAACGTGAGCGTGGCGGTCAGATCTCCCGTCTCCTCGATCTCCCATTGGCGCGTCAGCGACTGCAGCGGATCGAATCCGGCGAGCGCGGCGTCAATCGAATTGACCGTCAGGCTCGAAGGATTGATCGCGAGACCGGTAACGTTCGCCTCAAGCGGCGTGTAGCCGTTTTCCCCGACCGGAAAACTGAACGAACCGGTTGCGCAGAACTTTTTCTCCAACTTCCCGTTGACATACTTGGAGCCAACCTCCGACGCGCCGGAAACGATCGCCGGACATTCGAGAACAAGCGTGTGTTCCCCCGTAAGGATAGTTCCGTCCAGCATCAACTCCTCGATCACCGACACATCTCCGCCCAGTGTCGAACCGCCCGAAACCCCGAAATGAGTGTATGTCCCGCCGGTCACGGTCGCGGCCCCGACAGTGTACAAATTCGGATTGACCGACGCGACGTCGGCTTTCTCGTTGCCGGCCAGATCGCAAGCTTCAACATAATACGCGATCGCCGAACCCTCGTCGTTACCCGGGATCGTGCACTCGAACGGCCCGGTGCCCGAACATGGAACCGCCAGATACGGTCCGCCATCGACCGAGTATCTAACCGAAACCCAATCGATCCCGACTTCATCCGTGACCTCGACGCTCAGTTGGATCGGAGCGTTTGAAGATGTGCCGTGTAGCGGAGAATATGCTATCGCCGGAGATCCGGTGTGAATCGTCCAGGCGAAAGCGGCGGGCGTCGGATCGATATTCCCGTCGATGTCGACGGCGCGAACCTCGAACAGATACGATCCGTCCGCGAGCCCGTTGAAAGTGACTGGGGACGTGCATACCGAAAACGGATCCGAATCGAGGCGGCATTCGAACGACAGCTCCGCTTCCAGACGGCGGTCATTCGCGGCGAACGGATCGGTTCCGCTGAAGACGAACGTCGGCGAAGTGTCGTTGCTCAGTTCCGCCGGATACGTGTCAATGGTCGTCGTCGGCGGCAGGTCGTTGTCGATGATCGTCACGGTTCGCACGGTCGGCGTTCCGAGGACGATTCCGGCGGACGGATTTGAGATCGTCAGAGTCGCCGTTTCGGTCCCCTCCACCAAGCCGTCGTTCACGATCCCGAATGTTGCGGTTCCGATGACGGCGCCGTTTGAAATCGTTATCGTCTGACCGCTCAGCGTGTAATCGCCGGCGGTAATGTTCGTTCCCGAGACGCCGAGACTGACCGATTGATCCCCGATCACCGGGGCCGACGAGCTTGCGGTAACAGTTATCTGAGTGGCCGCCGCCTCGCTTCCGCTTTCGGCGCTGATCGAAAGATAGACCGTCGGCGGCGTGACTATCCAAACAAAATTGTCGGTCACCACGGCGCCGGGGATCGTCACCGGTCCGGAGCCCTTGAAGCCAGCCAGCGTCATCGAGGCGCTGGTCGCGGTTCCGCCCCACGATTCGGTCGTTTCAAAACTCCCCGTAGCCGAAACGACCTTGTAGGCAAATTCGTGGTAGTTGGCCGATGTCAGATACCTGAAACCGTTCGTCCAGGTGTTGTTGAAGGCGCGCGAACCGCCGAGGTGCAAACCCGCGATCAGAAGCTCGTCGGCCCGCGTCGTGACGGGCGTCGCCCCGCTCGAGATACTCGAAGCGCTTGCCAGATTGCTCGCCGCGCCCGCATCGAATACTGTCGTCTGTTCCGAACTCAGGCCGGCGTACTCGAAAAGCGTCAGGCTCATCTGCGAGACGTTCCCGCTCGCGGTGAGGGTCACGCTTCGCGGCTCATCCGCGCCGGCGATCTTGTAGAAAACCACCGCCCGCGGACTGCTTGAGAGCGTGTTTGCCACCGCCAATTGCCAGCCGGCCGGCATCGTCGGCGTCCTTCCGCCACCGAATCGGCCTTCGGCGATGAGCAGGTTTCCCGGAGTCGGCGCATAAGTGTAAGCAAGAGTCACGGAGTTGACCGAGCTCGGCGTTATGCTGTTGGTGATCGCCTGGACCTGCGTGATCTGCGGAGTCCGCGTCGAATCCGGGTCGCGCACGGTGACCGCCGCCGCGTACGGGCTGCCCGTTCTCGCTCCGGCCGGGATCGTGCCGGTGATGAGTCCGGTCGCGGGGTCGATACTGAGTCCCGCCGGCAAACCTGCGGCGCTGTAGGTGAGCGTGTCATTGTCGGCGTCGGTTCCAGCGGCCGAGACGCTGATCACGGCGCCTTCCGGATACGAAAGGTCGGGAAGGTTCAGGACCGGCGCCGAATTGAGAATCTTGATATCCGCGGACGTTCGCGGTGTGCTGCTCGCTGTCCCGTCGGTGGCCGTCACCCTTACCGAAATGATGTCGCCCTTGTCGCCGTTGCCCGGAACCGAAAGATCGAGCGTCGGGTCGGTCTCGCCGCTGATCGCCGAGCCGTTCCTGAGCCACTGATAGGCGAACGTCAACGGGTTGCCGTCATCGTCGCGGCCGTTGGCCGCTGCCGTCAAAACACCGTTCGTTTTCGGATCCGTCGGACCCGCCGCGACCGAGGTCACCACGGGCGGCGTGTTGCCGCCGGCAGGAACCGAGATCTCGAAGAGCTTTCCGTCGTTTTCGGTCGGGACGCTGTCGTTATCGACGGCGCGGTCGACGATCCAGAGATTCCAACGGCCCGAGCCGTTGCTGGCGGGGGCCATGGTCAGTCCGGAGAGATATCTGAGCCCGGCGATCCCGCTGACGTCGATGATCCGAACGAGCGTTCCGTCCTTGGTGAATTCGTAAACCTTCTTGTTCGAACTCGGCGAGTTCAGCACTCCGACAAGCAAGGTGTCGCGCGCCGGATCGATCGTCAGCCCTTCGGCGTCGATCGCGCCGTTGCCGACATCGAAGTGTGTCGCGACATCGTCGCCGTCGCCAAAGATGCCGTTAACCGGATCGATCCGAAAGACCTGCGGGTTTACCGGCGAAGTCTGGCCGTTGAGAAAGAACAAATGCCCCGTTGCCGGATCGAAAACCGGGTCCTCGGTATCCGGTGACGCCGTTCCAATGATCGGGTTCGTGTTGACCGTGCGTTGGCCGTCGTCGGCCGTTCCGAAACGCCCGTCGGCCCCGGGCTGCACGAGATAGATTCGGCAGGTCGCGCTCGGCTGATCGGTTGAAACGAACAAGGTGTTGGTCAGCGGATCATAGTCGGCGCCGGTCGGTTCGTCGTTGGTGATGCCGCCCCACGCCAGCGTCGTTCCGGTGTCGGTTACCGTTCCGTTCCGCGTGATCTGCCACAGATTGACCCCGTGATAACCCGCGCCGGTCGTTTCATCGACTTCGGAGTCGACGACGATCAGGCGGTCCAGAGTCGGATTGTAGGCGATACCGGCCGGGTCGGGGCTCGCCGGCGAGAACAGTGACGTGTCGATCGTTTGAACGAGGCTCGCCGTTACGGTTTCGGCGTCGGTGCCCATTACGAACGCGGGAGCCGCAACAGGATCCTTCGAGATTCCTGTTGAGAAGTCGCCGGCACGGGACTCCGTACCGCGGTTGGTCGGCCACGATTCCTGATACGATCCGGCCACAAGCGTCGTGATGAACGCGAGAACCGAAAAGCCAATAATGATCGCACGTCCGCGAGATCCGGATGAATTCGGCTTTGAAGCGGCGCGCCGTCCATCCGTATTTTTTTCACTGCACATAACTCCTCCTTTTCGGCGAAAACGACGAAAAAACGATCCGTGAAATACTCTTACCGTTAGGGGGCAAGTTCTGTGCCGTTTCGGGTTGATCGCTAAGTTTTGCGCTGACAGTTGTTACGCGGGTTTGCTTTCTTACAGGCTTAACGGTGAATGCGCGAATTCACCCATTTCAAGTGAAGTATTGCCCGTGCGGGGAGGGAATGTTTGAAAGGAAAAGACCGTCATCCTTGGAGGTCCGCACATCCGGCTCCTGGTTGCGGGCAGGCTTCGGGGTTGTGGCAAAAGCCGATATCAGCGGCCGCGCAGCCAGACGCAACCGATTTGGTTACGGTCAGAATCGAAGATCCGCCGCCCGAAATGCTCTGATTCAACAAGGTCAGACGTTTCATTTCCGGCGACCTTCAAGCGGGCTTTTTCGCAAGCCCGGTTTCCGACAGTCTCAGCCCTCCTCCTTCAGGAGCAGGGCTCCGAGCAGCGGGATCATGATCTCGTGATGGCCCGTGAACGAAAAGCCTTTTCCGGCCCCGTTCGCGGTCGGCCGGCGCACTACGTTCGTGAGCGGACGATAATGCTGAATGAAATCGAAATTCGCGGTAGTTATGTCGTTCAGTTCGCTTCCGAGATTGCGGACGACGGTGACCGCCTTCAGAAATATCTCGGGGAGAGTTACGGCCGAGCCGATATTAAGGTAAACCCCGCCGCCGTTCATCTCGCGGACGATCGAGCAAAAAAGCCGGAAGTCGGTATGCGACGATTCGCCGAGGGCCGCACCGTCGGCGTTCGGATGAAAATGGCCGATGTCGGCACCGATCGTCAGATGAGCCGTAAACGGAATCGACCGACCGTAAGCCGCACAGAGAAGCGAAACACCGTGGTGTTTGGGACGCTGCGACAAGATTTCCCTGCCGAGCGCCTCGCCGAGCCCGATTCCTTCGCCGACGGCCCGGCGGGCGGCCGCGTTCAGAATCTCGCCCGTTTCGCGGGCCGCGCCGAAATCTCCGCCGCCGAGACTCGCATCCACATCTTCCGAAGTAAATCCCGCAAGCGCGATCTCCGCATCGTGCACCAGCACCGAGCCGTTGCCGGCGATGGCCGTGACAAAACCGCGTTCCATCAGGTCGATGATCACCGGTGCCAGCCCGGTCTTGATGACGTGTCCGCCGATGCCCCAGATGATCGGTTTCTTCAGCCGCCTTGCCCGGTGCATACGCGCGACGAGTTCGCGCAGAGATCTGACGGCAAGAATGTCCGGCAAGCTGTCAAGGAAATTCTCTAACGACGCCGTTTCTTCGGTCGGCTTGGCAAATTCGTCGACCGTCACCTTGCTCGGCCGCGAGGCGAGTTCGTAAGTGTTTATTTCATCGAGATTTATCGGCTCGAATTCTTCGTAAATAGACATCCGCCCGAAATTATAGCAGATTCCAACGCCCGCCGGAGCTCAAGCAGATTGGGGCGCAAGCGGACTGGAGCGCATGCGTCCCCGCTTGCCATGAGCGCGGAGCGCGAACAAGCCGTCGGCGCTCACACGCTTCGAATTACGAAGGACCTACGGCGCTCCGCATCGTTTGCAAGCTTGTACGCTTGCGCTCCGATCGGCTTACGGCGTTACTCGGGCGAACGGGATCGGAACGTCCGTTCCAAGTCCGAAGTTCGTCGTCGAAACCGTTCCGTTCCAGCTTGAAAGCACGTACCAGACGCCGTCACGGTAAACCGCAAAGTCGGTCTGGCCGTCGCCGTCATAATCGGCCGACGAAGGAACATCCGTCGGAATCCCCCACTGCTGGTACTGCGGCTGACCGTTCGAACTGCGAAGAACGTACCACTGGCCCTCGGACGGGCGGTAAACGGCCGCATCGGTCCTGCCGTCGCCGTCGTAGTCTCCCGGCACGAGCTGGTCGCCGGCCGTGCCCCAGTTGATTACCGTGACCGCGAACGAGTCGGACAGTATCCACCAGGCGCCGCTGCGCCAGATCGCGAAGTCCGCCTTGCCGTTGCCGTCGAAGTCGCCCGAGGTCGCCTTATCGCCCGTCGTTCCCCATTGGACGAACGTCGTGTTGCCGCCCGGATTCATGAGGCTTCCACGGTAGTAGAACGTGCCCTGCGCACCGGCACGCCAAACCGCAACGTCCGCTTTGCGGTCGCCGTCATAGTCGCCGACCACCTTCGGATCGTCTCCCGTCTGCCCGAACAGTTCCTGACGGACGGTGTTGTTCGAACTGTTCAGGATGAAGAACTGCGCGACGTTCGCCGCACCCGGACGCCACACCGCGACGTCGGTCTTGCCGTCGCCGTCGAAGTCCGCCGGCGTCAAGATATCGCCTTCAAGTCCCCATTCATAAGAAAGGAGATTGTTGGTCGAGGTCTGCCGCCACCACCATTGCGACGTGCCGCTCGGAATCGTGCGGTAGATCGCTTTTTCCGCCTTGCCGTCGCCGTCAAAGTCGGTTCGGTTGCCGATCGCGTTGACGATCCGGACCGGAGCCGGATTCGGCATTCCGATTACCGCCACACCCGTCGGCATCGAAAGCGTCAGGTCGAACGTCTCGTTGCCTTCGTAAAGCGAATCGATGCAAACCGTCAGATTGACCGGTTTGGTCGTTTCGCCGGCGGCAAAGCTCAGCGTGCCCGAATTGGAAATATAATCGACTCCCGATGTGCACGAAGCTCCGGACGTCGCCGTTCCGCCGCCGGTCGCGAAGCTGACGCCGACGGCGTTGCCGGTTGCGCCGGTGCGCGTGACGTTGGTCGTCAGCGTGATTCCGGTTTCGCGGACGTAGTACGCGGCCGCGTCAAACTGCAGGCTCGGTTGCGTATCGTTTTCGGTGATCGTAACGGTCGCCGGATTCGGGCTGCCGATCGTCGCGCCGCCGGTCGGCATCGAGAGCGTCGCGTCGAACGTTTCGTTCGATTCGAAAAGAGTATCGTCGCAAATCGAAACGTCGAACGTCTTGCTCGTTTCGCCGTTGGCGAACGAAACCGTACCACCGGTGTTGACGTAATCGACCGCCCCGCCGCAAACCGCGCCGCCGGTGGCCGTTCCGCCGCCGAGCGCGTATGTCGCGCCGACCGCGCCGTCCGATCCGCCGGTACGGCTGACGGTCAAAGTTGCCATCCCGCCGCCTTCGCCGATAGAGTATGTTGCCGAACTGAACGCCAGTGTTCCCGCAGAAATTACCTTTTCATCCGCACCTATGTCCGGCGTACCGTCACGCATCTGACCGTCAAAGTCGTTCGTCACGCCCATCACCGAAGTTCCGGCGTTGAGCACGCCGCTTCCGGACTGCAAGTGTAGATCAGCGAGAGGATCGACGAACGTCGGATCGACGAACAGCGAATTCGCGTCATCGGCCACCGCCGCCTGCCAAAGGGCAAGCGTCGCGTAGTCCGTACCGGCTCCCGCCGCGAGCGAACCGCTGCGGAAGAATCCGGCGTTGGCGCCCGAAGCGAAGAACGCATTGTAGTCCGAATCGAGATTGGCGAACGTCGTCGCCAGCGTGCCGATCGCATAACTCTTCGCGTTGACGCCGCCGCCCGAGGACGTCTGCGTCGTGTAGAAGACGTTATCTCGGAGCACGGTCGGCACGTCGGCGACCAGCGCGATACCGAAACTCGGCATTTGCGTCGCCACCGCGCCGCGGTCGCCGGTCATCGAGACAGAGTTGAAGTAGAGATTCGTGCTCGATCCGGTGACTCCGGCAACGAATATGCCCGCCGTCAGATCCGGCGACGTCGAAGGCGCCGAAACTCCGGAGATCATATTGTTGACGACCGTGTTCGCGCCCGCCGGATCGCCGGCAATCGCGATACCGACTGCCGAGAATCCGACCGTGTTGGTGCTCGCAATGCCGCTGATCCTGTTGCGCGCGATCAACGCGTTCGAAACGCCGCCGCCGGCGGTTGCCGTGCTCGTCACGTTCTGGATGCCGGCGATGATGCCGATCGCGTCCGCCCCCTCGTCGGCCGTAATGCCGCCGATCGAGTTCATCGTCACCTCGATACCGCTTTGGTTGAAGAAGAAGATACCCGCTCTCCTCATACGGTCGGCGCCGGTCGCGCTCAGATCATTCATCGTGATCACGTTGCCGGTGTTCGGATTCGCGACCGAAATGCCGTTGTTGAAGATGCCGATGAACGACCGCTTGAACGAACAGTTCTCGATCCGGTTGTTGTCGTTGTCCGTGCCGGATGTTCCCGGAGCGACAGCGCCCATATGGATGCCGATGAGCGTTTGCGTCGGATCCTGACCGGCCACATTTACGTTGCGGACAGTGTTGTTCTGCGCGCCGTTGACGCTCGAGCCGAACGCGATGACCGCTCCGGCCGTCGCCGTGGTGCTGATGTTCTGAACCGTCAGTTCGCGAAGCGCGGCGTCGCCGCCAACTTGATTCGCGGTGCCGCCGGTCGTCGAACCGTCGATCGTCACGCGATCGACATCGACGAACCGCAGCAATCCGGTCGCGTTCGCTCCGCTGATCGTCCGCGGACCGCCCGAGGGCCTGATCGTCAGCGTGTATCCGCCCATTCCCTCTTCAGTGAGCTGATTGAGCGCGATCGCACCGCTTTCCGATGTCAGATCGCTCGTAATGTCGACCGTCACGTTTCCGGTAAGAATACCGACGTTAAGGGCTTCGAACAAACCGCCCGAATTGGTCAGCGACGTGTAGTTGCCGCCAGCCCCGACCGTGTAGGTTCCGCTGTACGGAAGCGAGACGATGTACGAATTCGGCGGTGACGGGGGCGTCGTGACCGTGTTGACATCGACGCCGACGAACCCGGTCGCCGGATTCGCGGCGAGATTGCCGAGCGTGTCCTGCGCAACCACGAAATATTCGATAGTATCGCCAGGATTCGCGGTTCCGCCGCCGACCAGCATGTAGTCGATCGAGCAATTGTAACTGCCGTTCTGCGGCGTGCCGCTCGAGAGCATGCAGGCCGTCGAAACATAGTTCGCGTCGGTCGATTTTCTAAAATAAACCCGCGGAGCATTTCCGCCGGAGGCAACTGCGGTCCCATCCGAAATGTTGACCGAAAGCGTCCGGTTCATCGTCGACGTCGTGTTTGTCAGCGCCGTATAGCTGATCAGCGGCGCGGCCGCGTCGAGATAAACGCCGTCGAATTCATCGGCTCCGATATCCGGTGCAAAAGCCCCGCCGTTCATCGAACCCACCGGTCCCGGACGCGTCTGCCCGTCGATGTCGGTCGTGATGCCGGCGATCGGAGTTCCGCCCGATTCGATCGAGGTCGGGGTGACGCCCATATTCAGGTGGAGATCCGAAACGTTGTTGACGAACGTCACCGGAATTCCCGAATAACTCAACAGATCACCCGACGACGCAGCTTTCCAGCCGGCGAACGTCCGATCCGTTGTCCAGTAACCGATGGTCGCCGGATTCGCATTCAGAACGTTGTTGTTGGACGCGCCGGCGGCCCAGCCGGTCGCGCTCGTCGTCGCCCCTAGGTTATTGGCGATCGCGTAGTGCTTGCCGGTGCCTCCGGAACGCGTGTTGTTGAAGATATTGTTCTTCACGTCGACGGTCATCGTCCTCGCGGTCGCCGTAAAGTCGCCGCGCATAAAGCCCATCGACGAGTACGAACCCGAAGCGGCCGTGCCTTCGATGTTGACCGTATTGTAGTAAACGCGGTCCGTCGGGTCCGGGGTTGAACCGTGATTTCCCCAGATGCCGATGAACGTTGTGTTTGTGGTCTGGCCGGTTCCGATCGAGATCATGTTGTTCTGGACCGTGACCTGCGTCGTTCCCGAGCGGATGCCGATGCCGGCAACAACCGCCGGAAGAGTCGTCGAGGTGGTCGTGCTCGCATTGCTGAGGCCGTAGACCACATTGTTCGAGATGACGGTATTCGTCGCCGAACCGTGCGTGATACCCGCAACGACGGTGCCCACCGCTCCGTTGTTCACAGCCGAAATGTTCGAGATCGTGTTGCCCGAGATCACCGAATTGGTTCCGGGGAGGAACTGAATTCCCAACGCCGCCGTGTTCGCGCTTGAAATACCCGAAACCGCGCCGCTGGTGATCAGGTTGTTGATCGTGTTGTTGCTGATCGTCGCGGTCGCGGTCGTGTTCGAAGTCGTGCCGGTCTGGATTCCGCGGACGAATCCGGAAGTACTCGTGCCATAGGACGAGAAGTTCCGGATGGTGTTGTTTGAGTAATTGGAGACCGCCGGAACCGATCCGCTCGCTTGGTTGATGCCCGAGGCAAACGATGCGCCGGTCGTAGTGCCGAGAACGCCGGCGCGCATATTTTCCGCGGTGGCGTTTCCGATGGTATTGCCGGTGATCGTCATCGATGTTGCCGAACCCGAAACGGTGATGCCAAAGACTCCGCCGCCGATCGTCGCCGTCGCGCTCGAAGACCTGAAAGCGCCGAACGTGTTGTTGGCGATCAGCACCGTTCCCGTACTTGACGAGTTGATGCCGACGACCGAACCGCCCGTCGTGGTCGGGGTTGCGACCAGCGAATCAACTCCGGTCGTGGCGCCGAACGTGTTCTGCGTGACGTTTCCGACGTTGACGTTGCCCGACGTGATGTTCAAACCGCAGAGAACACCGCTCGTCGTGGACGCGCCGCTCGAGGTCGCGAGACTGATCGAGGCGACCGTGTTGCCCTGGACCGATGTCGCCGAATTGGTGCCGACACCGAGATTGATCCCGACGAAGCGGGTCGCAACCGAACCGAGCATCGTGTAAACGCCCGTTCCGTTGGCGGCCGCGTATCCGACCGTATTTCCGCTGACCGTGTATCCCGAACCTGAAGTGACGCTGATGCCGTTATGCGTCGAGGCTGATGTGTAGGTCCGCGGCGCGGTCTGGTAGATCCGGTTGTTCGTGATCGTCCAGCCGTCATTGTTGCTGTTGATATTCATCCCATTCGAAGCCGACGAAGCGTTGAAAAAGTCGGAAATGTTGTTTCCGCTGATCGTATTGCCGCTGTTGTCGACCGAAACGCTGGTTCCGAACGAGTAGATGCCGTTGAGCGGCAAGTTCGAGCCGGCCGCCGTGATGTTCGAATTGCTGACCGTATTGTTGTCATTTCCGGTCGTCGCGCCGCCGCCGAAATAGACGACGCCGAACGAAACGTCACCCGAGCCCTGAAGCGTCGAGTTCGTCACCGTGTTGTTCGTCGCGTCGTTGGCGAACTTGATCGTGTTCGAAGCTCCGAGTCCGGCATTGCTGAACGTCAACGAATTGCCGCCGGTGTTGAGACCGTCAATCGTCACGCTATCCGCGCCGTTGAGGTCGACCAGAGCGCCGACGAACGACCCCGAAATGGTTCTTGCGCCGCCGCCTGCCGGGTTAATGACGACCGACGAGTACGATGCCGAACCCGTTCCACTCGCATTGAGAACCGCGGAAGCCGCTTCGGTCGTATTGCCGCAAATGTTTACCTGGACAGCACCGGTGTGCGTCCCGGCGTTGATCGCGTCGAACGCGTCCTTGATCGTCGCGTATCCCGTCAACGGGGTGGCGATCTCGACGGGCTGCATCGTCGAGCAAAAAGCCGGATCGTTCTCGTTGATCGTCAGGACCGCCGTGTTCTGCATTCCGAGCGTTCCGCCCGTCGGATTTGTGATCTCGAGATTGACCGTCTCGTCGCCCTCGAAAACGTTGTCGACGCAGGTTACGACGTCGAAGGTCTTCATCGTCTCGCCACCCGCGAACATCAGCGTTCCGCTCGTCGAAATGTAGTCGACGCCGGTCGTGCACGAGGCTCCGCCCGTTGCGGTTCCGCCGGCGACGGTCGCGAAATCGACGGTCGATGCGCCGGTCGTCGTGCCGGTACGCGTGACGGTAATCGTTGCGGTCGGGTTCGTCCCGGCCGAGGCCGCCGCGATTCCCTCCGTTATCTGATACGTCGCCGCGCTGAATTGATGCTCCGGCGGCGGCGGAAGTTCGTCCGCACCGATCTCGGGCGTCGTGGCCGAACGCGTATTGCCGTCGAAGTCGTCGAGCACAGTCATAAACGGCGTGCCGGCGTTCTCAACCGGGCTGGGAGATTGCAGATGCAGGTCGTTCAACGAGTTTACGAACATCGGGTCGACTTCGAGCGAATTAGCATCGCCACTTGTCGCCGTCTGCCAGGCGCTAAGATCCGCGTAGTCGGTCCCGGCCGCAGATCCGAGCGACCCGCTGCGGAATCCACCGTCGTTCGCGCCCGTGGACCAGAAGTCGTTGTAGTTCGAATTCAGGTTGGAGAACGTCGTCGTCACCATTCCGATCGCGTAACTCTTGGCATTCGCGCCGCCGCCGGAAGTCTGGGCGGTATAGAAGATATTGTCCGTAAGTTGGACCGTCGGGTTCGTGCCGGTCACCGCGATGCCGTACGAAGGCATCTGGCTCGCGACCGCGCCGCGGTCGCCCGTCATTGAGATCGAATTGTAAATCAGTCTCGTGTCCGAACCTGTAACGCCGGCGATAAAGAAACCGGCGACGAGGTCGGGCGACGTTGACGGCGCCGTGACGCCCGAGATCATATTGTTGGCGAAGTAGTTCGCGCCGCCTGCACCGCCCGCGACCGCGATTCCCGCAGCCGAGAATCCGACCGTGCTCAGCGAGCCGATGCCGTTGATCTTGTTCTTAAAGACGAGCGCATCTGTAACGCCACCGCTCGTCGTGATCGTGGCGTCGACGCTTTGCGTGCCGACGCCGATACCGATCGCGTCCGCGCTCTCGTTGGTTTCAACCGAAACGCTGTTCTCGGAGATCTCGACGCCGTTCTCGTTGAAAACAACGATACCGACGCGACGGACCCGGTCGGCGCCGGTCGCCGAAAGATCGTTGGCGGTGATAAGGCTGCCGGTGTTCTGGTTCGCGAGGCTCGCGCCGGAAGAATAAACGCCGTAAATGGCCCGCTTGATCGAACAGTTTTCGACGCGGTTGTTGTCATTGTCGGTTCCGGCAGTGCCCGGCGTGTTACCGCCGAGCGCAACGCCGGCAAACGTCGTCGTCGGATCCTGTCCAAGAATATTAAGGTTTTTGATCCGGTTGTCCTGCGCGCCGTTAGTTCCGGTCTGAACCGCGATCACGACCGCAGAAGTTCCGGTGTTCGTGTTCTGGATGGTCAGTTCGCGAAGCGCGGGATTTCCGCCGGCGATCTCGTCGGCGAACCCTCCTGCAGTTGAACCGTCGAGGCGAACACGGTCGGCGCCATTCAATTTGATCAGCGCACCGTTGACGCTGCCGGTGATCGTACGCGGAGCGCCGCTCGGTTTGATGATCACCCGGTAGCCGCCGGCGCCGTCTTCCGCCCACTGGTTGAGCGCGACGGTGCCGAGCTCGCCGGTCAGGTCGGTGGTGATGTTGATCGTCACGTCGTCGGTCAGAACGCCGCCGTTGATCGCTTCAAATATACCGCCCGTGTTTGTCAGAGACGTGAATCCTTCGCCGGTTCCGACGTTGTACGAACCCGAATATGCGACCGATATCGCGTATTGGTTGGGAGTTGTTGGAGGCGTCGTCACGGTATTGACGTCCGTGCCCGTAAAGCCGGCGCCCGGATTTGCCGACAGATTGCCAAGGGTGTCCTGGGCGACGACAAAGTAGCGGATGACATCGGTCGCAACCACGCCGCCGACGAGCGAGTTGTCGATGGTGCAGTTCCAGACGCCGTTCAAAACCGTACCGCTCGATAACGAGCACGCGGTCGAAAAGTAGCTGCCGGCGTTCTTGTTGAAATAAACGCGCGGGGCATTTCCGCCGGTCGCAACACCGGTGTTGTCGGTCAGTGTTGCCGAAATAACGCGGTTGCCGGTGGACGCGGTATTGCCAAGCGCTGTGTACGAGATGCCAGGTCCGGCGAGGTCGAGGCCGACGTAATTGCCGGCGTCCGCGCCGATATCGACCGGCGTCAACGACGCGCGCACCTGTCCGTCAAAATCGTCGGTCACCCCGACGTCCGCGCCGTTCCCTTCGGCAACGGTCGCATTCGTCGGATGAAGATGCAGGTCGGGGGTGGCGTTGGTCGGCGCATTGAATTGCGGGTTCGCCGAAAAGCTGTTGCCGTCGTTGCCGGTCGCCGTGCGCCAGTCAGCTATCGTCGCCTGATCGACGACGTTGAACAGTCCGGTAAATCCGCCGGTGCCGTTCGCGAAAAGAATATTGTTGTTGGAGGTCAATCCCGACGGGGCCGCGGCCGTTCCTCCGACGCGTATGGCGTAATGCTTGCCCGTCGCCGCGCCGTTGCTGCGCGCGTTGAAAAAGATATTGTCGCGATAATTGCGTGTGTTTAGGGTTATCGAACTCTGAAAGGCGAAAGAATTAGCGGATCCTGCGGCCACACCCGTTCCGCCGATGTAAACGCTGTTGTGATAAAAATTGTCGGTGCCGGCGATCGTCTCGTTGATGCCGTTGATCTGCGGGCTGTTGGCGGTCATATTCCCGCCGACGGCAATCATATTGTTGCGGAACGTCGTCGCCCCGCCCTGAACGTTGACGCCGTTGACGGTGGCGGTCGCGCTGGTCGTGTTCGGCGCGGAAATACTGTGAACGAAGTTTCTCTGAACGGTATGCGTGCCGGTCGTCGAACCGTTGTAATGCAGCCCGGTAACCCATACGGCACCGGCGGAATCGTTGTTGGCGAGCGAACGGATCGTATTTTCCGCAACGTTGTTGCCGATCGTAGCCGACGTGTTATCGACCCATAGGCCGATCACCGACGCCGACGATCCGGTTCCGGTATTAGCCGCGCTCATCGAAAGGCTGCTGACCGTGTTGCCTGTTGCCGTGCACGCTCCGCTCTGGCAATAAAGTCCGATAGTTCGGGACGCGGTCGATGCGGACGTATTCGTGATCGGCGCGGTGGCCGACCCGACCGTATTGCCGTTCATCGTGTTGGTCACGGTACTCGAGGTGAACGCGCGGATCCCGTAAAGAACAACGCTCCCGGCACCGCTGTTATTCGACGCTATGCCGCCGACGTTGTTATTCGAAACATTCGCTACGGCCGACGGGAAGTAGTAGATTCCGTAGATCTCCGAGGCCGATCCGCTGTTGTTCGTGATCGAGATCGACGCCGGAGTCGCCAAACTGCCGACCGTGTTTCCGGTAACGTTGCCGATGTTCGCGACGCCAGAATTAACGCTGATGCCGAGGAATGATGCGGTTGTACTTGTTCCTCCCACAACGCCCGAAAGATTGATTCCGGCGACGGTGTTGCCCTGGATGCTTGACGGACTCGTCGACGCTGCGGAAGAGACGTATATGCCGATAAACTTCGAACTCGTACTAATCCCGACGAGATTTGTCGTCCCGGTTCCTGCGGAGTTCGCAAAACCGATCACGTTGCCACTGATCGTATGGCCGTCGTTGCCGGTCGCACTGGCGGCCTGGATTCCGGCGAGGATCGCGCCGGTCGTTTGTGTCCGTGTCGCGGTCTGATAAATACGGTTGATGTTGATCGTCCAACCCGCATTTCCGCCGGCCAGATAAACCGCGTTTGACTGAGCCGCAGCGTTGAAATAGTCGAAAAGATTGTTGCCCGTGATCTGGATTCCGCTGTTGTAAACGGTGGCCGTCGTGGTCGAGCCGTTGCCGTAGATCAGCTTCGTCGGAAGGTTCGCCCCCGCCGGGCCGATGTTGTTGTTGGAGATGATGTTGTTATCGCTTCCCGTAACGGTCGATGCAGCGCCGAACCAGATGTTGCCCCCGTTGGTCGTCGTCGACATCGTCGAGGATCCGAGAATCGAACAATTGGTAATCGTATTTCCGGTTGCATCCGTCTGAAAGCGAATCGTTGAAGTTCCCGATGTTGCCGAAACGGTCGTGTTGGAGATCGTCAGACTGTTCCCGCCGGTGTTCAAACCGTCGATCGTAACGCTGTCCGCGCCGTTGAGATCGATCAGCGGCGATCCGGCGGCGATCGCACCGGAGATCGTGCGAGCCGCGCCGCCGGCGGGCGCGATGACGATGGAGCTGTACGACGCCGAACCCGCCCCGCTGGCGTTCAAGACCGCGGTCAAAGTCTCGTTCGTGTCACCGCAAACGTCGATCGTGATCGTTCCGGTATGCGTACCCGCGTTGATCGCGTCGAAAGCATCCTTGAGCGACGGATAGGCGGTCGGGGTCGTAGTGCCGCCGGATGATTCGACTTCGACCGGTCCCGCTGTATCGCACGCCCCCGGAGTAACCGCTGCGCGGGTTTGAATCGGCGCGTCAGCCGTGGCTCCGGAAAGCGCAGCCTGCCCGGTTGCGTAAGCAAACAGACTCGCCGCCGAAGCGCGGATCGCGGACCAGTTCGCGGCCGATGCCACGGCACCGATCGCCAAAATGCAAAAAACTGCCGCAAAAAGGCGGAAGTTTGCAGTTTTCAAACCTTTTACGAAACTCATATTGTCTCCTGTTCAATTGGCGCGAAAAATAGGACGGTTCGATCTGTTCGAGGGCGGGGCACGGAAGCGCTTTGACCCGTTTCCGTAGAAAACCTGTTCCGCAATACCGCACGGAAACCGTTACGAAGTCGACCTTCGACGAAAGACAGAGATACCGTATGGAAAGCAAATTAGTACGCATCCAAACGGTTGTCAAGCGCTCATCGGCGGCGACCGGGACTATTTTCGGAACCGCCTTTGCGCGGACCGCTTGCCGCACCCCTTCGAGCCCCTTAACTTCATGAGGAAGCGAGAATTAAACCCAAACCGCAGGATGGAATCGTGCCAATCAACGACGGGTGATTATTTGAATTGAAGCTCCTCGCTTTGCGCTTTTCGCGTCCTTGCCGGAACACCAATGACCGTAAACGCCAGCGCTGGTTTTCCCGCGCAAACGCAAAGGCGCAAAGTTTGCGTTTAGGGGTTGGGAGATCGTTTCGAAAAGTCCCAAATCGCCCTGTTTCGGAATCTTGGTTAAACCCGAATTACGCATTGGAAAGCTGTTTGCCGGCGAAATACGCGAAAAACGCAAAAGATGTTACTTTTCGGCCAGTTTTCGTGTATTTTGCGTGTTTCGCGGGAAAGAAATTTCTGACGCGCAATCTGGGTTAAAAGGCCGCCGATCAAATGATCGGCGGCCTTGTTTCGTGTCGGACTGGTGTCGTTCCGGCGGAAGCTCAATCCACGAAAAAATCAAGATCGGAGATCTCCTCGTTGACGGTCACGGTCCGCGCCGTGATCTCGTGTCCTTTGGCGACGACCTCGAACAGATACGTCCTGCCGGCGACGAGTCCGTCGAATCGATAGTGACCGAACGAATTCGTCCGAGCGGTGATTCGCACACCGTATTCGTCCGTGGCGACGACCGCTGCCCGCGGCACCCCGCGCGTTTTCCCGCTGATGATCCGCCCCGCTACCGATACAGCGGCTGCCGTCGGGACAAAGCATCCGATGTTGATGTCGTCGATACCGACCCATTCGTCGTTGCCGACCGCGTTCGCGGTCATTATCCGCAAGAAGATCAGGTCCTGGCCGACCGGGATATGGGGGAGCGTGGCGAAGACGTTCGTTTCCTTCGTCGCCGTGCCGCCCTCCGTCGCGTCCGGGATGAATGCTTCCGGCAGATTCGTGTAATTCCCCGTGTCGCCGACGCGGTAATGGAGCGCGACGGGTTGGACCGCATCGTCGGCGGAGCCGTCGATGTCGCGCACCTTATACGAGATCGTGATGAATTTCGTATCCGGGCAGTTCGACTTGTTAAGCCGAATCACGAGATGCGGCGCGTCGGCCGTTCCGGAGCCTTGAAGCGCGATCGTCGGATTCGCGATCCCGTCAAACTCCGCGACCCCGCCGGTGCTGTTGGTGTTCGGATTTGACTGATTGGCGTTGACATCGACCGGTGTCGCGGCCCCGTCAGCGAGGATCGTCTGCGGGTCCGCGCCCGTCGAGGCCGTCAGGCCGTCGCCGCGATAGGCGATCATCGACATGACGTTGTCCCAGGTATCGTCGGTGGTTATCGACGACGTGATCGACCAATCCTGAACAAACGGATCGCTCGGCGAAAGAAACCAGGAAATGTTGTTGGCGCTCGCGCTGCCGGAAGACCAAAGGGCGAAAGCGGCAAGGATCGAAGCCACGGAAAGGATTTTGCGAGATTTTGAGATTCGTTTCATAGATTACTCCTGTAATTTGAGATGAGAAAAAGTTATGGCCTCCGGGTGTACGGAGACCGAAAACGCCTAATTGGCAGGGACTTTCAAAAAAATAGCGCAATCCGGGGCGTTTGTGAAGTCGCCCGGAGGGAAATCCGGTGGCCGAGCGGCCGACCCGTTTCGGGGCAAATCAAAATCCGCGAACCGTAACACGATCCGCGGATTTCCTTATCTGGGCCTCGTCCGGCGCCTTTTGCCTATTTTGCCGTGCGAAGCCGCAGCAATCCGTAGAACTGAAGATAACAGCTCATCAGCGCGGTCAGGATGAGCAGTGTCATCGGCATAAACCGAAACGTCTCCGGCAATACGGTGCCGAGAGAGAGTTTGAAAAGTGCGCCGGAAACCATTCCGAAGCCGGCGATGAAGGTTCGACCGACTACCCAAGCCCCAAAGTCTATTTTGTCTTCAGCCGGCAGGAAATACGGCAGCACTACGAGCATCATCAGCGTGATCGCGAAGACGACCGTATCAAGTCCGAACCGCCCCGCGATCTGACCGAATTCTACCGCGAGAAAGAATAGTACGAATGTCGTATCAACCGCGAAATGCCTGTTGCCCGCCGACTCGACCCCGATTTGAGCTGCCTGTGTAAGTTCCTTCATCACTTGGTCTCCAAATGTCCCTGAACCGATTGTTATCGATGCCGCAGATCAATCGCGTGATTTGCTGAACTGCGAATACGCGACCCGAAACAGTTCCGAAAGAGCGTTCGCCGTTTCCGGGGTCAAATTCTTGTCGGCGCGCAAGTGCGCCTCAACGATCTCCGGCGTCGCTTCATGCGGGTAGTAGACAACCGCTTCGACCTCGCTTTCACCGCCATGCTTCCTCATCACGCGGTCAACCGGCATATCGAGCCAACTCGTCAGCCGCGCGATATTGTCGGCGTCCGGTTTTCCCGTTCCGTTCTCGATCCGTGACAGCGTCGACGCCGACACGGCCGTCACATCGGCGACGTCCCTTAGGCTCAGACCGAGTTCTTCACGCCGGCGCTTTATCGCGCGTCCGAGTTCTATTGTGTTGATCAAGCTCTCGTTTTTGAATGCCATATTTGTTTCTCCACTGCCAAGATTCGAATGCAGTTTGTTGCATTTGTCTCAACTCTGTTTCAACGATAGCACAAGAACAATTTATTTGCAACACTTCGTTTCACTGTTGCAACAAAGAAATTTCTCTGATACATTGTGTCATCGATGAAACACGCCGGACTGGAAACGGACCGGCACAAGAGAATTCGGAGGACTTTCATGATCGCCAAACAGAATACAATCGAATCGTGCGAGGGGATTGCAAGAACTATTGCCGAGCTCGGTCTCGTAACGCGCGACCGCGACCGCTTCGAAGTCACGGTTCCGGAAACCGTCGGTGAACCGGATAGTTTCTACGTCTGGCGCGCCGACGACGGGCGTGTTTGCTGCACTTGCGCTGAGGCGTCGGCTGCTGACGATTCCGATTTCCGGTGCTGTCACATGATGGCGGTCAGGTTCGCGATCAAGTCCCGCAATACGGAACGGACCGCGAAGCGTTTGAAATCACGATCAACCGCTGCGGCCAACTCCGGAAACGTTGTCGATTTCGCAACCGGACGGCAGCGCAGCGGGAACGCGAGCAGGATAGAATCCGCGGCCGCGGCGACCGAATTATTGCGCGTACTCGACCCCCATTGGAGCCACGCGGTGCGCGATGTGCGCGAGGTCGGGAAATTCGTCGTCGTAACCGTCGCCGTGACCGTCAACGGCGTCACCCGCGAAGGGATCGGAACGGGCGTTCTGGATGAGGAAAACGGATTTGTTTCGGCCGAATCATATGCGCTGCGTCAGGCGGCGGCGAAATTCCGTTCCGCAGATGAGTCCCGGACTGAAAGCGCCCGACCGCTTGTCCGTGTTTTCCCTTCGAATCCGATCGCCCGCTCATTATTTGATCTGGTGACCGCGAAACAGCTTGGAATGATCCGGGCAATGGGTCGCGAACTGGGCCTCAAAGCCGACGACGAATGCCGGCGGGTCATGAACTGCTCGACCGACGAACTTTCGAAGCGCGCCGCATCGGCGCTCATCGAGCATTTCGACGAACTGCGCCGCATCCGCCCGGCACAGGCCGAACGGATGCGGCTCGCCGGATAGCAACGAATTCGCCGCCGCACTCAACGGCGGCGATCAGACGCAGATTGATTTGTGGGAAACCGTCCGCTTTCTCCAAGAAGCTCTTTCCTCACCCACGGATCAGTCTGCGTCTGTCTTAACTTTTCCCGATTTGGATTTTTTTTCAATAATGTTATATTTGCAACGATTTGGGAGGCTCTGACGCTGACCGGATTTGCCCCAAAACTAGATCAAAATACTGGGAGAGAAATAAAATGGCAGGAAAATTTGAGATCAAACAATCAGCAAATGGAAAATTTCACTTCAACTTGAAGGCCGGAAACGGGCAGATCATTTTGTCCAGCGAAATGTACGAATCTAAGTCGGCTTGCAACAACGGGATCGAATCGGTCCGTAAGAACGGCATTGATGCCGACCGCTTCGAAAAGCGCACGTCGTCAAAGGGTGACCCGTATTTCATCTTGAAAGCCGGCAACAATCAGGAGATCGGTCGCAGCGAAATGTATTCCGGCGACGCCGCGTGCCAGAACGGAATCGATTCGGTGATGAAGAACGCCGGCGACGCCGAAGTCGTCGACACCACCGTCGCCTGATTTGGCGATGCGGAATCAGGGATGATCCGTATGTTACGTTTCATCCCTTTCTCTTTTTTTATTCTCGCGTTCCGGCAAACGCCAGCGGATCCGACATCATCGGAACCGTCAAACTTCCCTTAAGCCCCTCGTCGTCAAGCGTTCCCTCGATCGAGATCTCAAGCGTCCGGTTCTGCATTTCGGTCGTTGCCAAGGCCGAAAATGAATTACCAGTGACCTTTCCGCCGCCGATTTTGCCGTCGCCGAGCATCGATTCAAGCTTTCCGCTGACGGAGCTCCCCTTCTGGATCAAAGTCAGCGAAACCGGTAACTGCTGCCCCTGGAAATCGACCGACAAACTCCATCTGCCCGAAAGATCGATCGCCGGCGGTTCGGGCGCGCGGCCGTAGTCCGACAGCGGAACCTGCTTGCCGTCCGTATCGAGGACCTCGACCGCGTCGCAGAACTCGCGAACCTGCGGCAAAATATCTTCGGCATCTCCGACGATGACGATCACCATTTCGTCAGGCCGTACATACTGCCGCGCCGCGCGCGCGACGTCAGCCACCGAAACCGCCGCCACGTTCTCGCGGTACGTCTCCAGATAATCGTCGGGAAGTCCGTAGATCTTCTGCTGAACGATCAGATTCGTCAGTCCCTCCTGCGTTTCGGCCCGAATCGGAAAAACGCCGGTCAGGTAATTGACCGCGTCGCGAAGCTCTTCTTCGGTGACCGACTCGTCGCGGATGCGCTGAAACTCGTAGAAGAATTCGCGCAGCGAGTCGCCGGTCACGGAGGTCCGGACCTCGGCTGTCGCCTCGAACTCGCCACCGAGCCGCTTCATATCAAACTTTGAATACGCGCCGTATGTGTAACCCTTTTCCTCGCGCAAATTCATAAAGATCCGCGAAGACGCGCCCGCGCCGAGGATTTGGTTCATTACCAGGATCGGAAAAAAGTCGGGATCGTCGCGCTTGACGCCCGGCAGCGCCAGAACAATGTTCGCCTGCGCCGATCCTTTGCGGTCGACGATCGTCATCGAACGCCGTTCGCGCTTCGGAATCTCGGGAAATACATTCGCGGGCGTCTCGCCCGGAGCCCATCGAGCGAATCGTTCGCCGAGCTGCCCGAGGAGTTCCTCGCGCGCGACATCACCGACAACGACCAGAACGGCGTTGTTCGGGATCAGCGTCCGTTCGCGATTCGCGATCAGCGACTCGCGTCCGATCTTCCCGATATCTTCCGCCGAGGGCGAAACGACCGAGTACGGATGGGATCCGTAAATAATCCGGGCAACCTGCTCGGTAGCGAGAAACGACGCCTGCGAACGCTGAAACTTGAGGCCCTCGATCGTATTCTGTTTGTAGAGTTCAAGCTCACTTTCGGGAAACGTCGCCTTCAGCAGCACTTCTTCCAGCAGCCGCAGAATATCCGGCAGATAAAGCGACAGGCACGACGCCGAAAGCCGCGTGTTGTCGGACCCCGAGCTTGCTCCGAGACTCGCTCCGAGGCGCTCGATCTCTTCGGCGAGCGACCGGCTCGAATAGTTTTCGGTGCCCTCGGTCAACATCGTCGCCATCGCCGAGTTCAACCCAACCGATTCCGAGGGTTCATACGCGTCGCCGGCAAGAAATATCAGCCGCAGGCTGACCAGCGGAAGTCTCGAATCTTCAAAAATGACGACCCGCAGGCCGTTCGCCATCACGGTCTCATAGGGCCGCGCGATGTTGAACGCTCTCGGCGCGAGCGGCTCGGGAGCTGATTGTCGAAATACTTCGGTCATTGAATTTTGAATCTTGTTCTTTAGGTCTTGGAGTCGAGAATCCGGAATCCGGAACTCCGAATCCGGGGACTATCCCTGTTTCGTAACTACGTCAAGCAGAGTCCGGTTTTCGGTGTCGAGGAACTTCGCCACCGCATCGCGGATTTGCCCGGCGTCGATCGCGAGCAACTCGTCCAGTTCGGTGTTGATCAATTCGGGGCGTCCGTCGTAAAGCGCAAACTCCGCGATCTGCTGGGCCCGAGCCATCGACGACTGGTGAACGCGGACCGTATCGTTGATCAACTGGTTTGCCAGTTTCTGCATTTCAGCCGCCGACGGCGCGTTCCGGGCGAGGTCCTGGATCTCCTCCATAATAATCTCGCGGATCTGAGACACGTCGCGTTCCGGTTTCGGAATCGCCCCGATGAAGATCGAGGAGGGACCGCGGCGCTCGTCCGTGAAACCGAAAAGCTGAATCACCGACTCGTCGCCCTTGACCAGCTTCTGATACAGCCGCGAGCTTTCGCCATCGTAGAGCAATTTGCCCGCAAGATAGAGCGACAAAAACTCCGGAGTTCGCCGCGGCGGGATCTTCCAGCCGAACAGAAACGCCGGCAGAGGCGCGAGCTGATCCTCGTACTCACGATACTTTTCGGCAACCTCGTCCGGCTCGTCAACGTTCACCGGTGCCGGTTTTTCCTGAGCCGGGATGGTGCCGAAGTATTTCTCGATGAGCAACACCGCCTCGTCCGGCTCGAACGCGCCGCTGAGCACAAGGACGGCATTATTCGGGGCGTAATATGTTCGGAAGAACTCCTGAACGTCATCAACCGTCGCGTCGTCGAGGTCCTCCATCGAACCGATCGTCGAATGCGCGTTCGAAAAATTCCTGAAGATCATCCGATTGATGAGGTCAAAGACCTCGCCGTAGGGCTGATTGTCATACCGCAGGCGCTTTTCTTCTTTGACCGCCTCGCGCTGGTTGTCGAGGTTCTCCTGCGTCACTGCGAGCGACCGCATCCGGTCCGATTCGAGCCAAAGAGCAAGCGGAAGTTCGCTTGCCGGAAGCGTTTCGTAGTAATTCGTGCGCTCCGAGGACGTCGTGCCGTTCATCGTCCCGCCGGCTTTCATTATGTGTTGGAAATGCGCCGCCTTGGGAACGTTTTCCGACCCCTGAAACATCATATGCTCGAAGAGGTGTGCAAAACCGGTACGGCCTTCGCGCTCATTGCGCGAGCCGACGTCGTAATACACCGCGACAGATACGACGGGAATTGAATCGTCTTTGTTGAACACCACGCGGAGGCCGTTCGTGAGTTCGTATTCGTGCAGGTCAACGGGCTGAATCCGAAAGGTTGAAGTCATAGGTAAAAACGCTGTTCGCAGAAACAATCAAACCATTTTGAATTCGAAAAAGCAAAGTCCGGAATGGTGCGCCGGAAACAGCAACATACAGGCGGCTGAGAGCTACTGTGCGGGCGGAGGCGACGATCTGGCTTGATTTTCTTCGGCGATCGCATAAAGCGCGGACTTTACCTGGAACGGTGTCAGGTCCGGGTAGCATTCAAGCAGCAGAGCAATGATCGCGACGATATGCGGGCACGCGAAGCTGTTGCCGGTAAGGCTTTTGTGGGACCCGCCCGGCCACGCGGTGCGCACGTTTACGCCCGGCGCCGTCAGTTCGATGACCTCGCCGTACTTGAACCCGAAATGAAACGGATCCACCTCCGCCGACTTCGAAACGGAGATCAAAGACGACGAAAATACCGACGGAAACGACGGTTGGGGCAGATTATTGGCGGCCGCGACCACGACGCAGCCCGCTTGGTAGGCACGATCGAGCAGATCGTGGAGCGGCGCGAAGAACTGAGGTTTCGTGGTCCCCAAACTGAGATTGATGATCCGGTATCGCTTCTTGATCGCATATTCGAGACCGGCAAGAAACGACTGGCCGTCGCCGAGCCCGCCGGCGCCGAGCACCTTTATGCTGTAAAGTTCCGCCTCGGGGGCGATTTTTGAGATGATTCCGGCGCACGCCGTTCCGTGCCCGGCGGAATCACCGGTATCCGTCGGTTCGAAAACAACGCGTTTGTTGTCCGCGCGGGCGATCACCGACTCCCTGACGCGGCCAGCGAGTTCCGGGTGGGTCTCGTCGATCCCGCTGTCGATGATCGCGACGCTCACACCTCGACCGCTGCGCTCTTTCCACGCGTCGTCTATCTGAAAGTAGGTCGTGATAGAACCAAACCTATTCGATTCGTAGCCGGTTACGGATGTCATAATTCGACGAACCACGGTTGCCGGGAAACTAGCAATGTTCTGCTCGAAGCTTTCCGGGCGGTTTCGCTGCGCATACCAATTCTAATAACTGAGAAAGCTGGTTTCAGCTCCCTTATCGGAGAATCTGAGCACGGATTCCAGGATTTCACGGCACATCTCCCGTTCGGCTGCCCCGCGCGCGGCGATCTCATGCACAAGAACCGCAAGGTCAAGCATTTCGCGATGCTCCGAGGTTTCGCGAATCGATCCGAGCCATTCGCGAAGTTCGCGAAAGTCCAGCTCCTCGTCCTCGGTGAGCATTTTTCGGCCAAGTTCCCGAACGAGCTTTGCCGACTCGTACGCATTGACCAGCGCCGCGAGCGCATCCGCATAAAGTGCGGCCTTGTCCATTTCTTCCGGCGTAAACGAAGAGTACGGCGGTTCGCCGATCCGGTTGACATACTCAAGTACGCCGATCACTTCCCCGTTGTTTCGGAGAGGCGTGGCGAGAATCGTCTGCGTCGAGTAACCGGTTTGACGGTCGACCTCGGCATAGAAGGTCTCTTCTTCGCCCGCGTCGGCGACGGCCATCGGCTGACCCGACGAGTACACGAATCCGGCGATGCCCTTGCCGGCCGGGACCGTCATATTGAGAAGGTGTTCGGCGACCTGACCGATCGCCGAGAGGAACCGCAGATCACCGTCCGCGCCGTCACGGATCAGTACCGACGCTTCCTCGGATTTCAATTCGGCCGCGGTCGTTTTCAACAAATTTTCGATCGACCGCGTGAGCGGCTCGGTCATCGCATTGGCGACATCGACCGTGGTCAACAGTCTGCGCAGTTTCGATTCAAGCGTTCCGGATTCTTCTGACATAGCGCTAATTCTCTATTAAAACGTCGATTCAATCAAACAATTGCAGACCGGCCGCGATAATAGTCGCTCAATCAATGGAATCAAGGCCCGATTGCGACTTTCCTCCCGCATACAAAATTTATCGGTTGACGTCGGACGTCGGCTTGCCTCGGGCGGCCTTGTTTTGTAACATCGCGGCAATCGCCTATTTTGCAAGTCCGTTTCCGGGTTCCACCGTTTTGAGGAGAATTATGCGGAGAATTGTTTCGTTGTTTTTGATCCTGTCGGTCTGTGTTGTTTCCGGGATACCGCAAACCAAGCAGGCACCGAGTCGGCAGGTTCCGGAGGTTGAGCCTTTCAGGATCGGACGCGGAACCTCTTTCGCCGCATCTCAGCCCCGTACCCGGCCGCTTGGAGAGATCACGTCGTCCGCTCCCGGAAGAATCGGCGCGGACGTCGGCGAGGCGATCGAGATCATTCGTCAGAATTACGTCGATCCGCGCCGGACCGATTTCGACGCGCTTTACAAAGCATCGATCGGCGAGATGCTCCATTCCCTCGACCCGCATTCAAATTACTACGACGGCGCCGAATTTCAGGAACTGTTGACCGAGCAGCAAAGCGAATACTTCGGCATCGGCGCAACGATCTCAAATTACACCGCAAACGGCTCCGCCGATACCTACATCATCGCGACCTTCCCGGATTCGCCGGCGAACCGCGCCGGACTCCGTTTCGGCGACAGGTTCGTGACGGTGAACGGCGAGGATGTTACGGGAAAGGACTCTTCATATGTGCGTGACAAGGTCCGTGGCCGCAAAGGAACGATCGCGCGCGTGACGGTCGAACGCGCCGATTCGGGACGTCTCGAAACGCTCGACCTGCGCCGCAACCGCGTCCCGCAGCCTTCGATACCCGACGCGTACATTCTGCGGCCGGGCGTCGGTTACGTCGACATGTCCGAAGGCTTCAACTACACGACATCGGACGAACTCAGCGTCGCGCTCGCCGAACTCAAGAAACAAGGGATGACATCGCTCGTTCTTGATCTGCGCGGAAATACCGGAGGAATCCTCGACCAAGCCGTCAAGGTCGCCGAGAAGTTTTTGCCGTTCGGAAGCGTTGTCGTTACTCAGCGCGGACGGTTTGCGATCGACAATCGAACCTGGAAGGCGGCCAGCCGGACGCCTGAGACAATGCCGATGGTCGTGCTGGTCGACGATCAAACGGCTTCGGCGTCCGAGATCGTTTCGGGAGCGATGCAGGATTATGACCGGGCGTTGATCGTCGGCGAGAACACGTTCGGCAAAGGCCTCGTGCAAAGCATCCTCAGCCTGCCGTTCGGTTCCGGCCTGACGCTGACGACCGCCAAGTATTACACCCCGTCCGGACGGCTCATCCAGCGCGATTATTCTCATTCCGGAATGTACGACTACTACAACCATAAGAATCTCGAACCGCAAACGAAACGCGCCGAAGCGAAGACGCTGACGGGCCGCAGGGTCTTCGGCGGTGACGGAATCACTCCCGACTCGGTCGTCAAGTCGGAAACGCTCGAGCGCTCGCAGGTCTCGCTGCTCGATCCGATCTTCTTCTTTTCAAGAGAGCTCGCCCGCGGTCGGGTCAACGGACTCGATGCGTTCCGGATCATCGGCCCGCCAAAATACGGACAGCGAATCCGGCCCGGCGATCTTGCCGCCAGCGACGAGGTCTTTGAAGCGTTCAGGCGATTCATCGATTCGAAACCCGAATGGCGCGCGCTCGCTTCGACGGTCCAACGCGAACGGGCGTTTGTGAAGCTCAGAATACGTTACAACCTGATCACGGCGGCATTCGGAACGGTGTCCGCGAAGCAGATTCTGATCGAAGACGACAAACAGGTCGGGACCGCGATCGAGAACCTGCCGCGCGCGCAGGAGCTTGCGCAACTCGCCGACCTCGTGCGTCGAAAACGCGCCCGGCAGTAGTGCCAAACTTTCCAAGACCACTCAAACAAAAAAACTCGCCGGCGTCAAAAAACCGGCGAGTAAAAGAAACAGGAGGAATCTACGAGACTCAAAGTCGTGCGCGCAATGCAGAAAACAAAATCCGCCCGACTATTGTGTCCATATTTCCAGATGCGTCTGCCTGAGAGTGGGTTGCTTCACCCTGCGCGATAAATCAAAAAAATTCCGTTAACTCATTTTTGTTCTTATTCGGCTGCCGTCCGAACTATTGACTATTCGTCATAATCGAGAGGTTCGCCGCATCCGGCTTATCGGTCGTACTCAATCACGGTTCCTTTCGCACCAACCGCCCAGCCGTATTTCTTGACGAAAAACAGACCGTAAAGACGCTCCTTCGTGCGGCTTTCGACCTTTGACCAATTTCGGCCCTTGTCGTTCGAACGGAGGATCGTGCCGTCATAGCCGACGATGACGCCGTTCTTGTCGTCGGCGAAATCGACGCGCATAAACGTGACCGGCGTTGCCGTTTTGACGATCTCCCAACGGGCGCCACCGGTTTCCGTACGAAGGA
Organism: Pyrinomonadaceae bacterium; assembly: GCA_041752475.1. Classification (GTDB taxonomy): domain Bacteria; phylum Acidobacteriota; class Blastocatellia; order Pyrinomonadales; family Pyrinomonadaceae; genus JAFDVJ01. The sequence continues at coordinate 194,823 of JBGSWK010000047.1, read as the reverse complement.
TCGTGCCTTCCGAGCCAACGACATAACCTTCATTCTCATCGCGGAAATCGACATTGTATAGATCGCGAAGCGTACCCGACCGCTGCACCGCAAAACTCGCCCCGCCGTTGTCCGAACCGAGTATCAATCCGTCGTCGCCGACGATCCAGCATTTGGAACTGCCGACGAAATCGAGATGAAAAAGTTCCTTTTTCGAGGGGACGACCACGCGCTGCCAGGAATCGCCGCCGTTCTCCGTCCGCATCACGAGCGAATCAATGACGCGGTTCTGCTTGTTCAGCAGCGAACCGACGACAATCCCCCGCTTCTTGTCGGCAAACCGTATGCTGAGATATTCCGGTGTCGCGCCGCGAAACTCGTTCGGCCGGTTGATCTGGGTTTCCTGCCACGAGTCGCCACCGTCCCTGGTGATGAACATCCGGCGTCCCGCGACGATGTAGCCGTTCTCGTCGTTGCGGAAATAGACCTCGTTGATCGTGTCGTCGGAACCGATCTCCTTCTTCGTCCAGTTTCGTCCGCCATCAACGGTGAACGCCAGATAACCGTCGTCGCCGGCGATCCATCCCTTGTCCGCCGACGTGAAGAACACAGTTACCAGATCAGAGCCGCCGCCGGAACGGTTTATCTTCCAGTCGGTTTGGGCAAACGAGAACTGCGCGGCAAACAACAAAATGCAAATTGGTATTAACTTCATAAGAGCTTCGTTCTTGTCAGATCGGGATAAAAAAAAGGTGAAATCTGTTCAATCATAACGTCGATCAGAACAAATTTCACCTCTTCAGATGATTCGCGCCGGAATCGGGTTCGATGCGAATTACTTGGTGACGCGATAAAGTCGTCCCTTCCAGACGATCACCACCTCCTCGCCGAGTGACAGATATTTCGCGAGTTCGGAATCGGCCGCGATCAGATCAAAGTACTCCGAAGACATAAACTTCAGCTTTGTTTCGGACATCCGCGATTTTTCGCTGAACTCTCCGTCGATCCACACGCCGTTCTCCAGGTAGAAGGTCTTCGCCCCGAATTTTCTGACGGTCCGGCCCGCCTCGCGGCTAACCTTATCTTCGTCGGCAACGATCGTCACGGCGTCCTGCTTGGCCTTTGCGTCCTTGCTGGCAAGCACGGCTCCCTGGCCGCTCGATTCACGGATCTGACGGTTCGCAGCCGCCGGTGTCCGATCGCGAATCACTCCGAGTTTTTCGCTGCCGTCGGTCGCGAGATAAGACGTGTACGGCGTGACGATGCCGAAACGCGTGCCGAGTTCGACGATCTCGTCGCGAAGTTCCTTATTGTCGCCGTTCGAGCGGATCTCCTCGATCAGCCAACCGACCCGTCGTGTCGCCCACAGCCGTGGCAGAAAGTCGTTCTTTTCGGCGCGGAGCGGGAAATCAAGCTTTCGGTATTCGAACGAGCGGTTCTCGCGCCCGGTCTTTCCACGGAGGCGCAGGACGATATTGTTGAGATCGTTCACGTTACGGTAACGGCCGATAACCGTCAGCTGCGATCCCTTGAAGATGTCGGTCAACTTGCGCGGATACATCAGATCTGTCTGTACACCGCCGAAATCTAGCTCGAGATCGGTCAGCACCGGAGAGCTGACCTTGGCGAAGAAGTTCGAGACCTTCACCTCGAGATCCTCTTTCGGCTCGACGTAGTCGGCCGTCCCGCCGTTTTCCGAGGCGAGTTTGTCGAGAAGTGTCGTATTGACGTCATATCCGACCCCAAAGTTGAAAAGACGCAGTCCGTTGACCTTGATCTCGGCCGCGTTCTTGATGATCTGGTCAACGTTGCGCTCCCCGACGGTCGGCAGGCCGTCGGTCAGAAACACGAGCATTTTGGGCCGGTCCGAAGAATCGAACTGACGCAGGGCGGCGCGCAGCGCGTCGTTGATGTTGGTCCCGCCGTTCGGCTTCAATTTGTTGACGAAGTCCTCGCCGCGCCGCTTGCCGTCGGCATTGGCCGAGATCAGCCCGCCCTCCATCAGGTGCTCTTCGCCGGCGAAGTTGATGACGTTGAAGCGGTCGCCGTTGCGCAGCGTCCGGATTCCGAAAAGCAATGCGTTGCGGGCCTTGTCGAGTTTGCTCTCGTCTTTCGAGCCGGCACCCGCGCGGTCGGCCATCGAGCCGGAAGTGTCGACGACGAAAACGATGTCCTTGTTGATCAGTTCCTTTTCCGAAAGATCATCGCGCGGCGACAACTGGAGCAGGAAATAGCCATCTTTTCCGGGTTCGCGGTAGGTCAGCAGCGACAGTCCGAAGTCGTTCGACGAGAGCCCGTAGAAAAGCTGAAAGTCGTTGTCGTTGTTCGTCGTTTCGAACGAAACACCGGCGTTCGTTTCGCCGCGGCGCGAAACGTCGATCTGGTGCGACGGCGAATAGATGTTCCGCAGAGCTTCGCGCCCGACAATCTCGATCTTGCCCGAAACCGTGCCGAACTTTTGAACCGGCATATTGCGGCGCACGTCGTCGACCCGGGTCTGCTGCCAGAGATTTCTTCCCGTCCCGAGCGGATAACGGTACGCGACGGTCCCCGATTCGGCCTTGAGCACCTCGGAGTATGTCAATTCGAGCTTTTTGTCGGAGTTCGGCGGAATCGGAAAGATCGAAGCCTGAAACAGATTCTTGCCGGCGTATTCAAGCAGTCCCGGATCGCGCTGCCGCCGGACGATCTCGTCGTAGATCCGCCGCGCTTCCTCGCGCGAGCGCACCTCGCCGACGAGTTTCTTGCCGTTTTCCCAGATCGCGAACTCGACGATCGACGCCGCTTCAGGAATCGGGAAGAAGTAGGTTCCCTCGAGCGTGTACTGCGTGTCGTTGCGGAAGACCTGGGTGACGTGGGTCGTCGCGACCTGACCTTCGATTCGCGTGTCGAGTTCGATCGATTTGACCGGCAGCGCGTTCGGAAGCGGAACCGGACGCGGAACGGGGCGGCACGGGCGCTGAACGCAAACGATCGGCACGATCACGCCCTGTGCGCGCGACGCGTCGGAAAACACGAATATCGCCGCCAGGGCGACGAAAAGGCTCGCAAAAAATTTGTTTCTCATAACTTCTCCGAAAGCTGACTTCAGCTTATGTGACGCTATAAGGAACGAACCGCGTTGCCGCCGCTTGCACGAATCAGTCGATATTTCTCAAGAATTTCACGGAAAAAACGAAAAACCGGCGACCGCAGAGGGGAGCCGGCTTAAAGACCCTGTGAGCGGCCGTCGTTACTTTGGGTCGTCGGAGAGCGCGTCGTCGATCTCCTTCTCGAGCTTTGTCCTCAGTCTTTCGACAAGCTGATCGGCCTTCTGCACGTTAAGTTCGAGATTCGAACGGGTTGACCGGATCTCGTTCAGCAGACTCTGAAGGTTTCCCTTTTCAACATCGAGGCTCTTCCGCCGGAGATCGCGAAGTTCCTCCGGCCTCAAGGTTCCGGCGAACGCGACCTGGCGATCGATCATTTCAGGACGAAGATCGAATTCAAGCTGTTCGAGACGGGTTTTGACGGTATTTTCCCTCTCGATCATTTCATAGAGCTGTTTTCGGAGCGTTTCCGTCCGCTGTTCGGCGCGCGTCAGAATATCGAGATTCATCAACAGGCGTTTTTGCTTTTCGTCGTACTCGTTCTGCCGCGTCGATTCGATCGTCTTCATACGCTGGCCGAGTTCGGTCAGCCGTTTGCTGATCTGGTCGAGTTTTTCGTCCGTCGTTTCCGGCACTGTCGGCGTCGGCGTTTCGGTCGGTTGGACGGACGGGTCGGTCGTGCCTTCGATGATCTGTTGGCTCTGGTTTTTATAGATCTCGGCCTGACTGATCACGGTCGGCTGCGTTACCGGCCGGACCGTCGAACTTTTGCGGGTCGACTTCTTTTTCGTCTGCGCCAACACGGGTAAGGCGACCGACATTGCGGCCAAGATGCACAACGGGACCAGATATTTTCGAAAGCTTTTCATAAAATCACTTGACCTTTGTTTCGTCGTCGGGCGACTCGGGAAGTCGAAGATCGCCGTTCTTCTTGTCGGGCAGCAGGTCGCCGGTAAAGAACTCAATTGCATTCTTTCCCAATCCGACGAACGGGATCGCATCAAGACCGGAGTTCAGCAACCCTTTGATGACGCCCTTGCGCCGGATGTCGTAGCCGACCAACCCAAGCGCGACCACCGTACCGACATACGGCACCGCCCGCGCGGCGCGTCTCGCCGCCATCCATCCGCCGGCTTCCGCCGCCTTTCGTTTGATGGTTTTCTTCTTTTCGCTCATCGTCAACCGAACCTTCACTTACTTGATTTTTTCGATGATAAAAGCATACTCTAACTTTGCACGCGGTTTCTAGCATAAAGTTTCAATTCTTATGCCCCTCAGAATCGAGAAAATCTCCAAGCGGTTCGATAATAATTGGGTCTTGCGCGACGTCGGCTTCGATGTCGCGGAGGGCGAGGTCTTAGGCGTTTTCGGCGCGAATGGCGTCGGGAAATCGGTTTTGCTGCGCATCATTGCCGGCGCCGAATCATCGAACGGCGGAACGGTCGCTGGCGCCGATCGCGGGATTTCGGTTTTTGAAATGCCGAAACCTTCATTGATCGGCTCGGTTTTCGGACGGTGCAACGGTCAGGAGGATCACCGCGCGCGAACCGCTCAGTTTGAGCAATTTGTCGATCGAGCGTCGGGCGTTTTGATCCTTGACGAACCGTTCGAGGGGCTTGATGCACCGGTCAGGCGCGAATGCGTCGGTAAACTGCGGAATGCCGTACGGGAAAGGGGATTATCCGTGGTTCTCGCGACGCGAGACCCGGAGATCATTTTCGAATCGTGCGACCGGGCGGCGATTCTATGCGACAAGGAGATCGTCCAGACAGGGACTCCGAAGGATCTTTATGAAACCCCGGATTCGGTCGCGTCTGCCCTTTCTCTCGGACGCGTCAATCTGATCGAGGCCCGCCGGCTGTCGAAATCGACCTCGGACATTCCTGAATTTCACACGATCGAGGGCGAACATCGGCTCTTTACGCAACGAACAGAAAAACGGCTGCTTGGCGCGATAAATCAGAACGTGTCTCTGGCGATCCGCCCGGAGCACGTCTCGATCGCGTTCGGCGCGTCGTTTCCCGAAGACAATCTGCTGAAGGCGACCGTCACGCAGGTCGGCTACCGAGGCGCCACGACGCTCGTCGAACTCGATGCCGACGGGCTCCGCCTGAAAGCCCTCGTCCTGCGACTCGTCGGCCTCAACGTCGGTGACGAGTGCATGGTCGGACTTCCGCCCGACCGGATACTTGTTCTCCGTTCATAGACACGAAAAGATTCAAACCTGAAAACACAATCAATAGGGAAATTTTGCCCGCGAATTTCCGCGAATCCGCGCGAATGGAAATCCGGTGCAAATCGCTGCGAAAGAAGATGGGCTTTGAGATCGGGCCACGGGCCGAGCTGTTGAAAAGCGTTTTGCCCGTGCGGAGTCGGATAGAATCATTAGGGAAACTGTGCCCGCGAATTTCCGCGAATCCGCGCGAATGGAAATCGGGTGCAAAGCGCTGCCAAAGAAGCTGGGCTTTGAGATCGTGCCACGGGCCAAACTGTTGCAAAGCGGTTTGCCGGCGCGGGTTCGGATCAAATCTTATTCGCGCTGATTCGCGGAGATTCGCGGGCAGCCTTTCCATCGCGGAATCGGGGTTTAATCCCGCTTTTCAACAGCTCGGCCCGTGGCCCGATTTCAAAACCCCGCTTCTTTCGCAGCACTATGGACCAGATTTCCATTCGCGCGGATTCGCGGAAATTAGCGGGCAAAACTTCCTATCGCGCAATTTGGGTTAAACTCCGAACCTACGGCACAAGTGAGTTCGGAACCGAAATATCGCCGCTCGCTCCGAATCCGGCGATATTGACGCCGCCGGTCGAACGCTGAATGTACCAGGTCGAGTTTGACGGCCGGAAAACGGCGAAATCGAACTTGCCGTCGCCGTCGTAGTCGCCGGGCGACGGAACGTCCGTGCTGATGCCGAACGGTGCCGAAAAGAAAGTGGAATCCTCGCTCCTGAGCACATACCAGGTTCCGTCGGACGGCCGGAAGAACGCCGCGTCGGTCTTGCCATCGCCCGTGTAATCGCCCTGAACGAGTTTGTCGCCGGCTGTTCCAAAGGTGAACGCGAAAACCGACGTGTCGCCACTGCGGCGCACCCACCACTGTCCGAGGCTGGGACGATAGATCGCAATGTCGGATTTGCCGTCGCCGTCATAATCGCCGACCGCCGGGACATCAGTCGAAAGTCCGAACTGCAGGATCGTCGTTCCGCCGCCTGAATTAGAAATGTACCAGGTCGCGTTCGTAGGTCGGAAGATCCCAGGGTCTGCCTTGCCGTCCCCGTCGAAATCAAACGGCAGGGTGTAGTCGCCCACAGCGCCGAACGGGAAAGAGTAGAAGGTCGAGTCTTCGCTCCGCAGGATGTACCAGCTGGCGTTCGACGATCGCCAGAATGCGATGTCGGTTTTGCCGTCGCCGGTGAAATCAGCGGGGACGAGTTTATCGGTCGGGTTTCCGAACTGGAACGCACGGTTGCCGCCGTCGAGGCTTCTCAGATACCACCATTCGCCGACCGATGGCCGGAAGATCGAAATATCCGTTTTCGAGTCGCCGTCGAAATCGACCGGCGCCGGACGGCTTACCGCGGCTTCGCTGAAGTTGTACGCAACGAGTGCGAAATGCTGATCGGTCGCGTCGGCGTTGCCGAGAATTCCGTTGCCGTTGAGAGCCGCGGCGCTGACCGTGATCGTGACCGCCGTTCCCGCCGGTATTCCGGCCGGCAGGAAGACGTTCTCGACATTGTCGATCGTGCTGTTGGTACCGCCTGTGGTCGAAATTCCTCCGCTGAAAACATTGCCGCGATAGGTGTTCGCTCCGACCTGGATGGTCAAATCGAGATTATTGACCAGCGCCGGCGTCGTGGCGGCCGGCGGGTCGGTCCAAACGAGGCTGATCCGGAACGGCTTGGATGCGCTCGCGACGGCTCCTGAATAGACGACGTTTTCGCCGACGTTCGAAAAATTGACGGTTTGGTTGACGCGCTTGATCGGAACGCTCGCGTCGAACATATTCTTGAGATAAATTCGGCCCCATCCCTCGTTGCCGTTCGGGACGGTCGCCGTGTTTGTCGTCAAGCCGTTCATTTCCTGTCCGGTGTTTATGATCGAGGCCTTGATCAGCGCCGGACTCGGGTTGAGGCCGCCGTTGTTGTTTTTCCAGAACTGCGTGAACAGGGCCGCGGCGCCGGCAACCTGCGGCGCGGCGTGCGACGTTCCCGTGCTGTAGGCGTGGTTCGCGTCGAAACAACTCGAGACGGAGCCACAGCTTCCCGCCCGCGAACCCGTAATATAAGATCCCGGCGCGACGACGTCGGGCTTGATCCGGCCATCGGAAGTCGGGCCGCGGCTAGACGAACCACGGAGATCGTCCATATTGTCGGCATTGGTCGAACCAAGTTCCGTGCGGACGTTCTCGGAATTCCCGACGACGATCGAGTTCTTCGAAGCTTTCGGGCGCGTCAGACTGAGCGCTCCCGGCCCCGAATTCCCCGCCGAAAAAACAAGCGTGATCGGATCGATCGAGGACGCAGCCGACGTGTCCTGTACAAAACCGTCAAACTGCGCGGTGTACGAATCATAGACATTTCCGTTCGTTCCGTTTCCCCAACTGTTGTTTGAAATGCTTCCGAGCACGCCGTTGGGACCGGCGGTAATGACGGTATCGTTGTACGCATTTAATTCGGATCCCGAATATCCGGCAACCAACATCGGGATGTTCAGGATGTGCGCGTTCGGCGAAACGCCGAGGCCGTAAACGTAACCTGTCGGATCGAGCACACCGAACGGCGTATTTCCGGCGATGATGCTCGCGTTGATGTGTCCGTGCCCGCCGGTCGCGCCCGATGCCGCGCCGCGCAGCGGACCGTTGACCGTGTTTCCGGAAGTGATGTAGAAGCCGCCGTTTCCGGGGACATTGACGCCGTCGTCGACGACCGAAACGGTGACGTTCGAACCGGTTACGCCGAACTGCGTCAGCGGATCGTAACCGGGTGCGGAAATAACGGTCGGGCTCGAATAGTTTCCGGCGACGATCTGGGCGGCGCGCTCGTCCTCGATGACCGGACGTTCCCATTGATCGATTCGGATGACGTCGCCGATCTCCGCGAGTTTTCCGAGCGCGTCCGTCGGCGCTTCGATCCGCAGCACATTAAAGAAATTCGACGGCAATGTGATCGAGTCCAGAATCCGTATGTCACCGGAAGACTCGATGATTCGAGCCGTGCCCTCGAGATCGGCGCGCTTGAAGACGGCAACGTCGAACATCGCGCGTCCGTCCGTGGCGCCAGCGGCAAACGCACGGACCTGCGGAGCGAGCTTGTCTTCCGGAAGATATCTCCCGACCCAACGCACGCGCGAGTGCCCGGCGATACGCGCGATCGATGCGTTGTCGGCGTATACCAAAAACGCCTGATGCGGAAGATACTGCAGAACTTCGGCACCGGCGTCCTTGAGGCTCGAAAGCCACTCGTCCGTCACGGTCGCGCCGAATTGAACGATGAAATATCCGCTGCCCGGCAGATCGGCAACAAGGGGATCGTTTGGCCTGACGGTTTCGGTCCGCGGGTCTTTGAGCGGGTCAAATACGGCGTTCGGGAGATTGATCGCCGTTTCGATCTTGTTAACCCCCGGTTCCGAGATGTTCGCGGATTTCGAAGCAACGATCACGAATGATCCGTAGTCTTCGACGAGCCGGCCGACTTTCGCGGCATCGGCACGTTTGCCAAAGTCCGTTGTCGCGATCCGATAAAGCGAGATCCCGGAATTTCGGATGTCGTTGGTCACCGCGTCGGGCGAAGCGAACTTCTCAAACAGATCTGTCTTTTCGGTCTGTGCATCGACGGCCGGCTGATCGAGAAACGCGGTTCCAATCACTAAGACCGTCAGCGCGATCGCGGAAACAACGATAAATCGAAAGGGCATTTGCATTAATTTGAACTCCTGATTATTTGGGAACATTGACGCACAGTCAGGCGTCGGATCTCTCCGGTATCACGCGATTCTACAGGATAATCGACGGCCAAACCAGACCGGGATACGGTTCTTGGGACGCCGCAAAACGGCCGAAGTTGCGACGATTTCCCGTTTACAGACAAATTCCGCAATCGCGGACGACGACCGTCGCAGATTGCGGAACTTGGTGTCGGCCCCGACTATTGGATCAAGGTCAGGATGATGTCGACGCGGCGGTTCTTCGCCCGGTTCGCAGCCGTGCTGTTGCTCGCGACCGGGATCGTCGCGCCGAAACCGCGCGCCTCGACCCGAAGCGATTCGACTCCGAGACTGATCAGTTTGTCGGCGATCCCCTGGGCGCGTTCCTGCGTCAGGGTCAGCAGATCGTCAGCCGTTCCCTGGCTGTCGGTATGCGACTCGATTTCAACCTTGTACTCAGGATTACCCATCAACATTGAGGCGAGATCGTTCATCTTCGCGACCGACGCCGCCTTGACCGAACTCACTCGCGGACCGAACCAAAACGCTTCGGGAAGCGTCACGACGATGCCCCGTTCGGTCTGACGAACGGCGCCGACTCGTTTTAGCGACTGGATCAAAAGCGGCTGGTTCGACAGAATCTGCTGAACCCGGGCGTCCTTTTCCTGTTGGTCTCGAAGCGCCTGCTTTTCGGCCTCGATGTCAGCAATGCGTTTTTTGTAGCTTTCGATCTCGACCTTTTGCCGGCCGATCTCTTCCGAAAGCCTGGCGTTCTGCGAGCGAAGGTCTTTCACCTGATCGGAAACGTTGGACACGTCGCGCTCGCTCAGCTCACGATTGCGCATCTCCCGGGCAAGTTCGTCCTTGAGCCGCGTGATCTCGTTCTGCGCCTCGAGATACTTGTCTTCCGCCTGCCGGATCTCGGCGTCCTGCCGAATCTTGTCGTTGCGTTTTTCGCGCGCTTCCTTACGCGCCGCCGCGGTCTGCTCGGCCTTCACCGCGGCTGAGACCGCCTGGCGCGCCGTAATATCGACGGATTCTTCCGGACGATCCGCCTTCCAAGCATTTTCGGCATTCTGGAGCAGAGTTTCCGCCGTTTGGATCTCTTCAGCCGCGTCACGCGCCGCGCCGGCAAACTTCGCGAGCGCCACGGCCTGGCGTGCCTGCAAGATCGTTGAAGGCGTCTTCTGATAATCGATCTCGGCGATCTCGGGAGTGCGAGCGTCGCGGAAATAGTCGCTTGAGTTGCCGAAGTATTGAACCGCCCGCGTCGTCGAGATGGTCGCTCCGGAAAGCGTGTACGGGCTTAGATTTTCGAGCATTATCGCCTGGCTCGGACGGCGGACCAGAAAATGCGGCTCGGCGGTGATGATCAGCGCAAACGTCTGCAGCGGAGTCGTGACCGCGATCTTCGAGTCAAACTCAAACGTCCCGCGACGGCGGACCTCGCCTAGATTGTCGATCTGTCCGTCGGGCGAGACCGCCCACAGCACATAAGTCGCATAGCCTGCCCCAAGTTCAAACGGGCGCGGCATCTTAGACACCGAAAGCTCGACCTCGGTGCCGTTCTTGCCGGTCCGCTTTATCTTCGCCTCGCCTTTCATCCGCGGAAATCGGGTCGTGCCGCGAAACTGCACGTAAACGACCTCATCGAGCGGATAGGTGATCGCCGTCGTCTGACGCGCGACATCGACCTGTGCGAAAACCGCAACCGTTCCGAACAAAAACGACGCAAAAATAGCAATCAACCGCAACTTCTTTATTTTTTTCATTTACAATTCTCCGGAGCGCAATTCTCTTAGAAAGATGCCACAAACCTTTTTGGCGTTGCAAACCGATGTCTGCACTTGGCACTTCGATTTGAGTTTTGCGGCGGGCAAAAGTATAGTCGAGTTTTCTCAGCCGATGAACGATCTCAAACGACTTCTAAAGTATCTCAGACCCTATTGGCTGACGTTCGTCGTCGCGCTCGTCGCGATGGTTCTCGGGGCCGCGTTCGAAACGGCGATCGGAGCGCTGCTCGTCCCGATCTTCGATCAGTTCCTGACAAATTCCGCCCAGAAGTCAAAAACGCTCTTCGATCTTCACAGCCTGATCCCCAAAAACGACTGGTACCGGGCCTGGATAATGATCTCGGTGCTGCTCTTCAGTTTTACGGTCCTCAAAGGCATCGCCGAGTATTTCTCGTCGTATCTGATGGCGAAGATCGGCCAATCTGCGGTTTTGAATCTGCGCCGCGAACTCTACGACCATTTGCTGCGGCAATCGACCGACTTCTTCGAAAAACACCGCACGAATTATCTCGTTTCGCGTCTGGTCAACAGTTGCGCGGCGATCGAACTGGCGGTATCGGCGAACCTTCGCGACGTGCTCCGCGAGAGTTTTATGCTCGCGTTCTTTATCGTCGCGGCGTTTTACTTCAATTGGCGTCTGATGCTCGGCGCGCTGCTGATCGGCCCGATCATCGCCGGACTGACGACGAAATTCTCAAAGGCGCTCAGAAAACTCGCCGAAGAGACGTTCGAAGGCAACAAACTGCTTACCGACACCGCACAGGAAACTCTCGCGAACCAGACGATCGTCAAAGCATATCGCGCCGAGGACCGCGAAAAAGGTCGTTTTGCCAAGATCGCGGCGGTGATCGCGCGGGCGAACCTTCGCTCCGGACGCATCTCCGCAACTTCGCCCCCGACGATCGAGATCATCGGAATCCTCGCGATGGTCATTTTGTTTTACTTCGGCCTTCGCGAGATCAACGCCGGCCGTTTCGAGGCGTCGCAGTTCTTTACGTTCCTGTTCTTTCTCTTCCGCAGCTATGATCCGATGCGCAAGATCTCGCGCCAGCACAACGAGATCGCCAAAGCCTTTGCGGCGGCAAAGGACGTCTGGGACGTCCTCGACGAGGACGAAATTCTCCCGGAAAAGGAAAATGCGGTACGGCTCGGGCCGCTTGAAGACAAGATCGATATCCGTGGGATCTCGTTCAATTATCGGAATTCGGAAAAACAGATTCTTGAAAATGTCTCGTTGACGATCCCCAAGGGCGAGATGGTCGCGCTGGTCGGCGAAAGCGGCGGCGGAAAATCATCGCTGATCAAACTCGTCCAACGGCTCTACGACCCAACCGCCGGGTCGATCACGTGGGACGACATCGATCTTCGCGACGCGTCGATCGGCAGTTTGCGGGCGCAGATCGCGTTGGTCACACAGGAAACCGTACTCTTCAACGATACGATCCGGTACAACATCACCTACGGACAACCCGACGCGACCGACGATGAACTTCGCGAAGCGGCGCGGATCGCGTTTGCTGCTGATTTTATTGAGGAATTGCCGCTGCAATACGAAACGATAGTCGGAGAACGCGGAATACTTCTCTCGGGCGGACAGCGTCAGCGGATCGCCATCGCACGGGCCGTGCTGACGCGTGCGCCCGTCCTGATCCTTGACGAGGCGACGTCCGCGCTCGACGCCGAAAGCGAACGTTGGGTCCAGAAGGCCCTGGCGAATCTGATGGAGAACAAGACGTCGATCGTCATCGCTCACCGCCTCTCGACGATCCGTCGGGCGAACCGCATCGTCGTGATGGAGCGCGGCCGGATCAGGGAATCGGGAACGCATTCGGAATTGCTGGAACGGGGCGGGATATACAAGAAACTGTACGATCTGCAGTTTGCCGAAGAAGACGACCTGATATCGGATCCGTGATCGGTCAATACGCTTTTGTTATCTATTCGTGATTCTCTTCCAAATGTTTCTTGAGGCGTTTCGTTTCTTCGGCGAGTTTCTCATCGACCGCCTTTCTGAAGATCGGAACGGGCAGGCTGAACCTAAGTTTTCCGAATGACTGTATCCGCAACCGCACGCGGGTCGCACCGTCGCCCTCATCGTCAAGTTCGTAGCTCATCTTCATCTCGAACGGCTCATCCGTCGTCATCTCGACGAACTTCCCGTCTTCCGCGGCCGTGACAAAATACACGGCGGAAAACTGCCGGTTCAAAAAGGCGCCGATGCGCTCTACCCTTGCGCCTTTGACCAGCGGTCCGGACTGCATCGGGAATACCTTGGAAAAGCCGGTCATCCACAGTTTGTCGCATTTCGGGTTGAACATGACTTCAGCCACGGTTTCGCGCGGACGGGCAATGACGACTTCGGTTTGAACATCTACTGACATTCTGGTTATCTCCGTGTTATTTTTTGGTTGGGTAAAACGAGTTCCGAGATGATATCAAGAACGCGAATCACTGTAAAGCTGTGCCCGACAACCAAACGCTATGGTAAACTGTCCGTAACTTGAACACTGGGATAACTTTATGAAATCAATGACCGGATTCGGCCGCGGTTTTGAATCGAGCGACGATTTCGCCGTGACAGTCGAAATAAAGACGGTGAACAACCGCTTTTTGGATATTAACTTACGGCTCGGCTCGGAACTGCAGCCATTGGAATCGACGATCAAACGGCAGATCGGAAACCGTCTGTCGCGCGGCCGTGTCGATGTCAATCTGACGTATGAGCGCACGACCCAGATCAACTATGATTTGAACCGTCCGATGATCTCGGGCTTTCTGGCCGCGATGAAGCAAATGCAGGACGAATACTCGCTCTCGGGCCAACCGGACATCAACGTCGTCGCGCGTTTGCCGAACGTTCTCGTTCCGAAAACAGATGACCTCGACGAACATTTCGTCGTCGGGCTCGAGCGGGCCGTGAATTTCGCGCTCGACGATCTTGAGAAGATGCGCCACAACGAGGGCGGAATGCTCAAAAACGAGCTTTCGTTCCGTCTGAACGAGATCGAAAACCGGATACCGGCGATCGAATCCGAAGCTGAAGGTGTCGCCGAAGAGTATCGTCAGAAGCTGACGAAGAAGATCACCGAGATGCTCGCCAGAACCGAGTCGCAGATAGACATCGACCAAGGCCGTCTGGCGCAGGAGGTCGCTTATATGGCTGACCGTTGCGACATTTCAGAAGAGATCCAGCGGCTCCGAAGCCATATCGAACAGTTCCGGCAGATCCTGGACGAAGAAACGGAGGTTGGCAAACGGCTCGATTTCCTGACCCAGGAACTGAATCGGGAAGCAAACACCGTCGCCTCGAAGACGAACAATATGATCGTCAAGGAAAACGCCCTGGCGATAAAAAGCGAGATCGAAAAGATCCGCGAACAGGTTCAGAACGTTGAATAACCCTTGCGGGATGACGACTGCGCGTCGCAGGTCGCGGAACGGCCTTCATCCGCACCTGATACTTCGTTCATTTTAGAATCGTATGATCACCGGTACGTTAATAATCATCAGTTCGCCGTCGGGCGGCGGAAAAGGAACGCTGATAAAGGAGATCCTGGCCCGGGTCCCGAATGTCGGGTACTCGGTCTCGTTCACGACGCGCGCGATCCGCGAGGGCGAGGCAGACGGGCAGGACTATAATTTCGTTTCGAAGGAAGAGTTCAAGCGCCGCATCGACGCGGGCGAGTTTCTTGAATTTGCCGAGGTTCACGGAAACTATTACGGAACTTCGGCTGCCCAGGTCGAGATCGAGACAGCTGCCGGGCGCGATGTCATTCTCGAGATCGACGTGCAGGGCGCGGCGCAGATCATCGAGCGGTTTCCCGAGGCTCTCAGCATCTTCATCCTGCCGCCGTCATATGAGGTCCTGAGCGAACGCCTTGCCGCCAGGGGAACCGAGACCACCGAGACTCTCGAACTTCGCCTGAGCAATGCGATCGGCGAGGTCCGGCATTTCAACCGCTTTCAATACGCCCTCATCAACGACGATAAAGACATAGCGACGGGCGAGCTCGAGACGATTATTTTGGCGGAACGGCTCAAATCCAATAGACAAAAGGCCCGCGTACAAGATATTCTTGATAGTTTCGACGCGTCGAAAATCAGAAATCGTGGAGTAAGTTAGTAAATGGCTGAAAAAGAAGAAAACCAGATCGACGAAACAGTGGAAATGGCCGGCGACGGCGAAACGACTGAAAAGGTCATTCCTGAGATCGATTCCAAATACCGGATGATAATTCTCGCCGCCCAGCGTGCGAAGCAATTGCAGCGGGGCGCGGACGCGCGCGTCGACCTCGACCCGCGGAAGCACAAGTTCACGCGCATCGCTCTCAAAGAACTGGATCAAAAGAAAGTTTACTTCGATATTCTCGAGCAGTAACGCTTCATCCCGACTGGCGCATGTTTGCGAACCAGCGTACAAAATCATACGCGGTTTGCCTCGCTTCGATCTCAAACGGAATCGCGAGGTAAGCCGCGTGCCTTGTTTTGGCGGAGAAACTTCCCTCTTTTCGAATGTTCGCCAGATACGCGCCGAAGTATCTTCGCAAAAACCCGAACAAACCGAACTGTCGATATTGAATCACGTGGGCGATTTCATGGACGACGAGGTCGCGCGGCAAAATGGTGCGCTCATCGATCCGGTCCAACAGCGCCGGCGCGATGAGGACCAGCGGACCGATCGTCAGGCCTTGGATCCTTAAGACCGCAGCGGCGAAACGGGCAGCGTAACCGGTCGCAAAATGGACGGTCGGCAATTCGAAATCCGAATCGCCCAGATAGTCTCGGAAAAATTCCTCGATCAGACTATGAGATGTTTTTGAAAGACTTCGCATTTGGGAATTGAGCTTCTTTGGCTTCGGATCTCGTAACTTCGGCACACCGTCCCGACGCCTTCCGAATCACAATTGGGAGGTTTGAAGAAGCAAAGCTGTTTCATCGACAGCTGGCCACGGATGGAACGGATCTAACTGATTCCTTCGCTCAGAAACCGTCCGTGTGCATCCGTGAAAAACAGGCGAATTGTCCGGGTCAACACCAATAACAAAAATGCCAAATTGTTTCGTTGCGAACGCCGAGTAGGGATCAATGATCTTCCTTGTCGATCGGTCAGAACAATGCCCTGGAATTTGTCGCGGCCCGAATCCCAAATCCCAAATCCCAAATCCCAAATCCCAAATCCCAAATCCGATCACATTCCCTTGTAATTCGGACCACCGCCGCCTTCGGGCGTCACCCAATTGATGATCTGGTACGGATCCGCGATGTCGCAGGTTTTGCAGTGGACGCAGTTCGAGAAATTGACTTTGATCTCGCGTCGTCCGGTCGATTCGCTCTTTTCCATCTCGTACACGGATGCCGGACAGAAACGCTGGCACGGATTGCCGTATTCTTCGGCGCAGCGCGTCGCGCAGATCTCGGTGTCGAGGATGTGAAGATGCGACGGCTGGTCCTCGTCGTGAGCGACCGACGCATAAAAGACGTCGGTAACCTTATCGAACGTGAGTTCCTTGTCGAACTTCAGATTCTCATACCGCTTTTCGTCGCCGGCGGCGAGCTTTTCCATCCGTTCGTGGCCGGCAACGTGGTGTTCTTTCGGCATAAATCCCCATGCCAGTCCGCCAGTCAGAAACTGGAGGCCGCCGTTGATAAGCGCCGACCAGCGCCCCGACTGGAACGCTGCGTGGAAGTTGCGCACCGGATAAAGTTCGTCGTAGATCCAGCTGTGATCGACCTTTTCGGCAAAATGCCTGAGCGTGTTCGACGAATAATCCTCGTGTTCGAAGGCGCCGACGATCGTTTCCGCCGCGAGCATCCCCGACTTCATCCCGAGATGAATTCCCTTGATGCGCTGGCCGTTCAGGAACGCCGCGCATTCGCCGACCAGCAATACTCCGTCGGCGAACAGCTTCGGCATCGTCCAATAGCCGCCGGCGTTGATCGTCTTCGCACCGTATTTCAGCATTTTGCCGCCCTTGAGGACCTCGGCGACAGCCGGGTGCGTCTTGAACTTCTGAAACTCGGCGTGCGGATCGATCAACGGGTCCTTGTAATCAAGGCCGGTGACGTAACCGATGCTGATCTTGTTGTCCTTCATCCCGTATATCCAACCGCCGCCGTATGTTTGCGTGTCAGACGGAAATCCAAGCGTGTGGACGACCTTGCCCTCTTCAAAATTCCCCGCAGGGACTTCCCAGATCTCCTTGACGCCAAGACTGAAGACCTGCGGGTCGTCTTCCTTTTCAAGCCCGAGCCTCATGGTCAGTTGTTTTGTCAGCGAACCGCGCGATCCCTCACCGAGAACGGTCACCTTTGCCAAAATATCGACGCCGGCTTCGAAATTCCCTTTCGGTTTGCCTTCTTTGTCGAGCCCTTTGTCCCCGGTGCGGATGCCGATGACGCGGTCGTTCTCGTCATAAAGAACCTCGGACGCGGGAAACTCAGGAAAGATGTTGATCCCAGCCTCTTCGCATTTCTCGCCGAGCCATTCGCAGACGCGCGAAAGACTTACGATGTATTTGCCCTTGTTTTTGAGCGGCGGCGGAATGATCGGCGCATTGATACGGCTATTTTCGGTAAGGTACCAAAACGCGTCCGTCGTCACGGCCGAATCGACCGGACAGCCCTGTTCGAGGAAATCCGGCATCAGTTCACGGATCGCAATCGGGTCCATTACGGCGCCTGACAGGATGTGCGCGCCGACAAAGGACCCTTTTTCGACGATGGCGATCTCAAGGTCGCCGATCTTGCGACCTTTCTTGATGCCCTTGTCGATGAATTCATCGTGTTCACGGATCTTGTTCTTCAGGTGGAGGGCCGCGGCAAGGTTTGCCGGTCCCGCGCCGACGAAGATGACGTCCATTTCGAGTTGTTCGCGTTCGATCATATCGGTTTTCTCTGCAAGTTCTAATGAATGGTGGTTCAGTTTCATTAAATATAACAAACTGCGTGCTTTTCATCTAGTCAAACGAGCCCGAGAGTTCGGTTAGAAATTAGTCGCGAATCGGTATAAGATGTTACGGTTCAAAGCATTGTTTCAACCGGATAACCGGGAGGTGACCGTATGAGCGTTGAAGTTTTGACAAGGCGGATTGCGGGTTTCCGGCGGTTTGCGGCCGCCGCGTCGTTGCTGGCGATAGCAGCCGTCGTCCTGATTTCGTGCACGGGCCCGGACCGGGAGAAAGAACAGTTGCGAAAAGAAGCGGAACTGGCCCGGAAAGAAGCCGACTTATTGAAGCGCGAATCCGAACTCAATAAGAACAAGCTGAACTCGGCCGGCGCGCCGGCTGCCGACGGTTCGACCGAACCGACGTCCGATCCGATCGCGGTTTCGACGCCCGAACCGATCGCCGTTGCAACGCCGGAAACGAACGACGTCTCCGGAAGTTGGAGCGTCAACTACAAGTTCAACGACGGCGGCGGCGGCACAATGAAATGGAAACTCAACCAGCAGGGCGCAAAGATCGCAATGTCCTCATACTCTGAGGTGGGGGGAAACTCCGGAATTTGGGTGACTAATCCGCCCGGCAAGATCAACGGCAACCAAATCACACTGTTTTTCACCGAAAAAGGTGAAACGGTTTCATACAGTGGAACGGTTTCGGGTGACAAGATGAACGGAAGGATGAGTTTCGGCGGCACATGGACTGCCCGCAAGCAATCGTAGTCTCTGTCCCGCTGGACCTCAAGCGATTTTGGGCGATTATGAATCGATTCAAACTTGAACCGTCGGTTCGTTTCGTGCCGGCATCGATGATTCTCTTGGCGGCGTTCCTGATTTCGGGTTGCCCCGGTTCGCGGGGCGTGAACCGAGGTTTGGCCAACAAAATGCCGCCGCGGATACTTTGGGCCTGGGAACGCAAGGAAGACCTGCGGTTTCTCGATCCGCAGCGGTTTGGCGTCGCTTTTCACGCCCAGACACTGAAACTTTCAAAAGACGACGTATCGTTCCAACCGCGACGGCAACCGCTCGAAATGGCGCCCGGAACTTATGTCATTGCGGTCACGCGGATAGACACGTCAAAAAGCTCGGAATCGCGTCCGCTGCTTTCTGCCGATCAGCGACGGCGCGTTGTCGATCTCGTGCGCCGAACGATCGAACTGCCCGATGTGAAAGCGGTCCAGATCGACTTCGATGCCACGGTTTCCGAGAGAAAGTTTTATCGGGAGCTTATCGGCGAAATCCGCGCGGCGCTGCCTCCGGACATACCGTTGACGATGACCGCGCTCGCGTCGTGGTGCGCGGGCGACACATGGTTCAACGACTTCCCCGTCGACGAGGCCGTGCCGATGGCGTTCGTGATGGGCGCAGACTCCGACCGTATCCGCGACTTTCTCGCGAAGGGCAACGACTGGCGGGAACCGCTTTGCCGCGGAAGTTACGGATTCGCTCTCGAAGAACCGATCAGCGCTCCGCTCAAACCCGAACGGCGGATATACTATTTCAAATCGAGCGCCTGGGAACGGGCCGATCTCGAAAAGCTAAGGTAACAGAATATGAAAGAAACGATTCGATTCGTGATCTCCTTTTGCCTGCTGGCCGTAATGCTCGGATTCGCCTCAAGTGCCGCGTTGGCATGCGGGCCGTTCATCGTTTCACCGATCTTTTCGCTTGAAACGCACCCCGACTTTCCGCTCGAGCCATACATTAAAGGAAAGGCCGGAATCGTCCCCGAATCCTTCGGCGATCTTTCTTTGATCCCCTTTTACCGCCAACTGAACGGCGTTTCGTTTTCGGCAGCCGAGCAAAAACTCGTCAAAACGGCGCTCGACAACGAGATCTTCTACCGGCAGGGATTCAACGACGCGCAGGAGCCGCGTCGCGAAGGCGTGCCCGACTACGTTGACGGATGGCTCGTGGCGCGCGCCGCTTTAACCGGAGAGAAGCGCGACATCGAGACGGACCGAAGGGTTACCGACGGATACAATTATTACAACAACTGTCTGGCCGACAGCTTCAGGACCGCGACGAAGACCCTCGAAGCGCGGATCGCGGCGCACGGCAAGGGAGATCTCGTCCGCGACTGGCTCAAGGGGCAGGACCTCGTTTTCTCGAATTGCGGCGAGGGCGCGGCGATGCCGCCCGATGCGCCCGCCGACGCTCCCGAATGGCTCAGGAAAGACCGCGAATATCAGTATGCGGCGGCGCTGATGTATAGCGGCTCGCCCGATGAGTCCCGTGTCCGCTTCGAACGCATCGCCGCCGACAAGAGTTCGCCGTGGCAGGCGACCGCCCGGTTCGTGGTCGCGCGAACCCTGATCCGGCAGGCCGGCTCGGGCGACGTCGTTGAGGCTGCGACGGACACGGCCGAGATTGAGAAGAAGACCCGCGACCTCTATCGGAAAGCGTCCGAAAAGCTCGAGGAAATCATCGGGGATCCGTCAATGATCGATTTTCACGCCTCCGCAATCCGTTTATTGGGTCTTGTGAAGTATCGGTCAACGCCCGTCGAACGACAAAAGGAACTTGCCGGGATTCTCGCAAGCGGCCGGGACAACCCGAACATCTACGACGATCTCAACGACTATTCGTGGCTGACCGGACACATCGCGACGAGAGCCGAGGCCAATGGTTCGACGATCGACGCCGAAGAGGCCGAAAAGGCCGGCAAGACGTATGACTATAATTATCAACTTAAGCTTCGGGACGTCCCGGAGAGCGACCGCTCCGAGGACCTGACCGACTGGCTCTTTACCTGCCGCGCCGTTGACGGCTTTGAACACGCGCTCGAGCGCTGGCAAGCGACCCGAAAGCTGCACTGGTTCGTAGCTGCGATCTCCAAAGCGCAGGGTAACGATGCGGATTCGCTGCTCGTTGAAGCGTCCCGCTTATCGTCAGATTCGCCTGCATTTTTCACGGTGCGCTATCACGAGGTCCGGCTTTTGCTCGCATCGGGCAAAAGGGCGGGGGCCAAGTCTAAACTCGATGAGATTCTCGGTCGCGGTTTCGAGAGCCTCTCGCGTTCGACCCAAAACCGGTTTCTCGCCGAGCGGATGGCCGTCGCCGCAAATCTTGAGGAATTCCTGAAGTACGCGCAGCGCAAAGCGGCGATCTTCGACTGGAACGACACGGGGCGCGAAGAAGGAACCGATCTCAAGGACGACGTGCGGCTGAGGCCTTGGATAGACCGTCCGATGTTTGACGATGACGCGGTGGCCTTCCTCAACGAAAAGGTTCCGCTTTCGACTTTGCGCGCCGCGGCGCTATCACCGCAACTGCCGGTGCATCTCAAGAAGTTTTTGGTATCGGCCGTCTGGGTCAGGGCCTACGCGCTCGGCGACGGCGCGATCCTGCGTGAGTTTGGTCCGCTCGTCGCGCGGTCGGCGCCGGAATTCGCGCCGTATGTCTCAAAGTATGCGGCTGCCCGCGGCGGCGTGAATCAAGAGGCGGCGGCGCTGCTCGCGATCGTCCGCTATCCGGTGATGCAACCGTATGTCCCGGTTGGATTCGGCCGAGAAGATTCGGCGGCGACTACGATCGACAGCATCCGCGGCAACTGGTGGTGCGTCGAACCGCGCCGTTCGGAACTCGGAGGTCAGTACAACGAGAATTTCACGTATCCCGCGGTTTATCCCGAATTCCTGTCACCGGACGAAACGGGGCGGGCGGCAGCGGAGCAAAAGCTGCTCGCGGAGTTTGGGAACAGTTCGACCGGCCTTGCGCGGCGCGCCGTCCTGTTCGCGAACGCGAATCAGAAGCATCCGCAGGTCGCGGAGATTCTGCATTTCGCGGTGCGCGCAACCCGCTACGGCTGCACCGACGACGATACCGGAAGATATTCGAAAGAAGCGTTCGACATACTCCGCAAACGATATCCGCGCTCGCCGTGGACGAAACAGACGCCGTACTGGTTCGGCGGTAATTGATATGAAACATCTGAGACCCCTATTTGCCACGCTCGTTCTTTTGGTGACGGCCGTTACCTCGGTCCTCCCGTGCGGTCCTGGCTATGTGTCGCCGGTTTTTGACAACCAGCGCGCGCCGGAGTCGCCGTACCGCGACTTCGCGGCCGGAAATCTGGGAATCGTCAAACCGACCTACCGTCGGATGGTTCTGATCGCGGCCTATCGATACCTGAACGGCGGCGGATTTTCCGACCCTGAGCAAAAGGCTTTGATCGAGTTTTGGGAAGCCGAGATAAACAACAAGAGCTACGACCGTACCGACGAACTCGATGCCGCCGTCAAAGCGTGGGTAAAACAGCGACAATCCGTTGTCGGCAGCGATGAAAAGACTCCCGAAATTTATGCGGAACGCTCTTGGGGCGGTTACGAGTTTTTCCCGAACTGCACGAAAAACGCTTTCGAGACGGCCACAAAAACCCTGTCCGACCGCGCGACGGCTCACGGTTCGGATGACAAGGATGTCAAAAACTGGCTCCGCGCGCAGGATCAGGTTTTCGCGAACTGCGCGACTGGAAAGTCGATTCCGGACCTGCCTTCCGCCGAGATGTCGGAGTGGCTGCAAAAGGATCGCGCTTACCAGATCGCCGCGGCCGAATTCTATTCGCTCGATTATGACGGCGCGCGGCGGAGGTTTGCGGATATCGCTCAGGACTCGCAGTCACCGTGGCAGGAGACGGCGGAGTACCTCGTCGGAAGAACGCTGATCCGGCAGGCGAGTCTGAGCGGTGCGGGCGGCCGCACCGAAACGCTGTATGTCGAGGCCGACCAGGCACTGCAACTGGTCGCAATGAAGGGCGGTCAATTCGCCGATGATGCCGAGCGGCTTCTCGGCGTCGTGAAATACCGGCTCCGGCCGCAGGAACGGCTCCACGAACTCGCGGGCAAGATCGCGTACCAGTCGTCGCGCGACTTTCGTCAGGATCTGATCGACTACAGCTGGCTGCTCGACAAGTACGAAAGGGAGGCCCTCGTCGCCGAAGAAAACCGGAAGGCGGCCGAAACCGGCAGCGCGGAAGGCGTCAACAATGCCAATACCGTTTTCGATACGCCGTTGCCAACACCGACCCCGACCGACAAGATCACGCTTTATTTGTATACCGAGGAACCCTCCCAGAGCTACAGCGCCGAAGTCGGCGCCGACGTGACGGACGACGAGGCGGTGGCCGCGATGGAACGAGTGGTCGGCAAACCGCTGACCCAGAAGCAAAAAGACGAAATCAAAGGTCAGCGACAGGCTGCTTTCAGTTCGCGGTTCAGTAACGACCGCGACAGCGGTTATCAGGGCGGGTATTGGGGCAGCGAAACTATGAACCTGTCGCTGCTGCCTGATTTTCTGCGACAGGACGATATTTCAGACTGGTTGTTCACCTATCAGATCCAGACGCCCGAAGCTTACCTATACTCGCTTTCGCGATACCGTCAAACCGGCTCCGAAATGTGGTTGATGACCGCGATCTCAAAGGCTGAGGCATCATCCACGGATTTGGCGGCGGTCCTCGAGGAGGCCGGCAAGGTCGGGCCGAGTTCCCCCGCATTCGCCACGATCGCTTATCATCGGGCACGACTTGATATCGCGCGCGGTAAAACGGCGGAGGCTCGGGCACTGCTCGACGAAATGATCGCGTCCCCGACGACTTTTCCGGTGTCGACACGTAACGAGTTCAAAAAAATGCGTATGACGATGAGCGGAACGCTCGACGAGTTTCTGAAATACGCCTTGAGAAAACCGTACGCGTTCGATTTCGACGGCAACATCGCGACGCTTGACGAACAACTTGCGGAACAAAAGTCCTGGTATTCGCCGGAATCGTACCCTGATCAGACTCGCGAGCAATTCGAAAAGGAAATCGATGAACGCTTTTCGCGATACAGGGCATATGCCGAAGAGGAGATGTTCGACGACGACACGTTCGCCGCGCTGAACCGGTACTTCCCGATCGATGTGCTGATCGCGGCCGAACGGTCCGACGCTCTGCCGAAACATCTGCGGCAGCGTCTGGCGATCGCGGTTTGGACGCGGGCAGTCCTGCTCGGGAACGAACCGGCGGAAAAACAGATAACGCCGAGGCTTTTGTCGTTGATGCCGGAACTGGCCAAGGACTTTGCACCTTATCAACAGTCCGCGACGCCGCTTGCGCGTAAGCGTGCCGCGCTCTTCATTATCTTGAAGAATCCGATTTTGACTCCTAACATCGAGTCCGGATTTTCGTCCGACAACCTTTTCGGTGAATGGGACGACGACAATTGGTGGTGCTCGTGGGCGTTCGACAGCGAAAACGAGGATCCGTCGACCCTCCCGGCCCAACCGGCTTTCCTGAGCCGGGCGCAGACGACCGCTGCCAAACTCGATCGGAGCCGATTGTCGAAGCTCGGTGACGCGCCAAAATATTTTGCGGAGCAGACACTCGAATGGGCGCGACTGGCGCCGGCGGATAAACGAGTTCCCCAAGCGCTTTACATCGCGTGGGCCTCGAACGGATGGACCAAATACGGTTGCGGAAACGGTCCGGAACTCCAGGAAGGCATCGCCTTGGTCCTGCGAAAACGTTATCCGAACAGCGCCTGGACGAAGAAACTGGACGAGAATCCCGAACAGTAAGGGATTTGGGAATTGGGAATTGGGAATTGGGAATTGGGATTTGGGATTTGGGATTTGGGATTTCAGGTCTCGAGTCATTGGAACCTTGAACCTTGAACCTTGAACCTTGAATCTTGAAACCTAGTTTCTGTTTCGATGAAGAAGAAGATCAAAACATATACGATCAGCGCGGTGGCGGAACTCTATGAGATCCATCCCCAAACGCTGCGGCTGTATGAACGCGAAGGGCTATTGCAACCGTCGCGGTCGGTCGGCAATACGCGCTTGTATACGGACCCCGATCTTGAACGCCTCGAAGTTATTCTGTCGCTGACGCGCGAACTCGGCGTCAACCTCGCAGGAGTCGAGATCATCCTCAACATGCGCGAGAAGATGGACGCGATGCAGCGCGAGTTCGAACGCTTTTTCGAATATCTGCGGACCCACGCCAACGAATTTTCTCAGCACGTCGAGACCTTTTCCGGCTCCGAGGCCCTGATCCCCGTCTCGCGGCTGAACGTCACGATCAAAAAGTTTCGCGATCTCCGCGAAGATTAAGCGGCAGCCGTATCGTTAACCTTACTGGTTCGGCCGGCCGTTCCCTTTAACCATCAATCTGCCCGGACAGCATCACCTGTTCCGGGGATACCTCAATCACACCTAAGGAGAAGTGTATGAAAAACATCCGCACATCGACCTTACCGGTCGTTTTCTGCCTCATTCAAATCTTAAACGTCCTGGCTCAGGATCTTGACGACGTCACGATCGCGGGACGCATTGTCGACACCAACAACTTGCCCGTCGCCGGCGCCGCGGTCAGCGCCACGTTGACGGGAACGGGCATCACCCGTACCGTCGTCACCAACGAAGACGGCCGTTACCGCCTGATCGAACTGCCGCCTGGCGTTTATACGCTCAGAGTCTCGATGCAGGGTTTTGCAATCCTCGAGAAGACGAATCTGGCGACCCTCTCCGGTCAGAACATCCAGCTCGAATTTACGCTTCGCCCGGCGGGCGTCTCAGCTGAACAGATCGTCACGATCGAGGGCGAAAGCGAACCGGTCGTCGATACGACCCGGACGGTCGTCGGCGGGACGATCGGTGAACAGCAGATCGAGGAGATCCCGAACGTCTCGCGCAACGCGCTTGACCTCGTATTGACGCTCGGCGGAACCTCGGAAGAACAACTTTCGACGAGCGGTCTCGCCGAGGACAGCAACGCGAATCCGCGAAGCGCCCCGATCGAGCAGGGCAACTTCTCGATCGGCGGCGGAACGGCGTACTCGAACAACATCACGATCGACGGCCTCGACAATAACGACGACCGTTCCTCGCGCGATCGTTTTCAGCCGCCGATAGAATCCGTCGCCGAAGTTCAGGTCATCCAAAACCAGTTTTCGGCAGAATACGGCCGCGCCTCCGGCGGTCGCGTCAACCTGCGATCGCGGGCCGGCGGCAACAAGTACCGCGGCCGTTTGTTCGGGTTCTTCCGCGACGAAAGCCTGAACGCGAATTCGTGGTACAACAACAGCCGGGCGATCCCGCGTCCGCCGCTACAGGAGATCAATGCCGGCTTCTGGTTAGGCGGTCCGGTGACGCTTCCGGCTTACGACGGCCGTCAACGGACGTTCTTCGCGGTCGCGTACGAATTCGGCAATCTCGCCGACACGACCTTCATCGACGCTTACCTGCCGGTAGGTTCAAACCCGAGGTATCGGCTGCCGTCGCCGACCGGCGCCACCCGAACCTGCGATGGCGTCCCGACCACACCTTCGCCCGGAAACCCGACGCCGTGCGAGGGGCCGTCGCCAAGCGCCGAATACATCGCTCCGTACAACAAGCTCTACTCAACACCGAACCGGAGCAACGTCTTGACCGTGAGGCTCGATCATCGCCTGTTCAAGAACAACGATCTGACCGTTGGATTTCAACTTGGCCGCAAGAACAACAAGCGCTCGGCCGGCGCCGCGACGACAAGGATCGAAGACGCATTCCAGGCGAGGAACTCGAACACCGACGCCCTCAACTTCGCCGACAATCAGGTTTTCGGTGCGAACGCCGTCAACCAGTTTCGGGGCCAGTGGTCGCGTCTTAAGCCGAGTTACCAGGCGCCGAACCCTTTCGACCCGGTCGTTCTCATCGGTTATCGCGATCCGGTCCTGAACTCGGCCCGAACTCTGATCGCCGGAAACTCGACGACGAGCACACTCCAAAACTTTGCCGACACGCGCAATGAAACCCGCTGGCAGTTTCAGGATTCGGTGACCTACGTTGTCGGAGACGACACCATCAAGTTCGGATTCGATATCCAGAACGTCGCTTCGAAAGTCACGGGTCTCGGTGACGCGACCGGAACGTTCAACTTTAGCAATGTCTACAATTTTACGCGGAACATCTTGAGTCGCTACCGGCAGAACTTCGGCACAAGTCAGGACGTGCGGAACCGGTACTACGGCTACTTCTTCAACGACGAGATAAGGCCGGCACGGAACGTCACGCTAAGTCTCGGGCTCCGGTACGAGCGCGAAACCGCCGTGTCCGACAAGAACAACTTCGGTCCGCGCTTCGGCTTCGCCTGGGACCCGCTGCAAAACGGAAACACCGTGATACGGTTCGGCGCCGGGATCTTCTATAACCGGGTTCTGCTCCGTACCGTCGGCGATTCGATCCAGAACGGCGGCGGCACGCTCGTCGCATTCGATTCAAGCACGATCGGCACGTCCGGAAGCGATCGACGCCGGGGTGCGATTCTTGCGGCGATCGCGAATAACTTTCCGAACAGTTTTCCCGCGACCGAACAACTGCGATCGCTAGTCGTCACCGCTTGCGCGACCGTCGTCGGCCCCGAGGGTCCGTGCAACTCGAACACCGGCTTTTCGGTCGGGAACGTCTCAAGCGCGGGAAACCCGCTTCGGTCGGTCGAGCCGAACCTGAAGATCCCGGAGGGCTATCAATTCAATGTCGGGTTCGAACGCGAGATCCTCAACGGTTGGGTATTCGAGGCGAATTATACACGGAACAGAACGATCCGGCTGTGGCGGGATTACAACAACAACGCGCCGCGCCTCCCGGTCGGATATCCTGACTGGACCGCCTATCTTTTGGCGAATCCGTTCGTTCTGTCGCCGACAAGGATGTACTCGTTCTATCTCGGCTCGACCGCGGACCCGACCGGACTCGTCACGCCTCAGGGGACCGCGTGCGGCACGACCACGCCGATTTGCCTCGTAAACCTGAACACGATCAACTCGTCGCCGGCGACGCCGCTCGTCGCGGTTCCCGGACAGAACAACAACGCGACCGGCGCCCCGATCGGCATCGCGACGGCGGCGATCGCCCGCTTCAGACCGGATCAAACGGTCACCGAAACTTCCTTGATCGGATCGCAGGGACGATCGTTGTACAGCGGGCTCGTTCTTGAGATCCGCAGTCGTTTCCGCGGAATCGGCGGCGGTTTCGGCGCCCAGTACCGATTCGTCTACACGCTTTCGAGTACCAGGGACGATGGATTGAACAACACCGCGAACGCCGAGGTCAACGGCGACTTCGCGCGCGAATGGGCGCGAAGCCTGCAGGACCGTCGCCACCGCGCGACGTTCTCGGGAACCTTCGACACGCCTTGGTGGTTCGGCAAACTCCGGTTTTCGCCGCTGGTCCGCCTCGGAAGTTCGTCGCGGTTCAACCTCGGAGCCGGCGGCAGCGACCGCAATCTCGACGATCTCGGCACCGACCGCCTGAATTTCAGCGGCGACATCAGTGATATCAGGTACCGCGAGCCGGGATCACCGATCCCGGACGCGTTGCTTGCTCAGTTTTCGCTCCAGCCGATCGGTGCCGCAAGCGGCAACCTGCCGCGCAACGCGGGCACCGGCC
This sequence comes from Pyrinomonadaceae bacterium, assembly GCA_041752475.1. Classification (GTDB taxonomy): domain Bacteria; phylum Acidobacteriota; class Blastocatellia; order Pyrinomonadales; family Pyrinomonadaceae; genus JAFDVJ01. The sequence goes on along the minus strand of JBGSWK010000047.1, from coordinate 166,687 downwards.
CGGGCCTTTTCGGATTTGATCTCAATATCTCCCGTCAGTGGAAGATCGGAGAACGCGTGCGGGTTCGTCCGGTGATCGAATTCAACAACATCCTGAATGCCGCAGTCTTCAGCTACGGCGCGGAGTTTGTTGATTTTCAGGCACTGAGCACGACGCCGACGGCGGCGCAGTTGGAGGCACGTCAGAACTTCCTCGTCCCGAGGCGAACGTACCGCCAGCGCGAGGTCAGGCTCGGTCTCAGAATCGACTTCTGATCAAAGATCGTTCGGAGTTCCGCCTTCAGGCGGCGGCTGTTTCACGACGCTATCGAAGGAATAAGTAGAGGCCGCCTGAAGGCGGAACTCCGAACGGTTATTCCGCTGAATTCATTAGATTCTTTGCGAGGGTCTGGATCTTGTTGCCGAGGTTTCCGTTGAATGCGCCGACCTTGACCTTTATGTTCGACGCGTTGGCGATCTTAGCGAGGCTTTTTCGATCGACGAGATAGACCAGCGTTTCGCGGCGAGCGGCGCCGGTGTCGCCGAAGAAACGGTACGCCTTCCCTAATTCGATCCGTTCCTCGTCGGCAAAGACCGTCAAATTGTTTGATTTCGCAAACTTGTACGTGTCGGCGTCCGAGAGGATCGCCACCGCCCAGCCGGAGACTTTTCCGGCAGCGTTGAAACCGTAAACATACCCCAGCCGAAAATCCAAATACGGCGGCTTCGTTGTGCCTGTGACCGCGATCTGCGCCTGGGTCGTCAGATTGTAGCCGAAACGGCGCGCGGCGTCGTATTTGCGGATCAGTCCGCCGACTCCGGCCTCTTTGTCGATGCTTCTGATGTCGGACCAGGTGTCAAAACTTGCGTACGTTTGGACTACCGGCGCCGGCCGAACCGGCACCTTCACCGACGGGTTGGACGCCAGAAGAGCGTTTCTTTCGTATTCCCGACGTTGACGATCTTGTTCCGCGCGTTCCTTGTCCGCCCGGAATTCCCACGCAGGCTTCAGGCCCTCAACGCCCCAGATACCGCGTTTCTCCGCCTTCGCCTGAACCTCGTTGCTCTCATACATTGCCCGCTCGGCAGGCGTCTGCCCGTTCTTCTCGAACACCGCGTGCCAGGCCGCGCCGTCGCGGATCATTTGCTGGCCGACATCGACGCCCCTGAGTTTAAGTCGTCCGACGGTCCTTTCGGTGTTGAACCCGAGCGGCTTGAATTCGACAGTTTGATTCAAGATCATCGCCGCAAGATGATCCTTAACGGTTTGAGCCAATGGTTGGTCGGGCTCCGGCACTTCGATGTACTGTAGAGCGGCCGTGATGCGGGCGTTCGGAACTTCGATGACGAATGTCCGCCCGTCGATGACTTCGACGATTCGACCGGTGAACGTGCTTTGTGGATACGCCGAAATCGCCGCCAGTATCAAAACGAATATAACGAAGATAATGCCCCTCAGATCGATTTGGTTTTTGGGATTCGGGATTTCGGAGTTCAACATTTCAGACCTCGAGATTGTATTCGCGCAGACGACGGTAAAGCGTCGACGGTGATATTCCGAGAAGTTCCGCGGTCCGGCCGCGATGCCAGCCCGTCTTTTCGAGAGCGCCTATTATCTGCTGGCGTTCGACGTCTCGCAGATTCGCCGGAGAATTCTGAAACGAGCTAATCCCGTTCTCGCTCGGCTCGTTGTAAACGACCGAAACGCTTGGCTCCGCAACACGGCTGACGACTTCGGCCGGAAGGTCCTTGATAGAGATCTTGCCGTTGTCCGAAAACAGGACCGCGCGTTCGAGACAGTTTCTCAACTGCCGGACATTTCCCGACCAGCTGTAAGCGTTCAAGGCCTCGAGCGCGGGCAGCGTCAGTTCCGGCGCGTTCTGTCCGGCGATCTCGTGCAGAAGATGATTCGCCAACGGTTCGATGTCTCCACGACGTTCCCGAAGTGGCGGGATGTTGATCTCGAAGCTGTTGATGCGATAAAGAAGGTCCGCCCGGAAGACGCCTTCGGCGACCGCCTGTTTCGTGCTGCGGTTGGTCGCGGCGATCAAACGAACGTCCACCTCGACCTTTTTCACGCCGCCGACGCGAAAGAACGAGCGCGTCTCGAGCGCGCGGAGCAGTTTCGATTGAAGCTGCATCGGCATTTCCATTATTTCGTCAAGAAATATCGTACCGCCGTCGGCAATCTCAAAAAGTCCAAGCTTACGGCCGCGGGCGCCTGAGAACGCGCCGGCTTCGTGACCGAAGAGTTCCGATTCGAGCAGATTGTCCTGGAGCGCCGCGCAGTTGAGATCGACAAAGGTCTTGTCCTTGCGGCGTCCGAGACGGTGCAGCGCCTGCGCAACCAGTTCCTTTCCGACGCCGGATTCGCCCGTGATCAGGACCGAAGTATCGGTCGGCGCCACGCGCTGCACAAGACGAAGGACCTCTTTCATCTGCGCCGATTCGGCAACCATCTCGGGCATATTCTTGTTGGTCGTCCGTTCGATCTGCGCGCGCAACCGCTGATTGTCGATCTTGAGCTTCTGTTTTTCGGAGGCCTGCTGCACGAGTGCCGAGAGTTCCGTGATGCGATACGGCTTCGTCAGATAATCATAGGCGCCGAGTTTCATCGCCTCGATCGCGGATTCGACGGTTGCCTGTCCGGTCAGCATGATCACTTCGGGTGGATTCGGAGCTTTTTCGCGGAGACGCCGCAACAGTCCGATACCGTCGAGGCGCGGCATATTGATGTCGCACAAAAGGACATCGAAGTCTTCCTGCTCGAGCGCGTCCCACGCGGATTCGCCGTCGGGCGCGGTTTCCACTTCATGGCCCTGACGGCTCAGTTCCTTTTGAACTACCAGCCGCAAATTGCTTTCGTCATCTACTACCAAGAGTTTTGCCATAATTTTAGTTTCGGAAGTTTTAGAAGTTCAGGAAGTTTCGGAAGTGGGATGCGGTTCCAAAACTCTCCGAAACGCCTAAACCGTTTTTCTGTTCGGGAGGAAGATCGTGAACGTCGTGCCGCTACCAACGCTGGAACGCACGCTGAGCCGGCCGCCGTGTTCGGTGATGATGCCGTAGCAAACGGCGAGTCCGAGCCCGGTTCCTTTTCCGACCTCCTTGGTCGTAAAGAACGGCTCGAAAACCTTCGACATATTTTCTGACGGGATGCCGATGCCTGTATCCTGCACTTCGATGGTGATCCGCTGCTCGTTCAACGCATAGGCCCGAAACGTAAGCGTCCCGCCGGCGGGCATCGCGTCCACGGCATTCGTCGCGAGCGCGATGATCGCCTGCTGGATCTGGCCTCCGTCCGCATTTACGGGCGGCAGATCGGCGGCGATATCGAAACGGAATTGAATATTGTTTCCGCGCTTTTGGTGAGAAACAAGATTGGCCGAGGATTGCAGCAGGTCGGCGATGTCGATCGGCAGACGGTTGCCCGAGCGGACGCGGCTGAAGTCGAGTAGGCCGTTGGTGATCGCCTTGCAGCGAAACGCCTCGCTTCGGATCAGTCCGAGATATTCACGAAGGTCCTCGATCTCGGGCATTTCACCGAACTCGCCGTCGTTGACGCGGGATTCAAGCGATTCGGCGCAGGCCGAGATGGTCGCCAGCGGGTTGTTGATCTCGTGAACGACGCCGGCGGCAAGCCTTCCGACAGCGGCGAGTTTTTCTGCGCGTCCGGCGGCGTGGATCGCTTCGACGCGCATTGTCACGTCTTCACCGACCGTGATCACGTGTGTGACCTCACCGGTAACCTGGTTGCGCATCGGAATCTTGCTGACAAGCCAATGCACTGTCGAGCCGTTGTCGCTTACGGTCTGCTGCTCGATGCGTTCGATATCTCCGGTATCAAACGCCCGCTCAAACTCCTCGCGAAGTTTTCCCTGCGGATACTTGGCGAAGACCTGAAAGACGTTGCGGCCGATGACCGAATCGCGCGACATTCCCTGGCTTCCGATCTCGCGGTGGCGGTTCCAGCTGACGATCCGGTACTCGCGGTCGATCACGTAAATGGAAACGGGCAGCGCGTCGAGCACGGCCTCTGTAAACTTACGATGTTCCTCGCGCGCGCGATTGATCGAATCGTTGATCGCCGACTCATAATGGGCCGACAGGTTGATGCTCATCGCCGCGAGTTGGGCGGCGGCGTCGATCGCGCGTTTTACGCGTTCGGAACAGTCGGAGACGGTTCCGAACCCGCAGACGATGGCGCCCTTGATCTCGCCGTTGATGTGGAGCGGCGACACGTACTCGGCGGTGTGACTCTCGCCCGCCAAAAGCAATTCGTCCTCGGAGAGATAAGAAATCTGCGGCGGCAAAAGATCGCGCCAGTTATGGAACCGGTTCCTGTCGACCCAATCACGTTCAGCTTCGACCCCGTTTTGCGTGAAGGTGCAACTCACCAAACCGATATGCTCGAGTTCGACGATGACTGCGCAGACGTCGGCCGCGGTCTCCGTTTGAATCGCTTCGGCCACTCGGGCCGCGACCTTCTTCGGATGGACCGTGAACAGCAGACTTCGTCCGAGTTCGGTTATGAATTTCAGGTCCGCGTACGCGCCGGTCTCTATCTGGTTGGCAGAGTGAGAACTCGGCGTTCGCTTTGCGGTCTTAGGGGTCAACATGTTTTTATTAAGCCTGCCAAACTATCGAAGGAATTCGTCATCTGAAAGGTGGGATCGGAGTTTGAGCTGAGAAGCATTGCAAACTACCTACTAAATTAAAAAGGATTTTAAACATTTTGTCAACGGTTTTAACACTTGATCGGAGACAAATTTGACACCCGGAGGAATTCGGTCGAGAATCTATTTTAGAAAGAAACAATCGTTGTCGATGATGCGGAAATTGTTGATTTTCAAGATCTTGGTGTTCGCGGTGCTGGCGCTCGGTGCCGGTTTTCCGACGTTTGCGCAAACCGTTATCGACAAGACCGTCGCAACCGTGGATGACGGCGTCGGGACTCCGGAACTTATCACCTATTCCGACCTGCTTTGGGCGCTTGCGCTGCAGCCCGGAACGGCGATCGATCCGCCGTCTTCCGAAGATCTGAACCGCGCTTTGGAACTTGTCATCAATCAGCGTTTGATCGCGATCGAAGCCAAACGCCTGCCGAGTGCGCCGCCGACCGATGAAAGCCGAAACCGCGAGATCAATCGGATTCTGGAGCTTTTTCCTTCGACGGCGGAGTTTGAAAACCGTCTCCGCAAAGTCGGTTTTGAATCGGTAAAAGACGATAATTTTGAGCGGATGATGGACGAGCGGGTGAAGATCGAGCAATATCTCGAGTTCCGTTTCCGTTCGTTCGTCGTGATCACGATCGAGGCCGAGCGAAAATACTACAGCGAGGTTTTCACGCCGGACTTTCGCCGCCGCTATCCCGGCCTGCTGATGCCGTCGTTCGACGACAAACGCTTGGAGATCAACGAGATACTAACTGAGGAACGGGTCGCCGACAGCCTCGAACAGTTCCTTGACGACGCCAAGCAACGGGCGCAGATCGTGATCCTGAGCCCGGTCTGAGACCCGAGCGGATTCGCGGGCGCCGACGGCTGGGTGAACAGAATCAAAAAAGAAGAGACTGTCTGAAAAGTCAGTGACCTTTATTGTTTAGAGATCAAGATTGGGATCTTCAGCGTTTGTAACACGCGCAAGGACGATAGCACCACGTGAAGCGGAGCGTAGTGCTATCGTCCTTGCGCATGCTACGCACGCTGAGAAGACGTTTCAGACAGCCTCTTCGTTTGTCGAAAACGACGATACGCCGTCAAGGGACCGAGGTAAAATTGACCTCCGACAATTCATCCGAAACGCTGAGCGTTATCGGGTTGAACCGGTATCGCCCGGACGAGACGTTCATCACGTATGTTTCGCCGACGCGGACGTCGTCAAAGCGGTAAGTTCCAAACGAACCGGTCACCGTCATCCGCACAATTCCCTGCGAATCGATCATTACGACGCGCGCGCTTCTCACGCCTTCGCCCTCAGCCGTCAAAATGCGTCCGGAAACCGAAACTCCCGCCGCGGTCGGGGCAAAGCCGCCGACGGTCCAAACCGAAAACGAGTTGACCGAGTTTACCGTCACGGTGTGCGTCAGCGTGTTCACGGTACCGCCGACGTTGGTCGCGGCACCGGTGTTGATCCGATACGCCGTAAACGACGTTTCGTCCGAACCGCCGGGAATATCGGCCGCGGGATACGTAAATGCGACGTTTGCGGAGGTAATGCCGCCGTTCGTCAAACTCCACTGCCGATCGACGACGTTCGGCGGCAGCCCCGTCGCCGTTGGCGCCGTCGGCGCGGAAGAGATCGTGAAATTCTGGTTCGTGCCGACGATATTCGACAATGAAACCGGCGAATAACCGCTATTTCCGACCGGGAACGCGTACGTTCCGCCACTGCTGACGCAGCGCAGAAGGCTGCCCTTGATGTAACTCGTCGCGCTTCCGCCGGTAACCGCTGCCGGACCGCAAGTTGAAACCGTGACCGTGTTCGCCCCGGCGTCAAGAATGCCGTTGGAAAAGGTTAGAGTGCCGTCAACCGTGATATCGCCGCTGGCCGTCACGCCCGAGCCGTTATTGACCGTTAGATTCGTGTAACTAAGGTTCGGCGCTATCTGCGACGCGGCGCCGGCGTAGACGACCGTACCTTTAAGCAGCGAGAGGTTCGGGTTCGTGACTGCGAACGTGCCGCTGACGCCGACCGTGAGCGTGCGGTTGCCCGCCAAAGAGATGGAGGCGACGGTCACGCCCGTCCCGATGTTCGGCTCGTTCGAGACACCCGTCGGCGGAATCAGAACGTTGTCGGTAGAGACCGGAACGCCCGAGGGACTCCAGTTGGCCGGATCGTTCCAATCCGAACTGACCGCGCCGGTCCAGACCTTTGAGCGGCAGCAGGACACCGGCGTGACCAGCAAAGAGAACGCCCGGATATTGCCGGTGTCGATTGCCACTGAGTCGAAAGCCTTGAGAGTCCAGTTGCCGTTCGGATTTTCACCGTTGAACGCCGACAAAAAAGAATCGGATTTCCGGGTGCCGGAAACAATGACCGAATTCGTGTTAGAACCGACGCAGGCGACATTGATGAACCCGTTGGAGCTCTGGTCATCAAGAACTATTTGAGAGAGGTGGTTATTGTTGCAATTGCCGCTAAAACCTGAATTATCGTTCATCCGGCCCAGGAGGGTGACGTTCGTTCCCGCCGGCGATATAAGGTTCAGGGTCAAGTCGCCCACCCAGGTATGGTCGATGCCCGCCAGCGCGGCGGTCGGCGTGTTCGCCGTTCCGTCGAAACGAAAATCGAGGTCCGCGATGTTTCCGGTGAAACCGCTGACGTTCAGCGTCGCCGTCGAACCGGTTGTACTGTTGTCGGCGATCGCGACCACCGGCGAGGTGTAACTGACGGCGGTCTGCGTTCCGTTGCCCCCGCCAACCGGCATTGCGTAGCTGACCGTTCCGAGATTGGCCACTCCGTCGGTGAGGGTGAGAGTCAAAACGACGTTATCACCGCAAAGCAGGTTCGGGTCGGCGGTAAACGTAAAATTGCGGGAAACGGTCGCGCCACCCGCGACGGCGCCGAAATCCTGCGCCGGACCGGCGAGAATGACGCCGCCGGACGTTTGAAGCGTTCCCAGCAGATTCGTCGTCGGGGTTCCGAGGGCGTTCTTGACCGCGAGGCTGACCGTCACCGTCTCGCCCGGATCGACGGTGTTGTTCGCGACCGGACAGCTCTCGGCTATCACCGAGGTTGCGCCCGCCTGAATCAAAGGCCCCGCGAGGCATAGCGAGACGTTGTTGGTTCCGCCGTCGACAACGGTGACGCTGCCGTTCGTCGCGCTCACACCGTCCCGACTCGCCGTCACGCTGTATGTCGCCGGCGATATGTTCATGTTCGAGACAAGCGTGCCGTCGGCTTTCGTGAGCCGCGAGGCTCCGCCAGGAGATACGGCAACTTTCGCACCGCTCACGGGGTTGCCGGTGCCGCATTCGGTGACCGTCGCGGCGATCGTCCCTTTCGGGGCGCTCGTACAGCTCGGGAATTTGAACGTGCCGATGCGCGTGCTCCACTTGAACGGGTTGTTCGAACCGGTTCCGTTGTAGACGGAGTCGCGCCATTCCTGCGTGTACCAGAACGAGCAGTCGTCAGACGGGTCGCTGGTCATTGCCGAATAATCGCCCCAGCGGCCATTCGTCGTTTGTTGCACGCCGGTGCTCGCGAACATCGTCGACTCGCCCTCGTTCATCGTCCCGGCTGGCGTTTGCCCCCCGGTTCGTCCGGCCCAGACAATGTCCGGGAACTCGGTCGCGCCGGGCCCCGAACGTGAGAAACCGAGCGCCAGGTTGCCAAGATAATCCTGGGCGATGCTTCCCATCCAACGATTGCGGCCGGTGCCGCTGACGGCGTCCGGCGCGTGGGTGCCCTGGTCGAAGATGCTCACCGCGCCGGCCCCGCTGCGCCGCATTTCGGTCCAGCGCACAGCCGCCTGATGAGTTCCGGCCGTGGTCGGATTGACGCCGCTGACATTGACCGTCCAATTCATCACGTATGAATTGACAGCCGCCGTTGGAGTGCCGAGGTTGCGGTAGCCGATCCTGTGCAGCAACCGGTCGGAGATCGAGTCTAGATACTGGGCGGCGGTTGCCGGTGAAGGCTGCTCGATATCATTGCGGGTCATATTAACCACATTAGGATTGCGCGGGTCGAAGGCCACTGTGGCAACGGCCGGCTTGGCGATTAGGGTCGAATTGGCCGGAACGTCATAGTCAGGGACGAACTCGTAAGAAAGCAGCGAATCGGCACCGCCAAATTCATCTGCGGTATATTCGAAGAACATCTCGGGCGTACCGGCCACCGGGGCGACGTTTCCGTCGAGGTCGGCGGGCAAATGACCGAACGATGCCGAACGCCCGATATAGATCAGGTTCGCGGTCGGGTCGCCGGCCAGCATCTTGCTCCGGTTGAAAGCCCAGAAGCCGCCCTCGACGTACGCCGTGCCGGGCGAATTGAACTGGTGCGACGCCATATAATAGCCATCCGTCCACACGCCAAGGTGGGGATAGTCAAGGAAATGATCATTCGGCGAACGGAAGCCATACGCGTAGTAGCCACCGGTCGGGTCACCGGTTTGCGAAACGGCGATACACTGGTAGCTCGGCGCAAAAGCCTCGCCCGAAGCCCCCGAAAGGGCGAACTGCGATATCAGCCAACGGTCCGCGAGCGGATCATAGAGCACGACCGGATCTCCGTTGTCGACCGTTCGGCATTTGTTGTTTGCCGGCAACGACGAGAAAAGCGTGCTGATCCTCGTATTTACGTTCAGCGCCGTGCCGGCTTTGTTGAAGATGCGGAAGACGCCAATATTAGTCGCTTGAATATAGTGGTTCGGCCCGACGTCGCCGACGGTGTCGGGAGGCATCGACGTGGTCCCGAAACTCGTCAACAGATCGTTGCTCAGAACACCGTTGAAGGTCAGCGACGGGGCGGGCATCAACTGCGGCACGCCTGCATCGCTGAGCTTCCGGCTCAGAGCCGCAAGCGGATCGTCGGTCGGAATATCCAATTCGGGAATCGCGCGCTCGACCTGAACCTTGTTGTTTCCCGGCTTGAAATACGGCTCACCCTCGTAAATCGGGCTCTGGTTGAACTCCGGCAGATCTCGGATCGGCGGCGTCACACCGAACGCGTCCGCTTGTCGCCCGATCGGTTTTGACTGCTCGCTCTGATAGAACGGCAGGTACACGGTTCTTTTCTTGGAGATCTCCGCGAACTTGTCCTGGTCCTGGGCTCCCGATTTTACGGCGATGAACAAAAGCGCGCTCATCACAAACAAAACAAGACCGATGCGAACCATAAGATAGCGCGACGACGGGCCGGAAAGCTGCCGGCACACTATTAGAATGCGATGTAACATATAACCTCTCCAAAAACTTAACGTTGACCTGACTGTATATTGACGATTTAAGGAAGTTTGACGACCTGGAATTCAACCGGGGGAACGACACTATGAATCATAGCAAAGACCCCGCAGCAAAATCAAGAAATTGCCTCGCTGCCGACAACGCCCGATTCCCCGTTTTGTGCTAGTGTCTTGGTTGATCCATTCGTCCGAACCGCAGATCGGGACGACCGGCCGGGCCGAACGGCTGGCTGCTCAGCACGGGAAACAGTTATGAAGATCCGGAAAGAGGCATTTCGAGCAAATGCTCTGCTGTTACTGGCAATTTTCCCGTTTACGACCGCCGGGGCGGGTGGTTCCGGCCGGACTTTCTCATTTAAGACCGATCGAAGGGTCGCCGTCCAACAGGCAGGCTTCGTCCCTCAAACGACCCTGCAGCCGAAACCGAAAAGGAAAACGAAAAAACGCCCCAAACGAAAAGCCGCAGCCACGCAATACGCGGTTCCGTCCGGGATCTGGGGCGGCGACGGCATTCGGCTGACGGTCACGGCCGACGGGGCGACCATCGAGTACGCCTGCGCCGACGGGTTGATCGAACAAACGTTGAAGATCGATGCGAAGGGGAATTTTGTCGCAAAGGGCGTCCACATAGAGGGACGCGGAGGGCCGATCAGAATCGATGATGAACCGACACGACGACCGGCCCGATATTCAGGAAGGATCGCCGGCGAAGAGATGACGCTCACCGTAACTTTGACCGAAAGCGGAAAATCGGTCGGCGAATTCGTTTTGCGGCGCGGGCAGGTTCCGCATTTGCGCCGCTGCTATTGAGTCGGCGGGTTCGAAGAGGATCTCGCTGTTCTGACAATTTACGCGGATTCGCTCTCGAGCGCCGCCTTTGCCGTCAGAAGCTCCGCCATCGCCGTCTCGGAGACCTGCGGGTAACTCATCTTCAGCGACTGAAGTTTCTTGACGATGACTTCCGATATCGCGAGACGCGTGAACCACTTGTTGTCCGCCGGGATCACGTACCACGGCGACTTTTCGGTCGAGGTGGCGCCGATCGCCTCTTCATAGGCGTTCATGTAGTCGTCCCAAAGCCCGCGTTCCTTGACGTCGCCGGCCGAAAATTTCCAGTTCTTTTCGGGCTCGGCGATGCGGTCCAGAAACCGCCGTTTCTGCTCGTCACGCGAAACGTTCAGGAAGAACTTGACGACGTGTACCCCGTTATCCGCCAGATAATCTTCAAAGTTGCGGATCTCGCGGAAACGCCGCTTCCAAACTCCGCGGCCCTTTGCCTTTTCCGGGAGCTGTTGGCCCTCAAGAATCTGCGGGTGAACGCGCACGACCAGAACTTCTTCGTAATGCGAACGATTGAAGATCCCGATCCGGCCGCGTTCCGGAAGCGCTTTCGCGCAGCGCCAGAGGTAATCGTGATCGAGTTCTTCGGCCGAAGGCTGCTTGAACGCGACGACGTGACAGCCCTGCGGATTGAGTCCCGACATCACGTGTTCGATCGCGCTGTCCTTGCCCGCTGCGTCCATCGCCTGAAAGATGATCAGAAGCGCGTGTACGTTCTGCGCGTAGAGCATTTCCTGGAGTTCGGCCATCCGGCCGATGTTCTTTTCAAGCGCCTGCACGGCCCTGGCCTGATCAAGCCCGCCGACGAAATCGGTCTTGTGTTTTTTCAGTCGAAACTTTTTGCCTTCGGGTACGAGAAATTTGTCGATCTTCATAATGACCGGAATTGTACAACAAAACTTCGCGAAAACGCGCTTTTTTGGACGTCGGACGAGCGGACGATTTGAGTCGGCCGGCGTTCGACATTATCTTAGGAACACGATTATGAAGACTTTTTTGATCGCTTTGATGTTGATCTCAACGGCCGCCGCCAACGGTCAGGCCAAACTCGTTCCGCGCAAAGTCACGCTGTCGGGCGGCCGCACGTTCTCGCTCAACCTCCCGGCGGGTTACGAGATCGTTCCCGCTGCCGAGGGATTGAAACGCGTCCGGTTCTTCGCGAACGCGCCGGACGGCCGGATCTTCGTGACCGATATGCACGACCTGACCGACAACAAGAAAGGCGTGATCTACATCCTCGACGGGTTTGACGCGGTCGCCGGCAAATTCGGAAAAGTGATTCCCTATCTGACGAATCTGCGTAATCCGAACAGCGTCCAGTTCTATGCCGACCCGAACGGCCAGGACTGGATCTACATCGCGGAAACGGACAAGCTGACGCGCCGCAAATTCAAGCGCGGCGAGGTCGCGCCGACCGATCCTCGTCCCGAAACCGTGGCGACGTTTCCCGACTACGGCCTCAGTTACAAATACGGCGGCTGGCATCTGACCCGAACGATCGCCTTCGCACCGAACGGAAAGCTTTATGTTTCGGTCGGGTCGAGCTGCAACGCCTGCGAGGAAAAAGAAAAGGTTCGCGCGACCGTGCTCGAGATGAACCCCGACGGAAGCCGGCAGCGGATTTTCGCGAAAGGGCTACGCAACGCGGTCAGTCTCAAATGGCGCGAAAACCGTCTGTTCGCGACGAACCAAGGCTCCGACCACCTCGGTCTCAACAAGCCGGACGAGACGTTTTACGAACTTCGGGACGGCGCGGATTACGGCTGGCCCGGCTGTTATCAATCATTCGGCCGGGTCTTCCCGGACAGGACCAAGTCGAACGATCTGAAACGGCCGACGAAGCCGCGGTCGTGCCGGGGCGTGCCGCAATCGTACGCGTACTTTCCTGCCCACTCGTCGGCGCTCGGCTTCGACTATTTCGGGGCGGATTTTTCGGGCGCGGAACTTCGTGACGGGTTTGCCGTCGCGCTTCACGGTTCGACCGACAAGGACCTCGCGAAAGGCTATCGGATCGTCGTCTTCCGAAAGGGGACAAAACCGCGGGACCTGATCACGGGCTTTCTCAAAGGCAAGACGGTCAACGGGCGTCCGTGCGACATCCTGAGGCTCGACAACGATTCGTTTCTGTTTACGGATGACTTTGGCGGGATCGTCTATCTCGTCCGAAGGTCGAAGAGCTGACGTCGGAGGCCTGCAGGCGATTTGCTAAACCAGCGGCCATTTCCTACCATCTAGCCTTATGCTCAGACGTTACATGCACGCCCGGGAACGCCATTTCGTGATGCTCAACGACAATCGCGTCGTGCGTCCGTTTGAGTGGGGCACGGAGTTCGTCACCGATACACATGTCGACGATCCGGCGGCCTTTTTTTCCGAGTATTCAAGAAAAGCGATCGCCGAGAGCGACGAGTTTTTTGCGCTGCCGGAGAAGATCGATTTCGATGACGGGGGACGCCTGAAGGCTGGACTCCAAACGGTGACGTGGCAAAGCGCCGTCGAAACTCCGTTCGCCGAGAACAATCTCGTTCAGGCTCATTTTTTTTCGAATGACCGGGACAAAAAAAAGGCGATCGTCGTTCTGCCGCACTGGAACGCGAGGGAAGGCACGTACTTCGATCTTTGCAAGGTCTTTCGAAAAGTCGGCGTTTCGGCGTTGCGTCTGACGATGCCGTATCACGAAACACGAATGCCGCCGCCGCTCGAACGTGCCGATTACCTCGTCGCGCCGAACGTCGGATTGACGCTGCAGTCGGTCAGGCAGGCCGTTCTCGACACCCGCGCGGCGGTCCGCTGGCTGAAAGAACAGGGCTACGAAAAGGTCGGCCTCGTCGGCACAAGCATCGGCAGCTGCGTCGGGTTTCTGAGTTTCGTCCACGACGCGGACATTGAGGCCGGCGTCTTCAATCACGTCTCGAGCTATTTCGCCGACGTCGTTTGGAAGGGACTTTCGACGTATCACGTCAAGGAAAGCATCCACAAAAAGGTCGAGCTGGAACAACTCCGCGATTACTGGCTTCCGATCTCGCCGGCCGGGTTTATGGAAAAGCTCGGGAAGCAAACAGCGCGCCCGCAGCGTTACATCTACACGCTCTACGATTTGAGTTTTCCGATCGAGCTTTCGCGCCAGACGCTCTCCTTGCTCCGCGAAAACAACGTCCCGCACAGCCGCACCGCGATCCCCTGCGGCCACTACACGCTCGGCGAAAAACCCTGGGTCTATCTCGACGGCTACAAGATCGTCAGTTTTCTGAGAAAGAATCTGAAATAATCGGGGACCCGGGCGAGTTCGTCCGCGGTATCGGATCAGTCAACGCCGGGCGCAACGATCTTTATCCCTTGACGGCGCCAAAGTCAGCACCGACTGCGGTAGCGACTGGTTAGGCGTCGCGCTTCGGCAAGAAAAGCCGATCACGAGGTCAGTACCGACTGCGGTAGCGGTTGGTTGGACGCCACGCCTCGACACGTCCCATGTGTTCCGGTCGCCGGTCTTCAACCATCCGCTACCGAGGCCGTGTCAAAACCCGCGATCGCGGCTTTGTTTTCTGTCTTCATAATTGCCAATGGCTTCGTGATTGCCAATGGCTTCATGATTGCCATTGTCTTCATGATTGCCATTGTCTTCATAATTGCCACTAGCTTCAGCTAGTGGACAAGCCTGCAAATGATCCCGGCTTTAGCCGAATCCGGGCGCGGAGCCGGCTAAAGCCGGGGAATTTCTCGACTGCCGGCCCACTAGCTGAAGCTAGTGGCAATTGAGAAGCCAGCGGCAATTGGGAAGCCAGTGGCAGTTATGAAGACGACGGCAATTATGAAGACGACGGCAACGTCAAGACAAAAAGAAGAAGCACGCGGCTTTGTTTTCTGTCTTCATAATTGCCAATGGCTTCAGCTAGTGGACAAGGCTGCAAGTGATCCTGGCTTTAGCCGAATCCGGGCGCGGATCCGGCTAAAGCCGGGTAATTTCTCGAATGCCGGCCCACTAGCTGAAGCCAGTGGCAATTGAGAGGGCGTTCTTCGGATTCAACAATCCCAAAAACGTCGATTCTCTGGTAAAATGCACCCGACAGATGACTCCGGCTACCGAGAAAATCGTTGATGAATCATTGCCGCGCGTTTGCGCCCGCGCGGCGAATCCGCGCGGGCTCGCTCCGGCGGACATCAAACCGCGCGTTTCGAAGGCCGTCGAAAAATACCTATTCCGCGACGGCGCGAAGGCCGGAAACTCGGAGATAAGAGATTTCATCGACGAACTTCGGGCCGACGATCTGTGCCTTGTTCTCGCCTGCGAGCGCGGCGACGCCGATGCCTGGGAAGAGCTCGTCGCGAATTTCGATTCAACCGTCAAATCGGCCGCCCGCAAGATCTCGAACAATGCCGAGGATGCGGAGGACCTCGCTAGCTCGATCTGGGCCGAGCTTTACGGCCTCAGGGAAGGCAAAAGCAAACTCGCGTATTATTCGGGTCGCGGAAGTCTCGGCGGCTGGCTTCGCGCCGTCGTCGCCCAGCTGGCGGTCGACCAGTTCCGCAAAATATCTCGATTCGTCCAGATCGAAGAAGACCGCGAATTCGAGAATCTTGCGGCCGAATCAACGGAGATCAGCGGCAACTCGTCGGCCCAAAGTCCGGAAGAAATTCTCTCCGACAAATCGATGCAGCGCGACGTTTCGGAAGCGCTCAGGATCGGCGTTTCGGAACTTGACGCCGAAGACCGGCTGATAATGAAGCTCTATTACTACGACGATCTGAAACTCAAGGACATCGGGGCGATGCTCGGGTTTCACGAGGCGACGGCGAGCCGCAAGCTCGTGCGAATCCAGTCGGCGATTCGCAAATCGGTCGAAAAGGCCTTGCGGGAAAAACACGGCTGGAGCGAATCGGAAGTTTCGAAACACCTTGCGGAGACGGCCGAAAAACTGGGTCTGAATCTGGAGCAAATGTTTGCTGCCCTGATCATTTTTTTCGTCCTGCAAGAAATCGTCTTGGCAGGCGTTCATTAGTCGGGAGTTGAAAGAAACCAAAAGGACGTACGAATTGACAAAGTTTTGCGGAATCTCAATCGGACTTTTTGATTTTTTTGAATTTGATAGATGGAATCTGAATTCGACAAACAAATAGATGTCATCCTGCGGAGATCGCGGGAAGAGAGCTTCGACGACAACGGTCGGGGCATTTCAGGACATCTTGACGCGGACGAGGTCTCGGCGTTTGCTGAAAGTGCGCTGCCGGAATCCGCGCGTCTGAATTACATTTCGCATTTCGCGGATTGTTCGCGGTGTCGAAAGATCCTCTCGAATCTGATGGTTCTGAACGCGGCCGAAGAATCCGTCGCGGAACCGGTTACCGCGGTCGCCGAGGCCGAGGCGACTCCGTGGTATCGGCGTCTTTTCGTTTTTCCGAATCTCGCCTATTCGTTGGGCGCGCTCCTGCTTGTATTCAGCGCCTTTTTCGGTTACTTCGCATTACGCAACATCGGCGGTGATTCGGTCGGCGAACTTTCGCAGTCGACCGAACCGGCATTTCCGAAATTGGCGCCTGCGACGAATCCCGCGAACACGGCAAATAGCACCGCAAACACGGCCGTTTCAGCGTCAAACTCAAACACGGCCGCGGCGACCTCGAATTCGGCCGTTCCCGCCGCCACGCCGCCAAACTCGGGCGGGGAAACATTTGCCGACGACGGCTTGGTTTCCAATAGGCCGGCGGCGCCCGTCGGCGCTTTGCGAAAAGATGCGGAAGTCGCTGAATCAAAGGTTGCAACGAAGGAGTCCAAAACGAGGCAAAATGTCGAGGAACCCGTCCTTGCAAAGCCGACGCCGTCAGTAAACCAGCCGACGGCAGGCGCGGCGCAGACCGAGAAGGCAGCGCGCGAAAGGGACGCGGCGGATGCAAAGCTGAAGGACAATTCGGATGAACCGCTCAAAACGCGGTCGGCGCCGCAAATTCCTAAAAAGAAAGAAGACCGTTCCGAGGCAAGAAGGGTCGGCGGGAAGTCGTTCCGTAACGTCGGCGGAATCTGGTTCGACGCAGACTACAACAATCTGCAGCCGCAGATCTCGGTAAAACGCGGCTCGGACGATTACCGAAAACTTGACTCCGGATTGCGCTCGATCACCGACCAACTTGGCGGCACGGTCGTCATCGCCTGGAAGAGCAAGGCGTATCGGATCGAGTGATTTGGGATTTCGGAATTGCGATTTGCGATTTGGGAATTGGGGGATTTGGGAATTGGGGGATTTACGCCACTCAAAGCGGCTTGCCGCCCGGATGTGCGGAAAAGCTTTGCTTTTCCGGGAGCGGCTTCTCGATCGAAGCGGCTGCGCCGCCGATCTTGAGCGTGCGGCGAAGCCGCGGAAATCGGGGAATGGCGAACGGAAAAGCCGAGCTTTTCCGCACATCCGGGCGGCAAGCCGCAAGGAATTCAAACAAAACAGCGTCGCTTGCCGGGTTCACGGCAAGACTCAGCAGGGTTTTTCAAACCTCTCGAATTGGGACTTGTGAGCTTTGAAAAACCGACCTGAAAGAATAGATCGCGTTTTTCTCACAGATGAACACAGATTGAAGGGATGGAGCGGATCTGTTTCGCTCAGGGGAGACCAAGAGGAACTCGGGAAACCGGCAGCTCGAAGCATCAGCTCTTATCCGATTTATCTGTGTTTATCTGTGTCAGAAACGGCGCCGTGCCAAAGCAACTGATCAAGAATTTACTCCGGTCCGCTCAAAAACCAACAGATCGCGAGACGCGGAAATTTCGGTTTCGGAGTAGATTCGAGCGGATAGGTGAAAGCTGATAGGCTGAGAACTCGAAATCAAAAAAGGAATGAAATTTATCGTCCTCGGATCAGGCAGTTCGGTTCCGCATCCGTTGCGGAGCGCTTCGGCGTATTGGGTCGAAACGAACGGCGGCTCGATCCTGCTCGACTGCTCCGCGTCGGCGATTCAACGGATGGCGGAGGAAATGCTCGATTGGGCCAACCTCGACGCGATCTGGATCTCGCATTTTCACCTCGATCATTGCGGCGGACTGTTTCCCTTTTTGTTCGCGACCAAGTACGCCCCCGAAACGCGGGAGCGAACGAAGCCGCTCGGGATATTCGGACCGCGCGGGCTTAAGAAATTGATCCGGCAGATCGACGGCGCGAACAACTATCGCCTTTTCGCGCAGCCGTTCCCGGTCGAGGTCGTCGAGGTCGATCCGCTTTTCGATTTCGAGTTCTTTCCCGGCGTTTCCGGTGTCGCTTTTGACACTCCTCATACGCCCGAGAGCCTGGCGATCCTCATCCGTGAAAACGAAAAAACACTGGTCTTCAGTTCTGATACGGGATTTACGAAAGCGCTGGCGAACTTTGCCCGGGAAGTCGATCTGTTTGTTCTGGAATGTTCGTTTGTGAAGGAAAAGCCGGTTGAATCCCACCTTGAACTCGAGGAAGCGAAATACCTGATCCGCAAAGCGCATCCGAAACGGGCAATGCTGACGCACTTCTATCCCGAATGGGACGGCGTCGATTTCCAAGAAGTTGTCGGAGATGAAATCCTCGAAGCAAAAGACTCGTACACTTTGGATTTTTGATTTCGGATTTTGGATTATTCGCCAATCCAAAATCCAAAATCGAAAATCGAAAATCACTGAATCGAGACCGTCATCGTGAAGTTCGTCGAGCGATTGCCGTGGTTGTCGATGCTGATATAGACGTCGCCATTGTATTCGACATAATGAGAGTACTGCGTGTCGTGCAGATCGCCCTGCGTAAAGTCGCATCGACCGTTACCGCAGCTCATAACCGCGGTCAGCGTCTGTCCCGCGCGGGCGCCGAGAACGAATCCGCGGGTAGCGCCCGCCGCGAGCGTGCCTCTGATGGTCGCCGAACTGCGGCCGCGTTGGAAGCGAATGCGCGTCTGCGCGAAAGAATCCGTCGCCGACATCATCGCGATCATCGCAACGATCAAGACCTTGAAACTAATTTTTCGAATCATCGTGCCTCCTGAAGAATGTGATGCCGAAACTTTAATCGCAAGCGCCAGAAAATACAAGTTTCGAGCGCATATCCGCAAGCTGACGGCCAAAACTTTGCGCCTTGGCGTCTTTGCGGGAAAACCAGCGTGTTCGGAATCGGAACGTAGACGTTCCCGCAAAGGCGCCAAGGCGCGAAGCGGTTCTTAATCTGCGGATCGGAGTCCTCCTCAGAATGGAAAAGCAACGGCAATCGGTCCTAAGCCCGGCGTCAATTCCGATCGTCGCGAGCAAGCGCATCGTGCGGTTTTCAGATCACTTCCGCAGGCGCGCTTCGACGTCGTTCGCCTTGAGCGAGTTTCCGGTCGCACGCTGAAGATCGGCGATCGCTTTGTTGAGCTCGGTCTGCGCGCGCAATTCCGAACTCCGCGCGTTCATCAGTGCGGTCTGGCGCTCCAACACCTTGTAAATATCCGACTGTCCGGCGTCGAGCTTGCGTTGTTCCGACTCATACTGCTTCTGCGAATTCTCGCGAGAAACGGCCGCCGCGCGGAGACGCGCTTCGGCGGTCCGGATCGACTGGAGCGAGTTACGAACATCGACCTGGATACCCTGCTCGATCTGCTCGCGCTGCGTCGCGATCTGCTCCTTTTGGACTTTCGACCGTCCGAGATTCGCCTCGGCCGTACGATTTCCTAGCGGAAGATTGAACGTCACTCCGACGCGGAATGTCGGATTGCGATTGAGAAAAGCGTCGGACAGCGAACTTCCGGCGAGCGCGTTGAGCCGCGCCAACTGCTCGAGACACGCAGGCGAATTCGGATCTGAATCGCACGGTGACGGAAAGAACGGCCGGAAATCCGGATTCTGCTTTCCGCCGACGCCGGCCGACGTGTAGGTCGCCGTCAGGTCGATCTGCGGTTTTGTCTGATCGCGGTAGTATTTCTGATCGATCGCGTTGATCTCTTTTTGCGCGTCGTTGACCTCGATCTCGGGTCGATTCTGGAGCGCGGCATCGAGCGCTTCCGGAAGCGTCGTCCGCGGCGCGTCGAGATCCACCGGATCGCTGGGAACGAGCGCGTCGCTCCAGATCCCGTCGTCCTTGTTCTTCGCGATCAGATTCTTGATCGCGTTCTCCGCGCGGCCGACTGTTTCGAGCGCTTCGTAAACTCCCTGTTCGATATTGGCGACCTGCGTTTCGGCGGCGATGATGTCGATCGGCGCCAACTGGCCCTCCTCGACCAGCCGCCGGTTGTGCCGCAGTTGTTCTTTTGCGTCGCGCACCCCGTCGCGTTGGACCTGCAGATTACGAAGGGCGAAAACGAGGTCCCAGTAGGCTCGTTGAACCCCGGTGATGATCTCGATCGAACGCTGGCGAAATTGCGTGTCCGTCAGACTGAGATTGCGTTTCGCGATTTCGATCACGCGGCGCGACTGATCGAACCCGCGGCCGCGCCAGAGCGGCTGCGTCAAGCTCAGGTTGAGCGAGGTGTTGTTCTGCGGACTGAGGATCGAAATCGGATTGTTGGTCGTCACGCGCTGCGTCGAAACGGAGACCGAATAGGTCGTTCCGGCCCCGCGCAGCGCGCCGCCGATGCCGACGTAGCCGACGTCCGAGTCGTTGTCGGTCGTGGAGTTAGTCGAAAAGATCGAGACATTCGGCGTTTTCGAGCGCTCGAGATAGGTCTGACCGGTCAGGCGCGGCTCGTAAAAACCCGTCGCGCCGCGCAGATCAAACTCGGCGACGCGCACGTTTTGACGTGAAACCTCGATGTCCTTGTTGTTTTCGAGCGCGAGCGCGATCGCTTCTTTAACGGTCAGCGGACGCTGGCGAAGCATATCGACGCCGACGCGCCCGAGATCGGGCAGCGAGCGGTCGTCCTGGCGGTAGTCCGGAGCCACCTGCGGCACGCCGGCAAGTTTTTCCGGCTGGACGTTTTGCGTGTCCTGCACCGCCGGCGTCGGCGTTGGCGTCTGCGCCGACGCCGCGACGACAAACATCGAAACGACAAATAAGAAGTGTAAAAGCCTTTTCATAAAGATCCTTTCAACCCGAGACTCTCAAATGAACTGCGTATAAATGAACCCGCCGAGTATCAACGCGAAACCGCCGATCTCGCCGGCGATCAGAAGATACATAAACGACGTCGTCACGAACGTTCGCTCGGCAAACATATTCTCCGTGCGGTTCAACCATCCTTCCCGAATGTACCCGGCAACGGTCAGAAGAAAAAATGCGATCGGCACCGAGACGATCGCCGTTTGAACACCGGCGGAGAACGGCGAAAACTCGACCAGCTTGGCGATGATCAAACTCGCGAAAGCGTAAAAGAATGACGCGAGATGCGCCAGATTCACGTACGCGGGCGCCCGGTGCTCAGCTGAGGACATGATCTTCGTGTATTTCCAAACGCCGGTGATCATCCCGGTCATTAAGAAAATTCCCGATGCGAGCAATGCGACCTTGATACTCAGATTCATCGTTTTTCAGCCTCCGATTTCAACGCCCGGTTCATCAAATGGTAGCCGGCCTCGGTCTGTTTTCCGACCATCAGCCAGATCAGACGCACCATCCAACCCGAAAACTGCTCGCCGTGGACGAACTTCACTTTCGAATCCGAGATCGCTTCAATGACGTAAAAATGCTCACCTCGAAAGGCTCCGAGCGGAAGATCGCCGACCCATCGGAGTTCCCGGTCGGGTTCCGCCTTCAGGACCAGCGGCGTGAAATCGAGTTTGCGCGATCCGGGAAGCTGGACCTCGATCTTCAACGTTTCCCCGACCTTCGGTTCGCCCTCGACGCTGATCACGAACGGATTCCACTCGCGAAACCTTTTGAAGTCCGCGAGAATCGACCAGACCTTCGCCGCCGGCGCGTCGATCTCGATCTCTGTTCTTATCTCTTTCTTCATCTCTTCACATCAAGGCGGCCTAATCTTCGCCAGCCGTCTCTTCACATCAAGGCGGGTGAATCTTCGCCAGCCGTCAATCCAAAATCCAAAATCTAAAATCCAAAATCGTCAGATCCACCGCCGCACGCGTTTTTTGTAATCCGCGTACTCGTCGCCGAACTTCGACTCCAAATATCGCTCTTCCCTTCGGATCACGCCGAAATGAACGATCAGAAGGACGAGCGGCAGAAACGGCAGAAACCAGAACGAATTCAGGAGCGACGTAAATCCAAGATATATCTCCGCCATCGCCACATAGATCGGGTTCCGGCTCAGCGCGTAAACGCCGGTATCAACAATCGCCGTCGTCGGATGCCACGGCTCGATGTTGGTCTTCGCCGCCTTCATCTGCCGCCACGCGACGAATATCACCGTCAGGCCGAAACCGATCAGGCCGAGTCCGATGACAACCGCCGGAACGAACGGCAGGATCGGATACGGATGATGCCATGTGACGAAGCCACCGATCGCCAGGCCGCCAAAATAGATCAACGGCGGTGGCGCGATAACTCCCGGACTGTCCTTCTTCAAAGCCATTTCTGATTTCGGATTTGTGAATTCGGATTTCGGATCTTTCGAATTCGCCATTTCTCAAGTGTCCTCTGCAGACTTTCAACCGCAAGCTGGACTCGGCAAGCCGCGTTCAGGTTGTTAAGACCCGAGTCGCAAGGCCAAAATCTCAATCGCAGATCGGGAGCTTTGAATTATCCCCGGCCTCTGAAACCCCGTAATCCAAGAATCCCGAAATCCTGAAACCCCAAATCTCAATTCGCAAATCGCCTCAGTTTTTCCCAAACAACGAGCTCGCGCCCGCTTGCGCTCGTCGCCGCATTCCGCCGGAGACTTTCGAGAAAAGCTCGCTGATCCGCCGGAAGATCTGAAATTTGGCGACGTCGTCAAAGATCGAGTAAAAGACCGGCACGGCGAGCAGCGTAAGCAGCAGACACAGCGTCTGGCCGCCGACAACCAATACGCCGACCGATCGGTTCGTTCCCGCGCCGGCGCCGCTTGAAACGACCAGCGGGAGCATCCCGGCGACGAGCGCGATCGTCGTCATCAGGATCGGTCGCAGACGGTCGCGGTTGCCGCGCAGGATCGCGTCGTGGCGGTTCATCCCGCGTTCGCGGAGCTGGTTCGTGTGGTCGATCACGAGAATCGCGTTCTTTTTGACAACGCCGAACAGCAGCAGCAGCCCGAGGCCGGAAAAGATATTCACCGTCTGCCCGGCGATCAGGATCGAGACGATGCCGAACGGAACCGAAAGCGGCAGCGTCAACAGGATCGTGATCGGATGGATGAACGACTCGAACTGCGCCGCGAGTACGATGTACATAAAGACGAACGATAAAACGATCGCGATCAGGAAGTAAAAACCGGCCTTCCCGAGTTCCTTTGACTGACCGACATAACCCGTCTTGTAACCGTCGGGAAGCTTAAGTTCCGAAACGAACTTGTTCAGCTCCGCCTGAATGCTCGTCGCCGACCCGCCCGGCCGCGTGTTGGCAAGGATCGTCACCTGACGCTGGCGGTTGACGCGGTCGATGCCGCTTGGACCAGTTCCGGTCGACGATTTGACGACCGTGTCGAGCGTCGTCCAGCCGATCTTCGACGATGGAACGATCAACCGCTTGAGGCTTTCGATATCGTCGCGGAATTTGTTGTCGGCACGGACGCGCACTTCGTACTGTTCGGTCCCGGCGTTGAATGTCGTCGCTTCCTGACCGGCGACAAGAATGTTAAGCGCTTGCGAAACGTCGCCGATGCGGACGCCGAGATCGGCGGCGCGCGCGCGATCGACCTCGAGCCTTACTTCGGGTTTGCCGCTGATCAGCGTCGAATCGACGTCGACCGCGTCGGGAACCGTTTTAAGCTTCTCGACAAGCTGACTCGACATCTCGTCGAGCGTTTTAAGGTCCGGTCCGCCGATGAAATACTGAACGTTGGCGTTGCGGAAACCGCCGCCCGAAAATGCCGCGACCTGCTGCACCGCTGTCCGCAGTTCCGGCGGATAGTTTTTCAACAGTTCGCGAGTGTCCGACATCATTATTTCCTGCGACTTCGGACGATCGTGAATATCAGAAAGCTTGACGTAGATCGTGCCCGCGTTGACGACCTGCTGCTGTCCGCCGCCGACGGTCACCAGCGTGTGTGTGACGCCGGCCATCTTGCGGATGTCCGCGGCGATGCGCTCCATCAAAACTGTCGAAGCCTGAAGCGAACTGCCTTCGGAAACGCGGATTGAAACTTCGAACTGAGACTGGTCGTCGACCGGCAGGAAGTTTTTGCCGACGAGCATAAACAGAGGCACGGTACTGAGGATCACGACGATGCACAAAACGACGATCAGCCAGCGGTGCGACATCGAAAACTCGAGCATCTTCACGTAGGCGCCGTCGATGCGGCTGTAAAACCAGGAATCTTTCGAGGTGTGGGCCTCGTGTTTCGGCTTCCGCGCCTCCGCGCCCTCGAGCATTCCGTCACCGCTGACCGTTTGCGACTCTTCTTCCGCAACCGCTTTCGGCTTGATCAAACGCGCCGCGAGCATCGGCGTCAAGGTGAAGGAAACAAGCAGCGAAACGGCGATGGCGAACGCTGAGGTCAGACCGAACGAAGACATAAAACGCCCGACGATACCGGCCATAAAGCCGATCGGGACGAACACCGCCATCAGCGAAAGCGTCGTCGCGAGAACGGCGAGACCGATCTCGCGGGTCCCCTCGATCGCCGCCTGGTACGGCGACATTCCCTTTTCCTCGACGAACCGGTAGATGTTCTCGAGCACGACGATCGCGTCGTCGATGACGATCCCGACCATCAGCGTCAGCGAGAGCATCGTGATCTGATTGAGCGTGTAGCCCATCGCATACATCAACGCGAAGGTCGAAATGATCGAGGTCGGAATGGCGATCGCCGCGATCAGCGTCGAACGGAAGTTCCACAGGAACAGGAAGACGACGACGGCCGCGAGAAATCCGCCCTCGATAAGGTGCGTTTCGATCGATCTCAGCGAATTTTCGATGAAGATCGAGTTGTCGCCGATCACCTCGACCTTGAACCCGTTGGGCAGACCGGGCTCGATCACCTTGAGTTGTTCCTTGAGTGTCCGCGCGACCGCGACAGTGTTCTGGCCCGATTGTTTCGAGACGATCAGCGTGACCGCGGGCTGGCCGTCGAGGAGCGCCTGCGAGCGCAGTTCCTCGGCGCCGTCCTCGACATATCCGAGGTCCTTGATCTTGACCTGATAACCGCCGCGCGTGGCGACGATGACGTTCTCGAAATCTTCCGGCTGACGGATCTTGCCGATCGTCCGGACGCTTGTTTCGCTCGAACCCTCGTCGAGCCGTCCGCTCGGAAACTCAAGATTCTGGATCCGCAGCCCGCCGGTAACCTCGCCCGGCGTGACATTGAACGCACGCAGTTTGTCGGGGTCGATCCAAACGTTGATCTGGCGTTCGCGGCCGCCGATGATCGTCACCTGGCCGACGCCGCTGATCGATTCGATGCGCTCCTTGATCTGTTTTTTCGCGACCTCGGTTACCTCGCGCAACGGCGCGGGCGCGGAGACGACGAGACGCAGGACCGGCGCGGCATCCGAGTCCAGCTTTTGAACGGTCGGTTTTTCGGCCGTCTCGGGCAGTTGCGGAATGACGTTCTGGACCTTCTGCTGAACCTCGTTGAACGCCGCCTCGATGTCCTTCTCAAGCAGGAACTGGACGAAAACCTGCGAGACGCCCTCGATCGACTGCGACCGCAGTTCGTCGATGCCGCTGATGGTATTGACGGCTTCCTCGACCTTTTCGGTGATCTCGGTCTCGATCTCTTCCGGCGAAGCGCCCGGATTGACGACGGTGATCGTCAGCGTCGGAAAATCGACCTTCGGAAACAGATCGACGCCGAGTGAAAAGAAAGAGAACGCGCCGACGACAACGAGCGAAAGAATCAGCATCGTCGCGAACACCGGCCTTTTGACACAAATTTCTGCTAACCACTGCATAATTTTGATTTTGGATTGGTGATTTCGGAATTCGGATTGTTCTTCTGACTTAAATCAGCATTCACAAATCCCAAATCCCAACTAAAGTCGCACGATGATCCCGTCGCCAAGTTTATCTAGGTTGCTGGTCGCGACGATCTCGTTTTCCTGGACGCCCTGCTTGATCTCGATCAGGTCGTTTTCGAGCAATCCGGTCTTGACGATCCGTTCGCTGACGACGCCGTCCTTGATGACGTAGACCTTGTTGATGTCGCCGTCGCTGCGGACGGCCGACGCGGGAACCATCACCGCCGGTTCGGGTTTCGACTGCGTGATCCGGACCGTCGCAAACTGTCCCGGCTTGAGAAGCCCGCCGGCATTTTCGATCTCGGCCTCAACGGTGAGCGTCCGCGACTGCTGGTTCAGACTCGGCAGGATGCGCGCGATCGTCCCCGCAAACTTGCGGTCGGGATATGCCGAAACCTGCGCCGAAACTCCCTGCCCGACGGCGACCTTGCCGATCGACTGCTCGGCGACGTCGATCCTCAGCCGAAGGACCGCTGTTCGGACGATCGAACCGATCTTCGTATTCGGCGCGTTCGGCGAAAGATACTCGCCGACGTCCGCAGTCTTTTCGGAAACATAGCCGCTGAACGGCGCGAGGATAGAGGTGTCGGACAGGTTCTTCTGCGCCTGCTCGACCTGCGTCTCAGCCGTGACGACCGCGGCGCGCGCATTTCGTACGCCCGTTCTCGCAGTATTCACGGCGGCTTCGGCGGAGTTGATGGCACGGATCGCGACAGCCGCGTTCGAACGGGCTTCGGCAAGCTGTCCGGTCAAGGCATCGCGCTGGGATTTGCGCTGATCGTAAACGGATCGCGAAATATCGCCCGTCTCGAGCAGCTTTTCCGCCCGTCTAAGTTCCTTTTCCGCGAGTTCAAGCTGAGCCGTCACCGATATGACCTGCGAAAAGTCTTTGATGTCGAACGTTTCGCCGTCCCTTACGCCGAGGCGGACCTGCGCCTGGCGAAGATTCGCGATCGCCTGGTCGACGTTCGACTCGGCCTGCGCGACGCCCTTGCGCTGCTGGTCGAGCTGCGCGCGCGCCTGATCGATCCGGATCTGCGCGTCGCGGTCGTCGAGTTTGACCATCACGTCGCCCTTTTGAACATAGCTTCCGACGTCGAAGTTGACGGCGGCAATGCGGCCCGCGATTGACGGCGCGACGTCCGACTGAGCATCGCCGGCGAGCGTTCCCGTCGCTTCGAAGTAAGCCGGTATCTCGACGATCTTCGCCGGCGCCGACGTTACCTGAACGTTTTCCGTTGCCGCCGCGTTCGATGCGGTATTCGAAGTCGCCTTCGAACCGCACGCCGACAGCGCGGCGGAAAATACTATTAGAATGATAAGAAACTTAAGATCACGCATAATAACCATTTGTTAACGCGTCGTCCGCGACGCACAAGTTTCAGCTCTGACCGAAAATATGTCGCGAATTACTTCTTGATCCCGCCGAGCAAGATCATTGCAAACTCTTTTGCCGCTTCCTCGTTCGAGATCTTCAGCAGTTTCCGCTCCTTGTCCCAAAGGATGTTGTTGAGCGAGTGATGAACGAACATTCCGACGAACGATCGGACGACGACCCGCGGCTCGACAGAGCGAAACGCGCCGTCGGCCTGTCGCTGGCGAATGTAACCGCCGAGAAACTCGTAAACGACGGTCACGAAGCCTTCATAGAACTCACGCGCGAGGCCGTGGCCCTCGAGCGCCGAAAACATCATCAGCCGCAAAAAATCTTCGTCTTCCTCGTGATGATTCAGCGCATGTAACGCCATCCCGTAAAAGACGCCGAAGTCGTCCTTGGCGGCGAGTTGCTCGGCGACCTCGCTGAAAGGGTCTTCGAACCCGTGATCACAGGACTTGTGATCCAGGATCGCGGCGTAAAGTTCGTCCTTGTTGGCGAAATGCTTGAAGACGGTCGCCTCGGAAACGCCGGCGGCGTTGGCGATCTCCTTGGTCGTCGTGCCGCGAAAACCGTTTTCGCCGAAAAGCCGCATCGCCACTTGGCAGATCTGCTCGCGGCGCTCGTCGCCCGCCATCCGGCTCGTGACACATTTGAAGATGTTGTTCGTCAATCCACTCTCCGACAATTGATATAAGTAAGTGCTTACTTACTTTCTCAAATCTGAAAAACGGATGTCAAGCGGGAGCCGTCCGTTTCCATTCGAACTGATTCCCGGACGGCTGCCGTAAATCGCCGGCCTCCCGAAGGATCCTTATTGCGACAAGTTGGTGGGCGAAGATTCCGCGAACGAAATCACTTGAAATTCGTATGAACCTTTTGAAAGCGCGCCGCATCAAAAGCGGCGAACAAGTTTTTTGCTTGGATTATCTTGGACAAGGAGATTGAAGAATGTCGGAATTTGAACAGGAAGTAAAAAAGGCGGAACAGGAACTGGAGCAGGGCTTGGTGCCGGTTTCGGCGCAGGAAGCGGAATTCAACACGTCGCTCGACGACGAATACTTGGGAGATTGGAGAATGCAGGCACAGGAATATCAGCAGAAGATTCAGGACGCGGCGGTCAAGGCAAAAGATTTCGCGAACGAAAAGTTTGCGGTCGCGAGCGATAAGTTCAAGGAACTTTCGAACAAGGATCCGAAGGAACTCGTCGAAGATGCGAAAGAGTTCGCACGCCAGAAACCGGGGCAAACGATCCTTATTTCCGCGGCCGTCGGGCTCGTCCTCGGACTGATCCTTCGGGGCGGACGGAAATAGACTCGGTTTCAAATTTGATGTTCTTTCGAAGAAGGTTCAGGTTCGCGCCTGAGCCTTCTTTTTACATTGGTATGGCTAGCTGCCATATCCTGTTATACGATGTCGGAGGAGTGAATCTATGCCGACAGCCGAAACAGAACCGAACTTGATCGCCAGACTTAACTTCCGTTTACCAATCGACGTGAAAGCGAAGATCGAGCGTGCCGCGATCGCTGAAGGCCTTACCGTAACCGATTTTGCAGTTCACGCACTGATCAACACTGCCGACGAAGTCCTGGAACGACACCACACCCGAGAACTCACGAATCGCGACCGTGATGCTTTCATCGCACTGCTCGATTCGAGCGACGAACCGAATGATGCGTTACGCGGAGCGTTTGCGGCGCGCAACGAATTGATCCGGAAGTAATGGAATCATCTGAATTCATCGTCGAACCTCTGACGAAGAAACACATTCGCGAAAAGTTTGACTGCGGTGAGGAGAGTTTGAATGTATTTCTCAAGCGTTTCGCACGTCAAAATAACGACAAAGGACTAAGCCGGACATATGTTTTAGTTAAAGCCGATGCGCCCGACATTTACGGCTACTATACCATCGCGAGCGGCGCGCTGAGCTTTGAAGATGTTCCGGAAAACCTCCCGCGCTACCCGATTCCGGTCGTACATTTGGGACGTCTGGCGATCGATCGGTCGGTTCAAGGCCGGAATCTCGGTAAGGCTTTGTTGGCTCACGCGTTGGAACGATCGGCCGGAATTTCAGAGGAACTCGGAATCTATGCGGTTGAGGTATACGCCTTGAACCAAAGCGCCCGCAGATTTTATTTAAGGTTCGGCTTTTCGGAATTACTGGACGATAAGATGCATCCTTATCTCTCCGTGAAGAAGATCCGCTCGATATTGCAGCCCTTGTAATCAATCACCAAAAAGCGAAATCAAACCTTTTCTTTGTTCAGACGTAATACAAAGCGGGATGCGCTTTGAGCGTGCAAGAAACACAGTTATGGCAATGTCTAATACAAGAAAAGTAATTTTGATCCTCGGCGGACTGACGGTCGTCGCCGTTCTCTTAAGCGTCATCGTCGTCGCGGTCCTTTTCGAATCGATGGGCCGGCCGTCGGTTCAGGACAACAGTGTCCTGGTTTTGAAGGTTTCGGGCGACCTTCCGGACTATGCTCCGGAAGATCCGACCGCGAGACTGCTCGGGATCAACCAACCGCAGTCCTTCTCGAGCCTCCTGACGCAGCTTCGCAAGGCAAAGGTCGACAACCGCATCGGCGCGATAGTGCTCGACATCAACTTCCCCGGCATCGGCTGGGGCAAGGCGGACGAACTGCGCGACGCGATCAAGGATTTCCGCGCTTCCGGCAAGCCGGCGTATGCCTATATGCAGATCGGCACGAACAAGGAATACTACATCGCGACCGCCGCCGAAAAGATCTTTTTGCCGCCTTCAGGCGACCTGTACGTCAACGGATTTGCGGCGAGCGTCTCGTTTTATCGCGGATCGCTCGACAAATTGGGCATCGAACCGCAGTTCCTAAAGATCGGAAAATACAAGAACGCACCCGACCAGTACACCGAAAAGACGATGACCGAGCCGCATCGCGAGGTTGTCAACGCCATTCTCGATGAGTACTTCGGCCGAATGACGCAGGCCATCGCCGACGAACGCAAAAAGTCGGTCGAGGACGTCAAGGCGCTGATCGATAACGCTCCGTATCACGCCGACGACGCGCTTCAGGTCGGCCTGATCGACGGCGCGTCCTATCGCGACCAGGTTTACGACGAACTAAAGACGAGGCTCGGCTACAAAGCCGAAGACGCGATCCGGACCATTCAGGCGAGCCAGTACCGCGAGATCCCGTCGGACAGCCTTGGACTGAACAAAGGCGAGAAGATCGCCATCGTTTACGCATCCGGCGCGATCAATGTCGGCAGTTCAAACAACGGACCGTTCGGCGCGGAAACGATGGGCTCGGACACGATCGTCAAGGCCGTCAACGACGCCGCCAACGACGCTTCGATCAAGGCGATCGTGCTGCGCGTCGACAGTCCCGGCGGTTCGTCGCTGGCGTCCGACCTGATGTGGCACGCGCTCGAGAACGCTAAGGCCAAAAAGCCGGTCGTCGTATCGATGTCGGACGTCGCCGCTTCGGGCGGTTATTACATTTCGTGCAATGCGAACAAGATCGTCGCGGAACCTTCGACCGTTACCGGTTCGATCGGCGTCTTTATGGGCAAGCCCGTGATGAAGGGTTTTTACGATTGGCTCGGAATATCGAACGAGTACATAATGCGCGGCAAGAACGCCGGCATCTTCCGCGAAACCGAAAAATGGACGGGGACGGAGCTCGAGAAAATGCAGAAGCAGGTCGAAAAGATCTATTTTACGGATTTCGTGCCGAAGGTCGCCAAGGGTCGCGGCAAGACTGACGAGGAGGTCCACACGCTCGCGCAGGGACGCGTCTGGACCGGGACTCAGGCAAAACAGAACGGCCTGATCGACGAATTCGGCGGACTGGAAAAAGCGATAGAGATAGCCAAACAGCTCGCGAATCTCCCGGCCGACCGCGAAGTAAAACGGGTCTCTTTCCCCGAACCGCGTCCGTTCTTTGAAACGATTTTCGGCGTCGGCGAGGAGAATACGATGACGCAGGAACAACAGGCCCGCGCGGCGCTCGTCGAATCGCTGCCCGAAGAAATGCGCCGCTCGTTCCGTTACGCCGCGATGCTCGATCAGATGCGCAAAGGCGAGGCGATGGTCTTGATGCCGTTCGAACTTGAAGTCAAGTAGGACGAGTTGCCGGAAAATAGAGAATTCGGTATCGATCGATGTCAGCGGCATCAGTTCGATACCGAATTTTTTTGCTCGAAAATTGCAAGGGGAACAAACGGGTCGCGACCGGCCGGGGTTGTTTTGTTTGCCAGCGAATCTGCGCTCTCTCCGTTGAAAAACTTGCGTCCGCGTTTCGTTTTGTATCCGACGAACGAGCGTTCTCGGACGACGTTGGCCGTTTCGATAAGCCTGTTTCTTTTACGTCTTTCGCCTTTTTTTCCGCGGACCAACAAATCCAAATTGAGAGATAGGAAGTCTTACCCGCGAAATACACGAAAAGACGCGAAATCGGCCAATTGTTTGATACTTGATCATTGACAATTTGCCATTTCGTTTGAGGCGCGACCAACATGAGCTACCGGTCAATCGCTGGCCCACGTTATTGAGGCTACGGCTCATATGATCATCGATTTACGTCGAACGTTCGGCAAAGCGAAAGGCAAATCATAAACAGATCGAGACCGGAAGTTTCCGGTCATCTTGGTTGGTTCTGCCAAAAATCCGTTTTCGCGCCTTTTCGTGTATTTAGCGGGAAGACCTTCCTATTGCGTTATTTGGGAAAAACGCGAAATGGCGCAAACTCTCACTTTCCCGGCGGTCACCGGGTTAATAAGAATTCGCGCCGATTCGCGGGCAAACTCGTTTACCCAAAGACTCAGAACTTCTGGATCAGAACGATGACCATCGCTTTCTCGCCGGCCATCCTGTTGAACGAGACCCAGTAACCAAGATTTTCGTAGCGGACCATCTTAAAGATCCCGCCGTCCGCCCGAGGTTCGACAACTACCGATTTGCCGAAAACATCGGCATACGACGGCGGCGTCGGGAACTCGGTATCATAGATCACCGAGATCGCCTTGACCTTGCCTTCCGTGTCGAGCACGAATTGCGCCGTCTCCTGGTCCGAGATCATATAAAACAAACCTTCCGCATCTTCGGTCTTCGGTTTTCCAAGCTTGTCGCGCACCTGATCGGCGGTCGCGCCGATGGTGATATCTTGATAGCTCTGCCACACCGGACCGATTTCTTTCCGTACGGTCTTCTGCCCAAACGCCTGAAGCGCGAACAGACTGATGATGATGACGAGTGCGATGCGAAAAGGAGTGAAACGTGATTGGTTTTTTTCTGCGGTATACATTATCCGTACCTCCTTAAAGGTAATGGATGAAAACAACTTCAAACGGAACCTCTGTTCCTGTCAATAATATAAACCCTTTTGCAGGCAACAACAACGCCGATGAAAAGCAGTTTCGTTGATAGGTAAGTAAGCGTTTCTGATATTTCGCTGAGGGCACTAATCAGGACGGCGAATGACCAATGTCGCGTCTTCACTTCTCCGACACTTTCCCAGACAGGCTTTTGTGCTTTGCGAGCGGAAACTAAAAGAGCATCGCCTCGATTGTCAGGCAAATTCCCGAGCGTCGCCGATATGAAACTATGCGAAGAGACCTTCCATGATTCCTTTCTCGTAGATGATGGCGAGTCCGACGACGATGGAAATGATGCCCGCAGCGCCCTGCATGATCGAGTTCAGGCGATTGAATCGCGACGCAGTGAGATGGAACGGAAGCCCGACGAGAAAACTCATCAGCATCATTCCGCCGATCGAACCGACGCCGAAGATGATGATGTAAAGCAGCCCGAGGGCTTTTGATTCGATGGTCGGAATGACAACCAGCATCAGTCCGGCGCTGCCGGCAAGGCCGTGGACCATTCCGATCAGAACCGAACGCGGGCTGAACCTGAGGCCGTGGTGCGTGCCCGGTTCATCCGTCTTTTCGGGAACGTGAATGTGCGGATGGACGTGCTCACGGGGACCGTGCTCGTGAGCGTGAAAGTGGAGGTTGCCGCCCGTGGCGAGCTTTCGGATGACGTTCAGCCCGAGCAGCAAAAGCATAATGCCGACACCGAATTCGAGTGCGCGTTCCGTCCGTTCGCTGATCTCGAAATTGAGCAGCAACACGAGCACTCCGGCAATTACGAGCGAGATCGTATGGCCGAGTCCCCAAAGTCCGCCGATGATCGCCGAGCTCCACAAGCTCTTGCGTTCAGAAACGATCGTCGTAACCGCCGCCAAATGGTCGCCGTCGGTCGCGTGTTTGAGTCCGATGAAGAACCCGAGACCCAAAACACCCGCCGTCGAACCGACTGAAAATAGCAAAATAAGATCGTTCATAAATTACCCCTTGAAACAGTCCAAACAGATTAGCGCACCGACGCACGCAATCACAAACGCTCTGGGCGCGGCCACGATTTTCCGGGCGGTTTTAAGCTGCCGGGGACGCTGCCGACGAACAGGCGCTCCGACCAAAAAGACCGTTCCGGGCACTCGCCATCGCCGCTGAGAAGTTCGGCCGAGGTTTCGAGGCGCTGCGAACCGGAATCTTGGATTGCGAAAACCGGAAACGATCGACGGAAATCTCAAATCTTTTCGTGCGTTTCTCCGCGGTTTTCGCTATGTTAGAGGTTTGACTTGGTGGCAGAATCAAGACTAAGAGTTTATGAATCCGGAGAATATTAGAAACTTTTCGATCATCGCGCATATCGATCATGGGAAATCGACGCTTGCCGACCGCATTTTGCAGCTCACCGGCGCAGTCAGCGACCGCGATATGGAAGAACAGCTGCTTGACGATATGGACCTCGAACGCGAGCGCGGGATCACCATCAAAGCGCACGCCGTGCGGCTCGACTACAAGGCCCGCGACGGGCAGGATTACATTCTGAATCTGATCGATACGCCGGGCCACGTCGACTTTTCCTACGAAGTGTCGCGCTCGCTTTCGGCTTGCGAGGGCGCGTTGCTGATCGTCGACGCGTCGCAGGGCGTCGAAGCGCAAACGCTTGCAAACACATACCTCGCGCTCGAAAACGATCTCGAACTGCTTCCGGTACTCAACAAGATCGACCTTCCGAGCGCGGAACCGGACCGCATCAAGGAGCAGATCGAGAACATCATCGGCCTCGACGCCAGCGATGCGGTTCTCGCGTCTGCGAAAACGGGCGTCGGCGTCGAGGAGATTCTCGAACAGATCGTTGCCAAGATCCCGTATCCGAAGGGCGACCGGAACGCGCCGTTCAAGGCGCTGATCTTCGACAGTTGGTACGATTCGTATCGCGGCGTGATCGTCCTCTTCCGCGTCATCGACGGGAAATTGAAACGGGGTACTAAGATCAGGTTTTTCAATACTGGACGCGAATATCTGGTCGAGACGCTCGGCGTCAACCGGCCGCGCCCGACCCCGATCAACGAACTCAGCGTCGGCGAGGTCGGATTCCTGACGGCGTCGATCAAGACCGTCGCCGACGTCCAGATCGGCGATACGATCACCGAAGCCGCGCGGCCCGTTGCGGAACCTTTCCCGGGATTTCAGGAAGTCAAACCGATGGTCTTCGCCGGACTTTATCCGATCGATTCGGCGCAGTACGAAGACCTTCGCGACGCGATGGACAAACTGCGGCTCAACGACGCCTCGTTCTTTTACGAGCCGGAATCGTCGACCGCGCTCGGGTTCGGTTTCCGCTGCGGTTTTCTCGGGCTGCTGCATATGGAGATCATCCAGGAGCGGCTCGAAAGAGAATTCAATCTTGAACTCATCACGACCGCGCCCGGAGTGCGCTATCGCGTGACGACGACGAACGGCGAGGTCCTGGAGGTCGATTCGCCGGCCCGCATGCCCGAAACCGGCCGAATCTCGAAGATCGAGGAACCGTACATCGAGGCGACGATCCTCACGAACGACGCGTTTCTCGGGGGAATTCTCCCGCTGCTTGACGAAAAACGCGGCGTGCAGAAGAAGTTCGAGTTCGTCACCTCGAACCGCGTGATGCTCGTTTATGAATTGCCGCTCAACGAGATCGTTCTCGACTTTTACGATCGTTTGAAGTCGGTTTCGAAGGGTTACGCTTCGCTCGATTATCATTTTTCGGGATACAAGGAAAGCGACCTCGTAAAACTCGACGTGTTGGTTTCGGGCGAACCGGTCGATGCGCTGTCCTTGGTCCTTCACCGCAAGACGGCGGAAGCGAAAGGCAAACTCGTGACCGCGAAGATGAAGGAACTTATTCCGCGGCAGCTCTTCGAAGTGCCGATCCAGGCGGCGATCGGCAGCAAGATCATCGCCCGCGAAACCGTCAAGGCGATGGGCAAGAACGTTACGGCAAAGTGCTACGGCGGCGACATTTCGCGCAAACGTAAACTGCTCGAGAAACAAAAGGAAGGCAAAAAGCGAATGAAAAGAGTCGGCCGCGTCGAGATCCCGCAGGAAGCCTTCTTGGCGGTCCTCAAGGTCAGCGAAGGATAGGGCTATTTGCTATTCGCGATTCGCGATTTGGGATTTGCGCGATTTCGTAACTGCTGTGGACGCGCAGTTTGCCGAGGATCCACAACCGGAAATCGCGAAGCTTCCGAGAATATCAACCAATCAGCTTTCATCTATCAGCTCGAATCTATTCCGAAACCCAAATGCCGGGTTCAAATGCTTGAATCCAAAATCCAAAATCGATATGTGCCGAAACATCAGACAACTTCATAACTTCGAGCCCCCGGCGACCGATGACGAGGTCCGCGCGGCGGCGCTGCAATACGTCCGCAAGATCAGCGGGTCGGTAAGGCCGTCGACGTTGAACAAGGAAGCCTTTGAAAAGGCGGTTGACGAGATCGCGGCGATCTCCGGGCGCTTAGTTGAGCAACTCGTGACCAACGCACCGCCGAAGAATCGCGAGGCAGAGATCGAAAAAGCGCGCGAACGGAATCGCCTCCGTTTTTCATAAGTTTGTTTCGGCCGTTAACCCACCGCAGATCGCTCGATTTCATCAAGACTTTTTTCTCACTCGCCTCTTTTTTTCTAGGTCTGCCAAGACTTTAGGCGGATAATGGTTTGGCTATGATCAAATCGATTCTGTGAGGCGAAAATGCGAAATCCTGCTCTGTTGGTAACGATACTTCTTCTCGCGGCGGGGTCCGTAACCGCGCAAAACTACAAGATTAGGCAAGTCACCTCGATGAACGGTCAAAAAATGGAATCGACCGTTTATGTCAAAGGATCGCGCAAACGCACCGAGGGCGGCGCGATAATGGGAATCGGCGGCGACGTCGCCGACGTGGAACAATGCGATCTGCGGCGGAACGTCAAGATCAGCGACAAAAAACGGAGCTATTTCATTGAGCCGTTCGATGACGACAGCGACCCGGCGCCAACTCCGGCGACGCCGAGACCGACACCCTCGAGGCCGACCCCGACCGTAAAGGGCGGAGTCGTGACGTTCGTTTCAAACACGACCGATACCGGCGAACGCAAGCAGATGTTCGGTATGACGGCCCGCCATATCAAGACGTCGCTCAAGGTCGAGGCGTCGCCCGATGCCTGCATGAAGGAAACCTTCAATGTCGAAACCGATGGCTGGTATATCGATCTGCCGCAGTTTTCGTGTCCTGTCACGCGCCGTCCCCAGGTCCCGCAGATGCCCGCGCAGCGCCGCGACGGCGGAGGCTGCCGCGATCGTATCCAGTTCCGGACATCTGGCTCCGGAAAACTCGGGTTCGCGCTCCAGGAAACGCGAACGATGAACAACGGCGAAATGAGCTTTTCGCAGACGCTCGAAACGCTCGAATTTTCGAAGGCAACGCTCGAAAGCGCGCTTTTCGAGATCCCGCAAGGCTATACCGAGGCCGGCAACGCGAGCGATCTTTACGGGCGTCCGGATCTGTCGGCGATTATGGGCGGGCTTGGGCAAGACGAGAGTGACGGCCGCCCGAACCGCAATGACAATCGTAATAGTCAGAGTTCGACGATGTCTGTCAAAAAGAGGGCCGGGATTGTCCGAATCGGAGTTTATCTCCCGACGGATCAATCGTCCGAAGGCGTCTCGACCGCGAATCTGCAGGCATTTTTGATCTCGCGGCTCGCCGGCGGGAATGTCGAAGCGATCGCCGTCGGCAGCGAGGCCGAAGCGCGAAACGCGCTGTGCGACTATGTTCTGACGAGCGATATCTCGAAGCTGAAGCAATCGGCGGCGAGCAAGATCGGCGGGATCTTGGGCAAGGTCACCAATACCGACGATTCGTCGACGCGGAGTTTCGACGCGCAGGTCGATTTCAAACTGGTCTCGCTCGGCGACGGCCGAACGGTCGCGCTGAGCAAGGCGGCAAACAAATCGAGCGGCACCGCGGCCCAAGCGGCCGAAGCGGTTTTGACGATCGAGGCTCAGCAAGTTCTGAGCGCTGTCAGGAAATAGAGGCTATCTGAAAAGTCGGTGACCTATATTCAATAGAGATCAAGATTCGGATCTTCAGCGTGCGTAGCACGCGCAAGGACGATAGCAACACGTGAAGCGAAGCGGAACGTGGCGGGCGGCAAGCCGGAATCGAGCGTGTGTAACACGGGTAACATTATGCAATAGCGATAGTTACGCGTGTTACACACGCGCTGTGCGGACATCGCGACCCATACCACGCTCCGCATGGTGCTATCGCCCTGGCGGATGCTACGCACGCTGAGAAGTCTTTTCAGACAGCCTCAGGCCGCTTACGCTCAGTTCTTTACGATCCGTCCTTCCAGTTTCGGCGCGATCGTCGAATTCTCCGCGTTGCGGATCGCTTTTTCGAAAACATCGGAATCTTTTGGTGCGGATTCCGCCTTGGTCAGAACCTTGCCTTCCTTGAACATCGTGTATCCGTCGCCGCCGCGCGAAACGAGAAAATCCGAGGTCGCGAGAGTGTAGTTCTTGTTCTCGTCCAAAGGCGCGCCGCCGATTAGGACCTCGGTCACGCGGCTTCCGGCCGGTTTCGAAACGTCGAACTTGAAACTCATTCCAGAGATCTGCGGAAAGCGTCCGGGTTCGCCGTCTTCGCCGACGCCGCTTCTCGCGACGCCGTGTTCAAGGATCGCGCGCAGCGTTTTCCCGCTCAGCTCGACCTTGATGATCGGATTGTTGAACGGAAGCATCGAGAGCACGTCGCGCTTTGTCAGCGGGCCCGGATTGTAGGTCAGGTCGGCGCGTATCGAACCGCCGTTGACCAGCGCGACATCGGCACCGACCGCGTCGCGATATGCGTCGGCGATGAAATTCCCGATGTTCGTCTCTTTCGAGCGGTTCGAATACGAAAGCGCGTCGAGCACGACCGCGGTCGCGCCGACCGGTTCGGCGAGTTTCGTCAAAAGGTCCTTGTACTTTTCAAAGATCGGCAAAAACTCCGGCGCGTCGGCGATCTGGTCCGTCACCGGGATGATCTCCCAGTCGAGACTTTCGAAACGCTTCGTCGCGGCGTTGAAATTCAGATTGAACTTGCCCAACTCGCGGGCGTCGGCCGTCATCTTGAAGATCGGCGTGCCGTTCGACGACGATTGCAGCAGCGTGTGTTCGTGGCCGCCGAGGATAAGATCGAAATCGGCACATCCGGCAAGCTGCTTGTCCTGCGCCATCGAAAGATGCGTCAGACCAATGACCGCGTTCACCTTTTCCTTCTTCCGCATCTGCTTGACGAGCTTTTTCGCAACCGCGCAGAAATCGGTCACCTGCAGGCTGTCTTCCATCGAGGACGTCTGCTTCGTTTCGGGGAGCAGGAACCCGATGATCCCGATCTTCACGCCCTGAAATTCGCGGACGACGTACGGCGGCGTGTCGGCGAAGATCCTGCCCGTTTTCGAATCTATGACGTTCGCGCCGAGCCAGGTGAACTTCGATTCCTTCATTCGCGCCAGCAGATCGACGGTCTTGATGTCGAACTCGTGGTTGCCGAAGACCGAATAATCGAGCCCGAGCGCGTTCCAGGCGTCGATCATCTGTGCACCCTTGTAAGTGCGCGTTTCTACCGATGGCGAAAGCGTGTCGCCGCCGAGCGTGAAGATCGTATTCGGGTTCTGTTTCAGCGCTTCGTTGCGGAGCGTCCAAAGCCGCGCGAGCCCGCCGCGTTTGCCGCCGTCGACCGGCATGAACTGGTAAACGTCGTTGACGTGCAGAAAAGTCACACGCACTATTTGGGCCGCCGCCGAAACATTGAAAGCAACGATAAATACAAAAACCAAAAGAAATACGCGAATCATTTTTTTCTCCGATGAAGGTCTGAATAGTCAACTGATCACTAAAAAAGCACGGAAATGCCCAACTGATGCGTTCATTATACTTTTAACCCGCCTTCGCCGACCAACGCGCCCGGCGCTAAATTTTTGATGACTTGACCGCGGCCGATATGATAGTTTTTAAACTGTTGAACAGAGTTGTTCATCCTCAAGCCT
This sequence comes from Pyrinomonadaceae bacterium, assembly GCA_041752475.1. GTDB lineage: Bacteria > Acidobacteriota > Blastocatellia > Pyrinomonadales > Pyrinomonadaceae > JAFDVJ01. The sequence goes on along the minus strand of JBGSWK010000047.1, from coordinate 127,241 downwards.
ATGAATCAAGTTTTGGAGACGCCGCCGATCCCGATGAACGAGGTGTCGATCGAGTCGATACTGCTCGATGCCGACCTCTTTGTAAAATATCAATCGCCCGAGAAGGCTTTTCAGTTGCTTCGCGATGCGATCGATCGCAGTCCGCGCTCGATCGCGTTGCGCGAGAAAATGCGCGACATTTGCATCAATCAGAAAAGTCTCGATGAAGCTGCGCGGCAATGCCTCGCACTGGTGAACCTTTACATCGGCCGCGAAGACTTCGACCTCGCCTACGATCGACTGCAGGAAGCGAAACTGCTCGACCCGCGAATCTCGGTAGCGCCGGGACTTGAGGCGATCCGCCGGGCCCGAAGGCCGGAGTTCGGGGTCTCGCGCGACAAGACGCCGCAAAAGATCCGCACCGACGTCACGTTTGCCGGAAATCTCGCCTATGTTGGAATCTTCGACGCGGTGCAGGTCATCGAAAGCTCGAAAATGACGGGACTTCTGGTTCTTAAGTCAGATATGCATCTCGCCAGCGTTTCATTCAATAACGGCAAGATCGTCGATGCCGAATGCGGTGGCCGGAACGGCGCCAAGGCATTCAAAGAGATCATCGAGATCGGCAACGGAACGTTTGAGTTTTCAACGTCCGACAGCGAGTTTCCGATCGTCATCACCGTCACGAGCAACACGAATTTCCTCCTCGACGTACTTACCGAACTCGACAACGAACGCGCCGAAAAGCAGGGCCTGCGGAGTCTCGGCAACGAGAACTGACGTCCCGGCGCATATTGACGGCGGACCGCTTTCGCTTCCCGGCCGGACCCGTCCCGGCGCATCGTGAGACGCGGCCGTTGCGACGGCCGGTTCCGGCACGAGCTTTTCCCTTTCCTCTTTTGACTTAAACGACCTAAATCAACAAAATATAGTGCTGACTCTCCCGGGAAAACACTATATCGAATGTTTAAGCTCCAGCGCCTCGAAATCACTGGCTTTAAGTCATTTGCCGACTACACTGAGGTCGTCTTTACCGGCAACGGCATCACCGCCGTCGTGGGTCCCAACGGATGTGGAAAATCTAACGTCAGCGAAAGTATAGCCTGGGTGCTCGGCGAACAGCGGGCGAAGGCACTGCGCGGCTCGGAGATGAAGGATGTCGTCTTTCAGGGGACGAAAACGCGCAAGCCTTCGGGGATGGCCGAGGTCGTGCTCCATATGGTCCGCGACGACGAAATGGCGTTCATCCACGACGAGGAAGATCTGAGCGGCATCGACGAAGCGATCTCGGAACTTGACGAAAATGCCGTCAACGTCGAGGATTTCGAGCCTGAAGCCGAAGCGATCGCGGAGTCTGAAACAGCGCAGCCCGAAGGCGAGACGATTGAGGGCGAACCGGCGGAACTCGCCCAAGCGGCGCAGGTCGGATCGGCGCAGGTCGTCGAGAAAAAGATCAAACCGAAGCGCCATTGGCGGCCGCGTTCGTTCGCGCTCGATTTTGCGCCCGGCGAAGCCATCGCCGTTACGCGGCGTCTTTATCTTTCAGGTGAAAGCGAGTACTTGCTCAACGGAAAGACGTGCCGTCTGCGCGACATCCAGGATCTTTTCGCCGGCACCGGCCTCAGCGGTTCCCATTACGCGATCATCGAACAGGGGCGCATCGGACAGATCCTGTCGGCGAAACCGTCCGACCGCCGCAACCTGATCGAAGAAGCCGCCGGGATCAGCAAGTTCCGGACGCGGCAGCGCGCCGCCGAAGCGCGGCTCGAATCCGCAAAATCGAATCTCTCCCGCATCAGCGATATCGTTTCCGAGATCGAAAAACAGGCAAACTCGCTCCGCAGACAGGCCGCGAAGACGCGCCGTTACAAGATCATGCGCGAAGAGTTTCGCGTGCTTTTGAAACAACTGTTCACGGCCGAGGGCAAGTTCTTGTCGTCCCTCGTCGGCGAGCTCGAAACTCAGCTCAAAGAGGCCGGCGGCGTCGAACACGGCATCTTCAAACTGGTCGGCGAAAAAGAGGAAGCGTTTCGCGTCGCGACTCAAAACGCGCGGATCGCGGAAGAGAAACTCGCCGAGATCCGCCAGAAACACGCCGATCACGCGCTCGAACGCGACCGGAATGAACGCGAACGCGCGTACCGGCTGGAGCAGATCGAGAATCTGAAACTCCGCGCCGCGGTGCTCGAAAACGACATCAACACCGGCGCCGCGCGAATCGCCGAATACCAATCGGAGATCGAGCGGCTCCGCAAAGACGAGCAAAAAGAACTCGCCGAAGCCGAGAAGGCTTCGAACGAACTGAAGGCGGCCGAGGAAAAGTACCGCAAACGGATCGACGGCGTGCGCGAGATCGAATCCCGCCTTGAAACGATTCGCAACGAGGTCATCCGGCATACCGCCGCGTTCGAGCGGTTCAACGAGATCGAACGCCAGCTCGAACATAACCTCGAACGCCTTACCGAACGCGCCGAAGGCCTTGTCCGCGAAGGCATCCGGGCGCACGAAACGCTCAACGATCACGCCGCCGAGGTTACAAAACTCGAAGGCGGCGTCAAGGAAAAGCGCGAGAAGATCTCGTCGCTTTACGCCGAAAAGCAGGCATTGATCAGCGTTTCCGGCGAAGCGCGGGCGAATCTGCAGACCGCAGACCGCGCACTGACCGAGCTTCGCAACGAGTTTTCCCGCAAGAAGAACCGGCTCGACACCCTGCGCGAACTCGATGAAAAGCGTGCCGTTTACGCGCCGTCCGTGCAAAAGCTCTTCACCGAACAGGTGAAGATCGGCGTCAAATTCCAAGGCACGCTCGCCGATCGCCTGACGGTCGACGAACGCGCCGAAAAGGCGGTCGAAAGCCTTTTCGGATCGTTCCTTCAAACGGTCCTTGTCGAAACGGAATCCGATGCGCGCAAGACGGCCCGGTATCTCGCCGACAACAACCTCGGCCGCATCGCCGTGCTCGTCGCCGGAAAACTCAATGGCGAAAAGCCGCGACCCGCAACGAATCCGACGGACCGGATCGCCGAACTTCTCGGCGCGCCGGCGGATCTTCTGGCGCTGCTCGCCGAAGTCTTCCCGCGCGAAATGGGCGCGCGGACGATCGAATCGCTCGCCGAATCCGGCGCGTCGCTCGACAGCGTCGTCGATGCACACGGCGACATCGCGTTCGGCGGCAAGCTTTTCATCGCCGGAAGATCGAACGCCGGCGAGAAGAACGCTTCGCTTCTTGCCTTCAAACGCGAGCTCCGCGAACTCGAAGCGGCGATCGAAAACTCGCGCGGTGCGATCAACGATGCTGAAACATCGGTCGGGAACGCGCGCCGGTCGCTTGCCGGGCACGAAGAAGAACTCGTCGATCTGCAGTCGCTGATCGTCCAGGTCGAGCGGGACCTGCTCAGCCTCGAGATCCAGGAAAAGACCGCCCGCCAGGATACCGAACGCGCCGAACGCCACAAACGCGTTGTCGCCGAAGAAGCGGCGCAGATCGAAAAGGAGACGGCCGAACTTCGCGAACGCCAGCTCCAGTCTCGCGAAAGCAGTAAAAACGCGGAGGCGGCACGCATCACTGCCGAGTCGATGTTCGCCGGCGTTTCGCTTGAACTGAGCGACGCCCGAGCCGGGACCGACGCCGAAAACGTCATTCTCAACGAAAAACGAACCTTCGCCGCGACCAGCGAGGAACGCCGCCGTTCGGCGCAGAGCGCATTGCGCCGGGTCGAGAACGAATCAAAGGAATACGACGCGCGGCGCACGGCCCAGATGCGCGAACTCGAAGAAACGCGCGGCAAACAGAAGGATCTGACCGATTCGATCGCGCAGATCGAACGAACGATCGCCGCCGGCCACAGCGTCCGCGAGAACGAGGAGAACGAACTCGTCGCCGCGAGCGGGCATCTCACGAATGCGCGCGATTCGGCCGACGCGATGAGTACAGAACTTGCCGAACTCAACAAAAACTCGGCCGAGGCCCGCAACGCCCGTGCGACGCTTGAGATCAGGCAGACCGAAGCCGTCACGAAACTTCGAAGTTTGAATGAAAACTGCTCGCACGAGCTAAATGTCGCGCTCAATGAACTGCTCGAAAGCGAAGAGATCGAACCGGATTTCGAACTCGATGACGCGCGCGGACAGGTCGCCGATCTCCGTGAAAGGCTCGAGAATTTCGGCGGCATAAATATGCTCGCGCTCGAGGAACTGAGCGAGGCCGAAGAGCGTTTGCTGTTTTTGACATCGCAGCGGCAGGACATTATCGACAGCATAAAGGCGACCGAAGAGGCCTTGCGCGAGATCAAGGAACGTTCGCGCGACCGATTCAAACAGGCGTTCGAGGCGATCAACGCCAATTTTTCGCAGTTTTTTATGGAACTCTTCGGCGGCGGACGCGGCGAGATGATCCTGCAGGAAGCCGAGGACGTTCTCGAAGCCGGGATCGAGGTTGTCGCCCAGCCGCCGGGCAAGCGTCTGCAGAACATTCTGCTGCTTTCGGGCGGCGAAAAGGCGATGACGGCGATCGCGCTCGTGATGGCGATTTTCAGATACCGGCCGTCGCCGTTCTGTCTGCTCGACGAGGTCGATGCTCCGCTCGATGACGCGAACGTCGGAAGATTCGTCAACCAGATCGCGCAAATGGCTGAGAAAACTCAGTTTATCGTCATCACGCACAATAAGCGGACGATGGAAGCGGCGCGCGCGCTCTATGGCGTGACGATGCAGGAAGCGGGAGTTTCAAAAGTTGTTTCGGTCAGGTTTGAATAAAATGAAGCCTATTCTGCAGGTGCTCGCTTGCGCCGTTTTCGTCGTCTCCGTTTTTGGACAGACGACCAAGAAGCCCGTTAAGAAAACTCCGCGGCCGGCTCCGACGATAACGACGCCGTCCGCGGAACCGACCGTTCAGCCGACACCCGAACCCGTCCGGACGGAGAAGACACCGACGAAGAAGAACGAGCGTCCGGGTCTGCAGAATCAAACAACGAACGTCGCAGTCGTCGCCAAACCCAACTATTTTTACGAATTTTCGCAACCGAAATTTTACGTTTCGAAGATCGTCATCGAGCACGACGAAACGGGCGCCGGTCGGATCACGCTGATGAAGCAGGACTGGTCGGAGATGGATTCCGACCCGATCCGTGTTTCCGCCGCCGCACTCGCGCGGATCCGCGCCGCCTACGACGCGCTCGATTTTTTGAATTCCTCCGAGAGCTACCAATACGAGAAGGATTATTCCCACCTCGGCGTTCACAAGTTCAGGCTCGTCCGCGACGGCAAAGAGCGTGAAACGGCGTTCAGCTGGACCGAAGTTAAAGAAGCCAAGGCGCTGATGGACGAATACCGGAAGATCGGCAACGAGTACATCTGGATCTTCGATATGAACGTCGCGCGCACCAACCAACCGCTCGACGCCCCGAAACTCGTCGACCTGCTCGACCGATACCTCGAACGCAACGAGATCTCGGACCCGGTCCAGATGATCCCGTACCTGAAGACGGTCGCCCTCGACGAACGCATCCCGCTCATCGCCCGCAACCACGCGACGAAACTGATCGCGGAAATCGAGAAAGATCGGAAGAAATAGAGCCGGAACCGTCGCCGATCTACTTTTTCGAATTCAGCCTCATTCCGAAACCGAGTAGCGTCAGAAAAAATTGAAAAAGAAGATCGATGACGTTGAAAATGATCCAACCGATGGGTCCGACGGGGCGAAGGTTTTTCGACGAAACTGAACCGCGGGATGGTCCGACCACAAGATCGATATGTTCACCTGAAATAACTTGACTGACAAAACTCCACGGTTCAAAACTCGGCATAGCGAGTCCGATGCCGGTTAATTCGCCGAACACAAAGAGAATGACTAGCATGACGGAAACGAATAATCGCTGTTCGAAGTTAAACGTTCTTGCATCGGCGGGGACGAAATACCCGGTGAGTGTCCCGGCAATGAGGCCCGCGAGCATTCCCTGCAAGATCGGCAAAAGCCCAAACTGCCATCTCGTGAATCCGACAGCCATCCCAAGAAGGATGGCCGCTCCGAACCCGACAGCCAATCCGGGAAGGAGATCAACGAGCCGTTCTTGCCGGTTCCGATTCATCCCTTCGTCACCACGATAAAGAACCTCTCACCTGAACCGCCTCTCCGACGCCTACTTCGAGAAAGTTCCGTCTTCCTTGATCTTCGGCGCGTTGGGGCCGAAGTCGGCGACGGAGAGGTCGCGGACCTTACGGATCGCGTCGCCTGACGGATCAAGCAGCGGGCCGCCGCGGCCGAGTTGTTTTCCGGCGTGGAGTTTGCCGTCGGCGAAGGACCCGTCCGAGTTGAGCTTGATCTCGAAGATCGCCGTCAGCGCCGTTTCCATCTTCAGCGTAAACATTCCGTAGGTCGCAAAGTTCCCCATCGAATAGGCGATCAAACGGTCCTTGTAGATCTCCATCCCGCGCAGGACGTGCGGGCCGTGACCGAGCACGAGATCGGCGCCAGCATCGATGACCGTACGCGCGAACAGCGGAAGGTTCCCTCGTTTTTCAGTACCGTAAAATTCCGTCCGGTTCGGGACGTTTTGCGCTCCCGCACCCTCGGCGCCGCCATGAAATGAGACGACGACGATATCGGCGAGTTTGTTCGCCGCTTCGACGTACTGCCGCGCGGCCGCCAGATCGTTGACATTCGGGACCAGACTGTTGTGCGCGAACCCGATGAAGGCGACGCGGATCCCGCGCGATTCAACGACCGTCATCGCAAACTTCGAACGATCGCTGCCGGCGTGCTTGATTCCGAGCGCGTCGAGTGTCTGCCGCGTGCTCTGACGGCCAAAGTCGCCGAAGTCGCCGGCGTGATTGTTGGCCAGACTGAGAACGTCGAAACCCGCATTGTTCAGCAGTTTTCCGTAACGGGTCGGGACCCGGAAGGCGAAGCAGCGAGTCGCGGTCGGCCCGCATTTGGTGGTCGTTCCGCCCTCGAGCATCGGGCCTTCGAGATTGCCGAACGCGATGTCGGCGGCGGACAGAATCGGAGTCACTTCCTTAAGAAGGTCCGCGCCGTCGTTCGGCGGGAGAAATGTGTCGTTGATCGAGGTTGACCCGAGCATGATGTCGCCGACGGCGGCGATCGTTATCGTTTCCTTACGCGCCATGCGCTCTCGGTCCGGCGTCGGATTTGCGGCGAGAACCCGCTCCGGCAATTCACCCGACTTCGAACCGCACGCCAAAGGGACCACGAATCCGATACATAAAACTAACAAAACAAAATACTTGGACATAACACTCGGAAAACTCTACTACAAATTAAGGGTCGTCACCTCAGGCTCGCGCTCGATCGTCGGACCGTCGTCCCGTTCGCGATTCAAAACCGCAAAAAGTATCCGCCCGTCTCGGAGCAAATACCAGGCGAGCGCCCCGTATAAGGCTGTGACGATCAGAAACCAGAGAAAGTTGGTCACGTTTTCGCCTTTGAACTTCGCGGTTATCGATTCCTCGTTCTTATCTTCCGTTTTCGGCTGGGTCGGATCTTCGTTGACCCCAAAACCATTCGGCGAGATCTGCGTCGGGCGCATCGGCATCGGGCTCGAAACGTTCGCGTTCTTGTTCGGCGCATCGAGTTTCGGCAGCGTGAATAGCGCCGGGATCGACCCGACGAGGCTGAAGAAAGAGAACAGCGCAAGATACGCGAGATAAACGCCGAAGAGTCTGATGATGAGCCAAATTACCTGAGACTTGTTCATATTTTCGGAATCGGGGCCAAAGATTAATTTACCATCTGAACTCGCTGTTTACCAAGGATTTGATCCCGGATTCACGATTTGCAAAGAGGATTACGATGCCCGGAAAAACCCGAGATTCGAGAATTATGATTCGGAAGCGGCAACCATCGTGGGGCGAGTCAGTACCAACTGCAGTAGCGGTTGGTTGGACGTCGCGCTTCGGCAAGAAAATCCGATCGGGAGGTCAGTACCAACTGCGGTAGCGGTTAGTTGAGTGTCGCGCTTCACCACGAGGGTCCGATCACGAGCTCAGTACCAGCTGCGGTAGCGGTTGGTTGGACGCCGCGCTTCGGCATACCTGATGAGTTCCGACCGCAGGCCTTTAACCATCCGCTACCGCGGACGGTACTGACCTGTTTGAGCCGCCAAAGTCAGTACCGGCTGCGGCGCGTGGGTTCAAATGGCGCACGCCTCTCGCCCTTATGCGCCCTCCGATCCGCGCACGACGATCTTACCGCCCGCTCGGTTCTCGTCCATCAATCTGTGCGCCTCGATCAACTCTTCGAACTCGAAAACGGGGCCGGTTTGAATTTCGAGCTTGTCGGTTTCCACGAGATCAACATAATCTTGCAGTTGTGCCGGTGTCATATCGGCGGCCTCGCCGCTATAGGACGTGAGCTTGACCGCCGTTGGGATGTCGCCCATCGGCTGGAAACGCTCGAGCACCCACGATCCGCCAAGTATCCCCGTCATGCATACGATTCCGCCCCGCCCGACACAGCGCAACGAGTCCAGCAGCGTTGTTGCGCCGACAAGTTCAAGAACCCGGTCATACGGATCGCCCGAACCGGACCTGATCTGTTCGGCAAGCGCGCCCTGATCAACCCAGACCTCGTCGGCGCCGGCGGCCGTAAGCTCGGCCGCCTTCTTCGGGTCACGGGTCGTCGTTCCGACCCGGAGACCGGCTTTCTTCGCCAAAGCAAGGGCAGCCATTCCGATCGACGAGGTGCCTCCGCGGATCAACAGGGATTCCGCGCGATCTATTTCGAGCGCCGCGTACAACGAACCGTGGGTGGTCTGGAGCATCTCCGGCAAGGCCGCGAGCCTCTCCCAAGGGAGTTTGGTGTGCAGCGGGAACACGCATTCGTGCGGCACCAGCGTGTACTCGGCATACGATCCGTCGAATTGCCGGCCCATTCCGCCCATTATTGCAGCGACCGTCGTTCCCGGCTCCGCGGAAAGTCCGCCCGAATCCACGATTTCGCCGACACATTCGATGCCAAGAACACGCGGAAACTTCACCGTCGGCGAGTCACCCCTTCGTGTAAACCATTCCGACCGATTCAGTCCGAACGCCCGGACCCGTATCAGAGTCCAGCCGCGACGAGGTTCCGGAACGGGCATCTCCTCGAGCCGAAACTTCTCAGGCCCGCCGGGTTCACGAATAACCCATGCTTTCATAGTATCTCCCGATTAAGCCTCTATCTCGCATTGAAAACCTCGCCCGTGCCTCGCGGAATCATCTGCCGCCAAACGTCCCGTTAACTGACTTGTCAGACGGCGCGGACTGGTTCCTTTTTATCGGCCTTTGCAGATGACTAACCATAAAAGCAGCCAAACTCGTCGGCGCTTACGACAGCAAGAAACGCTGCCACAGTGGCGACGACCGGATGCGGCTCATAGCCATGCCACTTCAGATCGACGCGCAGCCAAAACACCTTCCATACGTTGCGTGAGCGGACGAACGTTGCTTTTGCAAACCGACTTTCAAACTGCACGGATGGTTCATTCAAATGAGGCCGAACCTCGCAGAGCTCAACGCTTTGACCGGTGATGCGGGCCACGAGATCGAGTTCCGCGCGAATATGTACCGGCGGGCGCGAGCGTTCAAGAAACGCAGCGAGCGCATCTTCGATATCCTTACGTTCGAGTTCGGTGAAAGGCATATGAACCTCAAAGAAGATTGTAACGCTGACCCGCGGTTCCGGTGCAACGGATGTTAGTCACACTTGGTTTACACAAGTAATTCTTTGAGTCGTTCATCTTTGAACAAGGCCGCATCAGCAATCGCAAAAACCGTTTCTGCAAGAGGCTGTCCGATCACTTCTTCACGCCGTAAGGCCCGACTCACTAATTCACTCTTAGCAACTGGGCGCTCCGTCGCATCAATGACCATAAATTCTGGCCCGTTTGCAAGCAACCGAAACTCCAGGGAAACGGCATACCGATCTGCGGCTTCGGTATTTTCGCCCCATTTGCCCAGAATGAGATCGAAATGTGCCGCATGTTCGAGATGGGCAAGTGTCCAATGAACAGTCTAAGCGGCGATCGTTTCGTTCCCCTGATTGATGAACCCGTTGAAACTCCGGCTGTAATCACCACAACAATCACACGGTCCAAAATCATTGCTGCCTTCGGGAAAAACTGTCAGTTGGTCAAAAACTCGCAGCACCTTCTTGTCTGACCACCATTTTCGCAATTTGAGCAATGTCATCAATCCCATATGGAGTTTTCGACTCTTGTTGTCCACCGGTGCCTAAAGGCTGAGATGACGTCGGGCGAACCCGCCACCACGCAAGCTAAAGTTTAACGGACAACGTGATGACAAAGTCGCTGCTTCGCCCTCACGTCCATTGAAATTGTTTGGTGGGGCGTGATTTGAAAACGCCTACTTCAAGCCAAACTGTAATTTCTTGTCGAGTTTCCCGTTCTTGAAAAAAGCATCTATCCTTGAGTCGCCGCCGCCGTCCCACTTATACACTACAATTTGGAAGCCAGTTTCTTTGCCGCCCAACTTACCCGACTCCTCGCCTTCTTTGCCCAGAATTTGCACGACTTGAGCGTAAGTCATTCCCGTTTGCAGGCGATTGTAGTTTGCCATTGTTACTCCCTCCGCAGAGGTCGGACGGCTCGCAGTATTCGGCGAATTGTCGGTCGAAGAAGGCGACGACGACGAAGAGGTTGTTGCCGTGTTGGTTGGCGACGCAACGGGCGAAGTGGTCTGCCCAGAGTTTGAGCTTTCCTTTTGCGGTGTGCAGCCAAGAATTAAAGCCAGCCACAAACTGCCGACAAAAGCCAGAGTGAAAAGATGTTGTTTAGAATTTCGCAGTGAATTTTTCTCCTGTTTGGATTTAAGCATACAATACGGCGATAATGAGGGCGGAAACCGCTACCAAGAGCTTCTGAGAAGACGTACAAAGAGGATGAAAAGTCGCTGTTTCCGCCTCGCGTCCAGCAACTTGTTAGACGCGTTATAGATTTCCTGGCTCAAAGATCTCTTACTCTCCTTTGAAACGCCGCGCCACGCCAGCCAGATTGCCCAAACCAAAGGAATTATACTGAAGAACAGCGGAATCAGATGATAAAGCAATTCCTTAAATGATCTTTGGCTTATCAAGACAGCCACGACGACTGAGTTCAATAACAAACTCGGAAGGAAAAAAATCATCTCTGAAATGATATATGTCTTCAGCAGCGGGCGACCGAGAGATAGGAAGATTCCGAGCGTAAGAATCCACACTGCCGTCAGCCAATTGAAAATACTATGAACAACCGGGACTTCCGTGCTTAGAAAACTTCGAAAATATGCTTCCAAAAAGAAAGTTCCAATGCGCGGCTCAAAACCGAGGAGAACTCTACGATCATCGAGGGGCCCTTCGAGAATCGTTTCCAACTCTTCATCCGACGCGGTGCCGATTTTCTTCCCCAAGCGCTGCGTCGAAAGCGTCCGAATTTGACCGATTTTCACCCACGATTTTTTCGGCAGTTTCGGGTCAGAAAATTCAATCGTCAACGGAAAACTCGCGTTTGGTTGTTGACTCGTCAAAACAACAGCGATAACCGTTCCCGAATGGTCGCTGAAAACATCCTCGCTCAAAATTGTACGGGAAGCGAACCAGATCGCTCGTGTCCGAGCGTCGGGTCAAGATTCGCCAAATAATGTCGCCCCTTAATACTCGAGCCATTCATCCGCCTCGCTAGCCAATCCCAAGTCGGCTAAAGATCGTTCTTCGGTTTTGTTGAGCTTGGCACATTCACGCGCAAGGCGATTACTTTCCAAGCGCGAAACTTTTTCTTCAACTCCGGCTTGAACGGCTTGGCTGCGGTTTGAAAAAACGCGCTCTTTGACAAGGCGGTCAACTTTCTTCAGAAGGTTCGATTCGATGGAAATTGTAACTTTTGCAACGCTCATTACCAAAGTAATACTATTAGTCATACCAAAAGTGAATTTCGATCTCAAAGAACAGGTACACAACGTTCTGAATGACCATCAAATCAAATCGCGCGCGATTTGATTTGTATGTGTCGATTCATTTTTGGGGATCCTCGCCTTTAGATCCTGAGTCCACCCTTTGATTTCTTGAATAACAGTTGGCAAATCAGAAATACAGTCTTCTTGACCCCGCGGCCAATACGACGAAAATGCCGAACCCAAGGATGAGCACTGCAACTACCTTGTCTGCTTTCCACCAGAACGTAGACCGATAATAGAGGCGCTCCGCGGCCAGGTGTTCGGCCAACCGATTATCGAATTCCAGAATCACTGGATCTAATGCCATCATATTCTGTTCGCCTAACGACCGAACTGAGCGACGCGCGCGGCCCGGCACGTCCGCATTGGCGGCTGACACGGCCCGCCCGCGTTCGCTCCAGTGATTTTGTTCGGCTGGCGGGTCACGGAATTTCTTGCTGCTCCGCCTCCGTCTTCTTGCGGATCTTGTGCATAGTGGATGTGCCGCAGTTGGGGCAATACCCAAGCTCCCTGGGTTCTCCCGCCGCCTTGTAGCGCACACGGCCAGAATCCCAGAGATCGCGCTTTTGTCCACAGGGACACTCGGCAAGCCACTTTTTGGTTCCCGCTCTGACCGAGGCGAATGCCTTGGCCGGGAGAATGAATTTCAGGAATCGGTGTAGTGCTGGCATATAGTCCTAGTCTCCGCTCTCCGCCGAACGCTTGAGATGACGTGGGGCGAAACCGCCACCATACAAGTCAAGGGTAACAAGACAACGCGATAACAAAGTCGCTGTGCGCGCCCTCACGTCTATTGATTTGCTGTGTTGTGCGTTCATAGGAAATACGTTTCCGCCGCTTCATAGCTTTATATTTTGGGCTTCGGTCATTCGTTCCAAACGGATTAAATCTCTAAGCCGCTCGAAAATGCCGTCATCCCGACCGATTCAAGTCGGTTTTGCGATGCTGGCAATATATTATGAGGTTAGAAGACTTTTCAAATAATTTTCAATTTCCTCTTTGGGAAATTTAGTTACCCAGATTTTTACGCCCGCGCTTTTTGCCGACGGATTATCGTCCAAAGCTTTGTTCTCGATAGTTTTTTGGGCGACAACAGTGAGAGTTTTGTAATCAATCAGCGAAACTTCACAACGGTTGGAATACTGCGCGGTTTTTCCTGACTGACCGATTTTGTCGCCTCTCGCGCACACGATTTTGACCAATGTTTCGAGTTCGTCGGGTTTTGAGGCAAATTTTTCGGACGGGAAAATACTGTAAATAGAGCTATACCAATCTATCATGACTGGAGATTGGCTGATGTCGCCTTCTTCATATTGGCGAGCTAATTTTATCTTCCCCTTGAGCGCGGCATCCGATTTCAGGCTGACGGTGGTCGGCAGCCTGATGAGTTCCTTCTCGTCAAGCGAGGTCATTTCGGGAGCAACTTTGTCAATCGGCAACGCGTTGATGAAACGCATAATATCGCCGACCGGCGGCGGGTTCAAATAAACGCCCGCCCGCACGTCCTTACTCGAAACCAGACCTTGACTTTCATTATTTGAAAAGGTTTTTTGGTTGAAAATGAAGCGTGCCGGATAGTCAATCAGCGCGACCTCACAATCAATTCCGAAACCTTCGGCGCGACTTTCAATTCCGTTCGAATTGCTCTGAAAATTACCGAGAGATCTTCCTTTCCGGCAATTAACGCGGATTGCCGTTTGCAGTTCCTCAAGACTATTCGCTTTCCTGTAACTCGAAATGCCGTCGGCGTAACCTTTCCCCCTACTCGCCTCGACGTTTGCAAAAACGAACACTTTGCCCTTCAGTGTCGGCTTTGGGTCGAGTTTGACAGGCAAAGTCATTCTTTCGATTTCGGCTCCGGCATCCAGTAGTTTTTGAAATTTTTCCTTGTCGTAAGACGAAGATTTTGCATCGTCTGCGTTTGACGCATTTGAGTTGCCAGCGGTATTTGAACTGTTGTCGGCGGGCGTAAAATTTCTCGTAATCAGACCGCAGGAAGCGACGAAGAATAGACAAAAGACGGCAACCGACAGCGAAAGAAAATTTCTCGCAGCGAACCGCTCGGATGTTAATCGGGCTGCGCCGACCTTTTTGCCTGTTCCACGAAAAAACTGCGTTCGCCGAGTGTTTTTGCGAATATGATTTTTCATAAATTTTTCTCCTCTAATCGTTTGCGTCGCGACTTTCGCGTTGCTCGATTCTGATTGCCATTAATTTCATATTTACAAGCCACTATAATAATTCAAACTCTGAAAACTCTGATTCGCTTGTAACGAAAGCAACACAACGGCCATATTCACCGGCTCGCGGCAAACAGCATTGATTTCAAAAGCCGTGCGACTCGCGACTCCGTGTGTAACATATTGTTATGCGCCAAGTTCGTTTAGACGTAGACCTATCTGCCAAGAAAAAGCGGAAGATCCACGGCAATGAAGGCGGTAAGCAGAACGGCCAACACAACCTTCTCGATCAAAGTTGTCTTTAGTAACTCAGAAGGCACTTACCGCACCAAAGCGAAGCTAACACCCCTGCCAGCACAACTACACCAAGCATTCATGGAAAGATCCGATTATTGTGCGGAAGTGTAAAGCAATTCAGTATTCTCGATCAACGCTTTGGCCCCGGCGGTTGCCAACAGGACTGGGCCGATCCACCTTGTAATCGAATCGCCGTCGTATCTGGACACGGATCGGGCAAGCACCTCAACAAGCCCTAGAGAGAGAATGTTGATTAAGGGAACGCGAACAGCAAGGATCCACGTCTTGTTTGAAGTGTGCCATCTTGAAATAGGTAGCTCGTACGGAAGCAACCTGTAGCCCAAAATAACGACCAACAAAGCGCCAATCGCGAGAAGCCACGAAACAAGGCGTATGGCCGTGAAATGAGCGGGCGATGTTTCTAATCTTCGAGTCTGGGAACGTATCCACATAAAAAGCTATGGCATTTTCGAGCTGGCCGCACCTCGACCTCATACCAAATGCCAGCCATTCAACAACTTGACGCTGGCGCATGTGGGTCCTCCATCTTTGGCGACACCCTGGATGTCACCTTCCAGAATTTTTCCCTCCACCATTGCCCGAGCGACCATCTCTTCGGTAAGTGATGAAAGCGGCACCTTGGCGCGCCTACTCCAACACGAACCTATTTGCCCGGCTCGTGAACCAGAACAAATGTACACGAAACGTCCCGAAGCAGGCCCCTGTGCAAATGGTCCAGTGAAACGAACCGGAATTGTGTGAAGGTCCGCAACCTTCAAAGTGAAATCAAAGAGCAAGTTATTGCCCTCAGTAGCAGATGGAGGAACCAATCCCTTTTCACCTTCCTGCAATGAAAAGGACACTCCCCTCGGAGGCTCAACAACCTTTACCCGCACCTGGACTATTTGCTCAATCTTGCCCATAAGTCACCACTGACAGCTAACTACTTATTATCTGGAACGTTCGGGATAACTACCGAATTCCCGGTGTTATCGGGACTTAACCTTGCGGGCAAGCGATCCTTTCCACGCTTTCGATGGTCGAAGTTTATCCGAGATCGATCCCGAGTTCAATGGAAAAGATCTTCCGCGTCCGTGACGGTTAATCGAGCGGGCTTTTGACGGAGAGCCTGTTTCTGGTGACGTGCGTGTAGATCTGTGTGGTTCGGACGTCATTGTGGCCGAGCAGTTCCTGCACCGTGCGGATGTCGTAGTTGTTCTCAAGCAGATGCGTGGCGAAACTGTGACGAAAGGTGTGGCAGCTTGCGTGTTTGTTTATACCGAGCGAACCGATCGCCCGCTTGACCGAAGACTGGATGGAACTCTCCGCCATATGATGACGCCTTTTCACCCCGTCTTCGCGGGTCGGCGAAATCTTCGAGGATGGAAAAACATATTGCCATCCGAATTCCTTATCCGAGTTCGGGTATTTCCTGGCGAGAGCGAACGGAAGCCAGACCGAACCGAATCCACGCCTCAGATCTTCCTCATGGAGCGTTTTGGTCCGCACGATCTGGTTGCGCAAATCATCGATTAGTGAGGTCGGCAGTATTGTGATCCGATCCTTTGCGCCTTTACCCTCCCGGACCGTGATGTGTCTTGAATCAAAATCGACGTCCTTGACTCGGAGCCGCAATGCTTCGATCAATCTAAGTCCGCAGCCGTACAGAAGACCGGCGACGAGACGCGGCGTACCTTCCATCGATTCGATAACGGCGCGCGCTTCCGCCGGGGAGAATACGACCGGCAACCTTTCGGGGCGTTTCGCGCGGAACACTCCTTCAATTCGGGGCAATTCCGTTCCCAGAACTTGTTTGTAAAGGAAAAGGAGGGCATTGAAGGCGACGTTTTGCGTTGATGCCGCCACGCGTCTTGCGACCGCAAGATGCGTGAGATATGCGCCGATTTCTACGGCTCCCATTTCCGACGGATGGCGTTTGTCGTGGAACAGTGTGAAATCCCTGATGTAATAGAGAAATGCCTTTTCGGTCTTGTAGCTGAGATGCCGCATCCGGATCAGGTTTCGGACCTGATCGAGCAGTTTCGGTTTTTCCATAGTTGAGGTAAGTGAGCCGGAAAAATTTTGTTGATGTTACAATCTCGTTCAAATACAATCAAGAAAAATTTCTGCGGGAGTCGCAGAAGTTTCGAACCCAAATGGATAACACGCTTGATTTTGTGTGTTATCTGCAAGATTAGAGTTAATAAGTAGTTAGAACTCATATGCGGTCATTTCGCCAATTGAAGGGAGTTCTCAATAGTCTGCTAGGTATTTTCATGAGCAGAAACAATGACATCGCCGGTTATTGGGGGCCAGGTGTGCTCTACAGGGAAACGCTATCATCAGAGAAGCGCGTGAAGCTGGATCTCCTGGTCGGTGCAGCTACACCGGCAACAGCACTAGCCAACTCCGCATCAGCACAGTTGGCCGAGAGGCTTGATGAACTGTTGAGGAAAGAGAAGTCATCTATTTCGCAGCTTCGTCGCGCCGAAATAGAAGTTGAATTTGAAAAATCGGGCGTCGGGCCGGTTCCAGCATGGGCTTGGAGAGGGGAGCCATTCTTGTGCACTGTAACTCTGGCTGACGGGCGCGGTCATCTCTATTCCTCATCTGAAATTGGTCGGTGCGAACCGCATGATCCTGCCCGAGAGCAACGACGGGGTGATCCCGGATGAGTTCTAACTATATGTTCAAGCCGACGCCGGAACTGACTCTTCGCTTGCTCTGGCTTGGCGGCCGGCGCGGCTTAACATGGCGTTAGACCGCTCGACCATGCCACGCACCTTCGATCAGATTATTGCCGACCTCGCGGCACTGAAGCCGGAGGATTTCGATTTCATGCGACGTGATTCCGATGGCCCTGAGCGACTCAACGCTTTGACCGATGAGTTGATGACGTTGCCACAGCCGGAGCGTGCCGTCCGTCCGATGTTCGAGGTTATGGAGAGGATGCCGGAGTCAGATTTGGGTTCGCCCGGCCCACTCGTTCACACCCTTGAGCAGCTGTGCGGGCATTACGAGGGAGAGTTGGTCGAGTCCATCAAGCGCAGGCCGACACCGCTGGCAGTTTGGATGGTCAATCGCATCCTCAACGCCACACGTTCACCCGAGCAGAGACAGTTTTACATGGACTTGCTCCGATTCGCTGCGGAGCATCCGAAAGCACCAGAGTCAGCGAGGCGTCAGGCACATGATTTTATTGAGCATCAGACCAGAGCGGTCTAACGTATTAAGAATTCGTGTGGCGCGGCTGATCGAGGCAAGCCGGCGGTCGGTCAACGAGCCGCCACACAATTCTGTGTTGAACCAAGCCGGCCGTTAGAGGCCGCTTGGAGTTAGAATACCAGACCGGATTGGGCGAGAGGACGAGAAAAGCGGGGCCGGTGGAGGAAAAACAGCAGGCAGGAGAGCCGTTGTCGGCGTCAGATAGAGACAGCCAGCCCGTGAGGCTGGTTTTTTTGCGTTTGCCGACACGGTTCGGCCGTTGCGGCGGACGCGACGCGACGTGCCTGCCGCTGAGAAGCGTTCCCCGCCAATCGTGACGAAGGCGAATCGACAGTGGCCCGAGGATTTCATTTCTCTGCGAGAGTTCGCGGAGTTATTTGGTGGTTACGCCTTGTCGCGAGCACCGGAAGATCCGACGGACGAAATGCCCGGCGAAGCGTTGGGCGTTTGGGGTCGCCGGAACGCATCAAAACTTCGGCGCATTCTTCGGGAACGGGGCGCCGAGTTTCACGTTGTCCAAGGCGAGGGCCCGCGTCAACCGTTGGCGATGCTCAATCAAACGGGACGCATTCAAGCCCGTCGTCATATTGCCGCCTAAGCCGCGGATCACCGAACACCCCGATTCCATTGATGCAAGACTCCCCCCAATCCCACTTATGAATACATTGCCTCGCGTAATTCGAACGAAGTAACTGAATATCTTGATCTACCACCGATTCGGAACCATAATGGAACACTCGAGGAGGTATGGTAATGGCTACGACTTTGACACTGAAGAACATCCCTGACGAACTGTGCAAGCGGCTCAAGGAATCGGCCGAAAGCAACCGACGAAGCCTGAACAGCGAAGCGATCGTGCGTCTTGAATCGGTCTTGGTTCCCGGTCGGATGACGGTTGGCGAGCGTTTATCAAGGGCGCGCGCGCTTCGCGCGGCACTGCCGGAAGTTAAATTCGGGTCGAAGGAAATCGACGCATTCAAACGCGAGGGCCGAAAGTGATTGTTGTCGACAGCAATATCATTGCGTACCTCTATCTGCCCGGAGATCTCACTGAGAAGACCGAGTCGCTTCTTGAAAGTGACTCCGACTGGGCCGCGCCTTTGCTATGGCGCAGTGAATTCCGCTATATTCTCGCTGGTTATATGCGCCGCAAGACGCTCACGCTCGAGGCGGCGCGCGAACTTCAACTTGAGGCAGAGAGCCTTTTGACCGGCAACGAATACGAGGTGGACTCGCGCCTTGTGCTCGAACTCGTCCGCGAAAGCGACTGTTCCGCGTACGACTGCGAGTTCGTTGCGTTGGCAATATCGCTTGGCGTTAATCTGGTAACAATGGATGCGAAGATTCTCAAGGCGTTCCCAGCGTTTGCGGTTGGACTTGATGGATGGTAAACCGTACTGGTAGTGAATCCGCCCAACCAAACATTCCAGCGGACGCCAAGAAGCGGCACCGCTTACCTCAGAGTTGGACGGCTTCGCCTTAACAATATCTAGCCGCTTGCGGATTATTTTGGGGGTTTGTTAGAAATTAGCCTTGTAACTTGGATTCATTCAAAGGGGTTTGATATGAAGCATTTAACGCTCTCTTTTATTTTATTTGGCTTGTGCCTGACGGCTTTTGGGCAGCATCACGAGACCGGTTTGGTTGTTAACCGGCAGCAGACCGCGAGGCTTTTGTCCGGGCTCGGGAAACAGACTCATCAAGTCTCGACGACCAACGCCGAGGCGCAGAAGTTTTTCGATCAGGGGCTGACGCTCGTTTATGCTTTCAATCATAATGAAGCCATTCGATCATTTGCCCGCGCCGCCGAACTCGATCCGAAGATGGCGATGGCGTATTGGGGCATCGCGCTGGCGACCGGCCCGAATTACAACGAAACGGAAATTGACGCGGAGCGAAAAAAGGCGGCGCACGAAGCGATTCAAAAAGCTTTGTCCTTGTCCGCCAACCTTCCCGAACAGGAACGCGCTTACATAGAAACGCTGGCGAAAAGATTCTCAGCGGATCCGCAAGCCGATACTAAAAAGCTCGCCCTCGATTACCAAAACGCCGCGCGTGCGCTCGCCGCGCGTTACCCTGACGATCCCGACGCCGCCGTGCTTTACGCCGATATTTCGATGACGTTAAATGCGTGGAAGCTCTGGACGCCCGACGGAAAGCCCGCCCAAGGTACGGAAGAAATCGTCAGCGTTTTGGAAAACGTTTTGGCGCGCGACCCGAATCACATCGGCGCAAATCACTTTTATGTACACGCCGTCGAAGCTTCGCCGCGCCCGGAACGCGCCCTGCCGAGCGCCGACCGGATGGCGCTTTTAACCCCGTCCGCCGGGCATCTGGTTCATATGCCGGCGCACATTTATATGCGCATCGGTGATTATGAAGCCGCCGCGAAGAGCAACGATCTGGCGGCGCAAGCCGACCGCGACTACATCGAAATCACCGGCACAACCGGCTCCTACGCGGCCTTGTATTACAGCCACAACCTGCATTTTCTGGCAGCCGCCCGAAGTATGCAGGGACGCTACAACGACGCCAAAAAAGCCGCCGAGCAGCTGGAAAACAACGTCCGCCCGTTCGTCAAAGTTATGCCGTTTCTCGATCCTTTTATGCCGACTTCGACTCTTGTAATGGTTCGTTTTCGGCGCTGGGACGAGATGTTAAGATCGCCCGAACCTGGCCGGGAGCTGCTCGCCACAAACGCTTTGTGGCACTGGGGACGCGGAATGGCTTATGCGGCAACGGGCAAAATTGCTGACGCCAACAAAGAGCGCGATGTTTTCGCATCGGCGTCAAAAGCGATGCCTGCAGAAACCAGTTTCGGAATCAACCGCGCTCACGATGTCTTGAAAATTGCCGCATATATGCTCGATGCCAGAATTGCGACGGCGAACGGCAAGCGATCACTCGCCGTCGAACTGTTGAAAAAAGCGGTCGAGGCAGAAGACGCGCTGTCTTACAACGAACCGCCCGATTGGTACTACCCGCCTTCGAGAGAATCGCTCGGCGGCGCGCTTCTGCTCAACGGCAGTGCGGCGGAAGCGGAAGCGGTTTTTCGCGCCGACCTCGAAAAAAATCGCCGTAACGGTCGTTCTTTGTTCGGTTTGCTCGAAAGCTTAAAGGCGCAGAAAAAGACGTATGACGCCGGGTTTGTGCAGAGAGAATTCGAAGAAGCGTGGAAACGCGCGGACGTTAAACTTCGCGTGGAAGATTTGTAAACCGTATTTCCGCGCGAGTTATTGCTGCCGCCTACCCAAAGCAACGCACCGCACAAAAATTAGCGACGGCGAACAAATCAATGGACGTGAGGGCGAAACAGCGACTTTGTTCTCGCGTTGCGCGGTTTCTTTTAGCTTGTCGGTAGCGGTTTCGCGCTGTGCCAGCGCCGCCGTTGGCAGGTATCTTGGAATACTGAGCATTTGTTACTTCGCGCCTTTGCCCCTTGGCGGGAAAACCGGTTCAAAGCAATTGAACAGAATGTTTTCCCGCAAAGACGCTACGTCGCAAAGTCGCTTGAACAATAGGTTTATGGAGTTGAATCGTTCGTCCTGACCTTCGCGGACCGAGTTACTTACATAGAAGGCTGCCGCCGCGTAAGATCGGATCAGTCCGGTATCCTGATCAGGAAATTATCGATATGAAATGCCGTCGTTGCCCCGGCGGCTTCGACGCAGATCAAAAGGTTGTTGTCGCTGGTGGTTACCTTATATGAACCCGAGAGCGTAACCCATTCGGCATCCGTTACCGGCGTGGCGTCGGTGATCGGAACTTGCGTTATTTTGCCGTCGGGAGCGGTTTGCTGCATCGTGATCTTCAGCGAATCCGGCGACTGGCCTTTGACCAATCTGGCAGATATCGAAATCTGATAGACCCTGCCTTTGAAAAGGAGCGGCGAAGCATCGAGTGCAAGTCCGTGCCACGGCTGGCTGCGCCCCGCCACCTTGATATTGTTCGAACCGAAGGCATTTGAGCTGAACATTTGCACGCCGTCGCCGCGCACGTTCCAGTTCTGTGCCGTAAGGTCTTCGAAATCGTTCTGCAGGATCGTGCCTTTCTGCGCGGGAAGGTCGTCGCCGGCCACTTCGATCTTGAAATCATCGATGAAGTAAGAAGTATCCGGCCTTATCGCCTCGACATAGAGCAGCAAATACGGGTCGCCGCCGGTCGGCTTGAATCTTCCCGTGATCGAGGTCCAGGCATCCGGAGTTACGTTTGCAAATCCCAGTTCAGCGAATTGATTGTCGCCCCGCTGCATCGTCATTTTTATATCGTCCGGCTGCTGCCCCTTGGCAAGTTTTACGGACAATGAGAATTTGTAAGCGGTCCCGGCGGCGATCAGCTTCGTCACATTTAGCTGCGCGCCCTGCCAATTAGCTGAGCGTCCGCTTACCCTCAGGCTCTTTGCCCCGCCGGCGGCCTCTTCCTTTGAGCTCGCGATCAAAACATTTTGGCCGCGGGCCTCCCATTTTTGCGTCCCTTTCTCAAAATCATTCTGCAAAAGAACATCGTTCTGGGCCGCGGCAGGCAGCGCCAGAAACAAGATCGCCGACAGAACAAGACACGCTCCGGCACAAATTCTCTTCCCTGTAGTAATCGTCATTTCAATTCCTCCCGACTCGTTCGTTTTTTCGCCCTCTGGTAAGCCAATACGCAGCTGAACCACTTTTGTTGATACCCGCACAAGTTTTTTGCTTGGTATTTTAATTCACTTTTGGCCATTGAACCAGTATTGAACAGCATTAGGCCAGATTGCTCATCGGAAGAAACTTCCCTGCGAAAAACACCAGGTGTCATAAGTTTCGGCGCAGTTTTGCAAGCTGCTCAGTTTGTAGTGATCATTCCGGAAAATGCCAACGCCCCCATCAAACTCATAAGGGCTATCAGCGACACGAAAATGACCGACAAGACGGTGGGCAATTTGCTCGGCCCCCTGTGCCAACCCCACATCAAAACAGTGAACAGCGTCAAATAAACCAAGACTTCAGGAATCCCCAACAGGTGATACTTCAATGGGATATTCGTGTAGATCACTCCTTCGAACGAACCGATCGCGGCGGAGATGGTCAACAAGTAACTGAGGCCAAAAGAGAGAAGCCAGAATTTGAGCCAACCATTTTTCGTGTCAAAGAAGACCGATCTGAAAGGGAACAGAAAAAGGGAAAGAAGGAAGCCTCTGATAATCTGCAGCCCGGGACCCGCCGCGACCCAAGGAGAATCGGTCGGGCGCATAAACGCCAATGGTCCGGCTCCGAAGATCTCGTCGTATCTCAATACCAGTAAGGCGAAGATACCCGCCGCGAAATATGCGACCGTATGCGTTGCAGTAATTCGCCACGCAAAAGTTACGAATTTGGTTTCACTTTCATTCATCTCAAATTGCGCGATAGGAAAATTCGCCCGCGAATTTCCGCGAATCCGCGCGAATGAAATCTGGTCAAAAGGCTGCGAAAGAAGCAGGCTCTTGAAAATGGGCCAACGGACGGGCCAAAAGGGTTGATAAGCGGTTTGTTCGCGCGGATTCGGATAGAATCTTATTCGCACGGTTTCGCGGAAATTCGCGGGCAATCGTTCCTTTGCATAATCCGGGTTCGTTGCTTATCTCCATTCTGCAAATCTCACGCAGACCATCAGCATTTCGGCGCCGGTGCAACCGCGTCGCGTGATATACGCGTTAAAGTGCCGGCAATAGGCGCTTTCGATCTCGACTTTCAAAACCTTTTCTAGGCCAGTCGATACTCGCCGTCCCATTCTCCGGCGGCATCGTAGCATCGAATCCCAACATCGCGGTCCGGATTGCGAGTCTTCGCCCGAATGCGCCATTTCTCGCCGAGCGAGTGCTGCAGTCGTTGCTTTTTGCTCATACTGTTTAGCCGATTAGAATACCTTGGTTTGCAGCTCCCCGCGCTCTTCTCGCGTATATTTGACCGCCATTGCTGTTCTTCGCTTTCGAACATCTTCGAGACTACGCTCTTGATTTCTTCGGGAGATATCTCTTGTATTTGCGTTGCAATGCCCCACTCGTGCCCGAACGGGTCACGGACGCGGGCAAATCGAACCCCCCAGAACATATCAGCGGGCTGCATCAGTACTTCCGCACCATTGTTTGCCATATCTTCAGTCAGATTGTCACAATCGGTCACATAGATATGAATGGCGACAGCAGTACTGCCTAATGTTTTTGGGCTCGGAGTGCCGCCGTGCTCGGGAAGTTCGTCGCTCAAGAACAGGCGGGTATTCCCGATACGAAATTCACAGTGCATCACACGACCGTCAGGCATATTCAAAAGAACCCACGGTTCCGTATCAAAAACACGAGAGTAGAATTCAACCGCTTTGGGGCCATCGTCCACGCTTAAATAAGGTACATATTCTTGTATTTCCATCATTTCTCCTTTGCGGGTCAGCCGAAGCGCCTTGTCAGGCGGGCGGTGCAACGCCGATGTCGCCCGGTCTTTACTCGACCGCCTCACGCTTTGCCACTACGGCATCCGCCCTTTCCGTTCGTGGATCTCCGCGCGTAAGGCGATCACCTCCTCCCAAAGGACGGCCGGTTGCTTGGCCACTGCGAGTTCGGCGTCGTCAATCGCCGCGTTTTCGCGCTCAACCATTCGCCCGGGAAATACGACCTCATCTGGAGCCGGGCGACTCCGCCTCGAAGCTCACCCGATCGCCGAGCCGGATCGTGCCGGTTCGCACCACCGTGGCGTAGGCGCCGGCGTTGTTCTCATTGAGACGCACCACCGTTTTCATCACGCGTGCATCCTTCTCGCACGTCTCGGGGTCGAGATTGATCATCGCGCAGCGAAGATCGCGCAGCGTCACGCTCACAACGGCCCGCGCGCCGCCTTCGCCAAACAGCAACCTTCCTCCGACCCATCCATCCTCCAGAAACGGTTCAATATGCTCGGTCTCCAGCAAGATGTTGGCCCGAAAGCGTCGTCGATCGAGATCGAGTCCCGCTTCTCGGCCGATGCCCGCAATCGTCGCGAGGTCGATCACCGAGACGGCCGCCTCATCGAAGATTCCGTGCTTGAGCTTCATCAGTTCGACGCGGCTCCCGAAACGCTCAGAGAGTTCGGTATTCAGTTCCGCGCTTCCAATCTCAAGGAGCGATCCGGACGGGGTACGAACGTGGGTTGGGAGCGGCTCGCCGGTACTCTCGTCATTGCCGACCGGATGGTAAGAGAGCATCTCCGGGAGGCGACTCGCCGAGAGCCAGGGAAAGCTGTCAACGGCCCCGATTCGCCGAAATGCAAATCGGCGATCTCCCGTGAGTCCGTGCCACCCGACTTCCGCCGATTCGACCGCAGTTCCGGCCATGGATTTGATTGGATATCGCACAATTTCACGAATGCGGCCGATTTCAATCATAGTCATTCTCCTGTTTCGTAGGTTTACCTGAAGGCGATGCGACAAAATGAAAGCAAGAAACCGAGAGGCTCAAGCTTTCGGATGCCATCACGAAGCGCTCAACGTTCGACATGAACAGGTGCGCCGGTGCATGTCCGCTCGATGAAGCGGTTAGCTGCCACTGTCGATCAGCTCGACCCTGTTTCCGAACGGGTCCGCAACGAAGGCCCGGCGCATCGAAGGAACGGATTCATCGACCCGGACGGCCACCCCGGCGTGCTCGAGCTTCGCCAGGAATGCTTCGTAACCGGCGAGGCGAATCGCCGGATGCGCCTTCCGAGCGGGCACAAACGGTTCTTCTACCCCAAGATGAAGTTGAAGCAGGCCGCACTCGAACCACACCCCGCCGCGCGAAGCCAATTCCGCCGGTTTCGCGATCTCTCTCAGGCCAAGCAGTTCACCGTAGAATGCTCGCGCCGAATCCTCCTGGTCTTTCGGCATGGCCAGCTGCAAGTGATCGAGGCCAAGAACTTTCATAATCTTATGGGCTGCCGCGACGGTCACCGATTTCGCCAGATTTCTTGGTTGATCGCCGCCGCAACCGCGGTGGACGGCGATAAAGGGCCAATTAACGGTGGCCCAGTGCTGTTTCTCACACAGATAAACACAGATAGATCGGATAAAAGCTGATGCTTCGAGAACATCGTTTCTTGAGGTTCTCTTCGTCTCCCTCAGGAGAACCAAATCCGCCCCATCCCTTCAATCCGTGTTCATCCGTGGAGGAAACGCGATTTGTCTTCTTCAGCTCGTTTCTAAAGAGCGCCCAAATCCCAAATCGCCAATCACAAATCCCAATTCCGAACTACTCCACCGTCACCGATTTCGCCAGATTCCTTGGCTGATCGACGTCGCAGCCGCGGCGGACGGCGATGTAGTAGGCCAAAAGCTGCAGCGGGACGACCGACAGGATCGGCGCCAAAAGATCCGAAACCTGCGGGATCTCGACGACGTGGTCCGAAACGACCGAACTCATCTTGTCGCCCTCGGTCAGGATCGAAAAAATGATGCCGTCGCGCGCTTTGACCTCGACGATGTTCGAATGCGTCTTCTCGTAACGCAGTTCGCTGCCGAGATTTCCCTCTTCGCGGGTGTTGATGATGACGACGGGCAGTTTTTCGTCGATGAGCGCGTTCGGGCCGTGCTTCATTTCGCCGGCCGGATAGCCTTCGGCGTGAATATACGAGATCTCCTTGAGTTTCAGAGCGCCCTCGAGGGCGACCGGGAAATTGATACCGCGACCGAGATACAGAAAATCCTGCGACCGGAAAAAGTCCTTCGAAAGCTCTTCGATCGAGTCGGCATCCGACAGGATCTCCTCGATCTTGAGCGGCAGTTCGATCAATTCCTGCGCGTGCTTGATGACCTGCGCCTCGCTCAGTTTCCCGCGGAGCTCACCCAGATAAAGCGCGAAGATGTAGAGCGCGATGATCTGCGACGTGAACGCCTTGGTCGACGCGACCGAAATCTCCGGTCCGGCGTGCGTCAGGATCGTACCGTCGGCCTCGCGCGTGATCATCGATCCCTGAACGTTGCAGATCGCGAGCACTTTGCAGCCGGCTTCCTTTGCCTCGCGCATCGCGGCGATCGTATCGGCCGTCTCGCCAGACTGCGAAATGACGATCATCAGGTCGGTCTCGTCGAGAACCGGATTGCGGTAGCGAAACTCGGAGGCGTAATCGACCTCGACCGGGACGCGTGCGAGTTCCTCGATCATATACTTGGCGGCGATGCCCGCGTGCCAACTGGTGCCGCAGGCGGCGATCTTCACCGAACGGACGGCGCGGAAATCCTCTTCGGCGATGTTCATCGGATCGAGATAGACCTTTCCGGTGTCGAGCGAAACGCGTCCGCGGACGGTGTCGCGAACGGCGCGCGGCTGCTCGTAGATCTCCTTGAGCAGGAAATGCTTGAAGCCGCCCTTCTCGGCCATGATCGGATCCCACGTTATACGCTGCTGTTTCGGCTCGACGACATTGCCGTCGTAATCCGTGACGCGGACCGAGTCCTTGGTCAGGATCGCGATCTCCTTCTCGCCAAGATAAAAGACGTCGCGCGTGTGCTGGAGGATCGCCGGAATGTCGGAGGCAACAAAAAACTCGCCGTCGCCGAGGCCGATGACTACCGGCGGACCTTCGCGGACGGAAATGATCTTGTCGGGCTCGTCGGCGAAAATGATCGACAGTGCGAAGATGCCCTTGAGCTGCTGCACGGCCTTGCGGACCGCCTCTTCGAATCCGAGTCCGTCGGTCTTCATTATCTCTTCTATCAGATGCGCGACGATCTCGGTGTCGGTCTCGGTCTTGAAATCGTGGCCCTTGGCGCGAAGCGCTTCCTTGAGCGTCAGATAATTCTCGATGATTCCGTTATGAACGACGACGATTCGGCCCGTGCAATCGCGATGCGGATGCGCGTTCTCTTCGGTCGGACGCCCGTGTGTCGCCCAGCGCGTATGCCCGATGCCGTAGTTGCCGTCGAGCGGATTGAGGCGAATCACTTCTTCAAGATTCCGCAGTTTGCCCTCCGCGCGACGCAGCGAGAGATTGTGGTTCTCATCGACAACAGCGATCCCGGCCGAGTCGTACCCGCGATATTCGAGTTTCCGCAGACCGTCGATGATCAACGGCACAACTTGTTTATTTCCAACGTATCCAACGATTCCACACATAATTCTTGTTCGGAGTTCCGGCTTCAGCCGGCATTGTTCGGAGTTCCGGCTTCAGCCGGCCAGCCGGCTCAATAACGGAACCGAACTGACTAGTGACTGAAGATTACGATTCGAGTCCATATTCCGTCATTTGAAAGCTGAAACCAGATCGAATCGGCTCGGCGATTTGCTACGTGCTGCCGGCTGAAGCCGGAACTCCTAACCTATTCCTCCGATTTCAAGGTACGGATCGCCCGCGCCGGAGCGCCGACGACCAGTTTGTTCGGCGCGACATCCTTGGTGACGACACTCCCGGCTCCGGTGACCGAGCCATCGCCGATCTTGACCGGCGCGACGAGCATCGTGTCGGAACCGATCTTGACGTTGTCGCCGATCTCCGTCCGATGCTTGTTCTTGCCGTCGTAGTTGCAGGTGATCGTGCCGGCTCCGATATTCGTGTTCTCACCGATGGTCGCGTCGCCGATGTATGTCAGATGGTTCGCCTTCGAGCCGCGGCCGAGTTCACTCTTTTTTATCTCGACGAAGTTTCCGACATGCGCATTCTCGCCGATCTTCGCCGCCGGCCTGAGATGCGCGAACGGGCCGATGCGCGCGCCGGCCGCGATCTCGGCGTCCGTAATCACGCAGTTGTCGAGTATCTCGACGCCATTGCCGATCTTTGAATTCGAGATCCGGGTTCCCGAACGGATCGAGCAGCCGTCGCCGACGACGGTTTCGCCCTCGATGATCACGTTCGGATGGATCACCGTATCGCGCCCGATCGTCGCGCGCTGCGAGACGTAGGAGTTCTTCGGATCGATGAACGTCACCCCGTAGTCGAGCATCATCTTCTTCACGACGCGGCGGCAGAGAATCCGCTCCATATCCGCAAGCTGCACGCGGTTGTTGATGCCCTCGATTTCGAACGGATCGTCGTGGCGGTAGATCGAAACATCGTCGCCGGACTGGCGCAGAAGCGACGGGACGTCGGTCAGATAGTACTCACCCTGGGCGTTGTGGTTGCCGACCCGCGAAAGTGCGTCAAACAGCTTCCGCGTGTCAAAACAGTAAATGCCGCTGTTGATCTCGCGGACCTGTTTCTCGTCGTCGGTCGCGTCCTTTTGCTCGACGATGCGGTCGAAGAAACCCGCTTCGTCGCGAACGACGCGGCCGTAACCTGTTGGATCGTCCAATTTGACCGTCAGAACGGTACACGCCGCGCCGCGTCCGCGATGGCCGCGGTGCTGCTGCACGAGCGCCGCGAGGGTCTCCGCACGGATCATCGGCACATCGCCGGAAAGCACGAGCAGCGTCGAATCCTCGTCCGCCAGGAATTCGCGCGCCGAATTGACCGCGTGACCCGTTCCGAGCTGCTCGCGCTGCCATACGAAATGCGCCAGATCATCGTCGAGTTCACCGAGCACCGCCTTTTTGACGTCCTCGCCCTGATGGCCGATGACGACGTGAACGCTCCGCGGCGCAAGTGCCAGAGCGGTGTGGCAGACGTGATTGATCAGCGGCCGGCCGTCGAGCTTGTGAAGCACTTTCGCCAGGTCGGACCGCATACGCGTTCCGAGCCCGGCAGCCAGGATCAGAATATCCAGCGGTTTTTGTTCGTTTGGAACCATAACTAATGTTCTAGACTCCGGCACGTACCGACGTCCGGAAAAGTCCGGCGGACTTCGGCCGGGACTCAAAACACAGCTTTTCTCCGCGGCTGAAGCGCGCACAGGAGCGCAACCTGCGCCAATTTCTCCGGATGATGGCGAACCTTTGCGCCGTCATCCAAAAGATTACCATAAACAACTTCGGCCCCATCGATCGTTTCGGGGGTCAGCGAGCCGTGAACGCCGATCTGTTGGGCGCCCTCGCCGGCGTAGATTTTCAACTGCTCATCCGAGATCGGCCGGTTGTTGACGACGACGTAATCGAATTCGATTTCGGGGGCATATTCGCGAACGATCTCAAGATGCCGTCGCGATGAAAAACCGTCGGTCTCGCCCGGCTGCGTCATCAGATTGCAGACAAAGATCTTGACCGCCGGAGACGCGGCGATCGCCTCGGCAACGCCCTTGACGAGGATCGGCGGCAAAAGCGACGTGAACAACGAACCCGGACCGACAGTGATGACGTCCGCCTCGCAGATCGCGGCCAGCGCTTCGGGCAACGGGTGACAATCCTCCGGCTCCAGATACAGTCGCTCGATCCTGTTTCCGGCCTTTCCGATGTTGGTTTCGCCGTTGATCGTCGTGCCGTCGTCGAGCAGCGCCGCGAGGCGGACGTCCGCCACCGTTGCCGGAAAGATGTGGCCCTTGCTCGCGAGAATCTCCGACGACAGTTTGACCGCCTTCGCGAAATCGCCCGTGATCTCGGTCATCGCCGCCAAAAAGAGGTTCCCGAAACTGTGACCGCCGAGTTCGCCGTCACCGCGGAACCGATGGCGGAACAACTTCGAAAGCAGGTGCGAGTCTTCGGACATCGCGACCATACAATTGCGAATATCGCCCGGCGGGAGCATTTGCAGTTCGTCGCGCAGACGTCCGGAACTTCCGCCGTCGTCCGAGACGGCAACGATCGCCGAAAGATCCCGCAGCCAGACGGGTTCGGTCTCGGACGGACCGACGAACCGTTTCAGTCCCGAAAGCAGCGTCGAAAGCCCGTTTCCGCCGCCAATCGCGACGAAGTTCAAGGCGAACGCGCTGTTTGAAAACAAGTGGTTTCTCATTTTGTACGGGGACTTTCATCGGACAACGGGACGATATCGCCCGGTACGACGTAAACGGCAGAATTCGTTGATGATGCGGACCGGCAGTCAAGCGCTACTGCCTAGACGAAGTTTAACACTTTGAGTCAGTTAACGGCAATCCGAATTTTTTCTACCGGCTTGCGTCGCGAATCCGGATTTAATCTCATGATTAAACGAAGAGGCGAAGGCGAACTTGACCGCCGATTCGCGGCGTTCTCGAAAAAAAAGCTTGAAGCATCCGAAAGCCGTATGCTAAATTAAGAACGTGGGAAGCCGAAACGCTCGCCTGGCAAACCGCTACTAATTTCCACAATTTCTTGTTTTGGAAAGACTTACAGCTTCTTGCCTCTTTACTCCAAAGTTCAAGAGAAATTTCTAATGATCGAAACACCTGTAGTCATACACGAACAACAGTTTCAAAAAATTAAGAGTACACTTGTGCGGCTATGTGTCGAGTGTGCGTCGCGGGTGGTGTTTCTGGTTGACCGAGACGGTCAGCCGATCGCCTTTCACGGCGACATCGGCGATATGGACACGACGAGTTTTTCTTCGCTCGCGGCCGGCAACGTCGCCGCGACGACGTCGATGGCGAAACTCATCGGCGAGGACGTCTTCCCGTGCGTGGTGCACGAGGGCGAACGTGAGAGCATTTTTATCAGCGTCATCGGCCGCAGTCTCCTGGTCGTCGTGTTTGATGAACGTTCAACTCTCGGACTCGTCAAACTCCGAACCAAGAAAGCGAGTTACGAAATTGCGGCGATTCTCGAAGACGTTGCGCGCGATTCGGCGAATCATCACCTGAACGAAAATTCGTTCTTCGCGGAAATCACCGACGAAGATATCGACAGCCTTTTTAGTTGATTTTGGATTGCCGATTTGGGATTGCGGATTATTCGCTGGCCCAAATCCAAAATCACAAATCACAAATCACATATTCATATGACTTTCATCAATTACGCTTCCCGCGAGATCAACTGCAAGATCGTTTACTACGGTCCCGGCCTCTGCGGCAAAACGACGAACCTGCAGTACATCTACGATTCGACCGCGCCGCAGGCGAAGGGCAAGCTGATCTCGCTCGCGACCGAAACGGACCGGACGCTGTTCTTCGATTTTATGCCGCTCGAACTCGGAACGGTCCGCGGTTTCAAGACCCGTTTTCACCTTTACACGGTTCCGGGACAGGTCTATTACGATGCGTCGCGCAAACTCATCCTGAAAGGCGTCGACGGAGTCGTTTTCGTTGCCGACTCGCAGGAAGAACGAATGGACGCCAATATCGAGTCGCTTTACAATCTCGAAGAGAATCTGCAGACACAGGGTTACGATCTGACGAAACTTCCCTACGTCCTGCAACTCAACAAGCGCGATCTGCCGAACGTTATTCCGTCAGACGAACTCACATCCGAACTTCAAAAGAAAGGCGAACCGGTCTTTGAGGCAGTCGCGGCCCAGGGCACCGGCGTTTTTGACACGCTCAAGGCGGTCGCAAAGCAGGTTTTGACGGAACTTAGAAAGAGTTAGAAAAAACGACACGGTCAGTCGTTGAGGCAAAGGTATCGGGGAGATACCTTTGCCTTTTTTATTTCTGGAAACAGGTTTCAGATGGTGTCACATTGTTTTAACGACAAATGCACGCAAAGCTGTGGTAAATTGACCGTAATGTCTACCGCTATGAACAGTAAGTCGCGCAGGTTTCTTCGAATAACAGCAATCATAATTTTCGGCGTCACGGCTGCCGTCGTCGTGACCGAGATCCAACCGGCGGTCGAAATGGCCGTTGTGCCGATCGATTTTCAAACGAGAACCGTCTCGCCGGCCGGAACGTTGCTTATCGACGCCGGAACAAAACTGCCCGCGGTGATGCCGCTGACCTTCAATTTCGTGCGCACGCCCGACACCGGCGGACCGGACGGAAAGGGCCGATACCTGATCGCCGTCAATAGTGGTTACGGGCTGACGTTCAATGCGGACAGTAAGAATCAGCAAACCTTGTCGGTCATCGACCTGATGCGAAAGCCGGAACCCGAGGTCATTCAAAATATTTATTTTCCGGCGCCCCAAAGTGCGAATTTCGGACTCGTTTTCGACTCGAAACCGCAGCCGAACGGCAAGTTCAATCTTTACCTTTCGGGCGGATTCGAGAACAAGATCTGGATCCTCGGTTTCGAACCGGACGCGGAAAAGCCGCTCGCGCCGGCGAACGAACCCGACACCGAATTCAAGTCGCCGTTCATTCACGTCGCCGCCTTTGCCGAGAACGCGCCGAATCCGAACTACAACGACAACGTCGCTGCCGTTTACCCGACCGGGCTTGACCTCTCGCCGGACGGGACGACGCTGTTCGTCGCCAACAATCTGGCCGATTCGCTCGGCGTTATCTCCGATCTTCGTGATCAGCGACGGATTCGCCGGATCGGCCTCGGAAGGCCGGACTCGAAGCAGTTCGTTTATCCGTACGACGTGAAGTTGAAGCCGACACGCAACGGTAAGGCGGCCGAAAAGATCTATGTTTCCTGCTGGGGCGACGGCTCCGTCGCGGTCGTTGACGGCGCGACGCTCCGCGTCCGCAAGCACATCACGGTCGAACGACACCCGACACTGATGCTTTTCAACCGTGACCGAACGAGACTGTATGTCGCGAATTCGGACGGCGACAGCGTCTCCGTGATCGACACGGCGACCGACGAAAAACTAAAGTCCGAGCCACGGATCGACGTCCGGCTCTCCGATTCCGGCCCCGGCGGCGTCGGGCCGCAGGGTCTCGCGCTCAGCGACGACGAAAAGACGCTTTTCGTCGCCAATTCGAAGGCGAACGCCGTCGCGGTCGTCGCGCTCGACCATCGATCGCGCAGTCGGGTCAAAGGGTTCATCCCCACCGGAAACTACGCGTCGGCGGTCGCTTTCCTCGGCGGCAAACTCCTGATCGCCAACGGAAAAGGCACCGGAATGGCGAACTCGTCCAACGCCCCGAACGAATCCGGCCTGTACCCGAATATGCCGAATTCGGACTATCCGGGCGAAAGGTACAACAAACGCGGGATTTACAGCGCGGCGATCGTATCCGGAAATGTGAGCCTCGTCGATGTCCCCGACGACAAGCAGCTCTACGCCTACACGCAGCAGGTTCTTCGCGACAACGGAATGCTCGGCGAACGCAAAAAGGAAATATTTCCGGGCGGCAGATCGCCGTTCAAGCACGTCATCTACATCATTCGCGAGAACCGGACTTACGACCAGGTCTTCGGCGACCTCGAACGTTCGGGCGACGGCCGCGAAGCCGATGGCGACGGTTCGGTGGCGATCTTCGGCGCCGGCGAATCGGCAAAGTCGCCGAGCGGCAAGCCGCAGAACATCACACCCAACGCCCGCGCGCTGGCGCTCCGGTTCGGACTCCTCGACCGCTTCTTCGTCAACGCCGAAGCGAGTCCGGACGGTCATAACTGGTCGACGGCGGCGTTTTCGAACGACTACGTGGACAAGGCGTTCCGTTGGGATTATTCCGGCCGCGGGCGAACCTACGACTATGAGGGCTTTAACCGTTTGCCCTCGTTCAATCCGCCCGGCGGACAGCCGCCCGTCGCGCTCCCGCCGGTCTTCGACATTCCGGCCTCCGCCGAGGCGGTCGCCGACTTTCAAAAGCGGTACGTGCCGTATCTGAACGGCGCGCGCGACATCGCCGAACCCGAAACGCTTTATCTTTGGGACGCGGCGCAGCGAGCCGGGCTTTCGTATCGAAATTACGGCGAGTTTGTCGGCACCGTTTCGGAAAACGATCTGCGCGAACTAAATACGCGACGCCGAAAAATGTACCCGGATCTTTCGCCGACGCTCGCGGCCTTCGCGACGAAAAAGTCGCTCGAAGGTCATTACAGTGAGACCTTCCGCAATTACGATCTGACCACGCCCGACTCGATGACGCCCGAATCGTACCGCGCCGCGCAGGCTTCGGGCGGCAAAACCGATGGCGTGATCTCGAATGACAACAAGGAGTTTCCGGGCAATTCCCGTTTTGGCGAGTGGCGGCGGGAGTTTCGCGGTTATGTCGATGATCTTGAGAAGCGCAAGATCGACCGGATGCCGAATCTATCGATCGTCCGTTTCTCGAACGACCACACGGCCGGGATGAGCCGCTGGGCACCGATGCCGCAGTTTTTTGTGGCCGAGAACGATTATGCCGTCGGACGTCTTGTGGAAGAGGTTTCGAAAAGCCCGTACTGGAAGGACACCGCCATCTTCATCGTCGAGGACGATGCGCAGGACGGCCCCGATCACGTCGACGCGCACCGTTCGCCGGCGTTCGTCATCTCCGCCTGGAACCGCGAGGGCGCGCTCGTCCACGATTTTCACAGCACCGTTTCGCTGATCCGCACCCTCGAATTGTGCCTCGGGATCAGGCCGATGAACTTTCTCGACGCGAACGCGATCCCGATCGACATCTTCGGCGACGCGCCGAACCTTGCGCCGTATTCGGCGGTCTTGCCGACCGTCGCCGAAGATAACCTGATGCCGCCGCCGAACCCGAATCGCGCGATGCTCGAGATGATGCGCCTGACCGCCGAGCAGAATCTGACCCGCGCCGATATGGCCGATCCGCGCGCGCTCAACGAGATCATCTGGTTTTCGGTCAAAGGCAACCGCGAAAAAATGCCCGAGATCGCCCGTCTCCCCGCGTTCGACGTGATGACCGCGGGCATCCGCGAAGACGATGACGAAGACGAGGGCGACGAGGATTGATCAGATCGGGCCGACGCTTCAGGAGTTTCGGTCCGAGGTTTGCGAATTGCCCGACACCAGTCCGCCAGCGATCAGGTGGTCGATCGTTTCAACGATCAATTGAAACATCAGTTCCAGACGTTCGACATCCGTGACGACGCCGGGTTGGTTGATGGAAACAACTTCGGTTTCACCTTTCTTCCAGTCGGCCTCGAAAGTCGGCGAAAACAAACCATTCGGAAGTACGCTCCAGATTAACCTGCGAACGTTCGGGTTCGACAAGAACAGCCTGACGTTTTTGACATCGTTCGTCTTAACAATGAATTTCTTGTCAAATGCTTCGTCTCCGATACCAACGTTTTGAGCGCCGAATAAATTCGCGACCCGCTCCAGAAAATTGCTTGCGTAAATCTTGAAACCAAACGTTTTCTTCGCACTCAACGCGGCGTAAACGCGGGTCTGACTCGTTCCGCCCTCGGAATCCATCGTGACCACGAGGTCCAGAATTACGAGCGTGCCCCTATGATCATAGATCACCGAATCGTTGTTCTTGTTCCGATTCGTCTCGCCCGTGCAGATATGTTCCGCACCGAACTTCTTCGCAAAGAGGGCCCATGCCTCTCGTGTCTCAGCCGTAAGTGAAAGCATAGGAACTGTAGAAGAAATGTGATGCGTTCGATTGCATTACCCAATCGTCAATTTGTCTCTTTAAGCGATGTTTCGTCTACCTCGCCGGGGACGATCTCGGCGGTAAAATAGGCCTCGGCTCGGACCGGCTTTCCGGCCAGGCGCCGGAGCATCACGATCTGTCCGACGTGGGTCAGCGCATCGCCGATCGGGCCCTGCACAAGTTTCTCGATCGGGCAGGCCACCGGCGCGTCAGACGCGAGGTGTGAATCAAGCTCTTTTGCTACGCGGAAGAACCGGGCCGTCTCCTCTTTCCACGGCAGCGGAACTGACTTCAAAAAGACCATTTCGCCCTTCGCCAAAGAAATTGAGCCTTCGAGCAGATCGCCGATATGTGCCAACAGTTCGCCCGGTGTGCGGACGGTTTCATTGATGCGAAAGACATCGAAGCCTTGCGGCGCGTCCGCTAATGCCAACCCGCCGCGATATGCGACCGTCGCGACGAGGTGTCGAAACAATTTACGTTCGGATTCTAAGCTCGGATCATTGCTTCGCATAATCTATTCCCCGTCGCCCGGCCATTTTCACCGAGCTGTCAGTCTCCGGACTTTTCGGGCAGGTCGCAGGCAAATTCATAAAGGTGTTTGCCGCCCTCAATGATGATTTTGAACTCGCCTGAAATCCCGGCCAGATCGCCGGTGCCCGAGTCCGGCACGACAACCACCGAGAGACTCGGCTCGCCCCGATCCATAAGCCCCGTGTGCAGGAGAACGAATGTCCCGTCGAGGCCGTTCAGGTTTCCGGTTACGCGCTCGACGGCAACATATCCGGCCGAACCCTTGGTATCGGTCATCGCACTGAGCATTTGACCCTTGGTGGTTGCGACAAGGTCGCCGGTGATCTTTTTGTCGATGCTCATTCGAGCAAGTTTCGCGTCGGCATCGACACCCTCGAACGTCAGCGGCTGAATTGAGACGGCGAATTCGCCTTTTGCGAGCAGTGGCATATTTAACTCCTTTCACACTGAGTGGATGATACGGTCAGTACGAGACTTGACTTGAATATTATCGGGATCGACCGGCGGCCTCTCCTTGTCCCATCTATCGATTCTGGCTCAGCCACCTAAAAACGGCGAAAGCGACCCCCGCCAAGAACAACGCGCCGAAGATTGTCTTGTTGTTTCGCGCCAGCCATTCGGGCAGGTAGATGTCGAAATTCGCCGATCGGTCTTCGGTATATCGGCCGGCGACCGCGGTCAGCGGGCAACTCCAGCGATTTATCAGCAAAACAAAGACCTCGCCGAGGATTATCATCGTCAGCCAGAACGACAGGTCAAGTCGGCCGTAATTCGCCGCCACCGGAATGCCGACGATGCAGGCGACAAACAGCACCCAGATCACGGTGTGGATCAATTTTATAACGGTCAGCGACATTCGAGTCAGCTCTGTTGCTGCGATGATTTCGTCGTCTCAGACCAAGCCCGCCCCTGATAACCCGCGGTCATCCGCGGCTAAGTTGATAACTATGGACCGCGCCGCCGATCACGAGGCAGATCAACGCCACGACATCGGCGTAGAAGACGCGGGCGATCTGCGAAGTGTAACCGCCGACGGCCGATGCCAGCCAGAGGAACGAGACCACGCTCACGAATCCGGCAATGAAGGCGACGGTTTGGTACTGAGGTTTGAACGCCGCGAACAGCAGAAAGAACCCCAACAATCCAAACAACACGGCGCGATGCCGCATCAGGATCGCGAGGTTCGGATCTTCAAACGAAAGCCCGTAAAGCGCCGTCAGACGCTCGCTCCCGAGCACGCCAGCAAGCGGCAGAATATGGATCACCGCAACCACGATCAACATCGCCGAAACAAGATATCGCATAGAGAATCATGTCTTATCCCGCCGATTCATACGCCCGGCGGATCCAGTCGATCAACGCGGCATCGACCTCGTCGGCGCTCGTCAACTTGACCTTGTAGTTGCACATTTGCCCCGGAGGCAGTTCCTGCAACCGCTCCGACGCATCGAGTCCCTTTACGTTCAGTCCGACTTCCACCCGCGTGTTTGTCGCCGGGCCGATCATCGCAAACTGCTTCTTGCGGCGATAACTGACGTACGTTTTTTTCGGTGCCTCTTCAAAATCGCCGAATTCCCGCAAAACGCTCAAAAGCCTTTCGTGGATCGGCCTAAGCGCGGACTTGGGTCCGACATAAAGCGCGTCCAGCACGTTGTCGACGGCAGGATTCGGAGCGCTCAGACCGCTCGACCTGAGAACCGTGTGAACGAGCGTATTGGCATCGCCGTGTCCCATAGTCAAGGTCTCTTTGAGCATCTTCACGAGCTCCCCGTGTTTTGAAAGTCCGCTGTTCCTGACGATCGAAGATAGTTCATCAAGCGACTTTCCCGTCCGTTTCTCGATGTTCGCAAGCTGCGTCGCAACCGCTTTTTCAAGGTCCATACGTTTAGTTCTCCTTCCGTCGATCTTATTCATAACCGGCGAATTCGGCAAGACTTTGGCGCTACTTCATTCCCGGCGTGGCGTCTGATCTTCCGCTATCTCAAATAATCTTCCAGTTTGGTCGATGCGTCCGTCTTTTCATCGCGGTATTTGACGATGATCGGCGCATAGAGCGACAAACCCTGCTCTTTTCCGAAACCGCCCGTGA
The DNA here is from genome assembly GCA_041752475.1 of Pyrinomonadaceae bacterium. Lineage (GTDB taxonomy): Bacteria > Acidobacteriota > Blastocatellia > Pyrinomonadales > Pyrinomonadaceae > JAFDVJ01. The sequence goes on along the minus strand of JBGSWK010000047.1, from coordinate 88,811 downwards.
TCTGGCGCGAGCCCTGAACGACGACCGCGCCGGCGGGGATCTCGAGCGACTTTTCGGGCGTCGATTTGATGATCGTACCGTTGACGAGATCGAAAACCGGAGTCGAACGCGTCAGGATCACGCCGCTCGCGAGGACGACCTTTTCACGCACGATCACGCCTTCGTAAACGCCTGTGTTTCCACCAATCAGACAATCGTCCTCGATGACGACCGGATTCGCGTTGACCGGTTCGAGCACGCCTCCGATCTGGGCCGCCGCCGAGATATGGACGCGCTTGCCGACCTGCGCGCAACTTCCGACAAGCGCGTGCGAATCGATCATCGTGCCCTCATCGACGTACGCGCCGACATTCACATAACACGGCGGCATCAGGACGACGTTCGGCGCGACGTACGACCCGTCGCGGATCGTCGAACCGCCGGGAACGATGCGTACCTTGTCGTCGAGCGTCATCGGCCGCAGCGGATACGTTTCCTTGTCGAAGAATCTGAAGGACTCACACTCTTTCGACATTTCGACCATTTTGCCCATTTTGAATCCGAGCAGGATCCCGCGCTTGACCCAGGCGTTGGTCTGCCAGTTCCCATTGGCATCTCGTTCGGCGGCGCGGATCTCGCCGCTTCTGAGCGCCGTTTTGAATTCCTCAAAAACGCCGCGATCCGCCGCGTCGAATTCGGATTTTTCCAGCAGTTGTTCGATTTGTTGTTGAAGATTCATATAGGATTTGCGCGGGTGTCAATCTCCGGACCGTGGCCGCTTAGGAACGCTTGGTTGCCGCTTTGCTTTCTGCCTTAGTATTGCCACTAGCTCAAGGCTGCGAATGATCCCGGCTTTAGCCGAACCCGCACCGCGATTTGCTTGCAACCGAAATCACTCAAAGCTGAAACTCTTGATTATCTCTTTCAATTTCTTACGTGTCGGTTCCGTCACCGGCACGAGCGGAAGCCGAAGATTCTCTTCGAGAAGCCCCATCTCTTTCATCACGAACTTGCACGGCGCGGGCGAGGCTTCGATGAAATTCGCCTCCATCAGCGGCAGGATCTTGTAATGGATCTTCCGAGCCGCGGTCCAGGCGCCGTCGAGCGCCTTTTCGACCATTGACGAAGTCTCTTTCGGAATCTCGTTCGAGCACACCGAAACGAGGCCGTCGGCGCCGATCGAGATCAACGGCAGCGTCGTCGCGTCGTCCCCGGAAAATACTTTGAAATGCTTCGGCCGATTCGCGCAAATATGCATTATCTGCGAAAAATTGCCCGAAGCCTCTTTCGTCGCGACGATATTTGCGAATTTTTCGGCGAGCTTCAAGGTCGTTTCGGCGGATATGTTCGACGACGTCCGCGACGGGACGTTGTAAAGCATGATCGGCAGGTCTTTGACCGATTTTGCGATCTCGCCGAAATGCGCGAGCATCCCTTCCTGTGTCGGCTTGTTGTAGTACGGCGCGACGACGAGCGCCCCGTCGACGCCGAGTTCGCGAACCCTGCGGGTGAAAGCGATCGCCGCGGCCGTGCTGTTGCTGCCGGTGCCGGCGATGACCTTTGCCTTCAGCTTGTGCGCAACCTCGACGGTCATCTGGATCACATGGAGGCGTTCATTCTCGTCCATCGTCACCGCTTCGCCGGTGGTGCCGCACGGGATCAATAGCTTGACGCCGTTCTTGATCTGTCGCTCGACGAGCGATCTGAAACAATCGTCATCGATTGAACCGTCTTTGTTAAAAGGAGTTACGAGCGCGGTTCCGCATCCGCGCAACCATTCTAGCTTGATCGTCATAAGCGAAATTTCCTTCTCATAAACTAATAGAAAGTATATGCTTATCGCCGATAAACTTACAAAAACGCATTGCGGTTGTTTATGAGATTTATAAGTTTTCTTTGCTGTTTCGCGATCGTTCCGATGTTGGGAGGTTGCCGCGCGCCCGAGCCAGAAAGGGCCGATCCGGCGACGAGCGAGCCAACCGTCGTCATCGCCGAGAGATTCGCGTATCCGCTCGGGAAGACGGGAACGCTGACGCAGGCGAAGGATTCAAAAGACGATTGGTATAACGCTCAGGATTTCGGCGTGAACGACCATCTCGGCGAGGATTGGAACACGAACGCGGGCGGAAACTCCGACTGCGGCGAAACGGTTTACGCCGTCGCTGCCGGCAACATCGTCTTCGCCGGGTACGCCGGCGCGGGTTGGGGAAATGTTGTCATCATTGAACATACGCTCAAGAACGGGACGCGGGTACGGTCGCTGTACGGTCATCTTCAGAAGATCTTGAAAGCATCCGGCGATGTCACCGTTCGGGAGCCGATCGGCGAAGTCGGCAATGATGACGGTCGTTATCTGTGTCACCTTCATCTCGAGATCCGAACGGAAGACTGTCCGATGTGGAACGAGGCGGGCCCCGGATATTCGTCCGAGCGCAAGGGATGGACCGATCCATCGGATTTTATCGATCAACGCCGCTGACCACGTGGTCAGCACCATCTGCGGTAGCGGATGGTTGAACGCGGCGCGTCCGGAAGCGGCCGTGTCAAAACTCATAAGCCGATGCCTTGCCTTCTAAATTCATGTTGCCACGGCAGTAAATGATCCCGGCTTTAGCTGAAGCTAGTGGCAACTTTGCGGCAGAAAGCAAAGGAGGAACCGCGCGTTTTGACACATCCGTTACCGCAGATGCTACCGACTCGTCCCGGCTTCCCTCGATGAAACTTCGAGCTTTTTCAAAACTCCAAACTTACAAAAAACTCTTCCAACTTCTTTGGGTCAAGTCTGCCTTCTGTCCTCACGCCCGAACACAGATCGAAGCCGAACGGACCGACACGTTCGTACGCTTCGCGGACGTTCTCAGCCCTGATCCCGCCGGCGAGAAAAACGGGCTTGCCGCAGTCCTCGACGATCTTCCGGCTGAGTTCCCAATTGTGGACGCGCCCGGTGCCGCCGAGTTCCTTGACGGCGAGATTCGGATTGCCCGAGTCGAGCAGGATCGAATCGACCATCGGTGCGATCTCGCACGCTTCGTCAACCGACCGTTCGTCGACGATATGAACCACCTGCACGAGTTTGATATTCGGGATCGCAGCTCGGATCTCGCGATAGGCGCGGCCCTCGAGGGCATCGACGATCTGGATCGTGTTCGTCTGCACGCGAGCGTGATGAGCAATGATCTGGTCGGCGGACGTCTCGCTCGTGAGCAGAAACGTGGCGATAGGCGGCGGCACCTCGCGCGCGATCGCGAATATCTCGTCATCGGTAATCACGCCCGGTCCCGAAGGCATCGGACCGACGAGTCCGAGCGCCGAAGCTCCGGCGGCGATTGCCATCGACGCTTCGTCGGTGCTGGAGATACAGCAAATTTTGATTCTGGGTCTCATCGTGCCTGGTCTGGCCCGATCGACTGCCTCGTACCGGACTAGCTGAGATTTTCGGTGTTCGCGTTCAACGTGTCAATCCGGCGGTTCATATACCGAAACCAAAGCGGAGGGATCAAAGAAAACATCATCATTCCGGGATAGCCCGTCGGCATTTGCGGACTCTCCGCAAGCGAGTCCAGAACCTGATAACGACGGCTCGCACGGAAATGATGATCGGAGTGCCGCGAGAGTTCGAGCAGGATCGCGCGTCCGAGGATGTGGTCCGAGTTCCACGAATGCTGCGGCCCGACGCGTTCGAAACGGCCGTCCGGCAGTTTGCGCCTCAGAAGTCCGTAGTGCTCGATGTAGTTCACCGTTTCGAGCAAGAGCTTTCCAATGATCGCGGCGGCGATGAAAGCCAGGAGAGCGCGTGACCCAAAAAGCGACCAGATCAACGCCAGCAGCGCGACCTGCGCGATCGTGTAGCAAACCATCCGATTGTGGAACGAAAAGCGGTTCCGTCCGCGCTTCAGCTGTTTCGAGCATTCGATCTGCCACGCTTGCTTGTAGCTGCCGACCTGGGAACGGAACCAGAAGGCGTAAACGGTTTCGCCGCGCCGTCCGGTTGCCGGATCCGCGGGCGTCGCCGCGTTCCGATGGTGGCCGAGATTGTGATACGGAAGGAAGTGGTTTTCGAGCGATGTCAGCAACGTCACCTCGCCGAGAAATCGCTGAAACCGGTTCGTCCGATGTCCCAGTTCGTGGCCGAGATTGATCCCCAACAGTCCGCACATCATTCCCATCGAGAATGTTCTACCGATAAGATCCAATGCGCCGATCGGTGCCGGAGTTGAAATGGTCACCAAGAAAACGGTCAGCAAAAAGATCTGCACTGCGGCGAGGAAGTACAAAAAGAAGTCGTAAAATCGGTCCGCCCCGAGCCGGCGTTTTTCGGTCGCATTCGAGTTGCTCTCGTCCGGAGACAGAAAAAGCTCGAACACCGGAACAAACCCGAAAAAAAGCACCGCCGGCAAGACCGTCAGGAATCCGTTCGAAAAGAACGCAACCAGCGTCGCCGCCGGAAAAACGATCACACCCAGATATTTGAGTTTTCTGAAACCGATATTCGCGAACGGGACCGACAGTTGATCAAATGAAAACGCGCTCAGCAGATGCTTCATCCGAAAAAAACTCCTTGACGTCGAATTTTGTTACGCCAAAGATAGACCAAAAGCAGCGAGCCGGTTTTGACATTGGTCAAATTCAGCCGTCAAAAAATTCACTTTGGCCTTTTTGAGCGGATTCGGCTGAGGGTTTCCTGAGTAATGCCGAGGTATGAGGCGATGTTGCCGAGCGACACACGCTGGAGCAGATCCGGATGTTTCTCGATGACAAAACGATAACGTTGTTCGGCCGTCCGGAACTGAAGCGCGGAATTCTTTTCAAGCTGCTGCTCGAGAATATCCAGAAGGATCAGGCGGGAAACCCTCTCGATCTCCGGAAATTTATAAAGCGATTCGTCCAGATCCGAGTAATCCATCGAATAGACGGTCGAGTCTTCGAGAACCTCGATAAAATAACGGCTCGGCTTGCGCTGGAAAAAGCTGTCAAAGGCGGTCACGAACGAGTTTTCTGAAGCGAACGAATCGGTGATGTCGCGGCCGTCCTCGTCGTGATAGAACCAGCGCACGATGCCGGTCTCAATGAACCAGAGGCGGTTGCAGACCTCGCCTTCGCGGTGGAGCAGATGATGTCTGGGAAAGTTATGCCACCGGCTCTTGCCGAGAAGTTCAACGGCCGCTTCGTCCGTCAGCGGGAAGAATGTCTTGATATGATCGACGAAATTCATCTGAAACTTATGGACGGAGCGTTCGGTTTCGATGGCGATTCAGCCCCAATTATGCGATAGGTAGAATTTGCCCGCGAATCACGCGGAAAACGCTAAAAGAAATTACTGTCGGGAACGTTTTCGCCTATTTTCCGTGATTCTCCGGAAAGAATTCGTCTAACGCGCAATCTCGGTTCAATCTCCCGAAAGCACTTCATCCATCACATCCGAAAACTCGTAAAAGCCTGTGCGTCCGATTATCCATTCGGCGGCGAGAATCGCGCCGCGGGCGAATCCCTCGCGCGAGCGCGCCGTGTGTTTGAGTTCGACAGTGTCGGGCGCGGAATCGAAACCGACGATATGCGTCCCCGGAATGTCGCCGGCGCGCGTTGCGCTGACCGAGAAATCATTCTGATAGTGTTTGGAGACAACCTCTTTCAATTTCAGCGCAGTTCCGCTCGGCGCGTCCTTTTTGCGCGAGTGGTGACGCTCTTCGATGAACGTCTCATAGTCGTCAAATCTTGAAAAGAGTTCGGCGGCGAGATCCGCGATACGGAAGAACAAATTCACGCCGACGCTGAAATTCGACCCGTAAACGAACGCGCCGCGCTTCGATCCCACCGATTCGCGGATCGATTCGAGATCCGAATTCCAGCCGGTCGTCCCCTCAACCAACGGCACACCGGCGGTCAGGCAGGCTTCGACGTTCCGCCGCACGGCCGACGCAACGGTGAAGTCGATCGCGACGTCGCAACCTCCGAGTTTTGCTGCCAATTCATCCGCCCCAAGCCCAGCGTCGGTATCATCGATGATCACCGAAACCTCGTGCCCCTTGTCCCGCGCCAGAACTTCGATGAGTTTGCCCATCGTCCCGTAACCGACCAGTGCAATCTTCATATCGCTGCTATTTTTGCACACCTCCGCAACGCGCTCCTAGCAATCGACCGCGGGGAATCATAAAAGAATCCGCAATTCCTATGTTTCCTATGATCCTATGTGGTCAAAAATCGATGCCGAAAATTTGACCACATAGGCACAGAGTTCACATAGATCGCTTTTATCTCGATGCGGCAAGATTCTTAGCAGCCCGTTTCTCGCGGACTCAGAAAAAGAACAGGCAATTCGTAATGTCGATGTTCGGTTCCCGGGGACTTGCAATCCCGACGTTTCCTGTGCTTTTATGTGTCAAAATTCTCAACCTGTCTGTTTACACTCATGACCATTCGAACTCACTATGAACAAGAAATTTTTGGACTCACTGACCTACGGTGTCGTAGGTGCGGCGATCGAGGTGCATAAGGCCGTCGGTCCGGGCCTCATCGAAGACGTGTACCACAAATGTATGAAGCACGAACTGCATTTGCGAAACATAAAGTTCGCATCAGAGCTGACGGTCCCGTTCGGCTTCAAGGGCGTAAAGCTCGAGACCGACCTGCGGTGTGATCTATTTGTCGAACGATGTCTGGCGGTCGAATTGAAATCGGTTTCAAAAGTCCTGCCGATTCACGAGGCTCAGCTTCTCACGTATATGAAATTGCTTCAGGCGCCGAAAGGGATCATTATCAACTTCAACTGCGTGAACATCTTCTCGGAGGGCCAGAAAACCTTTGTAAATGAGTTCTTTAGAAGTCTGCCTGAATGTTGACCACCGCTCAAAACCGGTTTCTTCAGGCGCCTTTATTTTAACCACATGGGTACAGAGTCAACATAGTTGTTGACGACGACGCTCACGGTTCAACGGTCTTCGCGCGAGCTCCTTGGGGAGTTCGACGGTTTTGCAGAAACCTACAATCCCTATGTTTCCTATGATTCTATGTGGTCAAAATCGAACGGTCGCCGGCAGTTTGACCACGTAGGCACAGAGTTCATATAGTTTTCTGTGTGTCTACGCCACCGTAGAGTCAGAAAAGAAACATGCACTTCCTATGTTTCCTATGATCCTATGTGGTCAAAATCGAACCGGCGCCGACATTTCAGGTAAAGCAAATTTGTTGTTTAGTTTTGTTCAACGAGCTACAATACGCCAAGTCCCACGCTGCTTCCTTTAATAAAAATATGAAGAGACCACTATTTGCCGTCGTTCTGATCGCGGTGTTTTCCGCGGCAGTTCTTTTCGCGCAAACCGCCACGCGGGGACCCTATTTGCAGATGGGGTCGAGCAGCGCTATGACCGTCCGTTGGCGCACGAGCACTGCGACAGACAGCCGCGTCCAATTCGGGAACGCCGCCGGGAATCTGACGCAGTCCGTGAGCGATGCGGCGCTTACCACGGAACACGAGATACGCGTCACCGGCCTGATCGCGAATACGAAGTACTTTTATTCATTCGGTTCGACTTCGACGGTCCTCGGAGGCAACGATTCGGATCACTTCTTCTACACGTCGCCCAATCTCGGAGACACGGTTCCATTCCGGGCATGGATTGTCGGCGATTCGGGGACCGCCGATGCCAACGCGCGGTCGGTACGTGACGCATACCTCAGCTACAACGGTGCGACCTACACCAACCTCTTTCTGATGCTTGGCGACAACGCCTACAATAGCGGGACGGACCCCGAGTATCAGGCAGCCGTGTTCGACATGTATCCGACAATACTCAGAAGGACGCCGTTGTGGTCGACGATCGGAAATCACGACACGTCGCAATCGACGAATCCGCCGTCTGATCTTCCTTATTTTCAAGCTTTCACGCTCCCCATAGCCGCCGAGGCTGGCGGCGTTGCGTCCGGGACCGAAAAATACTATTCGTTCGATTACGGCAACGCCCATTTCATCTGTCTTGACTCAATGACGTCGAGCCGCGCCCCCGGAAGTCCGATGCTGACGTGGCTTGAAAGCGATCTTTCGCAAAACACGCAGCCGTGGATCATCGCCTTCTGGCATCACCCGCCGTACACGAAAGGCTCGCATAATTCCGACACCGAGGTCGAACTCATCGAAATGCGCGCGAATGTCCTGCCGATTCTCGAAAGTTGGGGCGTAGATCTGGTTCTCGCCGGCCACAGTCATTCGTACGAGCGTTCATACCTGATCGACGGGCATTACGGGATTTCGACGACCTTTACGCAAGCGATGAAAAAAAATCCGGGGGGCGGGCGTGAGAACATCGACGGCCCGTACCGGAAAACTGCCGTGACTCCAAATCTGCCAAACCAAGGCGCTGTTTACGCGGTTGCCGGAAGCTCCGGAAAGATCTCGGGCGGAACTCTGAACCATCCGGCAATGTTCATTTCGCTCAACAACCTCGGTTCGATGGTGATCGATGTCAACAATGACCGGCTCGACGCCAGGTTTCTTCGAGAAAATGGAACCGTCGCCGATAACTTCACGATCATCAAGGGCGGATCTCCGGTGATACCGCCAAACGCGCCGACGGGACTGACCGCGTTCCGCCTTTCAAACTCGGTGATCAATCTTAGCTGGACGGACGCGTCCGACAATGAGGACGGCTTCAAGATCGAACGGTGCAAGGGCGTGACCTGCACGAACTTCACGCCGGTCGCGATCGTCGGAGCCGGTGTGACAACATTCGCCAGCGTCGGCAATCGCCCCAACGCCACCTATCGCTATCGGGTTCGGGCGTTCAACGCCGGCGGTTATTCGATGCCGACGAGATCTGCTTTTGGAAGAACGATGAAGAAATGAAGCTGCAACCGCTCGCCATTATCGCGCTGATTCTCTTTGCCTTCAATGCTTACGCTCACGACGGTCTGCACGAGCAGATCGTCGCCGTGACGGCGGAGATCAAAAAGTCCCCTGAAGATCCCGGACTTTTTTTGAAACGCGCCGAACTCTATCGTCTTCACAAAGACTGGCGAAGTTCGGAGCGCGACCTGAACAAAGCGTCAAAACTAGATCCGAAACTTACGATCATCGATCTCAAACGCGGGAAACTCTTTTTCGACCGACAGATGTTCAGACGCGCTCGGATTGTCCTTGAGCGCTATACCGCCGCCGAACCGGGGGCCTTTGAAGGCGCTTTGATGCTCGGGCGAACGCTCGCCAAGCTGGGCGATGAGTCGGCTGCGGCAAGGTCGTTCACGCGCGCGATCGATCTCGCGCCGCTTGATTCCGTTGAGATCTACGTCGAACGGGCAACTGCTTTAGCGGCAGCCGGAAAGATCGAAGATGCTCTCAACGGACTCGACGCGGGGTTGTTGAAACTCGGGCCTCTCGTGACCCTGCAAACCTTGGCGATCGAACTCGAAGTCGACCGCCGGAACTACGACGCGGCGCTTCAACGGCTCGACGTCGTGGCAGCGCAAATGCCGCGCAAAGAGTCGTTCGAACTTCAGCGCGGCGAAATTCTGTTGAAAGCGAATCGGGCGTGCGAGGCGCGCACGAGTTTTCTAAAGGCGAAGGAAGGATTCGAGAAGAACTCGACGTTTCGCCGCAACGTGCCGGCGGTTAAGGCGCAGATCTCCCGCTTGGAAAGACACTTGGCTCAAACCAGCACGATGAACTGCAATTAATTTCAACGCGTTATCGTGACGCCCTTTTCTTTCAGCAGTTCAATCAAAATACGTTCCGACCGTCTGTCGGTGCGGACGATCGTTCCTTCAGTTTTTCCGTAGGCGCCATCGACGAAAAACCTTGAACAGCTAAAGCAGATGTCGATTTCAACCGTCTTTTCGCCGTATGTGGCGCGAATCAAATGTCGCGGGTAGAAACAGACCGCGGGTGGGTCTTCTCTCGATGCGTCGTGAAAAAAGGCCTCGAGAATCGACTTTTTGTCCTTTTCGGATGAAACATTCAGAACCCTGTTGGGCGTGAACGTGAGCGGGTCGCCATCAATCTCGGACGATTCACGAAACTCGGCGAGAACCTCAAAACTCTCGGACTTTTCCAGAATTTCGCGCACCGGCGGAGACACCGACTGATTCAGGTATTTGAGTTGCTTGGCGTTCAGTTCGACAACGGGCACGACCGGCGAAAGCGGAAACATCTCTTCCACGGTCGCCGAAATCACCGGCACGACGGCGGAGTTCGCCGCGGGCAGTTCCGCTACCGAACCAACCTTCCCGCAGCCTACGAAAAGCAGGCAAAAAAACGCAATGTGCAGTCTCCGCATCACGGCCTCCGCTAACGGTTCAATAGTGTCCGCGCCAGTTCCTCGTAGAGTCCGACGGCTTTTTCCAAGTCCCTCTTCAGCACAAATTCGTCTTTCGTATGCGCGTCGAGAATCGAACCGGGCCCGAGCAATAAGGGCTTCCCCCAATTTGTCAGATACGGGATATCGGTCGTAAATCTCACGACCTTATGGCTAAAACCTTCGACCTCGACCATTCGCACCGGCAGACTGCAAGACTGAACTTCGATCTCGCCGCGGCCGTCGACCGCGTTTTCGAGAAGCTCGAGGATCGGTTCAAGCGGCGTCACCATCCGCACGTGCAGCGCGGCCTCGGCAGCCGGAGCAACGACGTTCGATCCGACGCCGCCCGCGATGATTCCGATGTTGAGCGTCGAGTCGCCGAAAAATTCGTCGATGGGAAGCTCGACGCGGCGAATGTCCTCGAGGATGTCGAGCAGTTTCTCGATCGCCGATTCGCCCATTTCCGGATATGCCGAATGCGCGGCCTTGCCCTTCGTCCGGACAATGACGCGCATGCTGCCCTTTGATCCGACCGCGAGGTCGTTATCGGTCGGTTCGCCGTTGATCAGATACTCGCACTTCGCCGCCAGCGGATGGCCGTTCGCCGCGCGCGCGCCACTCGAGGCCCGTTCCTCCTCGACGGTGTAAAGCAGCCCGATGTCCGTAACACCCTGAGCGCGAAGCCTTTCGGCCGCAATGATCTGTGCCGCGATGATGCCTTTGGCGTCGCACGCCCCGCGACCGTAGATCATTTCGGCATCCTCCGTCGGCGGAATATGCGGCGGAACCGTGTCGAGATGCGTCGAGAAAACGACCCGCGGCGAATCGTTCAGACAGGCGATGACATTGAACTGCTCCTCCGAAACCGGCTGCAGTTCGACGGTCCAGCCGAGCGCCGTCAGATGATCGTTGAGGAAGTTCGCGACCGCAAGTTCGTCACCCGAAACGGACGGGATCTTCATCAATTCGAGTGTTAGCTGAATTACGTTCATAGGCTCGACCTTGAGGTTATCATCAGGCGACGATGTTTCGGAAATATGATTTGAATCATAGCCGCCGCTGCCCGATCTCAGCTACGATTCCGACGGCTATGAAACTCAGATTGGATCAAAAGCAGATAAGATTGCGGCTCGAACCGGACGAGGTGGAACGCTTCGCGCTCGACGGGCGCCTTGAAGAAACGGTCGATTTCGGCCACGGGCTGAAGTTCTCGTTCGAACTGGCGATCGGCCCGATTTTCGGAGCGCTCTTGAACGGAAACAGACTGACCGTGAACATCGAACCCGAAGCGGCGGCAAACTGGACGTCGAGCGAAGAGATCGGCGTCGACGGCTTTCAGAAGAACGGCACCGACGCGGGGCTGAATATCCTCGTCGAGAAGGACCTTGGACGGCGAAAGCCTCGGTTTTCTTAGATCATCCGGTAACGCACTCGACCATCTCGTCAGGATCGGCAAGCACGGGAAGCGTCTGTCTCACTTTCGCATCCTTGTCGCTGCCGACACGGCGGAACAGCGCGGCGCTCGCGTGAATCAAATAATCGATGTCGGATTCCGCAATGGTCTTCGTTATCCGCTCCGTCATTTTCGCAAGATGCTCATCGACGAACGATCGCGCGGCCTTGGCCGTGATCTCGGCGGCCTCGCCGTTTTCGGACTCTCTTGCAAACGCTTCCTTTAGCCGAAGATAGGCGACGAAACCCGTCTCGACGGCGATATGGTCAGGCGGCTCAAGCAAAGCCGGGCGGTACGAGAAGGCCTCATAAAACGTGCCGAGTTCCGAAAGCAGATAGCCGGGCTGGACCCAGTCGCGATAGCTTATCTCGCGTGCCGGGGCCGGCCCCCCCGGACCGAAGACCGAATGATAAAGCCCCTCGCTCGCCTGCGTTTGTGCGAATTCCGCGGCTTTTTTCAACTCTTCGTCACGAACCTCCACGGCCAAAGACCGCACATTTTCGGACCAGTCGGCCGCCGGACATTCAAACAGCAGCGAGATCAGGCGCCATTCGGCGGCTTCTTCCAAAAGTCTTGATTCGTCGTCTTTCATCATTCCCCCTACTTGCTGAACGAAGTGGTCATCCGGTTCAGAAGGTCGAGCTTTTCGGACTCGGTCGTGATCCGGTCGAGTTCAGGATAAAGAAATCGCGTTTCGCGTATATCGTGGTGATCGCAGAGCTTCTTGAAAAACGCTTCTCGTTCGAGCAGCCACAGCAGCCGTTTCTCGGGCTCCGGATCGGATTCGATCTTCGCGATCTCGTCTTTGAAAAGAACAAGATGTGCCTTGAGCTTCTCGTGCTCGTCATAGAACATCCGTACGGCGCCTCCGGTTTGGATATCGCCGCGAGCTTCATAGAGCGGCAGCAAGTGCGTATCCTCGTCGGTAATGTGCGTGACAAGCGCCGCCTCGTAATCTTCAAGAAGCCGAAGCGCTTCCGTCAGGTCGAAGCGAAGCAGCCTGATCTGGTGCGCCAAAAACATTTCCTCGAGATCGCCGTGGAGCCCGAGCAGTTCGCTGAGATTTCGTTTAGGGTTCATCTATTTCATCAATAAATTTACCCAACCTGAACGCATTTTCCTAGCCCCCGTCTCGCTCTTCGAACCTTCCCATACCGCAAACGCGACCTGCGACGATTTCTCCTTCGAAAATCCAGCGGGCAGCGGCCGTGTAATGACGACTGCCCAACCGCGCGACGTCCTGACGCCCTTTCCTTTCGAAAACGCCTGCGGATTCGGCGACAGCGTTCCGGGCCCCTCGGCGATCAGGTCCTCGACGGGCTGTTCGCGCGGTCCTTCGCGGTTGTTTCCGAGCGCCCTCGCCGGAGCGTAACGTTTCGCCGTTTCCTGTTGCGCCTGCGGATTGCTCTCAAGCGGCCGCGCGTTGAACGGATAATGATCGGGCTTCGAATTCGGATAGATCGCGGTTATCTCGTCGGCGCGGCCGTCGACGATCGCCTGCCAGTCGGCCCGCCAATACGAGATCTGTACGGTCTTTCCGGTCTCGCCCATCTGCGGAGCCGGAACCGAGTCGGCGATCGCCAGCGGCAACTGCACCGCGCAGCCGTCCATAAAGCGATGCGGGCCCGGCAGATCGTTCGGTGAACCGTCTGCCCATTCGAGCCGAAACGCGATCGTCGTCCCGTCCGTCACCGCTTGAACTTCGACCTCCTGAGTCGACGGTTCCATCAGCCTCGGCTCGACGAGATCCTGGAGAATCAGCTTTGAGACGTGCGTCGGCGCGCCGCTCCAGACCGATTCGTTCGCATCGAGCGTAACGGTCTTCGTCGTCACGACCTGAACGTCCGGTGTCGCGACAAAAGTCCGCCGGCAGGCAACGGCTCCCAAGAGACCCAAGATCAAAAACAGAACAAGTAGCTTTTTCATAACGACACCAAAATCCAAAATCACAATTCTCAAATCCGAAATCCGCTCACGGGCAATTCCCGCGGGTGATCTGGTACAGCTTGTCGTAGGCTGGACGAACAACAACGGGCTCGCGCATCGGAACATTGACGATCTCTTTGCCCTTCGCATCGAGGCCGATGACCTTGTCGCCGACGCGCTTCCATTTCTCCATCACCATCTCGCTCGAACCGAAAAGTCCGAGCAGTCCCGTAAGATCGTCGTCTTTGTTCGCCGCCGCTTCGCGATAGGTCTTGATCGCCTGATCGACGCCCGGACCGAACATCTGTTTCGTGAACGAGGTCGGAACGTGAATCGGCGGAATATAATAGACGTTCGGTTCGAGTCCGAACTGCGGGAACAGCGGTAACGCGACCTTCTTGATGTGGACGAGATAGTCGAGCGGGTTGTCCGCCTGCGCTTTGTCCGGCGTATTCAGGTATCCGGCCATGCGGATCTTACCGATGCAATTTTCGAAACACTGCGGCTGGATGCCCTGCTCCATTTTCGGATAGCAAGCAATGCACTTTTCCGACGTTCCGGTCATTGCATTGAAGAAAACCTTCTTGTACGGACAGCCGCGGACGCATTCCTGATAACCGCGGCAGCGGCCCTGGTCGACAAGCACGATGCCGTCTTCCGGTCGCTTGTAGATCGAGCCGCGCGGACACGACGCGAGACACGCCGGATATGTGCAGTGATTACAGATCCGAGCGAGGTAGTAGAACCACGCCATATCGTGCACGCCGAGGATGCTCGCGCCACCGTCGACACCGCCCGCGCAGTCGTCTTCGCCGACGTTCGGGTAGGCATAGTCCTCGTCCTCCGGCCGCCAGCCGAGAACGCGCTCGCCCGCCGGAGCCGATTCGAAGATCGTGCTGCCCTCGTATACCGGTCGTTCGCCCGACTCGTTCCATTTCTGGCCTTCGAGCATCTCCAGCAGCTTCAGGTCCCACGCGAGCGGATAGAAACCGTACGGCTTCGATTCGACGTTGTTCCAAAGCATATATTCCTGACCTTTTCCCGAGGTCCAAGTGGTCTTGCAGGCAAGAGTGCAGGTTTGACATGCAATGCACTTGTTGATGTCGAAGACCGCCGCAAATTGTTTTTGCGGACGACTTTCGGGATACCAGTAGGACATTTCCCTTCCGAGCTGCCAGTTGTTTACGCGAGCCATAATTTGTTTCCCCTTTCGCTTTTTTGGTTAGTAACTTCGGTTGATCTTTCAACTCGATCCAAGCGGGTTTGCACTCCGCCGAATTTGATCTGCCGACCCGCTAGCACGGTCCGCGCCAGGAACAGCAACGCCAAAACTCCGGCAAGCAGTGCGACGATGAGCAGCCATTTCCGCCAATCGGGACGGCGGGTCGCGAAGATCACCGCGAAAACTGCCGCGATTCCCGACACGGCGGTCAGAAGGAACGCCGGCAGAGCACTTGAACGGTGCCGTCCGACCAACTCTTTCGCGGCGGCGACCGGATACGCCGCACCGGTGATCTCGCCGGTAACGTAAACCGGGAGAATCACGACCGCGGCCGTGATCAGGACCAGTAGTCC
The DNA here is from genome assembly GCA_041752475.1 of Pyrinomonadaceae bacterium. Classification (GTDB taxonomy): domain Bacteria; phylum Acidobacteriota; class Blastocatellia; order Pyrinomonadales; family Pyrinomonadaceae; genus JAFDVJ01. The sequence goes on along the minus strand of JBGSWK010000047.1, from coordinate 73,595 downwards.
GATCTTTTTTGTCGTCTCGCTCGCTTTCCACAATCCGATCGCGAGCATTGCAACGCCGATGGCCGTTACGGCGAGCGGAACATAGTTGAGCATCAAATGAAGTCCGTAAGCGTCCATATTCTTTACCTCTTGTCCAAGAAGCCGCCGGCGAGATATTTCTTCATCGCATCCGATTCGGTCCGCGGCCGGATGCCGATCTGCGTCGGACGCCAAAGGCCCTCGCCGCCGATCCCACCCGGTTCCGCCTTTGTGATCTTGATGAACGACTCGCGCGGGGCACCCGTCGGACAGTGGATGTCGGGCGCGAAACCTTTGCCGATCGCCTGTCCGAAAATGCCCTTGCGAACCAGCGAGTCGGTCATCCACGTCGGCTTCAGCCAACCGCGTGTCGCAGACTGATGCGAACCCGAACGGAACATCGCCTGGTAATTCGTCGATTCGTTCTTCGCCAGGCCGTCGCTCCTCGCCTTTTGGCCCTTCATTGAGCCTGGCGTCGCGGCATACATGTTGAACCACATACGAGTCACGCCGCGGGGCGTCCCCGGATAGTAGCGGACGCGGCACATCAGGCGCGCGACCTCGTATTCTTCTTTCCGTTCCTGCCATCCGCGGAACGGACGATCTTCCGGATCGGCGTCGATCCAAACGTAGTCGCCGTCGTTGACGCCGATATCCTGGGCATCCGCGGGATTGATGTCAACGTAGCCTTCGGTGACGAACGGCGCACGTTTGTCGCGCCGGTAGATGTCGCCGAACGGCCCGAAAAGCACCGCGACCATATCGGTGTCGATCGGCGTCGTGTGCGAACCGTGACGGTATTTCGGTGTATGGAAGATGAACTTGTAGCCGTCCTTGATCAGCGGATGCGCCGTCTTTTTGGCATCGGCCCAGGTGTAAACGACGTTCCGGCCGCAACGGTTTTCCGACGTCAGATCGTCGCGCTTCACGCCGTAGCTTTCGGGACTCGCCGGACGCATCGCCTCGTGCGGCGGGGCGATGATGATGTTCGGCTCGTAGAAGGTCGAATCGACCGGCTCGCGGTGAACCGGCAGATTTTCGCCGGCTTCGATAAACTCGTCCTCTTCCCGGTAGAACTCGAGCCGCCCGCTCTTCGTGAACCACGGAGTCGAATCCGTCAGCTGATCGTAACCGACGCTCTTCGGCGTCGTGCGGCTGTTAAGCAGCGCCGGAATGCCGTCGAGCGCCTTGTCATGCAGATCCTTGAATTGGTAGCCCTTGGTGTTGGTCGAAAAGTCGAGGATCCGCTGCAGATAGACCTCGGTCTGGTTCTCGCGGACGAACTTCCAGTAGTCGTTGAACCGTTGATCGCCGGTCAGATCGGCGAGTTTCGATGAAACGAGCGCGAAGACCTCGATGTCGCCCATCGTATTGAAGATCCGGTCGATCGGCGTTTTCGGGAACACGAGCAAAAACGGATTCGTGACCGATGCCGTCATATCCGGATGCTTGAGTTCCGCCCACGAATCGACGCCGAAGACGACGTCGGCCCATTCGCAGGACGTCGACCACCACCACTCGTTGACGGCGATCATTTCGATCTTCGGAAGGGCGTTGAAGACCTGGTTGTAATGCCATTTGACGTTTCCGAGGATCGAGTTCGCGTTCGCGAACCAGAGCGATTTCGTCGGACACGGCATATGCGATTTTCCGGTCAGAAGTTTGTTGCCGACGCGCAGCGGATGATCCTCGTGGTTGTAATAATGCGCCGACTCCGCCTTCCAATACTGCTTCGGACGCGCCGGCTTGGCCGGATCGAGTTCGATATCGAACGGATTTTCGTTGATGTACTGCGGCGCTCCGTTAAACAGTGCGACGCGGTAATTGCCGGCGTACGAGCCGATGTTTCCGCCGATCTTTCCGATGTTTCCCGTCAGCGCCGCGAGCAAGAACGTGTCGCGATCCTTGTTGTCGCTGTTGAAGAATTGGTTCGGCCCCATTCCGACCGCAAAAAGCGTCGTTCCCGGTTCTTTGGCGAAATGCCTTGCAAGATTCTGAACGGCGTCCGCCGGCGCCCAGGTGATCTCCTGAACCGTCTGCGGATCGAAATGCGCGGCGTATTCCTTGACGAGATCGAAGACGGGATGGCATTTGACCTTGCTGCCGTCGGCGAGCGTAACCTCGACCGCGCCCTCGAGCATCGCGTCGCCGATCTTCGAGTTCTTGCCGACCTCGTCGCGCGTCAGCGCTTTCGGCGCGTTCGAGGCGGCGTCCCACCAGACGTAATCGCCCCATTCGAGTCGGAGTTTTTCGGGGATCACGTTCTGGATCGTCTGCTTCGCCGGCGGCGGTTCCTTTTCGCCTTCCCTGACGATAAATGTAGATTTCAGTTCCGCCGGAACGCCGCCGAAAACTTCTGCCGCCTTGAGATACTTGAGCGTGTCCATCCGCACGAGGATCGGCATATCGGTCCACTGGCGAACGTATTCGGCGTCGTAGAGTTTCTCCTGCAGGATGACGTTCGAAAACCCGAGCGCGAGCGCCGGCGTCGTTCCCGGCCGGACAACGACGACCTCGTCCGCCTTTGTCGCCGTCGCCGAGTATTCACAGGCGATGACAACGATCTTCGTCCCCTTTACGCGTGCCTCGGTCAGCCAGTGCGCGTCGGGCATTTTGGTGGTGATCCAGTTCATCCCCCAAACGACGACCGTCTTGGCCTGTTCAACCGAGTTGAGGTCGAATTCGACCGTCTGCTGACCGGTCACCATCGGATGGCCCGGCGGAAGATCGGTGTGCCACGAGTAGTTGTCAAATCCTTTGCCGCCTACCGCCTGGTCCGGTCCGACGCCGCGGATCTTCGAATCGAGCAGCGCCATTCCGTTGGCGAATCGGTACATTCCGAAAACGCGGGTCATCCCGAGCAAAGGCATCCCGCCGCGGAATTTCATAACCTGCGTGCCGATCCCGTTCGTCGCCTCGATCGTCGCTTCGTCGTAATGCTGTTCCGTGAGACGGCGCTTGCCTTCGTCGCCGGTATACGTCTCGGCGATATTCTTCAGCGCGGCCGCGACGATCACCGCCGCTTCGTCGTGCGACATCCGGACCCATTCGTCGCGGGCGCGCTGGAAATAGCGCTTGTCGGGACTTCCGTCGGCGCCGCGCGGAAAACCCTCGTCATACCAGCGCTTGAACCCGGCGCGGACCATCGTCTGATTCACCCGCCGGTCGCCGTAAAAGCGACGCGTCAGCGCGAGCCCCTTCTGGCAAACACGCGGATCCCAGCGGTGCGTCGCGCTGTTGCCGGCGAGATCGGTCGCCTGGCCGTATTTCATCGACGGCCCGATGCGCGTGATGACGCCCTGCCGCACATAGGCGTTCAGCAGGCAGTTGTGCGTGTCGTTCGGCGCGCAGGTGAACGTGTATTTTGAATCGTAGGCCCACAGGTCGCGGTACACCTTTTCCCAGTCGCGGTTCGGATAAACCGCAAGCGGGTTCGCGATCGCGTCGAGTCCCCAAGCGGTGGTCGTCGAGGCAACGAGCGCGCCGAATCCGAGGGCCGAGACCCTTGCCAAAAACTCGCGTCTTGAAAGTTCGTTCTTCATATTCTTTTCCAGGAGTTGCGTACAACTCATTTCCCGAGCGATCTCAGATAAACGACTATGGATTCGATCTCCTCTCGCGTCAGCACGCGACGCACGACCGACGGCGTCGCGAATCCCTGCATCAGCGTTCCGCGCCTGCCGCGGGTGATCGTTTCGACCAGAAATGTGTCCGTTGCCGATGCCAGGAACGCCCCGTTTGCCAGCGCCGGACCGTCGATTCCGCCACCGCCGATGCCGTGACACCCGGCACAGTTTGACGTGTAAAGCCGCGCGCCGAATTGCACGTCGCCTTTTGCCCAAAGCTTCGGCAACGGATCGGGTTTGGCCTGCACGTTCCCGCCGAGCTGGCGGATGTAAGCAACTAACAATTTGATCTCTTCGGCGTTGAGTCCGTTCTCGCGTTCACCCCAGGCGAGCATCGGCCGGCCCGTCCGCCCCTTGGTCACCGTCTGCGCGAGAAACTCGTCAGAGGCGATTTCCAGAAAGTCCGGATTTGTGATCGTCGGATTCGGAACGAGACCGGGAAATCGCATTCCCTGGCCGTTCGCGCCGTGGCAGCTCGAACAAACGGCGCTGTAGATCCCGTCACCGGTCCCGACGAACTCGCGTGCTCCAAAGCGCATCGCGCGGACGCGATCCTTCGGAAGATAGATATCAGGAAGCGTTCGGCGGCGGAGCGAAAGAACGTAGAGCGTCAGAAGATCGATCTGGTCTTCCGTAAGTCCGAGCGCGGGCATCTGCGAGCCTTTGACCGTCGAGGCCGGCGAACGGAAATGCTGCGCGATCCAATTTGAAAGCGTGTGTTCGCCACGGACGCTCGCGAAGTTGAGCTGGTTCGGATCCTTGAAGCCCGCTTGCGAGAGATCGACGCCCGCGTCGCCGCCGAAGTTTCCGACCTTGTGACATCCGGTGCAGCCGACGCTGTTGAACTGTGCCTTGGCCTCGATCAGTTTTGACGCGCCCATTTGCGTATCAAGAAAGACCTTGAGCGCCGCGAGGTCAGCGTCGCCGATCTCACGAAACGAGTTCTTCCAGACGTCGTCGGTTCCCTGTCGGAGCTTCGCGAGGTGCGCGGCATACCAGTCGGCGTTGTAGCCCTTGAGCCCGACGCGCGAAAGGTCAGGCCCCTCCATTCCGGTCGCCGATCCGCCGACGCGGATCGTCCCGCCGCGGTTTTCTATCCGGTGACAGGCGTAGCAGTCGAGACGTTCGAATGTCTTACGGGCGTTCTCGTACGCCGCCAGCCCCGGAACGTTGAGCGGCGTATGGCAGGTGCCGCAGCTGGCGTACGCATACTTTGCCGGGAGCATCGGTTCGGTCCAGAATTCGACCGTTCCGTGGGCGTCCTCACGGGTGGTTGCCAGCCCCTGGCCGCCGTGACAGACGGTGCAGCCGATCTCGGTCGGCGAATGTACGACCGGCTTGTGCGGTGCGGCCACCTTTAGATTCGAACTGATCTGTTCGCCCGGTGCCATCCCGACGTGGCACGTCACGCATCGGTCGGACACTTTGAGGTTTGGATTGACGATCTGGCGGAGACGCGTTTCGATCGCGCCCTCGGGACTCTTCGCTTCGGACTGGATCGATTGCCACTCCTTGAAAAAGTTCTCCGAGACGGCCGCCGTCACGAGCAGGAAAAGAACTCCGAGACTTGAGAACAAAAGCAGATACTTATTTTTGTTCATAGCGTTAATGCGCCTGCCAATCGGAAGGCGACCAGTAAAAGTCCCAGTTCGGACCGCGGAAGTAAGTGCCGATGACGGTCAGGACGATAAACCCGCACAGGAAACACGTGAACAGCGCCAGCGCGCCGGCGCGGGTCGAGTTGTACCGCCGAACGAGCCAGATCGAGTATGCGGCGTAAATCAACGTAATTACGGTTCCGGGATTTATCAGCGTGATCACCAACTGCGGAACGTTCGGGAACCATTCGCGAAGCCAGCCGAAACGGATCGCGAAAGCCTCTACCGCGATCGACGAAGCAAAGCCGAAAACGATCGACCATTTGACGAGTCGCCAGCCGCCCGGACCGCCGAACCACTCGCCGGTTCCCTCGGTTTCGCGGTCGAGAAACGGGATCAGCCCGAGCCCGACGATGCAGAGCATCGGGATTCCGATCCCGCCGGTAAACGCCGAGAACGACACGATCTCCTGCAGCCCGAGGAAGTACCACGGCGCTTTTGCTGGATTCTCAGGCACCAGCGGATTCGCCAGTTCCTTGAGCGGCGCGTCCGAGAAAAACGCCAGCGCCAGACAGATCAGCACCGTCAGCATCAGCGCCGCGAGTTCGGCGTAGAACAGGTGCGGCATTGAAGGCAGCGTATTTTCCGGTCCCTGGCCGACCGCCGAAGTCTTCCCCTTGACGATCGCGGCCAGCTGGTACGTTTTGTTCGGCGCTTCGGTGAATACCGGATAGTTGGGACCCGTTTCCGCCGCGACACGTTCGTCGGCGTCCGCCGGCCGCGCCAATCCGCCGTCTTTGCGGATCCGCCAGAAATGGACCGCCATCAGCATTCCGATGGCGATCGGCAAGATCATCACGTGAAGCAGATAGAACCTGATCAATGCCTCGGCGCCGACCTTGTCCGAACCGAGCAGAAGTTCGCGCTGCAGCCCGCCAATGTCGAACCAGGCGGTGATCCCGATCGAATCTGTGATCTCGCGCGGCGACTGCGCGATATTCGCGCCGATCGTGATCGCCCAATAGGCGAGTTGGTCCCACGGAAGCAAATAACCAGTGAATGACAGCGCGAGGGTCGTCACCAAAAGTCCCCATCCGATCAGCCAATTAAACTCCCGCGGTTTGCGGTAGGCGGCGGTGTAGAATGCACGGGCCATATGGAGGATGACGGCGACGACCATCACGTTCGCGGCCCAGCGGTGGATGTTCCGCATAAAACGGCCGGTCGGAACGACGAAATGTATGTCCTTTATCGACTGGTAAGCGACGTCCGTATACGGCTTGTAATAGAACATCAGCAGGACACCCGTAATGAGCGTGATGAAAAACGCGGCCGTCGTGATGATCCCGAGTCCCGCGGTCGTGCTCCAGCGGAGGCTCCAAAGATGCGTGCGGACCGAATGCAGGTGAAGAAAAACGTTGCCGAAGATGAAGGTCGAACGCGTCCGGTCGGTCTTCGGAACTCCGTTTCTGAATGTGACCTCGTAAAGCCTTCGCGGAACGGCGCGGAGATTTTCCCAAAATTCCCACAATGCTGAGTGATTCACGGTACTCATAAGCTAGACCTTCGTTCCTTTCGGGACATTGTTTTCTTCATCGACGACATAGCCCGCGCCGCTCACCGCCACCTTGAGCCACGGCAGGGCCTTCGGCGCCGGACCTTTTCTGACCGTGCCGTCTTTCGTAAACCCGGAACCGTGGCACGGACAATCGAATCCGTCAGCGCCCGATTTGACGATGCATCCGAGATGCGTGCAGACCGTCGAGATCGCGTAGACTCCTTCCGCGTCGCGGAAAACGGCGACATTCCGGCCCGGCGGAATGAAAGGTTCACCGTCGGCCAGCCCGTCCGGCAGCGCAACGTTGAATTTCTTCGCCGGCGACGACGAGACGGCCGCCTTCGGCAGTTTCAGCATTCCGAAGATCGAAAAAAGCAGCGTCACGGCCGTCGTGCCGAGTGCCGCAAGGCCGAGAAAGTCGCGGCGGGGAACCGGTTCCGGATCGAATCGGGATCGTTCTTTGCCGGGTTTTGTTGTCATTCCGTCCTCCAGTTCGTTGAGAATGAAACCCGCTCCATCGTGATCGCGTCGGCGGGGCAACGTTTTTCGCAAAGCGCACAGCGGATGCAGCGGTCCTCGTCTTTGAGGATTGCCGAATTTTCGCTGAGTTCGCCAGGGGTCTGCGCGAGAAGTTCCGAGACATCATCGACGAATTCCAGCTGATCGAGCGAGACTATCTTCAGGCAGCGCGTCGGACAGACATCGACGCACCCGCCGCACAGGACGCAGCGCGTGCCGTCAAAGACGGGCGTCACGCCGCAGTCGAGGCACCGCGCGGCCTCGCATCGGGCCTGCGCTTCGCTGTAGCCGGATTCGACCGGCGTTTCGGGATGTTTGAGTCGTTCCTCGGGGTGAATTACGGGAACCGGAACGCGGCGCAGCGATTCGTAGCCGCGCTCGCGGGCGTAGCGGTCGAGTACGATGTGCCTGGTCATCGTGTCGCGGTCAAGCGTTCTGCCGGTGAGGGTTTGGTAGATCGACCGCGCCGCGGCTTTGCCTGAAGCGACTGCGTCGATGAGAAGCTTCGTCCCGTGCGCGAGGTCGCCGGCGACGAAGACGTTGCCGGCCGACGTCTGAAGCGTTTCGGGATCGATCTTCGGCCAACCTCCGGCGCTTCGCTCGACGTCGGTTCCGCCGTCCTCAAGAAACGCCAGCGCGGGCGATTGGCCGACGGCGAGAAGCACCGTGTCGCACGGAATCTCAAGAGTATCGGAATCGTCGTAAACCGGCGAGAACCTATGCTCTTCGTTGAAAACCTGCAGGCATTTCCGAAACCTTACGCCGCAAACGTCTCCATCGTCGCCCCGCAGGATCTCGGTCGGCCCCCAGCCGTTTAACCGTTCGACTCCCTCCTCGTCGCCTTCGACGATCTCGATCGTGTCGGCCGGCATTTCTTCGGCGCCTTCGAGCGAGACCAGACGGACTCTTGAGGTGTCGGCCAAACGGGCCGCGGTGCGCGCCGCATCGAAAGCGATCTGGCGGAGCACCGTCCGCGCGACGTCGTATGCGACGTTGCCGCCTCCGATGACGACGACCTCGCGTCCGACCTCAATCTTTACCCCCAAAGAGATCGCCCGGAGCAAGTCCACACCGCCATAAACACCGGGACCGTTCTCGCCTTCGAGTCCCAGACTCCGCGAGGACTTCGCGCCAACGGCGATCAGTACGGCCTTAAAATCACGGCGCAGGTCCGAGAAGCTGACATCGCGCCCGACCGCCGTTCCGCATTTGATCTCGACACCAAGCGCCTCGATGACCTTTACTTCCTTCTCGATCAGGTCGCGCGGCAACCTGTAGGCGGGCACGCCGACCGCGAGCATTCCGGCGGCCACAGTTTCTATCTCGAAAACGGTAGGTTTGAATCCCATGAGCGCGAGGTCGTGTGCCGCTGAAAGTCCCGCGGGTCCGGCACCGATGATCGCAACCCGTTCGCCCGCCGCGCGCTCAAAATTCCCCTCCGTCGCTGAAACAAGAAGCGCCGCCATCTCGTCCACATCGGCGGCGATCGGCGGCACAAAATTCTTTATATCGTTCAAAACCGTTTCGACGGGCCGTGACTGCGGACCGTATCGGTCGCAGACAAATCGCTTAAGCGCGCGGATCGAAACGGGGCGGTCCGGACCGACGAAGAATCCGTCGTCATCGACGCGCGGGATCTTTCCGCGCCGGCAGGCGATCTCGCAGGGCGCGCCGCAGATCCGGCCGCAGATCGAGGCGAACGGATTCGGTCCGCGCGCGATCAGATATGCTTCCTCAAAACGGCCCTCGGCGATCGCCCTGATGTATCCGCGGGCGTCGGTATGCACGGGACAAGCTACCTGACACGAGATCAGATTCTGTTGGTAGCCTTCGCCGGGGACCTGTACCTTGAGCGACAACATTTCGAGTCCTCATCTATTGTTCGAAGTGAAGCAAGAAACAGACAATTAACTTCATCTTCTGAGTCTATTGAAAAAGGCGTGAGCAAATATGATTCAAATCATATTCGGGAGATTAATTCCAAAATTACGTGTCAAACAAAAACCCAATCTGAAAGTTGCGCCGAAACTCAGCATCGTTGGCTCGTGTCATCGAGTTTTACCGGCATCATTGCGCCGCGAGAATCGCAACGAGAGTTTGAGAGGTTCGTCCCCTCGCCAACGTTGACGAAAAAAATCCGATGAATCCGGATCGTGCGGAGTTTCGTTCTCGAATTCGCAAGCGAGAAGCTTTGCGGGAGGCGCTCGTGTTTGTTTTTGACGGCGTTCGGTTTCCGGCGAACCAGGCAAGGCGCGAAGCCGGCGATAATCGGCGCTCTTGTCACTTGTAGCGGGGACAGTACGGCTGAGCCGCTCACGCAATGAAAAGGGCCTCCGGAATCCGGAAGCCCTCGGTGTTGACCATATTTGAACAAAAGCTAGAGATTGAAGTTGAAACTCAGAAATCCAGTCGCCTTTACCGGCTGGCCGTCGCGCACGAACGGCCTGAACTTCCATTTTCTGACGGCGTCCTTGGCGGCGCCCTGAAGCAGCATCGGACCGGAAAGGTTCTGGACCGCCGCGACCTGACCGTTTTCATCGATCAGGAGTTCGACCCGGACGATGCCTTTCTGTCCCAGCGTGCGGGCGCTCGCCGGATAGACCGGACTGCTCTTTTGAACCGCATATTCGAGCAACGAGCCGACGGCGATCGTTCCGTCACCGCTCACCGGCTCAGACTGAGTTTCTTTCTTGTCATCCGTAACGCGTCTCACGCGGCGCGGGCCGGGCGTTTCGGCCGGCGTGGTTTTGACCGCTTCTTCCTTCTTTGCGACGACCTCTTTTGCAGGTTCGGTTTTCGCCGGCACGGGTTCGGTCTTCGCCGGTTCGACAACCGGTTTCAGGACGGTCTCCGTAGGCTTCGTATCGTCTGACGGTACCGGGAGAGTCTTCGTCGGTACGTTAGTCGGGTTGTTCGTCGCGGCCGTGTTCGCCGGCACCGTCGTCGGGTTATTCACCGCAACGGTGTTCGGCGCAACGGTCGGTTGGTCCGTGACCATCGCGTTGAAGACGGTGCTCTGCGAATTCGCCAGCATTTCGCGCGAGTCCGCGACTTCGTCTTTCCATCGCTTCGAGTCAAAATCATCACGCGCCAGCGTTCCGCGAGCGGCGCTGGCTTCCTCAAGAACGGCAAAGGCGTTTGCGGTCTCTTTCGTATCCTTGGCGACCGTTCGCGACTGCTCGATCACCTGCTCGAGCGTCTCGCGCATCTTCTCGAGATCGGCAACCGCCGCCGGATCAAGGTTGCGGTCGGAAACCGAAAGGCCAAGCGACTTGTAGCGGTCAAACTGATTGCGGGCGCCCTTGATCACCTGGCCCGCAGCCGCATAATAGCTGGCGGCGGCGCTCGGCTTCTTGGCTTTGATGCCGTTGAAAAGATCGTCAAGAAAAGTCTGAGCGCGCTTATAGTCGCTCTGATCGAGATAACAGTTCATCAACAGAACATTCAAGACACCGTGAACGGTCTGGTCGCTCGTCTCGCGCCGAATATTTTCGAGCTCATAGATCGCCGCGGGATAATTTCGCGTCGCGATCAAGGCCTTTGCCTTCGAAATCCTGCTGCGCATAACATCGCCCGAAGTCGGCGTCTGCGCGAGAATTGCTAAAAACCCAAATACTACTAAAAAAAGCGAAGTGCAAAACCTTCTGACGTTTAGCGGCATTTTCAGTCCTCCTTGTTTGACTAAATTTCCGTAAAGGTCGAGCGAACAACTAGGAAGGCTCACTATCTAGACCTAGCGATTAACCTATCTATTATGCTTTTTCGACGGCGGCAAAGGCAAATCTGCTGCTTTGCCCGCCTTTTACTTCTTCAAACTGTCGATGATTTTTTTGTGGAACAAGTTTGCGTCTTTTTTTATAGCACTCTCATTCAGTGTTAGCAAACGCCTCGCCCGCATAACGATTCGACCGTCGATGATGACCGTATCGACGTCTTCGGCCTTGGTTGCATAAACGAGGTGAGAATAGACGTTGTACATCGGCGTCTGGTTTATGCTGCTGAAATCGACAATCGTAATATCGGCGCGCTTGCCGGTCTCGATCGACCCGATAAGATCTTCCATATGAAGCGCCCGCGCGCCGCCGAGCGTCGCCATTTCGAATACTTCCTTTGCCGAGACAACCTTCGGATCACCTGAAAAAACCTTGTGAAGTTTGGCCGCGGTGTCCATTTCTTCCCACAGACTGAGGTCGTTGTTCGAGGCGGCGCCGTCGGTTCCGAGTCCGAGCCGCATTCCGAGCTTGAGCATTGCCGGGACCGGCGCGACGCCCGCGGCGAGTTTCATATTCGACTGCGGATTGTGCGCGATCCCGACGTCGCGTCGCTTTAAGATTTCAAGCTCCGACTGATTCGCCTGAATAACGTGGGCGGCGATCGTTCTGTTCGTCAGAAAGCCGATCTTTTCGACGAACTCGATCGGGCGAAGACCCTTGTGTTTTTGCTGTATGAACTCGGTTTCGGTGTTCGCCTCGGCGAGGTGGATGACGAGCGGCGCATTTAAGCGTTCACTGAGATCACGCGATTTGAGAAGATGTTCCTCGCTGACCGTGTACGGCGCGTGCGGCGCGACCGCCGGAACGATCAGTTTGTGGCCCTGCCATTTCTTGATGAACGTCTCGGTATATTTGAGCGCATCATCGAACGTCTTGTTGTCGGGCGCGGGAAAGTCGATCAGCGTTTCGCCCAAAACCCCTCGGACGCCGGCCTTCGCCGTCTCATCGGCGATCGCGTCCTCGAAATAATACATATCGCAGTAGGTCGTCGTGCCGCCCTTGATGAGTTCGGCGAGCCCGAGCCGGGTGCCGGCGCGGACGAACGTCTCGTTAACGTTCTTCGCTTCTGCCGGAAAGATGTACTGGGTCAGCCATTCCTGAAGATCGAGATCGTCGGCGATTCCGCGGAAAAGCCCCATCGGTATGTGCGTATGAGTGTTGATAAGACCCGGGATCACGACCTTGCCGTCGGCGTTCACAACCTGTTTCGCCCGAAATCCCTTCGCTTGAGAACGCGAACCGACGAACGTTATTTTGCCGTCGCGTACCGCCACCGCGCCGTCTTCGATGACGCGCCGCTCCTTGTCCATCGTGACAACGGTTCCGCCGACGATCAGAAGATCATACGGAGTTTGAATTTTCTGACTGAATACGGAGTGCGGGAAAACAAGGAGGAATGTAATGAATGCGACCAATAAAAATTTCAGCTTTTCCATAGCTGACTTTACTGTAAAACTCCCGCAAAAAGCAACGCGCGCCGCGCCATGCAGAACCGCAATGCAGAAACGCGCACGAAGTAAGCGTGCCGACGCCAATGCAGAACCCCAAGTGCAGAAACGCGCACGAAGTAAGCGTGCCCTACCACAGGGCAGAACCCCAAGTGCAGAAACGCGCACGAAGTAAGCAAGCCAACACCTTCAGTGCGTGCGTTAGGCACGCTTACTTCGTGCGTTTCTGCATTTATTACTTCAAAAACTTCATATCGAACGCACGCGGCAGCAGTTCGCTCATTTGGACAGTTTCGACCTTTCCGTGAAGGTTGGAAAAAGTCACCGGAATATCGCCGCAGAATTCCCAGATGATCTGGCGGCAGACACCGCACGGGGGAGTAAGTTCGTCAGTATCGGCGACGACGGCGATCTGCGTGAAATGCGTGACGCCTTCTGAAACTGCCTTCCAGATCGCAACGCGCTCGGCGCAAACGGTCAGCCCGTAACTCGCCGATTCCACATTGCAGCCGGTGAAAACCGTTCCGTCATCCGCCAGGAGCGCGGCCCCGACCTTGAAATTCGAAAACGGCGCGTACGCCCTTTCGCGCGCTTCCAGCGCACGTTTGACCAATTCTTCGTTATCCAAAATTAAACAACTCCTCGTTCTTTCAAGAGTTTCTCGCGCACAAGACCGCATAGAAACTCGGTACTGATCTCCGGATTTCCGCCTTCCGGGATAATTATGTCGGCGTGACGTTTGCTCGGTTCGACAAACTCGTAATGCATCGGGCGGATCGTGTGTTCGTACTGCCAAAGCGTCCGCTCGAACGATCGCCCGCGTTCCTGCACGTCGCGCCGGAGCCGGCGAATGAGCCGAACGTCATCGGGCGTATCGACAAAAACGCGGACGTCGAGCAGATCAAGAATCGCGTTCTCGGCAAAGATCAGAATGCCCTCAACAATAACGACCGGCTTCGGTTCGATCAGTTCGCTTTCTTCCTTCCGCGTGTGCGAAACGAAATCGTAGATCGGCATATCGATCGGCTGTCCGTTGCGCAGACGTTTGAGATGATTCACGAGAAGGTCGCTGTCGATCGAATCCGGATGATCGAAATTGGCGTGATGCCGCTCGTCGAGCGGCATATCCGAAAGGTTGCGGTAATACGAATCTTGCTCGACGAGCACGACGTTCTCCGCGCCGACGCTTTCAACAATGCGCCGCGCGATCGTCGTTTTTCCCGAACCTGTTCCTCCGCAAATACCAATGATCATACAATTCGTTCGTGTTCCGCCGTTTGGAGTTCCGCCGTTTGGAGTTCCGCCGTTTGGAGTTCCGCCTTCAGGCGGCATCTTCACTCCATCTTTCCGATCACCCTTCGCAACAATTCCTTAAAGATCGACGCGATCCTGGCGCCGGTTTCCATAACCTCTTCGTGATTGATGATCCCGCCCGACAATCCGGCGCCGAGGTTCGTGACGCACGAGATGCCGAGAACGCGCATCCCGAATTGGCGCGCTGCAACTGCTTCGGGAACGGTCGACATACCGACAACATCGGCCCCGAGTACGCGGAAAACGCGAATCTCGGCCGGCGTTTCATAGGTCGGACCCGATAGCGCGCAATAAACGCCGCGGTACAAAAACTGCGGCAGGTCGCGTTCGGCGGCAATCTCAAGCGCCTCTCCGTAAACAAGCTCCTGGAAAGCGTGATCGTAAACGATCGTCATATCGGGAAAGCGCGGTCCGAAGCGCTCGTCGTTCGGGCCGCGCAGAGGGTTCGCGCCCATCATATTTATGTGGTCGCGGATCAGGATCAGGCTGCCGGGCTTGAAACTCGTGCGCAAGCTGCCGGCCGCGTTCGTGAGAATGACGTTCCTGACGCCAAGCACGCCGAAAACGCGCACCGGGAAAATCACTTCACGCATTTCGTAGCCTTCGTAATAATGAAAGCGGCCCTGTTGAACCGCGACGGTCACGCCCGCGATCTCGCCGAGAACGAGCTGGCCGGCGTGCCCTTCAACGGTCGAACGCGCGAAATACGGTATTTCCTCGTACGGAATTCGGACTGCGTTCTCGAGTTCGTCCGCAAAAGCGCCGAGACCGCTCCCGAGAACGATCACTGTTTCGATCTGTTTGCCGAACTTCGAACTGATAAACTCAGCCGCTTCGACCGCATTTTCGTATGTCATATGGCTTTACGAAGTACAGAGTGGATAGTTCATAGTGCAGAGTGCAAAGTGCAGAGTGCAGAGTGCATAGTTATTGTCCTTAATTAGAATCAGCGTCCCACCATCATCTTGCACTCTGCACTCTGCACTCTTAACTATGCACTATGCACTGCTAACTATGCACTTTCTTACTTCTCCTTGTTGTACGGAATTCCGAGCGACTTCGGCGCGCGCGACAGTCCGATGAACCCGGCGAGAACGATGATCGTCAGCACATACGGAATGATCTGGATGAACTGCACCGGAATGTCCTCACCCGACGGCATCTTGATCACGCCCTGGAGCAGTACCGAAAGCGCCTCCGTAAAGCCGAAAAACAGACACGCGAAGAGCACCGGAACCGGCTTCCATTTCGCGAGAATCAGCGCCGCAAGCGCGATGAATCCGCGACCGGCGCTCATTCCGCGGGTAAAAAGCGAACTCTGGCCGATCGACAGATACGCGCCGCCGGCGGCCGCGAGAATCCCCGAAAGGATCACCGCGAAATAGCGCAGTCGCTTGACGTTGACTCCGGCTGCGTCGGCCGCCGCCGGATTCTCGCCGGTCGCCCGCAAACGCAGTCCGAACGGGGTTTTGTAAAGCACATACCAGCACAGCGGAACAAGCGCGAAGGCAAGGATCGACGCGAGCGAGACCGAGTTGAAGTATTCGGGAATCTTGTACGCGATGTCGATCTGCGGCGTCGAACCGGCCGAATCGTAAACCGCCGCGCTGATGACCGCCGGCAAACCGACCATCAGGATGTTGATCCCGAATCCGGCGACCACCTGGTCGGCTTCAAACTGAATCACGGAAATGGCATAGATCAAGGCGACCACCGCGCCCGCGCCGATGCCGCAAAGAAAGCCGAGGTACGGATTCTGAAGCTGATAGGTCGCGACCGCCGCAGTGAAAGCGCCGGCGAGCATCAGGCCTTCGAGGGCGATATTGATGACGCCCGACCGTTCGGAAAACATTCCGCCGAGCGCCGCAAAGATCAGCGGCGTCGCATTGCGTATGGTCGCAAAGATCAGGATCGTTATGAATGCTGCGGAAAATAGTTCACTCATCTTATTTCTTTGAGAACTTCTGCATCGAGGCGACGAAGATAATGACGATCGCCTGAATCACCTCGACCAGATCCTTCGAGACATATTCGGTGAAGGCGTCGACGAAGATATCGCCGCGTTTCAGTACGGCAAAGAAGATCGCGGCGAGAAAAACCCCGAGCGGATGGTTGCGCCCGAGCAGCGCGACGGCGATCCCGAGGAAACCCCAACCGTCGGAAAAACCGTCGTAGTATCGATAACGGTAACCGAGAACTTCGCCGATCGCGACCATTCCGGCCAGCCCGCCGGAGATCGTCATCGCGATGATGATCTGTCTTTTCGGCGAGATGCCGCCGTATTCGGCAGCCGAAGGATTTTCGCCCGTCGCGCGCAGTTCATAGCCCCACTTCGTCTTCCATAAGAAGATGTAAACCAGAACGCACATCAGGATCGCGAGCAGAAACGCGACGCTCAGCGGCACGAAGTCCGGCATTCCGGGGATAAACTGGCTGATGCGCGGAATGTGGGCCGCGGCCCCGATCGGAACGGTCTGCAGGATCGGGTCGCCCGGCTGCTTGAAGTGATACTGCGTGAAATAGCTGACGAGCGCGATCGCGATAAAGTTGAGCATGATCGTGTTGATCACCTCGTGCGAACCGAAACGCGCCTTGAGATAGCCCGGAATCGCACCCCAAACGCCGCCGGCGACGACCGCCGCGACGACACACATCGGGATCAGCAGGAACGAGGGCAAAGAGACCCACGAGTAATCCACGTCCTGGCCGAAGACGTTGACGACGGTGCCGCCGAACTTGATGCCGACCCAAGCGGTGACGAACGCCGCAACGTAGAGCTGGCCCTCGGCGCCGATATTCAGGAGCCCGCAGCGAAAGGCAACGGCAACGGCGAGTCCGGTAAAGATCAAGGGCGTCGCAATGAACAGCGTATAGCCGAGATCGCGCAATGAACCGAACGAATTGCCGACGAGCAGCGAAAACGTATGAAGCGGGCTGTCGCCGATCAGCAAAACGATGATTCCGCCGACCACGAAGGCCGCAAGTACCGCGATCAGCGGCGACAAGATTTCACGAAGAATTTTCATTTTTGCGAACGCCCACAATTCGACGGTGGACGTTTGAACGTAAATTCGGGACTCGATTTTCGGGTAGATTTCTCTCGCTAAATATACCGACTATTGCCGATAGTGTCACTCCGAATCGCCTCGAATGTTAATTTTTTGCGACCTGTATTTTGCCCTCATCAAGACTTGACAACTTCACACTCAGATTTTATTATGCTTATAGACTAATTAAGTCTAATAAAGAAGCCAAGAAATAAGTTGGAGGAAATGATTATGAGCAATATCAAATATGGTCCTTTTCGCGAACTTAGAAGTTTGCAGGATGAAATGAACCGCCTTTTCTTGACGAATTACTCGCGCGGCGAGGATCGTGAGATCGCGAGCGGCGCGTGGGCACCGGCCGTTGACATTTTCGAGAACAAGGATCAACTTGTGATCGAGGCCGAACTTCCGGGAATGAGTCCGGAAGACGTCAACGTTTCGATCGAGAACAACGTGCTGACGCTTCACGGCGAACGCAAATTTGAGAAAAAGGCCGAGAGCGACAATTTCCACCGTGTCGAAAGATCGTACGGAAGTTTCACGCGTTCGTTCACGCTTCCGCCGACGGTTTCGAGCGAAAACGTGAACGCCGTCTTTGAAAATGGCGTACTGCGTTTGACGCTAGCCAAGCGCGAGGAAGCCAAGCCGCGGCGCATTGAGATCAAGGTCGTCGGAGATACGGCTCCGAAAACCATCGAAGCCAAGGCATAGGAGTTGAAAAGGGGAAAAGTCGTTGATTCAACCCGGCAAAGGCCGCGGTCAACCGTCGGCACTGGCGTTTGCGACTAAGTTTCGCAGATTCCGTAGCCGGATTGATCAAATTTGGCACTCTCTGACCTTTGCAGGATCAAAGCGTCACTTTTCCCCTTTTTCTCGCTCCAACTTTTGGACTTTAACATCATGAGATTAGACAGATTCACAATTCGCGGCCAGGAGGCCGTTCAGGAAGCGATCGGCGCCGCCGAAAAGAACCAGAACCAGCAGGTCGAACCGGAGCACTTGCTGGCTTCGATGATTGAGCAAAAAGAGGGCACTCTGCGCCCGATTCTTGGAAAAATGGGCGCGAATGCCGCGACCATTCTGACCGACGTGCAGGCCGCGATCGCCCGCTTTCCGGAGGTTTCGGGCGGACAGCAGTATTTCAGCTCGCGCATCAACACGATCTTTCAGGAAGCTCAAAAAGTCGCGGAATCGATGCAGGACGAATACATCTCGACCGAGCATCTGCTGCTCGCGATCGCCGATGAAAAGGCGGGCGATGCCGGCCGTATTCTGCGTTCGAACGGCGTGACGAAAGAAGACGCGGCGAAGGCCATCGACGAAATGCGCGGCGGATCGCGGATCACCGACCAGAACGCCGAGGAGAATTTCCAGGCGCTCGAGAAGTACGCCGTCGATCTGACCGAACGCGCCCGCAAGGGAAAACTCGACCCGGTCATCGGTCGCGATGACGAGATCAGGCGCACGATCCAGGTCCTTTCGCGGCGCACCAAGAACAACCCCGTATTGATCGGCGAGCCCGGCGTCGGCAAAACGGCGATCGTTGAGGGACTCGCGCAACGGATCGTTTCCGGCGACGTCCCCGAAACCATAAAGAACAAGAAACTCGTCGGTCTCGATCTCGGCGCGATGCTCGCCGGCGCGAAGTACCGCGGCGAGTTTGAAGACCGTCTGAAGGCCGTACTTAAAGAGATCGAAAAGTCCGACGGCCAAATTATCCTTTTTATCGACGAACTCCACACGCTCGTCGGCGCGGGCGCGTCCGAAGGTGCGATCGACGCGTCGAACATGCTCAAACCGGCGCTCGCCCGGGGAATGCTCCGCTGCGTCGGCGCGACGACGCTCAACGAATATCAGAAATACATCGAAAAGGACAAAGCGCTCGCACGCCGCTTCCAGCAGGTCTACGTCGGCGAGCCGAACGTCGAGGACACGATCGCCATCCTCCGCGGCCTGAAGGAAAGATACGAGGTTCATCACGGCGTCCGCATTACCGATTCGGCGATCGTCGCCGCGGCGACGCTTTCGAACCGCTACATCACCGACCGTTTTTTGCCTGACAAAGCCATCGACCTGATCGACGAGGCAGCGTCGCGTCTGCGGATCGAGATCGACTCGCTGCCGCAGGAGATCGACGTTCTCGAACGCGAGATCCTGCAACTCGAGATCGAACGCCAGGCACTCTCGCGCGAAACCGACGCGAAAGCAAAGGCAAGGCTCGCCGACATCGAAAAACGCATCGCCGATCTCAAGGAAAAGTCCGGCGGAATGAAGGCCAAGTGGCAGTCGGAAAAGGAAGAGATCGAAAAGATGCGCGGTGCGAAAGAGCAGCTTGAACAGGCGCGGATGCACCTTGAACAGGCGCGTCAGGCGGGCGATCTCAATCGCGCCGCCGAACTCCAGTACGGCACGATCCCGACGCTCGAAAAACAGTTGACGGACGAACAGGCGCGGCTCGCCGAACTCCAAAAGGACGGCGTTTATCTTAAAGAAGAGGTCGATGAAGAGGACGTCGCCGAGGTCGTCGCCAAATGGACCGGCGTGCCCGTCAGCAAGATGCTCGAGGGCGAAATGCAGAAACTCGTCAAAATGGAAGAGAATCTGCGCCGCCGCGTTATCGGCCAGGACGAGGCACTCGAGGCGGTGGCGAATGCGGTCCGTCGCGCCCGCGCCGGGCTTCAGGATCCGCACCGGCCGATCGGTTCGTTCATATTTCTCGGACCGACGGGCGTCGGCAAGACCGAGACCGCGAAGGCGCTCGCCGAATTTATGTTCGACGACGAACGCGCTCTCGTCCGGCTCGATATGTCGGAATATATGGAAAAGCACGCTGTCGCGCGGATGATCGGCGCGCCTCCGGGATATGTCGGTTACGACGAGGGCGGTCAGCTCACCGAGGCCGTGCGTCGGCGTCCGTATTCGGTCGTGCTTTTCGACGAGATCGAAAAAGCGCATCCGGACGTGTTCAACGTTCTGCTGCAGATCCTCGACGACGGCCGTTTGACCGATTCGAAGGGACGCGTCGTCGATTTCAAAAACACGGTCCTGATCATGACCAGCAACCTCGGCTCGCGCGAGATCCAGAATGCGGGGCTCGTCGATACGCCGATCAAGGAGATCGTCTTCGACGTTCTGCGTTCGGCTTTCAAGCCCGAATTCCTGAACCGCATCGACGACATCGTCGTTTTCACCCAGCTGTCGCGAAACGAGATCTCCTCGATCATCGACGTTCAGCTCGAGAAATTGCGGCGCACGCTCGCCGAACGCGGCATCGCGATCACGCTCGACGAATCGGCGAAAGACCTGCTGGTGGAAACGGGATACGACCCGACCTTCGGGGCGCGCCCGCTTAAACGTGCGATCCAGACGATGCTCCAGAACCCGCTCGCGCTCAAGCTTTTGAGCGGCGAAGTCGTTTCGGGCCAGAGTTTGCGAATTTCCGCCGAAAACGGCGAGATGAAGTTCACGCCGGAGGCCGTAAAGGCATCGGCGTCATAGTCCAAATATGGGCCGCGTTTGAAAGGCCGCGGCCCGGTTCCGTCAAATTTTCCGAACCACTCTCAGTCTGTTAGACTAAGCAGGCATTAATTAAACTTTATGAGTTGGTTCAAACGAAAGAAGATGAGTGAAGAGGAAATAAGCAAAGAAGAACTTGAAGAGTTGTTGGAAGAAGGGGCAGAGAAGATTCCGGTCGTTGACAAGCGAACTTTCAGCTCCGAAGGTGAACGAGTGAAAACAGACGAAGCAAAAGAGCAAGTTCCGCCCATTGTCGCGAAACTTGAAGAGGAAGTCGCCGTCGAACGGCAGCGCCGCGAGGCCGCGGAACACAAACTCGTCGGCGTGCAGTCGAAATTCGACGAACTCCGGGCGCAGATGGAACGCGAAACGGCCGAAATGCGTCAGCGTTTGCAAAGGCATAACGAGCAGCGGATGCAAATCGAAAAAAGCGAGTTTCTGACAACGCTTTTGCCGATCCTCGACAACCTCGTTTTGGCTGTGAAAGCGGGCGAAACGGACTCGTCGTTCGAACACTTGTACGTCGGCGTCAAGGGCACGGCGCGGATGTTCGAGCAGACACTTCTCGGACTCGGCGTCGAACCGATCGAATCCGTCGGCGCGGACTTTGACCCGGAACTGCATGAGGCAGTTGAAATGGTCGAGGTCGATGCCGAACAGGACGGCAAGATAACGTCCGAGTTTTCGCGCGGTTACAGATTCGGCGACCGCCTTCTGCGGGCTGCCCGCGTGCAGGTCGGGAAAGCGAACTGAATTGGGATTTCGGAATTCGGATTTCGGAATTCGGGATTCGGGAATTGGGATTCTGCGGTGCTGAATGCGGCTTTGCCGCCCGGATGTGCGGAAAGGCTTGCCTTTCCGGGAGCCGCTCCCGCCCACGCGGCTGCGCCGCCGGTTGAATCCGACGTCGTAATCCCCAAATGTTTTTTGTGGCATGTTGGAATTCCAAAATGCTACCATCATTGTTGGCATAAAATCGCGTGATCAGGGCATCGAAGAGTTGGAGAAAATATGGCAGACATAGACGCATACAAGGATAAATTCAGCGACAGCGGTCGACGCATTTTGGAAACGGCGCTCGACGAGTCGAAACGGCGCGACCAAAACTACATTTCGATCGAGCATATCCTGAATGCGATAACGATGGAAGAGGGCGACCTTTTCAACTCGACGATGCGCGACCTTGCTGTCGATCCTCGATCGGTGCGTTTGCTGATCGAAAAGCGAATGGAAAGCGGACGCCAGCATACCGGCAAGGGCTTTCGCATCGCGCCCGAAACAACGGAACTCTTCAAGCGTGCGATGGACCGCGCCCGCTCGCAGGGCCGCCGCGTGATCGACGGAAGCGACATCTTTTACGTTCTTTCCAACGATGAACGCAGCATTTTGAACGACGTTCTGCAGAATCTCGGCGTACCGGCCGACGAGGTCGCGCAAACGGCGCGGACGCGTATTCACAAACGCGAAAAGGAAGAGGAACGCGTGCGGCAGAAATACGAACTGCCGTCGTACCTGCGTCATTTCGGCGTCTCGATGAACAAACTCGCGCGGCAGGATAAGATTCCGCCGACAATCGGCCGCGAAAAAGAGATCCGGCAGATGATCGAGATCCTCTGCCATCGCGAACGTTCGAATTCGCCGATGCTCGTCGGCGAACCCGGCGTCGGCAAAACAGCCGTCGTCGAGGGACTCGCGCGGCTCATCGAACTTGAACCGGAAAAGGTCCCGGCGCGACTTCGGGACTCGCACATCGTCCAGCTTCAAATGGGCGGACTGGTCGCCGGCACAATGCTGCGCGGAATGTTCGAGGAACGTATCAAAGGCATCATCGACGAAGTCAAAGAAAAGGAAAACATCATTCTTTTCATCGACGAAGCGCACACGATCATCGGTGCCGGAGCGGCGATGGGCACATCTTCCGACGCCGGAAATATGTTCAAGTCGGCGCTCGCGCGCGGCGAACTGCGAATCATCGGCGCGACGACGCGGACCGAATACAAGGAATACATCGGCGAGGACGAAGCGCTCTCAAGGCGGTTCAGGCTGGTCAATGTCGACGAACCGACGCTCGCCGAAACGCGCGAGATCCTTCTCGGTCTCCGTCCGCGACTCGAACGCAATTATTCGGTGACGATCTCCGACGAGGCGATCAACACCGCGCTTGAAATGTCGCCGAAATACATCCGCAGCCTGCATCTGCCCGACAAGGCGATCGGCTGGCTCGACACGGCTTCGGTCAAGGTCGAGATCAACGAACCGGCGTCGCTCGTCGTCAAGCCGGAGCATATCATCGAGGTCATCTCGCAAGAATCGAGGATTCCGAAGGATATGATCTACCGCGACACGTCGGACCGTTTTTCGCTGATGGAAGAAGCGCTCGCCGAACGCGTCATCGGACAAAAGGAAGCGGTGCGCTCGGTCGCTGAACGTCTGCGGCTCAATAAAGGCCCGCTCAAGGAAAATCACTACGCGCCGGACGGAGTCTTGCTTTTCCTCGGCCCGACCGGTGTCGGCAAAACCGAACTCGCGAAGGCCGTCGCTGAATTCATGTTCGGCGATGAAGAGAAAATGATCCGCATCGATATGAGCGAATACGGCGACGGCACGGTCGGAATCGAAAAACTGATCGGAATGCCGCGCGGGATCGTCGGATCGGAACGCGGCGGAATTCTGACCGAGCAGCTTCGCGAGAATCCGTACACGGTTTTGCTGCTCGACGAAGTTGAAAAGGCGAATCCGTATCTGATGAATCTGTTCCTGCAGGCGTTCGACGAAGGTTGGATGACCGACGGGCGCGGCAAGAAGGTTTATCTTTCGGATGCGATCGTCATTATGACGTCGAATCTCGGCTCGAACAGCTTCAAGAAATACGAAAAGCCGCTCGGCTTCGGAATGAAGTCGCTCGGCGAGATGAAAGCCATCAAACAGGACGTGATGAAGGCCGCCGAAGAGCGTTTCTCGCCCGAATTCCGCAACCGCATCGACGAGATCGTCATCTTCTCGCCGCTGACGATGGATGAGGTCAAGCAGATCGCGCTGATCTACATCGGCAAGCTGAAGCGCCGGATGGAACGCCAGGGCAAACTGGTCGACGTCACTGAAACGGCGGTCGATCTGATGACCGAAAAAGGCTTCAGCCCGACCTACGGCGCGCGGTTCCTGAAGCGTTTCATCGATCAGAAAGTAAAACTGCCGATCACGAATCAATGGAAACTCGCAACCCGCTTCGTCGTCGATGCTGAAGAAGGTGAGATCACGGTCAATCCGATCGACGCGTTCAGTTTGAACTAGAACCGATTTCCAGTCGGACAAAAGGCATCAACCGTCGGACGGGTGATGCCTTTTTTGTTTGGCCCGTTCTACAGATTCAATTGCCACGGTCTTCAGATTCAATTGCCACGGTTCAATTGCCACGGTTCAATTGCCACGGTCTTCAGCTTCAATTGCCACGGTCTTTAGACCGTGGTTACGAGTAATCCGGTTCAATTGCCCGGTTCAATTGCCACGGTCTTTAGACCGTGGTTACGAGTAATCCGGTTTTCGGGCTTTAGCCCAATGAAACGTTTGGGCTAAAGCCCCTGTTGGTGATAGGGCTGGACACCACGGTCTAAAGACCGTGGCAATTGAATTTGAAGACCGTGGCAATTGAATTTGAAGACCGTGGCAATTGAATTTGAAGATCGTGGCAATTGAATTTGAAGACCGTGGCAATTGAATTTCAAGACCGTGGCAATTGAATTTGAAGACCGTGGCAATTGAATTTGAAGACCGTGGCAATTGAATTTGAAGACCTTGGCAATTGAATCTGAAGACCGTGGCAATTGAACCGTGGCAATTGAATCTGAAGACCGTGGCGCGGAAACCCGCAATCGATCTTTCGTCATCAAACGCTTCGATGTTAAAATTTCGACCGAAACGCTATGAAAATTCGATTGCTGATCTTGATTTCTGTTTTGATTCTCGCGCATACCGGCGCGTTGGCGCAGGGCGCGAAACTGGACGAAAAGGCCGAGGCGGTTTTGAAGAGCGCGGTCGCCCAGCTCGGCGGCGAGCGGTATCTGCAGGTTAAGACGCTTTACGCGACCGGAAAATTCAGTATGATGCGCGACGGCGTGATCATTTCATTTCAGACTTTCAGCGACATCATCGTTTATCCGGACAAGGAACGGACGGACTTTAAGTTTAACGGAGTAAAGAACATACAAACGAATTACGGCGATGAGGGATGGCTTTTCGACGGGGCCGCCGGCGTCATCAATCTGCTGAACGAATCGCAGGTGAAGGATTTCAAACGCGGGCTGAGCGTAAGTCTCGATCACTTGCTTCGCGGCCATTGGCGCGGCAAGGGCGCGGTCAGCTATGTCGGTCGACGCGAAGCGACGCTCGGCAAGCGCAACGACGTCATCAAACTGACGTACGACGACGGCTTTGGAGTCGAATTCGAATTCACGGCCGAGGGTTTGCCGGTAAAAGCGATCTACAAACGCATCAATCCCGACGGCGAGGAGTCGAAAGAAGAAGACCGCTACGCGCAGTTTGTCGAGACGGACGGCATCAAGGCGCCGTACATCATCGACCATTTCTCAGGCGGCGTCCAAACGTCGCGCATCAACTACATCAACATCCAATTCAACAAACGGATCCCGGATTCGATCTTCACCAAACCGAACACGCCGAAAGAGGCGAAGAAGGAATTGAAGCTCTGACGTTTGGAGTTCCGCCTTCAGGCGGCCAACCCGCGGAAAGCGAAACGAATGATCATGAACGGGCCGCCTGAAGGCGGAACTCTAAACTACTTTCTAACTTCCATCGCATCGTCGCCGGCCGTGATCCGGCCTTTTCGGTCGCGGGCGAATTCGTCGACCAGCTTCGTGAAGATCTCAGGCGTTTCTTCCTGCGGGACGTGGCCGCAGTTTTTGAGAACGACGAGCCGCGAGTGGACGATCGAGTTGTAGAGCGTTTCGGCATTCCGGATCGGGATCACAATGTCGTCCTCGCCCCAGATGATGAGCGTCGGGTGGTTGATCAGTCCGAGATCGTGCTCGATCCTGTCGGCGTTCCAGTTGCGGCCCGTTCGCAATACGGCGCGATGGCCGTCGGCAGCCGCAAGCGGGCGGATGATCGATTCAACACGGTCACGGGTGATCAGGTGATGGTTCACCGGTGCCAGTGTGTTCTGCATCCGCAGTTTGATAAACGTTTTGGAGTCAAGCAAAAACGGCGTCATCACCTCGCCGATTCCCGGTACGGACGCAAGCTTGAGGATCGGATGATTCTTCGGTTCGTCGTTGATCACCGAATCGACAAGGACGAGTTTTTCGACTCTCTCCGGGTAATCGAGCGCGACCGTCAACACCACCGCGCCGCCGTACGAACTGCCGACGAGCGTTGCCGTTCCGATGCCGAGCCGATCCATAAACCGCGAGATCATTCGCGCCTGCGACTGTATCGAATAGTCGAACCAGGCAGGCTTTGCCGAATACCCGAAACCGATCAGATCGACCGCGACCACGTGAAATCCCGCATCCGCAAGCTGCGGAGCGACCGTCTTCCAAACATAGACCGACGCCGTGAAGCCGTGAACAAGGAGCAGGGTCGGCTTTGAACGGTCGCCGAACTCCTGAAAATGAATCTCGGCGCCGTCAACGTCGATGAAATTCGAGTGCTCCGCGTGAACCACGCGATCGGCGACCTCTTCAAAGTTGACAGTCGACGGCCGCGAGGCGAGTTTCCAGGCGATGACGCCGCCGATAGCTCCGCCGATTCCAAGTGCGATGTGCTTCTTTTTCATAAAACTGAATTAATCTTACACCAAAACGAGTCGCGGTTGAACCAGTTTGCTCGTCGCGTCGTAGGCACCTATCGCGATCAGTTCGCCGGTTTCGTCGATCATCCGGACGCTTTCGCCGTCGGCGGCCGATTCCGGCTCGAATCGGGTGCTCAGTCCGTTCTTTGTTTTGGCGACCCGCTCCGCGTTCAGCGTGATTGCCGGCAAATGCGAAACTGCGTCGCTCATCGCGATCAGATGTTCGTCGAGCCGACCTTCGGCAACGACCTCCTCGAGCCGTTCGAGCGTGAGCGACCGTTCGATGCCGAACTTGCCGGCCCTTGTGCGCCGGAGTTCGGCAAGATGGGCCGCCGAACCGGCGCGCCGGGCGATGTCTTCGGCCAGAGTACGAATATAGGTTCCGGCGGAACAAGTGACCTTGAGCGTAACGTCGGAAGACGCCTCGTCATCGCTTGTTGCCGGCGGCTTTCCTAAGATCTCAAGCCGATGGATCATTACCGGAACCGCTTCGCGCTCGATCTCGATGCCCTTGCGCGCCAGTTCGTAGAGTTTTTTGCCCTCGACCTTCTTCGCCGAATACATCGGCGGAGTCTGAAGTATCTCGCCGGTGAATTCCTTGGCGGCTGTCTGCAGTCGGGGGAAGATGTCGTTGAGGCTCCCGATCTCGCCTTCGGATTCGCGCGGAACCCCCGTCGAATCTCCGGTGTCCGTCTCGAATCCGAACCGGACGACCGCCTCGTATTCCTTTTCGTCCTTGTCGAGAAACTGCGCGAGCCGCGTGGCTTTCCCAACGAGGATCACCATCACTCCGGTCGCAAACGGGTCGAGCGTACCCGTGTGGCCGATCTTTTTCGTTTTGAGAATTCGCCGGCAGCGCGCAACGACGTCGTGCGAGGTGATTCCGGCCGGTTTGTCGATGATGAGAATGCCGTTCATATGTTGGATTTTAGGTTTTTGATTTCTGATTTGCGACTTTCGGGTTAAGATTCTTTCAAGCCGATGAAAAGAAAAACCCCGATCCCCGATTCCGAACGGGTCGTCACCGATCCAGACCGCGCCCGGCAGAAAACCTTCGACCGCGCGGTGAATTTGCTCACCTACAAACCGCGTTCGATCGACGAACTCCGCACGCGACTGCTTGAGAAAGACTGGACCAACCAAATGATCGTCGACGAGGTCATCGAAAAACTCAAATATTACGGTTATCTCGACGATGCGCAGTTCGCGCGGTCGTTTGCGGAATCGCAGATCCGCCAGAAACCGCTCGGGAAAATGGCGCTCAAGATGAAGCTGACGCAGAAAAAGCTCGACAAGGAAACGATTGACGCGACGCTCGAAAAGATCCTCGAAGAAACGCCCGAGGACGAGATCATCGACCGCGCGATCGCCAGGCGCGTCCGGCTCAAGGGCAAACCCGAAAACCGCGACGACGCCAAGAAGTTTTACGATTATTTATTGAGGCAGGGTTTTTCGTACGACCTCGTGAGTTCGAAAATGCGCGAGATCGCGGCGAGGAGTTTTGACGAAGATTAGACTGGAGCGCAAGCGTCCCCGCTTGCAATGAGCGCCCAGCGCGAACGAGACATGACGGTTCCGGGATGATCGACATTTTAAGTCCGCTACGGCACTTCGCACTGTTTGCAAGCGGGGACGCGTGCGCTCCGGTCGGGACGAGCGACCTTCAGTCGTGTTAAAATCCATTTTTGCTTTTTTATGAAAGGACAGGAAATCAGACAGAAATTTCTCGAGTTTTTCGAACGGAACGGGCACAAGATCGTTCATTCGTCGCCGCTTTTGCCGGCGAACGACCCGACGCTGTTGTTCACGAACGCCGGGATGAACCAGTTTAAGGACGTCTTCACGGGCCAGGAAAAGCGCGACTATACGCGTGCCGTTTCGTCGCAAAAGTGCATCCGCGCCGGCGGCAAGCACAACGACCTCGACGAGGTCGGCAAGACGGCGCGGCATCACACGTTTTTCGAGATGCTCGGAAACTTCTCGTTCGGCGACTATTTCAAGGAAGATGCGATCCGTTTCGCCTGGGACTTTCTCGTCGGCGAACTGAAGCTCGACCCGAAACGGCTGTGGTTTTCCGTCTTCGAAGGCGATGACGAAGTTCCCGCCGACGACGAGGCGCGTCTCCTCTGGGAAAAGGTCGGCGCGCCGGCGGACCGCATCCTCGGGTTCGGACGCAAGGACAACTTCTGGCAAATGGGCGACACCGGACCGTGCGGGCCTTGCTCGGAGATCCATTGTTATATGGGCGACTCGCCCGACGATCCGGAAAAGAATCATCCGAAGTTCGTCAACGGACACGGCGACACGACGATGGAGATCTGGAACCTCGTCTTTATGCAGTTTGAGCGAAGCGAAGTCGAAAAAGGCGTTTTCGAACTCAAACCGTTGCCGGCCCCGTCGGTCGATACCGGCGCGGGACTCGAACGCGTCGCCGCGGTCCTGCAGGGCGTTTCCACGAATTACGAAACGGATCTGATCCTGCCGATCGTCGAATTTACGGCCAAACTATCATTGGAGTAACGAAATGATCCAGACAATTGAGGCAATTATTGATTCCGACGGAAGAGTATTCCTGCAAAGTGAATTTAAGCCGGAACGAACATATCGGGCGTTGGTCACAATTCTCGATGAAGAGCCGAAACTTGAGATTTCGGAAACGGCGCTTTTGAGCGAAAAAGCGCTCGCGGAAACGTGGAACACGGAGGAGGAAGACCAGGCATGGCAAGATTTGAACGAGCTTCCGTCGTGTTAGTCAGCTTTCCGTTTTCCGATCTTTCCGATTCGAAATTCCGTCCGGCGCTTGTATTGGCCGAGGCCAATCGGAGCGATCTGATCTTATGCCAGATCACGAGCAACGCGGGAATCGATTCGAAGACTATTGAAATCGTGAGCAGTGATTTTGAGCTCGGTTCGTTGCGGAAAACGAGTTTTGCCCGACCAGATAAGATCTTTACCGGCCACGAGTCCTTGATTGCGAAGCGCGTTGGCAAATTGAGTAACCAAAAGACCTTAGAGGTTGTCGAAGCACTAATTGAAATACTGCGGAACTAACGAAGATGGCGATTTACGAATCATTTGATGAACAAAAACAATTTGCATGCCGCGTGATCGCCGATCACGCGCGCACGACCGCGTTCGCGATCGCCGACGGCATTTTGCCGGGCAATGAAGGACGGAATTACGTTCTCCGCAAGATCATGCGCCGCGCGATCTATCAGGGCCGCGAACATCTCGGATTTGACGGTCTTTTCTTCAACAAGGTCTGCGATTTCGTCGTCGAATTGATGGGCGGCGCCTATCCCGAACTTGTCGCGCAGCGGGATTTCATCGGCAAAATGGTGCGGCTTGAGGAGGAAAGGTTCGGCGCGACGATGACGGTCGGACTGCAGCGCCTTCAGAATCTGCTTAACAAGAATGATTATGATTTGCAGATAGGTCCTGAATCGGAATCGATTCCAACGCCCGGATTCGTAGAATTAAGTGAATTGGCAAAGTTATATGACACGTTTGGATTGCCGATTGATTTAATGTACGTCGTTCTGAAGGGCAAAGCTCCAACTTCACCAGATCACGAACCCGGAGAACGTCCGACTTTTTGGAAACTTCGCCGTAACATTGGCACGACATGGGAACCAGTAAATGAGACGTTCACGGTCGTTGAAACTCATGGATATGTTGATTGGGACGACGAAACGGGAATGTCCGTTAGGGAGTATTCATATCCGCTGATTGATGAAGTTCAATTTAAGGAACTTATTGAAGACGAACTAAAGAAACTTCAGGAGCACTCCACGATAGGAAAAACCAGACAGCCGGAGAGTACGAATCCGGCATATGTTGCTCTATCGCGACTAAACTACACTGGAACGGAGTTTCGTGGCTATGAAGAACTTGAGACCTCCAACTTAAACATTTTGGCAATTGTTCGTGGAGATGATCGAGTTGAGTCCACTGAAGCTGGCAAAGAATGCACAATCGTTTTAGATAAGACGCCATTTTACGCGGAATCTGGTGGTCAAGTTGGCGACACGGGAGTCCTTTTTGGCTCGAATGGTCTTGCTAAAGTTGTCGACACTTTTTCTCCGATTCAAGGCCTTATACTTCATAAATGTCAGGTCGAAAAGGGAATGCTGACGGTCGGCGATACGGTCACGGCAACGGTCGATGCGAAAAAGCGCGACGCGACGCGGCGGAATCATACGGCGACGCACCTTGTTCACGCGGCGCTCAAGGAAGTTTTGGGGACGCACGTGAAACAGGCCGGCTCGGTCGTCTCGCCGCAGTTTCTGCGGTTCGACTTTACGCATTACCAGGCCATCTCGGAGATGGAAATGCAGGAGATCGAGGATCTCGTCAATCTTCACATATTGAAGAATGAACCCGTCAACACCAACGTAATGGCGATCGAGGACGCGATGCGCACCGGAGCGGTCGCGCTCTTCGGCGAGAAATACGGCTCGGCGGTCCGCGTTCTCTCGGTCGGCGGCGGCGAATTCTCGCGCGAGTTGTGTGGCGGCACTCACGTCCGCGCGACCGGCGACATCGGCACTTTCAAGATCGTCTCGGACGAAGCGATCGCGTCGGGCGTGCGCCGCATCCGCGCGATCACCGGCACGGACGCCTTCGCGCGCTTCCGCGAAGACGAGCGCCTTATCGACCGCTCGCTGCAGGCTTTGAAAACGCAGCGCGACAATCTGCCCGCGGCGATCGAAAAGCTCCAGGAGGAACTCAAAAAAGCGCGTCGCGAAAATGACGACCTGAAGATGAAGATCGCGACCGGCGCCGCAAGCGGAGGTTCCGAGGGTGACGAACCGCGCGACGTGAACGGCGTAAAGGTCATCGCGAAGGTCGTCGAGGGACTCGACAAAAGCGGAATGCGTCATCTTTCGGACACGCTGATGGCGAAACTGAAGTCGGGCGTCGTCATACTCGGCCGCGCTGAGGACGACAAGGTGTCGTTCATCGTCCGTGTTTCGGACGACCTGACGGATCGGGTAAAGGCCGGCGGGATCGTCCAGCAGATCGCGCCGATAGTTTCGGGCCGCGGCGGCGGCAAGCCCGATATGGCCGAAGGCGGCGGCACCGACGCCGGCAAACTCGCCGAGGCGCTCGAAGCCAGCCACGGCGTGATCGCCTCGATGCTCGGGGCGTAAAAACATCCGGAATAGCGGATAGGTGAAAGGTGATAGTTGATAACGACGGGCTATCACCTTTCATCTATCAGCTATCATCTATCCCGAAACAAGCTCTGAGAAGATGAATTATCGTGTGGAAATCAACCAATCCGGCCGGGGCGGAACGATTTACTATTTCGAAGGCGATCAACGCCTTGCGTTCGACTGGGAGTTTAGTATGAGCGGCACGACCGTTTTCGTGCCACCCCCCGGACAATGGGACAAATCGTGCGAGTCGGCGGGTTTCGCCGCCGCCGCCGGACGCCGGAACGAGATACTGGAGCGCACCGCCGTCGAGGTTTGTCGTCAAAAGGCCTCCGGAGCAAAGTATGAAATCGGCGACAATTGGCTGGAGTTCGTGTTTTGACCGTCACCGTTCCCCGTTGAGGCGCTTCTTTGCCTGAACGATGAACGAGCGGAACATCTCGGCCTCGTTCACATCCGGGAAGATCTTCAGGCATTCCTCATAAATCTTGATCGCGTCGGCCCACTTTCCGGCGCGCTCGTAACAGTCGCCGAGCATCTGGTAAATAATGATCGCGTCGGGAGCGCCCAAAAGCTGTTGTACCGCTTTCCGAAGTTCGGCGGCGGCCAGCAGATAGTTCTCTATTTCGGAGTCCGTATCGCCTTCGGACGCGAAACCCTCCGCCCTTTCCTTGAAAAGCAGTCCGAGACCGGTATAAGCTTCGGGCTGAATTCCCTTGCCTTCCGTGATTGCCCGTTTGAATGCGGCGATCGCCTTTTCGTATTCGCCGTCGTCCTTGTAAATGCGCCCTTCGACCGCGGAGGCGAGCGCGAATGCGGGACGGAGTTTGCGCGCGGCGCGAATCGAGATGAGCGCATCGTCGGTATCGCTGAGCGCCGCCTGCTGTCGCGCGAGCCCGATGAACGCGTCCGGAAAATTCGGCCGAAGCTTGATCGCCTTTTGATAGAGTTCGACCGATTTCGTCTTGTCGGTCTCGAGTTCCCCATTTTGAAACGCCAGCTCGGCCTCGTCCGTGGTCCTGACCAAACCGATCTTGATCTCACCCTTTTGCGACGGCAAGAGGGTTTGCGTCACTTCCTTGAACCCGAGCGCGCGGATCTTAAGTTTATGCGTCCCGACGGCGAAAGTCCGAAATGTGATCTTCCCCCGTGAATCGGTTTTTCCGTAAGCGACGTCATCGATCCAGACATATGCGTCCGGTTCGGTCGCAACCGTCAGGACGCGAGCCGTTTGGGCCGTCGCAAGCAGGGGGAAAAACAAGAGCAGGATCAATGAAAGTTTCAGGATCATAATTGATTTTCGATTATAGAACGTGCGCCGCGGTTGCCCCAACAAAGTCAGAGGCGCGAACCGAAACTTCGCGAACACAAAAGCAATGCTTGATTTTTTTTATTCAGAAACTATAATCATTGTTTCGTGGCTGGGTAGCTCAGCTGGTTAGAGCGCGGGATTCATAACCCCGAGGTCGGGAGTTCAAGTCTCCCCCCCGCCACCATTCGTTAACCGTAGATTTGTTCGTGTACCAGACACACCAAATTTGCACACTTAGACAATAACCCTACCGTGGGTGTCGCCCACGACACCCAAAAGAATTTCGACCAAGCCCAACCTGTCAGCGTAAGCCTGCGGCCGCATCGGGATTTCCATTGACTTGATACGAGAAATCAGCGTCGTTGGCTTGGTTCCGAGGAGCTGCGCGGCGCCGTCTCAAAGAACATACAGCGTTTCTACGACAAAAAAGTTGCCGGCGGAAAGGCATTGAAGCGTGCGAAGAATTAGCAGAAATTACAACAACGACAAAGGGGCTGTCCAAAAGGGCGACCTCTTTTCAATTGCAACGAAGAGAACCAGAATCGTTCATCCCCTTCAATCTGCATTCAGCATTCCCTCAAAGGCACGGACCAGATTTTTGACTTCGGTTAGGGTCATTTCGTCGGAGATCCGTCCGTCGTTGTTCACCTTTGTTTTGGCGTGCGAGACCAATAGTTGAGTCTCATCGGTTATCTTGGCCGAGATCACTTTGAGAGTTCCCAGTAATGATGCATGTCCTTTTTCGCCGACGGACGAAGCCGTAATCAATGCTGTTGGTTTTTCAAGAAACTCAGCCGAAGAGACCGTCCAGTCGATCGCGTTTTTTAGTGTGCCCGGCACGCCCATCGCGTATTCGGGCGTGCAGATCAGTATTCCGTCGGCTTCTCTCAACTGCCGGCGAAGTTCGGCGACCTGCGGTCCTGCGTTATCGTCGTCAATGTCAGGATTGAAATGCGGGATCTCAGTTAGACCTTCGAATACGCTTACAGAGAATCTCCCTTTCGCAAGATCGGCCACGGCCTTGATCATATTCAGGTTGGTGGAACGCTCCCGCGTACTGCCGCAAACGGCGATTACCTTTTTCGTCGTTGTCATAAATTAGCCATCCGGCTTTTATTCTACTCCTACCAAACGAGTATGCCCCGTCCAAAAACTTGCGCGATTTGATATCGATAGCGAGATTTCGTGGCGTTCACAATGATTATTCGTGTAACAACGAAATACCGTTGCGGCCTTCAACTCGCAAAGATCGCGTAACTCATTCAAAACATGTGTGTTGCAGGTTTCCTAGGTTGTGGCACGCGTAATGCACTAGTAGATAGTGTAACGAAAAGTTACCGGCAGTATTCAGAAAATTTGGAGAATGAATATCATGCAGAGAATTACAGCAATCAATCACGAAACAGCGACAGGCAAGGCCGAGGACCTGCTCGATGGCGTAAAGGCGATGATCGGTTTTGCACCGAATATGATGAAGACAATGGCGAGTTCGCCGGCGGTTTTGGAGGCTTACCTGAACTTTAGCGGTTCGTTAGGTACGACTTTGAACGCCAAGCTTCGCGAACAGATCGCGTTGACGACGGCCGAGATCAACGGTTGCCAGTATTGTGCATCGGCACACTCGGCGATCGGCAAAATGTCGGGCCTTGATGAAGCGGCGATCGCGAATGCCCGCCGGGCATCGTCGGTTGACGCAAAGGAAGACGCGGCTCTGAAGTTCGCAAGTGCTTTGGTAGTCAGCCGCGGCAAGGTTTCCGAGACCGACATCGAATCAGTCAAGGCAGCCGGCTATGGCGAGCAAGAGATCGCTGAGATCGTCGCCCATGTCGCTTTGAATATCTTCACCAACTACTTTAACGAGACCGCCGGAACTGTCGTTGACTTCCCGGCGATCGAATTCCCGCTGGCGAGCCGTGCGGCAAGTGCCTAAGGGTTGAGTGAGTGCACCAACAGGTGAAATTGACAGGTGCGTGGCCAGTCCACGCACCTTTTGAAAAATCAGAATGAAAGGTTCAAGAGGTAGATAAAATGAGCAGATTTATTGGAAAGATAGCCGTGATAACGGGCGGCAATAGCGGAATCGGTTTGGCAACCGCCAAGGAATTAGCTTCAAACGGAGCAAAGGTCGTGATCGCCGGTCGCGATCAAACGACTCTAGATGAAGCCGTCCGGAGCATTGGCGAAAATGCGATTGGGGTGAAAACGGATGTCACGAATTTGAACGAAATCACCAGTCTTTTTGAACAAACAATGTCGAAATTCGGCAAAGTCGATATTTTGTTTGTAAATGCGGGAATCGGCAAGTTTGCACCGCTCGAACAAAGCGATGAAAGTCTGTTTGACGAAATCATAAACATCAATTTGAAGGGGTCATATTTTACGGTCAAAAACGGTTTACAGTTTTTGAATGAGGGGGCCTCGATCATATTTACAACGACGGTTGCGGCAAAAAAAGGCCTGGCGGGAGCAAGCGTTTACGGGGCTGCCAAAGCAGCTTTACATTCTTTGACCAAGATCTTTGCAGCCGAATTAGTTGGTCGCAAGATCCGCGTTAATGCCGTGAGTCCCGGCCCGATCGAAACGCCGATATTCAGCCGAATGGGAATCCCTGACGAAGATCAGCAGACGACAA
Source organism: Pyrinomonadaceae bacterium (assembly GCA_041752475.1). Classification (GTDB taxonomy): domain Bacteria; phylum Acidobacteriota; class Blastocatellia; order Pyrinomonadales; family Pyrinomonadaceae; genus JAFDVJ01. The sequence goes on along the minus strand of JBGSWK010000047.1, from coordinate 38,269 downwards.
AAGACGGACTCGCTTCGCAGGTTCCGATGAAACGGTTAGGAACCGCGGAAGAAGTCGCAAAAACGGTAGCGTTTCTTGCCTCCGATGATTCCTCGTACATAACAGGGATCGAAATCGACGTTGACGGCGGAATGGCGCAGTTGTAAAGGGCCTATGCTGTCGACGTGTACGATCGACGACAGCTTTTCCAAAACGTTCTCAAATTACAAATACTTGGAACAAAATAATGAATACGAAACTAATAATGACGGTCAGCTCAGTTTTGATGGCGGTCAGCGGGTCGGTCCTAATTTTCTTTCCGGCCGATCTTTTGCAATATGCGGGAGCGGATCCAAACGACTTATTGCTACTTATCCTGCAAATACTCGGCGGTCTCTACTTTGCTTTTGCGATGCTTAATTGGACAGCAAAGGCAAATCTGATCGGAGGCATTTACAGTCGGCCAGTAGCGATCGCAAATTTTGCTCATTTTTTGATCGGCGGTCTGGCTTTGTCAAAAGGAATGGTTGTGGTCCAAAACACATTATCTGTTGGTGCCGTCGCCATTGTTTATGTGGTCTTTGCGTTTATATTTGGAAAGATCACGTTTTGGCCTCCGCAAAAGTCCCAAGTATGACAATCTACTTTTTGGAGGTGTACGGTCTCCGCCCCCCCCCGCCACCATCGATGCGGGATCAAAGCGAGTGCGCAGCGCTCGCTTTTTCTCGTTTCAGGACACGCTTCGCGGGTTGATAGAAAAACTCAAAGCGATTAAATTACTCAAATGAAAAAACTTCTGCCGGTTCTCGCGATCCTCGCCTGGATTATGTTTGTCGCCGACGTCTCGGCGCAAACCCCGGAAGAATTTGCGGATATTTGGGACAAGAACCATATCTCGACGATTCTGCCGTCGAACGTGCGGCACAAGGACGTCAAGGATTATCTCGCGAAAATGAAGTCCCTCGGAATCAAGACCGAAGAGGTCGGACGGAGCGTTGCGGGCCGCGAGATCTACCAGATGGAATGGGGCACCGGTCCGTTGCGCATTTTTATGTGGTCGCAGATGCACGGCGATGAACCGACGGCGACGAGCGCGCTGTTCGATATGTTTGCCTACCTGCAGCAGAACGGCGAAAAGGATTGGGTCAGGAAGTTCTCGGAAACCTTCACGATCCGCGCCGTTCCGATGCTCAATCCGGACGGCGCCGAACTCTATCAGCGCGCAAATCTCCAGGGTATCGACATCAACCGCGATGCAACAAATCTCGTGACTCCGGAAGGTCGTCTGCTCAAGAAACTCCGCGACGACTGGACGCCGCATATCGGGTTCAATCTTCATAATCAGCGCGACCTGACGACCGCCGGACCGCTGCCGAAACAGGCAGTGATCTCGCTTCTCGCCGTTCTCGGCAACAAGGAAGGCATCACCAACGCCGGTTACGAACGCAACAAACGCATCGCGGCGGCGATCGTAATGGCGCTCAGCAAATTCATTCGCGGACAGGTCGGCCGTTGGAACGAGGAATACAACGGGCTCGCTTTCGGCGACAACTTTTCGGCGTGGGGAACGCCGGTGATCCTCATCGAAACGGGAGCGCTGCAGGGAAAGGACGAGATGTACCTCGTCAAATTGAACTTTGTCGCGTTTATGGCGGCGCTGCAGTCGATCGCGGACAAAACGGAACAGGCGCTGAGCCCAATCAACTACGATATGCTGCCGATCAATTCATCGGGGTCTCTCACGTCCTGGATCTTCCGGAAGGCGACGATAATGAACCCCGGGGAAACGATGAAACCGCAGATGACGGACATCGCCGTCAACCGCGCGCGGCGACGGGCCGAACAAGCGATTGCCTCTTCGGTCGTCGGGATCGGGGGGCTCACGTATCTCGTCGGCCTCGAAGAATACGACGCGTCCGACTTTTACGTCGTCCCGCGAATTGACCGGATCAGGATCGGCGCTCCGGGCGAGTTTATGTTCTACAAGAAATCGCGCCAGATCGACTGGAATTCCGCGAACCTCGAAACGGATTTTCCGCCGGATGCGATCTTCACGCAGGGGAAATGGCTGACCGGCGACGGCGTCGTTCCGAAGACCAAATGAGATTTTGCATTTAAGACCGCAACAAACGATAATTTCACGACCGTAGATTTTCGAAAGATGGGGTGAATTCTTAACGAATTCACCGCGACAAATCACGATTCCGAAGCCGCCTAATGTTGTGTTTGCTGAAAATCAGGAACATCGCTTTGATCGACGAACTCGAGATAGAGTTTGCCGAAGGCCTCAATCTGCTCACCGGCGAAACCGGATCGGGCAAGTCGATCATCGTCGACAGTTTGAGCGCGCTGACGGGCGAACGCGTCTCGTCTGATCTCATCAAGGAAGGCGAAACGAACGCGCGGATCGAGGGACTTTTCAATGTTGCGGCCGACGAAATGCTCGTCGCGGAATTTGAAGCGGCGGGACTCGATTTCGATCCGGAGTTGATCGTCAGGCGCGAATTGTCGCTGACGGGAAAGAACCGGATCTTCATCAACGACCAACTCGTTACCCAGAACTTCTTGCGCAAGATCGGAGCGGCGCTCGTCGATATCCACGGACAGGGAGAGCAGGCGACGCTTTTCGATCCGGCGACCCATCTTGAAATGCTCGACCAGTTTGCCGGCGCGCAGTCGCTTCGAAGCGAAACGGGCGAACGGTTCCGGCGTTTTCGCGATGTTCGGCGCGAACTCGAAAGCCTTCGTGAAGACGAGGCCCACAAGCTTCAACTTCTTGATATTCTGCGGTTTCAGGTTGACGAGATCGGAGCCGCAAAGCTCGCGCCGGGCGAGGACGAAACGCTTGAGGAGGAAAAACGCCGGCTTAACAATATCGAAAAGCTTTCGAGCCTCTCCGAGGAAGCGTATCAGCTCCTTTACGAGGACGAGGCCGCCACAGTGGCGACGCTTGAAAAGGTCGCGAGACGCATCGCCGAACTCGGACAGTTCGACCAGCGTTTCGCCGAATACGCCGAAGGGTTGGCCGGGGCGCAAGCGGTTCTCGAAGATCTGGCGTTCGCCGTTCGCGACTTTCGCGGAACGCTGGAATTTTCGCCGGATCGCCTCGCCGAGATCGAGGACCGTCTGGCGGAGATCTCGCGCCTCAAACGGAAATACGGCGGCTCGTTCGAGTCGGTTTTGGCGCATTTCGACGAATCGTCCGAACGGCTTCGGAATATCGAAACCGCCGAACTTCGCGAGAAGGAATTGAAAAGCGAACTCGATGCGGCGCGGCAGGACTATCTCGCGGCGGCGCGAAAGCTGCACGACCTGAGAGCGAAGAACGCCGTCCGGCTGGCAAAAGAGATCGAATCGAATCTGAGCGCCGTGTCACTCGAAAAAGCGCGCTTCGAAGTTCGTGTCGCGGCCGACGACGACGACAAGTCTTTTACCGTCAAAGGCTTCGACCGTGTCGAGTTTTTCTTTTCGGCGAATCCGGGCGAGAGCGTCAAGCCGATCGCAAAGGTCGCGTCGGGCGGCGAACTGTCGCGGTTGATGCTGATCCTGAACACGACGACCAAGTTGACCGAAAACGTGAAGACGATGGTCTTTGATGAGATCGACACCGGAATCGGAGGACGCGTTGCCGAAGCGGTCGGGCTAAAGCTGAAGGAACTGGCGCGGACCCAGCAGGTTTTGTGCGTCACGCACCAGCCGCAGGTCGCGTCGCTTGCCGATCATCACTTCGTGGTCAGCAAATCGGTCGGTGCGAAAACCACAAAGGTCGGCGTCCGCGAACTGGCACCGGCCGAAAAGGTCGAGGAACTTGCCCGGATGCTCGCCGGCGAAACGATCACCGACACCGCGCGCCGGCACGCGCAGGAAATGCTGGCCGGAAGATAGCTGGGGAAATTGGGGATTGGGGATTTGGGATTGGTGATTGCGGATTTGGGATTTGCGCCACTCAATGCGGCTTGCCGCCCGGATGTGCGGAAAAGCTTGGCTTTTCCGTTTAGCGTTCCCGCGTACCTGCGGCTATGCCGCACGCCCGAGACCGGCGGCGCAGCCGCCTGGATCGAGCAGCATCTCCCGGAAAGGCCGAGCCTTTCCGCAAATCCGGGCGGCAAGCCGCAACGACTGCAAATAAATCAGCGTAGGCTACGGGGTTCGCTAGGGGGGCTGCCGAAGTTTTTCAAATCTCCCGAATTGGGAATTGGGAATTGTTATTTGGGAATCGTAAATGGTGAATGGTAACGGCCAGTCGTGACTGGTAATCGTCGAGTTAGCACTGACCACCGACCACTGCCCACTGCCCACTGTTTCTATGAAATCTGAAATTCTGGTAAAAGTAATTCGCGGCGAGACGCTTGAATCCATTCATCGCGGCCATATCCTGATCGTCGATGGCGACGGGCGCGAGGCGCTTTCGGTCGGCGATCCGGAAACGGTTGCGTTCATCCGGTCGTCGGCAAAGCCGTTTCAGATCGCTCCGTTCCTGCTTGCGGGCGGTGCGAAAAGGTTCGGATTCACGGATGAAGACATCGCGCTCGGCTGCGCTTCGCATTCCGGCGAACCGATGCACGTTGAAATCGCCGCCGGAATGCTCAAGAAAGCGGGACTGAATGAATCTGACCTCCGGTGCGGAACGCATCAGCCGTTCAACGAGAAGCGCGCCGCGGAAATGATTCGCGCCGGCGAGCGCCCGACGCAGCTCCACAACAACTGTTCGGGCAAACATTCGGCGATGCTCGCTTACGCGAAAATGCTCGGGGCCGATCTGGCGACATACGAACACTTCGATCATCCGATCCAGGTCGAGATCTTGAAAATTGTCGCGAAATTCACCGGCACGCCCGCAGCCGAGATCCCGTTGGCAGTCGATGGCTGCGCCGCGCCGAACTTTGCGCTGAGCGTTCGCGCGATGGCTCGGTCGTTCCTGAATCTCGTCGCTCCGCCGGACGCTTTTGGCGATGCGCTAAGCGCGGTTTGCGCCCGCATCAGCAACGCGATGATGAAGTTCCCCGAACTCGTCGGCGGAACCGACCGGCTCGACACGATGCTGATGCAGGCCGCGCGGGGCGCGATCGTTTCGAAGATCGGCGCCGAAGGGGTTTGGCTGTGCGGAGTCGTTCCGTCCGAAAAATGGCCGAACGGACTCGGAATCGGGATGAAAATAGAGGACGGCGACGACAAACGCGCGCGGGCCGTGATCTCGGTCGAGATCCTGAAACGGCTCGGGATCCTCGAGCGTGATGCGCTGCCGGAACTCGCGCCTCTCCCGATAACGAACCGGCGCGGCGACGTCGTCGGAAGAGTCGAAGCCGCATTCTGAACGGTTCGGAGTTCCGCTCGGAGTTCCGCTCGGAGTTCCGCCTTCAGGCGGCAGTTCGAAACCGATCGCCGCGTTTCAAAGAAATTTCTATGGCAAATGAAAACCTTCCGCCGAAGCTGCGGAAAACGCCGAACGGCGATACAGACATCAATTCGCTCGCGGACCTTCTGGAATGGTTCCTGACCTACGACCAGCGCGTCGGACTCGTCCGTCATCCGCAGGTCGAGGAGCTTTTTCAATGGAAACTCGCCGACGACCTGGCCAACGGCGTCGAGGCATATCCGTTTGAAAACGCCGAGGCGCGGTTTGCGATCGGCGCCTTCCAGGCGATCGGCGAAAACAACACCGAGGAAAAACTCCAGGAGTGGATCACCGAGGTTCTGCAGACGCTCGGCGAAGTTCGCCAGACCAGCGAGGACATCGCCGGCGACTACCGTCTCGACACGGGCCAATCGCACGTCGCCGAGGCCGCGAAGATCCCGACCGCCAACGAGCGCCGGCTCTACCTGACAAGCAGTTGGCTCGAAGCGCTCTGCACCGCCGAGGTCAGGTTTTTGGGCTGGGTCTTTCAGGAAATTTACGGCAAGCCGTTTCAACCGATCGCGAAATAGATCGGGCGGCGTTCGAGTTTCGTTCACCGGGAGACGACAACAACGAGTCGGCCGCCTTTTCACTTTGCCCTTTCGCCTGTTAGAATCCGAATCCATGAACGAGGATTTGGGAGAAGAGGCACTGGCAGAATTCGGGAAACGCGTCCAGCGTTGCTTCGGTTGTTTTGTGGCCTATCATCTGAAAGATATGTATCTCGGCGAGGAAGCGTCTTTCTTCTGCGATTACTGCAAAGACGATTCGATGTTTCATTTCGAGGTTTTTTCGAAATTGATGGACATTTCGAAGATCCGTGAAGTTGCCGACAATCACCACCACTGATGTCGAAAGTAGTTCTGCACATTCAGGGTCCGTATGACACGCGGACGGTCGCGGTCGAAGACGAGATCACGATCGGACGGACGGATCTCTCGGACGTCGTCATCGACGACGACGGACTGTCGCGAAAGAACACCACGTTCTTTCGTGACGGCGACGATACGCTTGTTGTTGATGAAGATTCGACCAACGGTACGTTTTTGAATGGAACAAGGCTCGCCGGGGCGCCCAGGATCGTTAAAAGCGGTGACAAAATCACGCTCGGCAACGGCACGTCGATCCGCGTCGAGTTCCCTGCCGCTGAATCGCGTCCTGAGCCCCAAGCGAAGCAAACGGCACCCGTGACCGAGACCCCGAAAACCTCGGCGCCGAGAACGCAGAAGCCCCAGGGGCCGCCGTTCATTCTGATTGCCTCGATCGGTTTGTCCGTTTTGATCATCGGACTCGGCGCGATTGCGCTGATCATCGTCAACAGTACCGGAATCGGCGACGCCGGCAATGGCGGAAACGTCCCGCCGACCGCTTCCGGACTGGCGATTCCGATCCGCGTTTCGGACCCGCTCGGCGGCGAGGATCCGGAAGATCTCGACGATCTCATCGCTTCCTGGGAAGTCGAAGAAAAGGAACTCGATCTCAAAACGCTGCAGGACGTCAAGGTCACGTCATCGGACGATTCGACGGACGAAACGTATCTCGAAGTCACCGCCGCCTTTCTTGCCGACCGCAAGGCAAAGTCGTTCGAACCTCGCAGCGGAGTCACGGGAATATCTCCGGCGGGTCTGAACGTTCCGCCGGAGTTGCGTGGTGACGGCGTCATCAAGCAGAAGGCGAAACTCTCGCAGATGAAGAGCACGGGATACAGGCAACCGCTCGATTTTTCGGAACTCGCCGAAAAGAGGCTCTCGCGTGAATTGATCGAAATGCCGATGGCGACCCAAACCTTTTATCTCGAGGTCGGCGGCAGCGCGACGACGGACCCGTTTACTTCATTCAGCTTTGAGACCCGGGACGTTCTTATTCCGGTTGGTTCGCCGAAATATCAACCGCTCACGAAACTAGCTGCCAAGTACGGTGTCAGTCTCGACAATCCGACCGACCGGAAGCAGATCCGGATGCGGCTTCTCAGAATGTTCAACAAGGGCGCCAAGCCGGTGCTCGAGGAATTGGCGAAGGCCTACTTTGACAAGTACAATCGGCCGCTCCGCGTCACCAGCCTGACGCGTTCGATGGACTATCAGATAAGTCTCAACAAGACCAACGCGAACTCCTTCAAGGTTCGCGGCGCGGACTCGCTTCCGCCGCACACGTCGGGCTGCGCGTTCGACCTCGCCCGCAAGCACATGACGGTCGAAGAACAGAACTTCGTGATGGCGAAGATGGCCGAAATGGAACGCGCCAAAAAGCTCGACGCGCTGATCGAATACGGCACCAACGCCTGTTGGCACATCTTTATCTACTTCGACGGCATCGCGCCTAATATGTAAGATTCTCCGAACCTCGGTTTGTTTCACCGCCCCCGATTTCCTTACAATCAAGTCAATGGCCGAAAACGAGAGTCATCGAAAAAAGAACCTGACGGTTCTGGCCCGGAAACTGAGCCGGCTGACGTCCGAGCAGAAGCGAGCGGCGCTTGAATCGAGCGCGGCGCTCGCCGGCGTATCGCTTCGTGTGAGCCGCGAGTTTGTCGAAGCGGTCCCGAAAGCGGCGAAGATCCTCAACGCCGGCGATCTGCGCGAATGGGCCGAAATGGGCCGGCGGCTTGCGATGGGCAGCGCTGAACTCGGCGCGAAGTTTTTCGGAATTGGTGTCAGCGGGCTCAAACACGTTGCGCCCGAAGCGCGCCCGCTGGTTTTCCAGATCTGCATCCGCCAGCTCGTACTTTCGAGTTCGATATCGCTTGAAACTTTCGAGCTTGTACCGAAGATCGCCAAAGACGTTGATGACGAGCGTCTGTTCGCCGAGATCCTGCGGCTCGCTTCCGAAGTCGCCAACCGCTCCGCAAAACACAGCGCCGACTTTCTACGCGCGACGCCCGAGGTCGCGAAGGCGCTCAAACGGTTCCCCGACAACGCCGCGGCCGACGCTTGTCTCGCGCTTGCCTCGGACTTCGCCGGGAGAACCGGCGGGATGACCGCCGACCTGTGGACGAATCTTCCCGAAGCGCTGAATCGTCTGACGCCGGACAGCGCGGTTCGTCTGATGACCACCGCGTCTCGTTTTCTCGACTTCGGCGGCTCGGTAACGCTCCATTTCGTCTCGGCCGGAAGCATTGTGCTCGAAAAAGCAGCCGAGGTATTTACGGTCTGGACCGATGTGCTCGAACGGGTCGCAAAACAGGGCAACGCAGTTCTGATAACCTTCCTGAGGGCGACGCCGAGATTTTTCGCGCAGCTGGCGACGCTCAAGAAACACGACGATATGGTCGCCGTCGCGGGCAAGATCCTGACGCTCGTCGCCGAGATCGCCGAAAAGGACGCCGAAAGCGCGCTCGCGGCGTTCCGATCCTCGACGGGGGCACTGACGAAGGTCTCGCTCGATCAGTTTGAGGAATGGGTCGAGACGGGACTTGCCGAAAAAGAAAATGCTTCGGCGAAGGCCCGCAAAAGCTATTTCGCGCTCGAAACGCGGCAGTCTAACGAGATGCTCCAGGATGCGCAGGAAGGCCTGCCGCTCGATTCGGTTCAAGGCGTTCTGCGGATCTACGTCGAGGGACTCACCGGCAAGCAAATCGAGGTCGCGCCGCTGACGGCGATGCCGCAGGAATCGCGGATCGGCGACGGAAAAACAATCTATTTGCCGGCGACCGTCAACGAATTCGACTCGGACGAACTCGATTTCCGCCTCTACAAGGTTCTCGCCGCGCACGGTGCGGGACAGATCGAGTTCGGCACCTTCGAAAAAGACACGAAGGAACTGAAAGCGGCGTTCGCCGAACTGAGCGAACTATACGCCGCGGCCGCCGATGCGACGGACGCGTTCTCGCTCGCCGGATATATCGAAGACGTCCAGAAAGGCGAAAAGGCGCTTTCCGACGATGAACTTCGCCTCGAACTCAAAAAGCGCGTCAAAAAGCTTCCGAAGGACTCCGATTACAAGGCGGTCTTGCAGGCCTTTCCCGAGCCCCGGCTGGCGCGCAAGATATTCGGCACGATGGAGAACGCGCGCATCGACGCGGCGCTCCGGGGAACGTATCGCGGACTTCGAAAGGACCTCGACCTGATGCGCGACTTTTTGCGTCAAAGGCGTCCGTTCATTTTCGACGTCCCGATCAACCAGGTCCCGTTCGAACTTTTGTTCCAGATCACGCTCTGCGGCGGCGCGACCGACGACGCGCGCCAGTTCTACGGACAGATCGTTTCGGAGATCGAGACGATCGTCGAGAATTATCTGAAGCATTGGTCCGATGCCGGCGGCGATTCCCAAAGCCAAAATCACAAATCACAGATCCCGAATCCCACGGTTGCGGACAGTCTGATCGCGACGTCGCGCGTTTACACGCTTTTCCAAAACATCACGCCCGAAGAAACGCAGTCGCAGGATTCTGAGAAAGAAGAAAAAGGCGAATTTGCGTACGACGACAAGACGGCCGAGGAATCGGTGCTCGAGAGCCAGGTCGACCGCGAACGAAAGAAAAAAAAGACCGACGACATCAAGGATCTGTTCAACGCCTGGAACGCGCTTGAGGACGATGACGACGAACCCGACGATCTTCAGGGAGCCGAAGCGTGGTCGTCTTCCGAAATGCCGGAACAGCCGCTTGAGGCCGGCGACGTCGCCTTCAGTTACGACGAATGGGACCGCGACCTGTCGGACTACCGCGTCGGTTGGAGCCGCGTCATCGAGAAAAAGGTGCGGCAGGGCGACCGCAACTTCGTCGAACTTACGCGTTCACGCTATCGCGGCGTGATCTCGTCGATCCGCCATCAATTCCAATTGATGAAGCCCGAGAATCTGACCCGGATCAACCGCGAGATCGACGGCGAGGATTACGACCTGAACGCGCTGATCGATTATGTCATCGACAAACGCGCCGACGGCCGTCAATCCGAAAACATCTACACGAAACGGCTCCGAAAGCAGCGCGACGTCGCCGTTTCACTGCTTCTCGACCAATCTTCGTCGACGGCGCGGACGATCACGCGCAACCCGCTCCAGCCGTATACGCACCCCGGACGGCGGATCATCGAGATCGAAAAGGAAGGATTGGTGCTGATGAGCGAAGCGCTCGAAGCGGTCGGCGACGTCTATTCGATCAGCGGTTTTACGAGCGAGGGCCGGCGCAACGTCAAGTTCTATGTCGTCAAGGACTTTTCCGAAAAGTACTCGGAAGAGATCGAACGCCGCATCGGCGGGATCACATTCCAGAACAACACGCGGATGGGCGCGGCGATCCGCCACGCGGCGGCGAAACTCGTCCGCCAGGAATCGCGCACGAAACTTCTGATCATCCTCACCGACGGCCGCCCGTACGACCACGATTACGGCGACGCTCGCTACGCCCGCGAGGATGTCCGCGAAGCGCTGACCGAGGCCAAAATACAGGGCATCACGCCGTTCTGCATCACGATCGACCGCGAATCCGAGTCGGAACTCCGCGATCTCTACGGCGACGTCGGCTACACCATCATCGACGATGTCCTGAGCCTGCCCGAACGAATGCCGAACATCTATCGACGGTTGACGAGCTAGATCATTTGCGATTGGCGATTTGCGATTTGCGATTTGCGATTTGCGATTTGGGCGGTTTGAAAAACCCTGCGGAGTTGTTTGAATTCCTTGCGGCTTGCCGCCCGGATGTGCGGAAAAGCTTTGCTTTTCCGAGAGTTGCTTCTCGATCAAGGCGGCTGCGCCGCCGATCTTGAGCGTGCGGCGAAGCCGCGGGAATCCGGGAACGCCGAACGGAAAAGCAAAGCTTTTCCGCACATCTGGGCGACAAGCCGCAAGGAATTCAAACAAATCAGCGTCACCTGCCGGGTTCAGGGCAAGACTCCGCAGGGTTTTTCAAACCTCCCAAATCGCAAATTGAAAATGCCAATGGACTTTTTGCGCGTCGGCGTCTAATTTCTAAAGTATGAGCATTGCGACCAAGACGGGTGACAAGGGGAAGACGGCGCTGATCGGCGGCGAGCGCGTTTCGAAGGCGGATTTCAGGGTTGAAACATACGGCACGATCGACGAACTCGGCGCGGCGATGGGATTCGCGCGTTCGATCTGCGACGATGCCGGGATCAACGAACTGACGAAAAAGATCCAGCGCGAGCTCTTCCTCGTCGCCGGATCGGTCGCGAATCCGAAATTCGAGGACGCGCCAAAGCCGTACGTCACGCCGGAGATGGTCGATCAACTGACGGCAGAGGTCACACGGATCGAGTCGATGGAAGGCATTCTATCGGATTGGAGCCTTCCCGGCGACGTTTCGTCCGCAGCCGCCTACGACATCGCCCGCACCATCTGTCGCCGCGCCGAACGCTGCGTCGTTCGGATGCACGAATCGGGCGAGAACGTCGACACGCAGATCATCACCTATCTCAATCGCCTTTCGGACCTCCTCTGGCTGATCGGCCGCTTGCTCGAACTCAACGCCGGCGTCGATTCCTCGCTTCGCGACGACGAACACAAGGGCTCAAAGTGGTCGCGGGCCTGGTGATCTGCGATTGTGTTTGGAGTTCCGCCTTCACGCGGCGCTGAATCGCCATTTTGTTTGGATTTCAATCCCGCCGCACGGCAAGAATTCGCTGATCCTACCTAACTTGTTCACGACTTAACCAACGTGCGATTCACCTCAAACCACCCAAACTACATAAGTTCTGCTAATCAAGAGCGCCTAGAAAAATCATCACGTCGAATTTGACGTTTCCAGATCACACGGAACAAAATATTGGTAATTCCGACAGAATCGAAAGCCGTGTGCTTTCGGAAGCGCGATTTGGGGGAATCGGGCTCGAAACAGGGGGAACCAGGGGACCGGATCAAGGTGGTCCGAGTTATTTGACGCCTTGAGTAGAAGGGCGTTTCGCCAATTGCAGAGTACTTCGCGAGGTGGTAATGCTCAAACAAGGGCACACTCGGCCGACGAAAAATCGGCAAATAGGGTTAACGAAACAACGGCGGATCGCGATCAGTGCGATCGGTCGTTTTTTGGTTTTTGAACGAAGGTCTTTGCGTTAATGAACTTGGGGCTTAGTGTCAAGGAGACGATTATGCGCGCACTTGTTTCTTCGCCATTGTTTCGGTTGATTGCGGTCGTTAGTGTTGCTTCGCTTGTTTTGCCGTTGTTCGGACTAGCGTTCACGCCGCCCGCCGTTGGGGCCAATTTTGATCCGAACCCTTACTCAGGATTTCCGCCGGTCTCGGGACGTCGGACCGCCGGAAATTCTTCGTGGTACACGATGGAACCGCCGTTGGGGGGGGGCGCTATTGCAAATTTAGGCTCTCCGCAGGTTACGGCCGATCGCCCAATATCGTCAAAGGATGGCCCGCAATTGGCAGTCGACAAGCTGACGGACCAAAATCCGCAAGTTAGTCCCGCGGCTTCGAAGCGTGCCGTGGTCGATACCAAACCAACAAAAAAGAAGCACCTGTCTGCAGTTAAGAATCTTCCCGATGCCGAGAAACTGCGTGCGAAAACAATTCAGATGCCAAAGATTCCGACGCCGATTCCTTCGACCGATTGTCTGATCAGCACAACGAATTGTCCCGCGAATAAGAACACAGACGCGCATGCGGTTGAATCCGGTCCTAACAAAGACCGCGGCGAGATTCGGACGGATTTTTCATGGTTTCAAGCCTGGGGCAAAATCTCGTTGGATAACCTGCTTGCGCTAAATATCAATTCAACAAATACTTACGGCAAATCGGTTTCGAACGTCGACGGGTTTCATTCGTCTAGTTCTTATGGGGTGCTAGAGTCCGATTTTCAGAACTCGGACGCCACTAAAGGTAATCCAGAATTTGCGCCCGGAACGGCCAGCTTTGTCTTAATGCCTTCGCCGGGCGGGAACGGCAACATTTTCGATTTCGATGGGGATGGAAAATCGGACCTCGGCGTATGGCGGCCGGACAATGGTATCTGGTACGTACTTCAAAGCTCGAACAATAGTTGGGTCACGCAAGTGAATTTTGGTTTCGGCTCCCTGGGCGATCGGATCGTGCCGGCAAACTACGACGGCGATTTGAAAACCGACTATGCGTACTGGCGACCTTCGACGGGTGTTTGGACCATTAAGCAAAGTTCGAATGGCCAAACCGTTACGTACACGCTTGGCCAATCGGGTGACATTCCGGTTCAAGGCGATTACGACGGTGACGGCAAGTCTGACGCTGCGGTTTTTCGGCCGTCAAACGGCACTTGGTATTATCGCAGGAGTTCCGACGGCTCGACGCAATCTCAGCAATGGGGCAACAGCACCGATGTGCCCGTCATCGGAGATTTCGACGGCGACTCCAAGACCGATTTTGCGATCGCTCGGCCCTCCGACTCAAATTGGTGGATTCTTCAAAGCTCCAACGGACAGACCGTGATCCAATGGGGCTTGGTCGGAGATCGTCTTGTTCCAGGCGATTATGATGGTGACGGAAAGACCGATCTGGCGGTTTGGCGTGCCAGCGACAACACCTGGTACGTTCGAAAAAGCTCGAACGGCGTAATGCAAACCTACAATTGGGGCCTCACCGCAGATCATCCTGTTCCTGCCGACTATGACGGGGACGGGAAAACCGATTACGCCGTTTGGCGTTCCACAACCGGAGATTGGTGGATCATCAAGAGCAGCAACGGCGCCAACTACAGCCAGAATTTCGGATTGAACACCGATATTCCGATTCCGTCGTCATATGTAAGATATTTTTCCGGCAGCAATCAAACTCCGACCGCCGAAGCCGCTGGTCCGTACAACGCTTCGCTCAACACGGCGATCCAATTCGACGGTCGCGCTTCGTCCGATACCGATGGGCAGATCTATGGCTACAATTGGAATTTCGGAGACGGCACGACCGGTACAGGTTCGCGGCCGTCTCACGTTTACTCGACCGTTGGCACCTTCACCGTTTCCCTTACCGTTACCGACAACCAAGGCGCCGTTTCTTCCTCGGATACCGCGACCGTCAATGTTGTTGATTCAACGAACGCAAGGCTAGACCCGTTTAACGCTGTCGGCGACGACAACCTGATATCACGAAACTTCAACTGGGGCACCGGTTTGGCCGGCCTGCCGGGTAGAGCAGGAATGGGCGCGGGACTGTCGCTTTCATACAATTCGCTCGTATGGATAAAGCAGACGGTCGGCGGCACCGGCTATTTGGTATTCGACCCCGACAACGGGTTTCCGGGACCGGGATTCCGTTTCGGCATGCCGATCATTGAAAGGCGGCATTTCAACTCGCAAACCGGCAAATACGGTTATTTGTTGATTACCGAAAGCGGCAGCCGGGTTGAGTTTCGGCAAGTCGGCACGGGCGGAATTTATGAGACGGCGGATTCGAGCTACACTCAATTGCTCGACTATGGCAACAGCCTATTGGTTCGCACGACCGACGGAACGCAGCATTCGTATCAACTCATCGGCAATGAATTCCAGTGCGTTCAGATCAAGGACAGAAACGGAAACTTCGTAACGTTGTCCTACAACAACTTCAACCGACTCTCCGGAATGACCGATACTCTCGGCCGAACGCTTACAATTTCTTACGACGATTACGGAAACCCATTGTCGGTGGCTCAAGTCTACAGCGGCGGTACGCGAACGTATGCGACCTTCGGATACGATACGATCACGATGAATACGAGCTTCAGCGGAGCGACCGTCATCGGTCCGGCTAACGGTTCGAACATCACGGTATTGAAACAGGTTGCGTTCGATGACGGATCGTACAACAGATTCAATTACAACAGTTACGGTCAGGTTTATCAGATCGAGACGTACGCCGCGGACAATCACAAACTCAATCACGTCAAATACAACATCGATTCTCCGGGAACGCAGACCGATTGTCCGCGGTTCACGACTCGCGAAGATTACGCCGAAAACTGGATGACGGTAACGTCGCAGATCAACGCGCCGGTTTCGGCCACCTGGACGATGCCCGACACGAACCAGTCCGAGATCGGTTTGATGAGCAAAACGGTCGCGCCGGACGGAACCGAACAGCGCGTTTACTATCACAGTTCAGGATGGGACAAAGCGGTTCCGATTTTGAGCGAAACGTGGGGAGCAACGAAACCCGGCGATTCGATCACGCTTCAGCGCTGGGCTACGACTCACCTAACGCAGGACAATACGACGGTTTCCTTTATTCAGAATCCGCGTGTTACTTCGGCATCCATCGGAGACTCGGGTAACGTCCGAAAGAACGGCGTTTCCTATACGACCTACACGTTGCCGAGCGGAACAGTGATGTATCTGCCGAATGACTCGTTCGAGTACAATTCGGACGGAACGACCGTTTATCGGCACGCTCAGACCGATTACAATTTCAATTCGGAGTATGTCAATCGCTACATCCTAGGCCTGCCGAGTGAGTCGCGGCTCTTCGCGGGATCAGGGACGGGCAGCCTTCAGGCGAAAACTTCTTACGGCTATGACGAAGAATCACTGACCAATCTTCCGAATATCATTCAACACGACACTGCGAATTACGGAACCGGCGCGCAATGGCGCGGCAATCAGACAAGTTCGCGGCGCTGGAATGTGATAAATACTTCTGAATCGACTGTAAACAAGGTCGGCTACACGATCGCCGGAACGCCCGCGTGGACGCAGGATCCGGTTCAAACCACGTCGAATCGAGTCAGCGTGAGCTACACGGATAATTTCAGCGACAACGTCAACCGGAATTCTTATGCCTACCCAACGACCGTAACCGATCCGGAAGGGTTCACAGTCACCAGCAAATACCATTATCTGAGCGGCTTGACCGATGAGATACAGGGCCCAAAGGCGGGGCAAACCAGTAACAGTGTTCGCGGCGCGATCAGCAAATCGCATTATGACGAAATCGATCGGGTTGAAAAGACTGAAACGCTTTACTCGAATGGCACGCCAACCGGGGCCTACGTTAGCTACGATTACATGCCATCGATGACTGAGGTCAAACAGTACACCAAACTCGACGGCAGTCTGGCGGAAGCATATTCATTCGCCGTTCTCGACGGACACGGCAGAACCAGGGCGGCCGCGTCCGAGTTACCGAACAGCGTCGGAGGCAACAGCGGACGGGTTATGCTCTACGACAATATGGGTCGCAACTGGATGTCGTCCTTCCCTGCTGAGACAAACGCGAGCGGCGGTCCCTCGGGCTGGGATACGACCGGGGACGACGATGCCGCAGGCTGGCTCTATTCGACGGAAACATTTGATTGGAAGGGTAGAACGCTGGTTCTGACCAACACGGACGGAACAACCAAGGAAACTCTGTATCAAGGATGCGGATGCGCCGGCGGACAAACCGTGGTCACGCGCGATGAGGTGGGTCGGCGTCAAAAGGTCACGTTCGACAATTTCGGACGGGCGTTCAAATCGCAAATACTTCAAATTCAGGCGAAAACGGAGACATTGAATGGCAATGGGACTCCTTACTCAACGGCCGTCGAGTTTTACAATGCACTCGATCAAGTGATAAGTGAGAAGACCTACGACGGCAACTCCACTTCCGACTATGCGTGCCCGACAGGAACTTGTCAGGAAGCAACGACTGAGTATGACGGGTTTAACAGAATTTGGAAAACTCACGCTCCGGAACAAAGCGCGAATAAATTTACATTCTTTGAATATTTTCAGGATGACACTCTGCATAACAAAACGGACGGTCGGGGTGTCGTCACGAGCTACATGTACAACGGGCGGAAGCTGATTTCGCAGATTTCGTACTCCAATATAGGCAACGCCCGTGCAGTCGGGCCAATAACCTATCAATACGATGCTGTCGGAAATCGTACGTACCTTGCGGACGAACACGGGGTCTCAACCTACGTCTACGATTCGCTTTCACGGGTCGAGTCTGAAACGCGCAGTTACTCAGAACTGGGAATGTCGTTTGCCTTGAATTACCTTTACAATGCGGCTGGTCAGTTGACCAAAATCTCAGACTCGACGAATTCTGCCTTTGACGTAAATTACTCGTTTGACAAAAGTGGGAGATTGTCGGGGATCGCCGACTCGATAGGTACCAACTATGTTTCGAACTTGGAGTATCGGGCATGGGGTGGATTTAAGAAGGCTAGCTATCAAAGCAATGTTACGGCTAAGTCCGAGTATAACAACAGGTTGCAGCCATCGAAATATGAACTCAAGAAAGGGACTTCCGAAACCTTGCTCGGTCAAGATTATCGTTACACGACAACGACTACCTCCAATGACAATGACGGAAAACTGAAGTTTTCTCATGAATACTATCAAGGCATAGCCAATAATCTCGATAGAACATATACCTACAACGATCCGGCAGCCCGGCTTACACACGCGAGTTCGAGTATTTACGACTTGAGTTTTGGCTACAATGGACTTGGCCATCAAACTAACCTGAGTTGGAAGTACATGAGAAGCATTTGGACTCCGAACGGAACGGTTCGAACTCCAGCCATCACTGCCGAGCAAACTTCAAACAGCAACAACAGAACTCAAAGTCAGAGTTACTCAAATCCCGACTCAAACGTAGTAGGAACCTATCAGTATGATGACGACGGAAGAATGACTCAAAGGACAACCTACGATACCTACGTTGTCCCGAATCAGCCGTATCATACCAACTACCGCTACGATGCGGCGGGCAGATTGTATTTTGTTGATTCACCTAACGGGGTTACCTCAAACGATACTGAACACTTTTTCGACGGCGATGGACAGAAAGTCAAATTTAGCAATAGCGGAGATGTCACTTTTTATTTGCATTCGACTGTTTTGGGTGGAGCCGTGATCAGGACTTTTGACTCATCCGGCAATGTAAGAACGGAGTTCATTGTTTCAAATGGAGTATCGATTGCCAAAAGAGAAAATAATCAAACAAAATGGTTGCAGGCTGATACAGTCGGATACAGTTCGGTTGAAACAGATACCAACGGAGTTGTTTCCAGTCGAGTTGAATTGGATCCGTTGGGGAACCTCGGACAATCGTTCGACGCACAGTTTCCGGATCCAAACAATTCCCCGACCGGTTTTTACGGCTATGATCAGTTAATGAATGATATTCGATCAATGGGAAGTTGTGGTTTCTTTGGTCCTGGCGGAGGGCATATTGATGCTCCCTGCAGTATGGTTAACGCCGCCTTGCGGACTGGGGTCGGAGTTCAATGTCCGACTGGTGGGTGCGGTCCTCGACCCACGGTCGACAACAAAGGAAATCGATTTTGGGCCTTCTTCAGATATACAGATGACTTCATCGGTTGGATGGGAGACGATCAGTTTTTTGGTTCCAAGCCCAAGACTCCGCCGGTGTTACGAAGCCCTTCGTCCGGCAGCCCCGGCTCGAATTCTTATGGTCAAACCGCGGCCGATTCGTCGTCAACTTCCAATTCGAGCAGACGCGGGTCACATACAATCTTTGATGAAGAGACTGGCTCGATACGACTCACCGGTCTGAGGGAATATACGGCGCAATATATGTTTGTTGATGACAAATATCTTTCAATCTACGTTGACGCTCAATTCTGGGCTCTGGAGATAATAAAGAAGGATCGTAAATGCGCCAAGTTCTTTAGATTGACCGACAAAAACGGGAATCTAGACCAAGCGAAATACGACAAATTTGTTGCGTCGCTTCAAGGCGATACAGTTCGCTTGAGACCCAAGGTGTCAGGTAGTGCCGCGATGGCTATGACGACAATGGAAAACATATATTTCTACGGAGAATTTTTCGTTGATGGAAATTTTAGCGCAACCAAGGCACCGTATACGCTTAAGAATCCGAGGCAAGGTCGAGTTCAAGTTGTATTACATGAACTTGCGCATTGGAGAGGAAGCGTGCTTATCGAGCCGGATGGTCGGGGATGGCCGGACGATCCAGAGTCACCTGGTAACCAGAACCAAAGGAAAATACTTGATAACTGCGGAAAAATGCTGACGCACGTCCCGACTGCATAACAAGAGAGGAAATTCATGAAGATATTTTGTTTTTCTGTTGCGTTGCTTATTTTTGCTTCGCAAATTGGTTGTGCCTCCCACTCGGTCGATGAACAAGAGGTTCGTTTGACGACGTCAGACGAGGTCAGCTTTTGTCAGCTTCTTGATCGATCGAGGGAGTTTGATAATAGAGAAGTTCTTACAACTGCGATCTTGTTGACACAGTTTGAGACAGCTGTCTTGTATGACGCAAGCTGTATCAACGAAGAGAAGCTTGTTTGGTACGAAATCAAAGACGAGTCAGAGCAAGAGAGATTCAGCACCAACTTAACGTCGGAGTATGAGTCGCGGGGAACATTTAGGGCTAAGGTCAAGATCTCCGGAACTTTCCATGTTAAGAAAGCTAGAGGATTTGGGCATCTTAATAGTTTTGAGTATCTGTTCTCAATTTCGAAAGTAATAAGCGTTTCTGCTGTTAAAGAAGATGTGCCTTATCCTTGGTGAAATTCGGTGGCGAAAAGATGATCGTCAATTCTGACGGTTTCAAAAAGGCCTACGCCTATTCGCCTTCAGGTCAACTCCTCGCGCGGCAGGAAAGCAACGCGGTCACTTGGGTGACCGGCGATGGTCAAGGCGCGACGACGAAGGAAACCAATTCGAGCGGAGCAGTTACTGGAACGAACGAACTCGACCCGTTGGGGCGCGCGGTTGATTCAAGCGGCGCCTACAATTACGACGGAACGAACGATTACGGTGTGCCCGCGGCGGGATTCTACACGCCCGGAAGCGTCCCCGGAGTTTGCGGTACGACGTTCGGGGTTTCGATGTCGTGCGGGATCGTGCGTGGAACCGGGATTCACGAGCGGGGCATTCAGGAGAGGATTGCGGACAATCCCTGGTCGCTAGACAATGCCGCGATCCAACGTTTCGAAGATCTTAGAGGGATGGTTGATCGCGGCATTCCAATCGGAGGGCCTCCTGAATATGCGATGTGGGAGAGAATCGCTGCGAGTGCGACGTTCTGGAACAACTTGGCGCGGGGATTTGTTGAAATTCCCGAGTATTTTCTGGAAAAGACGGAGGAAGGAACATTGGTGGTACAGACAGGCACCCGGGAGCAACGACTTTTTGACGAGGCGGTCGTTGAAGTTCGCAGGATTCTGCAAGACCCGAACTCAAGTTGCAACAAGCTCTTTGGCATGTTTGGATTGAAGGCGTTCGACGAGATGATCCGCAACGTCAAGTTTGATGAACTCTCCAATCAAAATACTGGAATAACGATGAAGCTCAATTACCCGGTTTATGGCAGAGAGCGGCCAGTCGTTGGTACGCTTGGCGATGGAAATTACTACTGGCATTTTTCGCCGGATGAAGTTGTCGTAAATACAGATGGCCCATTCTTTCGGAAGGATAGAAGCCCTATCGGGAATTACGCATCCGGCTCGTTGCAGAGCCGGGTGTTGCAGCTTCTTCATGAGTTGGGTCACGTTACAATAGTCGGATTCTCGACACGCGGTCTCAAGAAGGACATCAGGAAACGCGGTTTTGTTAGGGCCGAGGCTTTGTTGCGAGAGGACGGAAAGAATTCACGCAAAAGCCGCAAAAATACCGACGAGGTTCTTCGTCATTGCAGAGCAGAGATTGAAGCGCTTGGACGATAACGCGCCCGGTTTCCTTATTCTTCGGCTCGCTGAGGTTTTACAATGATAAAGTACGGTTGCTTGATGGTGTATGTATTCGCTTTTGGGATCGCGACCGCCATTGGCCAGAAGCCAATCGGGATTGAAGGCACTCTGGTTGATCAGGAAGGTCGTCCGATCGCTGATGCATTCGTGAGAGTTGTTTATGAGCCTACGGATGATGATGATGGCAGCGATGGACTGGTCGTCCTTTGGCGCACTTTTGAGGACGGGTACTTCGGCTTTGAAACCGAATGGAAGCCGCGAAAGCGGATCGTTCTGATCATCGAGTCAAAGCCCGCAGGCGACGCCGATTCACCGATTGATGGCGAAAAGTTGTTCCGGAACGGATTGCATCCGGGTATCGTCATCAAGAGGTACCAACGGGAAGTCTCTCTCGGGAAGATTCGCCGGTTCGTGAGATACGAGAGAGTGCGTTTCGACATTACCGACTGCGGGAAATCGTTTCTGGATAATATCCGGGGCCACGCGTATTTTCTGAGAATCAAGGACCAACGCAATCGTATTCTGGCGTATTCCAGCATCGCGAGGTCCGCAATCGCGGACAACCGATTTGTGCAGTTGAATCTCCCGCACGGCGAATGGACGGTTGAATTGGTTGAAAGGGAGACCGAAAGAGTAATAGTGCCGTCTCAGAAGGTTCGCGTTGTTCCGTCCGGGAATAAGGACATAAAGATTTCGGCAGAATACTGTAAACAAGCTGTCAACTAATGTAATCCGATGAAGGTAAACGACAAACCCCTTTTTGTATGCCTTGGACTTCTGCCTCTCGTTACCTCTTATTGCGTCATCCAATATCGACTTGAGTCAGAATTCCGCAGTCAAATGATCTATTTTGCAGATCTCGTTGCCTCCGATCGAAAGATAAAGGAAGGAATGTACAGTGACGAGGTGGTCAAGATCGTTGATTATGGGGCGGACGAAACCCTTCAGCGTCCAAATGGCTTCGTCCTAACGGGGATTCCCTCCCTTCATCGGGGGCTGTTGACAACAACCCTGTACGGTAACGGTTTACAGCAATCGTATATGATGGTGATTGTTTTTGACGAGAACGGAAGAGTAACCTCCAAGGACTCGTGCTATCCATAAGAAAAAAGGGAAGTTGCTGGTCGGGACGGCGTTTTCCAATGACTGAAGCCTGGGTAGATTGCGAGTCCAGGCCGTTAGCTCAAGCGGCGCTTACAATTACGACGGACCAGTGACCGAGCGAGCTGGACACGTTGTTGTGGTTGCTGTTTGGCGCGATAAGGCGTCCGTATCAATTTGTTGGTTGATCGTCGAAATTCATAAGAGCTTGTGAAACGACCCGCAAACCCAGAATCACATATTTCATCGATCCTTCTCTTGATCGCGTTTGTTTCGGTGGGCGCCTATGCGGTTTACGAACTCCGCGAAGGGACCTTCTCCCGCGCGTGGGATGGGTCGGGACATCAGGCGATCGCGCGGATGTTTTCGGAATCGGTATTTCCTGATACGTACGGCTGGAGCTATGCATATTTCGGCGGGATGCCGTTTCCGAACTTCTATCCGCCGGTTTTCTACTGGACGGTCGGGTTGCTGGCGCAGGTTTTCGCGTTCGAAACCGCGTTCAAATTGGTGATCATCACACCCGTGGTGCTGTTGCCCGTCGTGGTTTGGTTCTTCATCCGGAGTTTGACGGGCGGAAATCGCCTTGCGGTTTGGACGGGGGCAATCGGAAGTCTTTTTCTTCTTCTTGACGGCAGATTCATTTTCGCTTTGCCCGCCGGCCTCGATTTCTTCAGCACCGTTCAGATCGGGCTCTATACACATCCGCTCGGTTTTGTCTTCCTGCTGCTTTGGTACGTCAGTTTTCAGCGAATCGGCGAATCTGGATGGCGATTCAGCGTTTCGACGCTTCTGCTCGCGCTGACTGTGCTTTCAAACTTCTTTGCCGGAACTACCGCCGCGCTCCTCGGCACGGTCATTATCGTCGAGGATCTGGTTCGCTGGCTGATCGCGGCACGGCAAAATGGGAAGAACCCTAACGAAGGTTCGTCGAATGCAAGCATTCACCGCCGACGATTCCTGATTCGCACGTTGTCGGCGATTCTGGCGCTCTGTCTGACGCTCTTCTGGCTCGTCCCGATGATCTCAGAGTACAGTTACTTCACGACGCGCCCCTATGTCGTCGAAACCGGCAAGTTGCTGTCGTCCGCCTGGTGGGTCTGGTTTGCGCTTGCGGTATTTGGATTCTATGTTTGGTACCGCAATCCGACAAATGCGTTCGTTTCTTTCGCGATCTCCTGTTTACTGCTCTCGATCATCGCGGTTTTCGCGACATTTATCGCGCCCGACTGGTTTCCGCTCCAGTCGCCGCGGTATCTCGCGATGCTCAATTTCTTTCTCGTCGTCCCGGTCGGCCTGGCTCTCAACAAATGCTTTCGATGGTTCGCGAGGCTTCTCGGCGAGATCAAATCGGAAAGTGAGTCGCTCTCGTTGAAGCGTGTCAAATATTCTGCAGGCGTCGGCGTTGTACTGCTCGCGATCCTGTTTCTATCATCGCCAGGAACCCGCACGAGCGCCGGCTTTGCGTTCATCAGGCAAGGCGAAAAACCGGAGATCGAACAGATCCTCGCATTCGCGGCCGACAACAAAGACGGCCGGTATCTGGTCGAAGTCATTCATCCGACAAAGAACGCCGCGTACACCGATGCCGCCTTTGACGCTCGCGCGATCAACGCCTATTTGGGGTCGAACGGCAACGAAACACTTAGCGCCGTCTTTCACGAAGCGTCGCCGCATTCTCTTTTCGCGCTTCCGGTCACCAACTCGCTGTCTGATTTCCCGGACAGCTTCGGCATTTCTTCAGTTCTCGCCGATGATCTCGATTTTCACGATCAGCCGATCGAAAAACATCTCGTGCGGGCGCGGTTTCTCGGCGTAAAGTATTTCGTCATCCGCACTCCGCAAATGAAGGAAAAATTGTCGAAAAGCGCCGAAATCGGTCGAAAACATGACTTCGGCTGGTGGAGCGTTCATGAACTGAAAGGCGATTCCGAGGCGAACCCGACGGCGCGTGTTCTTGAAAACCGCCCGGCGCTCGTGATCAGCGATTTGACGCTCAAGGCCCGCTACGATGACGATTTGAGCTATATCCGCTTCGTCGAGGAACAGTTCGCCGACGGATGGTTTGACGTTTTGCTGGCTCGGTCATCTGAGACAAAGATCGATCGGCTTGAGAGCTGGGAAGACTTCGGCGCGGTGATAGTCAACGACTATGATTATGACGACGAAACACTCGCTTTCGCGAAACTGAAGAAGATAGCGGATACAAGATTGCTTATTTTGATTCAAAGCGAAGACAGGCTTTTCAAGGAAATCGGGCAGCGGCGAGACGAGTTCAGAAATCTTGACATCGTCGAACGCCCCGGGCGAGCGGAATCGCCGAGAATGCTGAATTCAAATCATCCGACGAAACATTACGAAAAGAGCCCGATCAGAGCGCTTTGGAAGAAGCTCAGACAATCATTGGAAGCCCGAAAGTTCCCTGTTCCATCCGATCCGCATCGGATTTCAGCACAGAAGTCGCGGAACAGGATAGATATTGACGTCGAATGCGAAAAGAACGTGCCGGTCGTGATTTCGAATACGTTTCATCCGGGTTGGAACCGGACCGATGGGCGGATGGTGTATGCGACAACACCGTTTTATCAACTTTCGTTTGCCAATCGTCCGTTCGAACTCGTTTACGGGCGAAGCTCGCGCGACCGGGTAGCTCTTTGGATATCACTGATCGCATTGATCGGGAGTGTCAGTCTTCCGTTCATAATGCATCGGCCGGAAACTTAGGAATTCAGAACGGGAACGGGTCTATACCGGATTACTTTTCGCGTTTTTTGCATCTTTCGCGTAATAATTGTTTCTAAAGCGTGATCTCGGGTAAACACGTAACTCCCGCGGGTTCACGCGCATCCAGAATGGAAATTCCGATCGCAAATTGAAAATTTCTAGGTCATCGCTGACACGACTCAAGGGCTCTTTTCATCGACTTCCGTGGGCTCGCTCAAAAGCCCTCAAAGATCGTTTCGGGGTTGATCCTGATTTTGACGGAGGAATTAGGTGATCTATGAGACAAATCCGAATAGCCTTGAAATCGATGCTGGCTCTCTTGATGACTTGCGCAGCGCTTGGATGTCACGATGCTCCGGAAACCTATTCAGCGGATTTCGAAAACAAGCCCCGACAAACGGAAATCGCGGATCAGCTGAATGATGCTGAGCACGAGAGTCGAAATCCGGTTATCGAAATTTGGAAGGACCTCGATGGATCCGTACCTATCCGTGGCAGGTCTTTGTATTTTAGAATGCAAGATGACGGACTGGTGGAATTCGACTATCAAACAAAAAAAGAGAATGCATCAGGGAAACCGCGTTATGAGTATTCCGTTGAACGAATTCCGTCCACAAAGATTTCCGATGAAGAGTTTCAGAGACTCAGGTCCCTGGCCAAGGATGTTTTCGACGCCCGCGACGTCAAGAAAGAATATGAAAGTGTGGCGTTGACGCTCGACGTCACAACGAAACTGACGATAATGCTAAAGAATGGAACGAATGGACGGACGGTAGTCATTAATGATTCCGACATTGATCTGCGTGACGCGTCTTTTGAAAAGAGATTCCCGAAATCAATACGGACCCTGATCAGGGAAGTCTATTTGATCAGGGTCAAGTTACGCGATGGCGAAACCGATTGAAGTGGAGCGGTCAAGTTTTTTGAGACACGTTGCTTTATGTATGATTCCGATTGTATTGCTGGCGAGTTTGTTCACCGGTTGTACAATCGCCCCAGCGAACGGCTCATCCAGCGATGCCTCTGGATGGAAACCGATTGTAATTAACGAAAACGACAGCCATATGCATTCGCAAAGATCGGACGTCTATCCGATGGGTTTGATCAAGCTGATGGAGTTGGTCAATACGACGAGCAAAGAACAAATGTCCGTGTTTCAGGAATCAGAGCAGCAGTTGTCAGGACTTCGGACGCTCTGAGGTTAGCTGATCTTGATAATTCCTAATTGCCTATCAAGATCCTCTTTTGAGCCGGGTTTTCCAAGACCTTGCAGCGCATGAAACAATACAAACTTGATCAGAGAATGTGAACGTTGGTTCCGTCATTAGGAGAAGTATGAAAACGATAATACTGTCGACGCTGGTTTTCTTGATTTTGATTGTTTTTGCGTGCAATTCAAATCGGCAAAAAGAAGCGGAACAAAGCCAGGCAAATGTGATAGCCACAAAACAAAGCCAGGCAATGTGATAGCCACAAAACAAAGCCAGGTGAACGTGAATGTCACGGAACAAAGCCAATTGAGTGTAATTGCAAATGATAGCCTGAAGGACCTACTTTCGTCCAAGGAACGCTACGATCAACTTTTAGAGGAAAACGGAATCGGGATTCTTGGAGTTTGGAGAACAGGTGAGAATGAGAATGACAAACTGTTTTATCTTACGAAGGAAAAGCCCGCTGACGAAAAGCATCCAATCGGCGGAGAATTCCTGAGAATCTACGACAGTAATCACAAGTTGATTTTCGAAGAAGCAGCGGTTTCTTTTGGCGAAATAGAAGTCATTTCTATGCTTCGTCAGGCAAAACGACAGCTCGTAATCAAAAGCATTAACAATGGGGGCAGTGGCCGTTTTTTCCAGATTCTTGATTTTCAGGGAGGCAAGATTGTCAGTCTGACAAATGAGGATGAGACGCTTTATAGCGGCGAGATTGCGATTTTCCCCCAATATCACGATGGCGAAAAGAACTATTCCGCGCCACTCCAGGTTTTCCTGAATGACTATCTCATATCTTCTTCACCGACGTCTTCGGTTTTGAGGTTTTCAAACGGCAAATACCTCAATGTGGGCAAACTCGATCTGGTTGAAGTCGGAAAATCGATCGATAGGAACATCTCAAAGAAATGACAACATTTGGCGTGTCGATGTAGTGTAGCATCGTGAGCGCTTCGAGATTCGGCCAAATCAGCATTCAGCAAGGTTGGCAGGAATGATTTTCTAGTGAACCCGTTGCGATTGCGAACGCCAGGTAGAGCTTTCGAGTAACTTTTGCGGCAACTGTTTTTGCTTCGCGTTGACTCACCTTGATGATTAATATAGCATCTAATTAAGAGTTAAATTCCACTCCATTAGAGGTGTTTAGTTATGAATATTATCCGCGATATACAATCGGTGAGTGTTTTTAAGAGAGACGCTTCAAAAATCCTTAAACAATTAAAGAAAACCAAACAGCCTGTGATCTTAACCGTTAACGGCAAAGCCGACGCCGTCATAATGGATGCGGAAAGCTATCAAAATTTAGTGGAAGCAAAAGAATATGCCGAAACGGTTGCAGTTTTGAAAGAGCGTATAGAAGAACTCAACAGCGGAGTTGAATGCCAAACGATGGAAGAAGTTTTTTCTGAAATCGCCACGGAATACGGCGTTACGCTTGAAGACTAGATGAAAAGTTACGGAGTAGAATTTTTACCCACAGCAAAACATGACTTGCGGACATCATTCCTTTGGGGCGTTAGTGTTTGGGGAAAAACGCAAGCCGGACAGTGGTTAAACAAAGTAAATGTAACTTGTAAAAAGCGTCTAAAACAATTTCCCGAATCTTGCCCGATTGCACCCGAAAGTAAGGAGTTCGGCATAACCTTACGACAATTCGTGATCGACCGTTACCGCGTAATTTTCACTATTCAGGAAGATACTGTAAAAATTCTGTATGTTCGAGGTGCTTATGTTGGAGATTTTGAAGATTCAGACGATGAATAAATGAATCCCGCAACAGAGTAAACTAAGATTTAATTAATCCGATTTCGGCGGCAGTGCTATTTGGCCTGATTTTGGCGCCGTTCGTAACAGCCTGCAAAGCAATCAGCCGGCCCGGTCGATCCGCGAAAATCTCGCGCCCGCAGTTTTTTGTTACCGCCGATACAACTAAATCCGAAAAACGCGCACCAATAAAGACGCCGGAGATTTTTTATGAAATTCCTGTTTGTCATCGCTTTTGTCCTGTCGTGCGCCCTGCTCGGATTCGCGCAATCGGATACGTCGGACGTGGAAATTTATGTCGCCAAGGATAACGGCGACGGCAAAGCGGGTGACCCGGTCGAGGCTTTTCTGATCTCCGATGTGCCGATCTACTGCGTCGTCACTCTCGACTCGGTCAAGTCCGCGACGGTGAAAATGCACTTCGTGGCCGTCGGCGTCAAGGGAGTCAAACCCGAAACCCGCGTCTTCTCCACCAGCTACACGACAAACGGCAAGCAAAATCAGGTGAATTTTACAGGCAAGCCCGGCGGCGGTGCGTGGGTCGCCGGCGCGTATCGGATAGATATCTATGTCGACGGTCGGCTGGCCGGAAGCAAAGCGTTTCCGATCACCGGATCGGCGATTCAACCGGCCGCGCAGACCAGTTTCACCGAGTCGAAACCGAAACCGAAACCGCGAAGGTCGAAAAAACCTTAGTTCGGAGTTAAGCCCGGTTTACGTAGTTCGTCCGCGAATCTTCGCGAATCCGCGCGAATAAGAGACTATCCGAAACCGGACGAACAAACCGCTTTTCAACACTCTGTCCCGTCCCGCAGCCCAATTTCAAAAACCCGCTTCTTTCGTTACGCCGCGGTTTCGCGGAAATTCGCGGGCAAAAATTTCCCTATTGCGTAATCTGGGTTAAAATTAGAGTACAAGTTCAATTGAAGGAGTTGAAAAAAGTGTTATGAAAGCCACGCTCCTGACCCTGATCGTACTTTTCGCCGCCGTCGTCGCCGTCCGTGCAAACGACGGCGTTTTTTATGCCGCCGGCGGGACGCTGGTTCCGCTTCAGGAAACGCGGATCGAGCTGCGGCGGGAACTGCTGAAATTCTACGTCGTCGATCACGGCTACGCGAGGGTTGAGGTGGACTTTGAGTTCTTCAATCCTTCGGGGCCGAAAACGCTGACCGTCGGGTTCGTCACGCCGCCCTCGGACGGCGATTTCGAAGAAACGCAGTCGAGCCACCCGTTCATCACCGAGTTTACCGTGGACGTCAACGGCCGGTCGCTGCCCTTCAAGATGAAGAGGCTCGCGCAGACATCCTTCAAGAAAGGGGCCGCAAACGTCACCGGCCGCGATTGGGTTTACTATTTTCCGGTGACCTTCAAACGCGGAGTCAACCGAATCCGCCATTCGTACCGGTTCCGCGGTTCCGTGAGCGTCGAACTGCAACGCGACTTCGATTATCAGATCACGACCGGGAAACGCTGGGCGAACCGCCGCATTGACGACTTCGAGCTCCGGATCTTTCCGGATAACGGAATCTACGCGATCGTCTCGTCGTTCCGCAAGGACGGGAGACGGGCGAACTGGCAGATCGTCGGAGACGGAATGATCGAGGACGTCGAGCGACCGTGGTTCTCGGATGAAGCGCCGAAGGTGCGGATGTTTCATTTCAACAAAGGCTATCTCAGGTTCAACGCAAAGAATTTCAGGCCCGACAACGATCTCTTTTTCGGCGAGTACAATTGGCCCGCCGGCTGGTGGAGCGTCTGGTGCGACCTTAAGCCTGATTGCTTTGACCGCGCCTCGCTCGAAAAGATTTCGCGCTTTCTCTTTTTGAATCCGTACGAGGGCGTACTCGACGACGGCGTTGAGGAACTTTCGCCGAAAGAGATCCGATATCTCAGAAACTACTTCTTCGCGCTCCGCGGTCTGCCGTTTCGCGACCCGGACCTGAATCGGTTCTACGGCCAGTTCTTCTGGTACAGGCCGGTCGCGGACCTGAAGGCGACGGACATCGTCCTGAGCAAGGCTGAAGAAGCTTATCTGAAAAAGATCGCGGCATTCGAAGCGAAGCGGAAAAACTAAGCGCCGGTTTTGACGAAGCGGCCGAATGATTTGGCATAGATTGCGCGATAGCCCGCGAAAAACGGAATTTTTCCGATGCGATGCCGATCAAATATCTGGTGATGATCGGGAACAGTTCTCTATTCGCCCCATTTTTCGCGGCTTTCGCGTCTTTCGCGGGAAGTTCTTCCCAATGCGTAATTTGGGTTTCGGGATCCGGCAAGGGAAGGCTTGCCCGCGAATTTCCGCGAATCAACGCGAATACCCGGACCGTTCCGGCAAAACGACTTCGACAATTTCGCCGG
Source organism: Pyrinomonadaceae bacterium (assembly GCA_041752475.1). GTDB lineage: Bacteria > Acidobacteriota > Blastocatellia > Pyrinomonadales > Pyrinomonadaceae > JAFDVJ01. The sequence continues at coordinate 8,154 of JBGSWK010000047.1, read as the reverse complement.
TTGGTCCGATTTCAATTTCCAAAAACCCGCAGCTTCGCGGCGCTTTGGATCGATCTCCATTCGCGCGGATTCGCGGAAATTCGCGGGCAAAATTTCCTTATTGCGCGATTTGGGTTTAACCTTAATGCATTATGAAAATCCGTTTTGTTTTTGTACTGATCCTGTTGTCCGCGGCCTTTGGCGTCAGCGCGCAGAAATTTGCGGACGACGTGCATTCGTATGCCGAACCGAACTCGGTCCGTGTCGTTCACGTCGATCTCGACTGGACCGTCTCGTTCGACGAAAAGTCGATCAAAGGATCCGCGACCCTGAACATTGTCAGATCCGAGAAGACCGCGCCGCTGATCCTCGATACGCGCGATCTGACGATCGAGCGGGTCGAGACTTCGGTTGACGGACGGCGATATCGGGAAACAACCTTCGACCTCGCGGAAGCGGACAAGATCCTCGGGTCAAAACTCACCGTCCAGTTGCCGACCGCGGCGAATCGGGTTCGCGTCTTTTATTCGACGAGCCCGAACGCGTCAGGCCTGCAATGGCTGGCGCCCGAACAGACGGCCGGTAAAAAACAGCCGTATATGTTCTCGCAAGCGCAGGCGATCCACGCGCGGTCGATGGTTCCGATCCAGGATTCGCCACAGATCAGAATCACCTACGCGGCTCGTGTCCGGACCCCAAAAAATCTCCTCGCGGTGATGAGCGCGGCCGGCAACAGTCAAACGAACCGGCGGACCGGCGATTACCGGTTCGCGATGACGAGGGCGATCCCGCCGTATCTGATCGCGATCGCCGTCGGCGACATCCGTTTCAAAAGCCTCGGCCCGCGGACCGGCGTTTACACTGAGCCTTCGATGGTGGCGAAATCCGCATACGAACTCGCGGACACCGAAAAAATGGTCGTCGCGACAGAGAAAATTTACGGTCCGTACCGCTGGGGACGCTACGATCTTCTCGTCCTGCCGCCGAGTTTTCCGTTCGGCGGAATGGAAAATCCGATGCTGACCTTCGCGACGCCGACGATCCTTGCCGGCGACCGCAGCCTTGTTTCGCTCGTCGCGCACGAACTCGCGCACTCGTGGTCGGGAAATTTGGTGACGAACGCGACGTGGCGCGATTTCTGGCTTAACGAAGGATTCACGACGTATCTTGAACGGCGGATCATCGAAGCGGTTTACGGCGTGAACCGGCGCGAGATGGAGGCAATGCTCGGCAAACGCACGCTCCTCGAGGAACTCGCGGCGCTGCCGCCTTCCGATCAGGTGCTTCACATCGATCTCGCGGGCCGCGATCCGGACGAGGGAATGACGAACGTCGCCTACGAAAAAGGCGCGCTCTTCCTGAGATTCCTCGAAGAAAAATTCGGCCGCGCGGAATTCGACCGTTTTGTAAAAGGATATTTCAACGCCCACGCGTTCAAGTCGATCACGACCGACACGTTCGCGGCGTATCTCGAAAAGAATTTGCTCAACAAGCGCCCCGGGATCGTCTCGCGCGCCGAGGCCGACGTGTGGCTCAACGAACCAGGGCTTCCGGCGAATGCTCCCGACCCAAGATCCGAGAATTTTGCCAAGGTCGCGAAGCTGGCAAACGATTTTGCGGCCGGAAACTCTGCTCCGGGGACGGCCGTCACGAAAGGCTGGACGACGCAGGAATGGCTCCAGTTTCTGAAATCGATGCCCGAATCGCTCGGCGCCGCGAAGATGGCGGAGCTCGACAAGGCTTTCGGATTGACGAAGGTCGGAAACTCGGAAGTTTCGTTCCAATGGCTGATGATGTCGATCCGCCACGGTTACGCTCCGGCCGACGCGCGACTCGAGGAGTTTCTGACGACGATCGGACGCCGCAAATTCGTCCGACCGCTGTTCACCGAACTTTCCAAGAAGGATATGACGCGGGCTTGTTCGATCTACGCCAAGGCGCGTCCCGGTTATCATCCGATCACGCAGTCGTCGGTCGACGCGATCGTCAAGTGCGACTAGCTCGGAGTTCCGCGTTTGGAGTTCCGCGTTTACGCGGCCGCCGTGGGTTGAACCCGTATTACGCAATAGGTACGGTTTGCCCGCGAATCACGCGAAAAACGCTAAGATCTTATTTTCCAGAACGTTTTCGCGCATTTTGCGTGTTTCGCGGGCTAAAAGATTCTCGTATTCCGGGTTGAACCGAAATTCAGCAAGAGGTCGGATTCAAACCGTTTGAGCCTTAGCGAAATTTCGCGTAGCGGTCAACGAACGAGTCTTGACCGCGAAACAACGCGAAAACAGGCAAAAGAACGACGACAGTGACCAACTGTTCCAATGCTTAAACGGGTTGAATTGACCCTTTTTGAATCACGGGCCGCCTGAAGGCGGAACTCCGAACGAAACTCGAAGCCTCGGTCGGCGTATAACTTGGCCGGATACCAGGATTGATTATGTTTTGTCCAAGCTGCGGGTTGAACGACTCGAATTCCAATCAGTATTGCCGTGCGTGCGGAACCAATTTGGTACCCGTGCGGACGGCGGTTGAGAGATTTGATAATGTCACGCAGTCAGCGGCGACGGCGCGTGACGAGATCGGTCGCGCCGTCGCGGCGCGGATTCGCCAGACGCAAACGGCCAAGGATTTGAAAGTCGTTGCTTCCGAAGTTTTGCCGGAAATCGAAAAATTTCTTGAATCGCCGGAGGAAAAGCGACTCCGTCGGCTTCGGACCGGAGTCATCACTGGTTCGATCGGACTCGGCGCGGCCCTCGGTTTCGGCCTCATTTCCGCGTTACGCGACAAAGAGGAATTTGTCGTGCTCGCCGCGCTCGGGGTTGTCACGTTCTTCATCGGGCTGAGCTTCGTGATCAATGCGATCTTCGCAAGCATTCCGCGAAAATCGCTTGACGATCGCTCGCCGGATGCCGACCGGCAACGTGAGCTCGACGGGAATACAAATGAATTGTCGCTGCCCGAATCGAGCCAGGAATACGTTTCCGTGGTCGAACAGACTACTCGTAATTTGTCCGAAAAATAAAAAAGCCTCCGGATCTCTCCGAAGGCTCTTCTCTTCGACGATCTCTCGTCAAATCTTACCAGCGCGAACCGCCGCCGTAACCGCCACGGCCGCCACCGCCGCCGCCGCGATTTCCGCCGCCGCCGCGATTTCCGCCGCCGCCGCTGTTTTCACGCGGCTTGGCTTCGTTGACGATCAGTTCACGACCGTCGATCTCTTTACCGTTCATCACGGTGATAGCCTGACGGCCTTCTTCCTTGCTCGACATTTCGATGAACGCGAATCCGCGCGAGCGGCCCGTTTCACGATCTTCGATGACGTTGGTCGATTCGACCGTTCCGACTTCACCGAACATTTTTTCCAAATCGCCGGCCGTCGTGTTGAACGACAGATTTCCTACATAAAGTTTCATTGACATAATGGTATTTACCTTTTCCCTTTCCGGGAACAAAAAAAAGAAGTGTCGAATCGAAGTGTTCTTCTAGGGAAAACGGTCAGCCTGCGAAGTATCGGGTTTCGGATGCTCAAACTAACAAGAGCGACTTCTATAACTATAAACCAGCCTGCTCTCTCAAACTTATCCTAAAAACCGTCTTAGACGAGCCATCAAAAATGATGCAAGAGAAGGATTAACAAAATAAGAATCCGTCATTTATCGAATCTGTGCAAACAGCGTTTTACGTTTTATTCAAAACCGCCGTCGTCAGGGCGAATTTTCGAGGCGGTTCTCGATCTCAACGAGCTTTGCGATCAACGCTTTGCGCTTCGCCGCGGCGAACGGATTTCCCTGTTGAATCGTTCTGAAAAGCTCCGGCGAGTCATCGCTTACGAGGCGCGCCGCGCGCATCAGCTTTTCATATGAAACGGTCGCCAGCGCGGATCCCTCGACGTGCAGTTCATCGAGCGCACGCGCAACGAAATGCGTCAGCGCCTGAACGTGTGCCATCTCGCGGTCGTGTTCTTCGGGCGTTCTTTTGAAGACGCGCAATCCGAGTCTTTCGGCGAGGAAATTTGTCACATCATCGATCCTCGCCGAGCGCACCGGACAAACGGCGATTCGCAGTCCCGCAATTCCTTCACTTCCGCTTTGCGGTCCGAACAGCGGATGCGTTCCGATGATCTCAACCGTCGGCGCCAGATGTTCGAGCATTAACCGGACCGGCTCGAGCTTGACCGAACAAACGTCGATGCAGAGAGAGTCCGGCCTGACGACCGGCGACGCCCGCTCAAGGACACGCGCGAACGCACCGATCGGAACCGCGAACACGACAATCCCGCGCGCGGCCACTTCGCCGAACGGACGCCATTCCGCGCCGACAGAAAGGGCTTCCCGCGACCGGTCAGTTTCATCGAACACGGCGACGTCAAAGTAAGGCGCCAGGTGGCGTGCCATAAATTGTCCGAATTGTCCGAAACCGATTATCCCGACTTGTTTTCTTTCATCGCTCACGCTGATACGATGCTAGCATCCGGCGCAAGCAGTATGAAATGTCGAACAACAAGCGAGAGCGTTCGGCGCCAAAGAATTTTCGCCTTTTCCAAAACGGGGAACGTCTAACACTCCAGATTACCCAAGCCGGAAACGGCGAAAATCAAAGCTTCTGAGGTTAAAAATATGAAACGCAGTTATTCTTTTATTTATCAGCTTACCGCGATGATCTTGATCGCGATCCTTGGAACTCCCCTGTTGTCGCTCGGTGCGGGAAACCGTTCGAGCGGAAAGGCGCTGACCGAAGACCAAAAGATCCTGCACGTCCTGAACCGGCTCGGGTTCGGCGCCCGCCCGGGGGACGTCGAGAAAGTAAAGGCGGTCGGATTGAAGAATTACATCGAACGCCAGCTCGATTCGCTTTCGATTCCCGATTCGATCGCCGAGTCGAAGGTCAGGAGCCTTGAGGTCTTCAATATGTCGACGGCCGAGGTTTTCGCGAAGTATCCGAATCCGGGTGCGCTGCTGAGAATGCTTGACGGAAACCGGAACAACAACCAGGCGGCGAACAACGAGGAGATGACCGATCAGCAGCGGCGTGAACGCCAGCAGAAACTTCGCGAATACTACGAAAGATACGATCTCCGGCCGGCCGGCCAGCTGGTTCCGCAGATTACCGCGAATCGTGTTCTCCGCGCCGTTTACTCGGAACGCCAACTGCAGGAAGTGATGGTCGATTTCTGGCAGAACCATTTCAACGTTTACGCCGGGAAAGCGGCCGTGCGCTGGTACATTCCGTCGTACGAGCGTGATGTCATCCGCAAGAACGCGCTCGGCAATTTCAAGGATCTGGTCATCGGAACGGCTCAGCATCCGGCGATGCTCTTTTACCTCGACAATTTTGAGAACGTCTCGCCGAACGCGAATACGAATCAGCGCGGCGGCGGAAACAACCGCCAGCTTCAGCAGGTCCTTCGCAACGGAAATCTCACGCCGCAAATGCGCGAGCGCCTGAAACAGCGGACCGGCGCGACCGACGCCGAGATCGATGCCCGCATCCGCGAGATGCGGAACAATCCCAATCAACAGATGCCGCAGCAACAGCAGCGCCAGCGCGGTCTGAACGAAAACTATGCGCGCGAACTGATGGAACTCCATACGCTCGGCGTCGACGGCGGCTACACGCAGCAAGACATCATCGAGGTCGCGAAGGCTTTCACCGGCTGGACGATCGCCGATCCGCGCGGCTACCGGAGCGTCGCCGCCAATGAGATCAAGGGCAAGGAGAATCGCCAGTTGAACCGGCTGCAACGGATCGCCGGCGTGCCGGACGACATTGAATCGGGCGAATTTTACTTCAACCCGCGGCTTCACGAATCGGGAACGAAGAACGTTCTCGGCCAGAAGATCAACGAGGGCGGAATCAAGGACGGCTTGAAGGTGATCGACCTCCTCGTTAGCCAGCCCGCGACGGCGCGGTTCATCGCGAAGAAACTCGCCGTCAAGTTCGTCAACGACAATCCCGACGAACAGCTCGTGGGGCGCGTCGCGAAGGCGTTTCAGGATTCGAAAGGCGACATTAAGACAACGCTGCGGGCGCTGTTCAACGACAAGGAGTTCTTCGCGCCCGAAAATTATCGCGCCAAGATCAAAACTCCGTTCGAACTCGCGATCAGCGCCGTCCGGACGATCGGCGGCGAGACGAACGGCGGTCCGGCTTTTGTCGCGATGCTCAACAAGCTGGGTGAAGTCCCGTATGGCTATCAGGCTCCGACCGGATATCCCGATACGGCGGAAGACTGGGTCAACACCGGCGCTCTGCTCGAACGGCTCAACTTCTCGGTCGCGCTCGCGAGCAACCGCATTCCGGGCACGACCGCAAATCTGAAGTTATTCGAGTCCGCGTCGAAAACCTCGATCCTTGAAAAGACGCTCGAAACGGTGCTCGACAATGATGTCTCGGCGGCGACGAAACAGACGCTGATGAAACAGATCGAGCAGCCGCTGCCCGACGTCAAGGCTCCCGAAGACACAAACGACGATCTCGAGATCACCAATCTGCGCGGACAGGGCCAGCAGGGCAACCGCAACCGCCAGGGACGCCTGCTGCCGCCGAGCGGCAACCCGGATGTCTTCAAGATCGTCAGTCTAGTGCTCGGAACGCCCGAGTTTCAAAGACAATGAAGGAATTTCGGATTTGGGATTGGGGATTTGGGATTTTGGATTGGGGATTTTGGATTTTGGATTTTGGATTTTGGATTGTGAATATCTTGAATCTTGAATCTTGAATCTTGAATTTTGGATCTTGAATATCTTGAATCTTGTGAGGTGATTTGTGAAGAGAATTCTGACGGGCCTGCTCCTTTGTTTCCTGATCGGCGTTCTGCCGGCGACGGCACAGTCCGTGAAACAGACCGACGAACAGCAGCGGTTCAAGTCCGCCGCCGAGTACTCGCACCGGTTTCGCGGTCTGTCGGTACTGATCATAAAAGACGGAAAGACGGTCTTTGAAGAGTATCAGAACGGATTCGCGGCAACCGACGCGCAGATGCTCGCAAGCGGAACGAAGTCGTTCTCGGGCGTGATGCTCGCGGCGGCCATCGACGACAAACTGATCCGGGGTTTCGATGAAAAGGTCAGTGAGACGATCACGGAATGGAAGTCGGACAAACGAAAATCGAACATCACGCTGCGACAGCTTCTTTCGCTGACCGGCGGGATCGACACCGGCGAAAACGGCCGCCCGCCCTCATACGCCGCGGCGATCGAAAACGATTCCAAGCTCGAGCCGGGCGCGAGGTTCGAATACGGTCCGGCGCCGTTTCAGGTATTCGGCGAGGTTATGCGCCGCAAGCTTTTGCCGAAGAAAGAGAGCGTGCTTGATTATCTGAAACGCCGCATCCTCGGCCCGATCGGCCTCAACATCGCGTCCTGGACGATGCAGGACGGTCAGCCGAACCTGCCGTCGGGCGCATTTCTGACGGCGCGCGAATGGTCGAAATTCGGACAGCTGATGCTCAACGGCGGCAAATGGAACGGCAAACAGATAGTCGCGAAGAAGCTTCTCGACGAACTCGTCGTCGGATCGATTGCGAACCCGAATTACGGTTTGACGTTCTGGCTCAACCGTTCGAGCGAAGGCAAGGCGTTGCTCGCGGAAAAACCCAAGAGCCGTCTGCAGGAACTTCTGGATCTTATGCCCGAAACGGACGAGATCAGCCAGAATGGATTCGGTAAGGAACTGCCAAGGGACCTTTACGCTGCCGCGGGTGCGGGAAAACAAAGGCTTTATGTCATCCCTTCGTTGAAAATGGTCATCGTCCGCCAGGGCAGGCAGGCACGATTCAAGGACGGGGAATTTCTCAAACTCCTTCTTTTCGGAAAACGCTAAGCGCGGCTTTAACCCGAATCGCGCGATCGCTGTTTGCCCGCAAAATACACGAGGGATAGAGTCCAGCCAATCACCGATAAAATCGAAGTTCCACGCTTTGCTCCGGGAAGTGATCTCGAAAAGTATCAAATTGAACTCTCAAGAAACACATTTTCAAGTGACTGAAACAAAGGGATTTATACAGTTCGTGTTTCTTCGGCGCGCCGTTCGACGGACACTGGGTGAAACATCGCCGCCGGCCGCGTCAGCGGCATGGTGAGTTTAGCCGTGGGTTTGAACCCACGGTAAGCTTCGAAAAAGGACCCGCGTCGCGTCGCGACGTTTGAATCAGCCGTCGCTGACGCGACGAAATCCCGACAA
>JBGSWK010000046.1:0-127092 GCA_041752475.1 Pyrinomonadaceae bacterium | reverse complement strand
TGAGTCGCCGGCCAAATCCGAATCGCGTAGCGATGCCTTGAATTTAGCCGTGGGTTTCAACCCACGGACCTCGCATTGTCGGGATTTCGTCGCGTCAGCGACGGCTGATTCAAACGTCGCGACGCGACGCGGGCCCTTTTTCGAAGCTTACCGTGGGTTCAAACCCACGGCTAAATTCACCATGCCGCTGACGCGGCCGGCGGCGATGTTTCACCCAGTGTCCGTCGAATCATCTTCCTGCGGTGCGGCCGATTGAGCCCAGATTACGCATTAGCCGTCCAATCGGTTTGACGCAGCACGGCGCGCCGAAGAAATACGAACTGTATAAATCCTTTTGTTTCAGTCACTTGAAAATGTGTTTCTTGAGAGAAATTTCTCTCCCGCGAAACACGCAAAATACACGAAAACTGGCCGAAAAAATAACATCTTTAGCGTTTTTCGCGTATTTCGCGGGCAAACAACTTGCCAATGCGTAATTCGGGTTTAACTCGCGCGACAACGAAGCGAACGGATACCTCGCGTTGTGTGCGGTATCATACATACGCCGCCGTTCCCATACCTTAAAATAAAATCATAATAATCTAATCGGAGGTCAAGACAATGCTTTGGACGATTTTGGTAATTTTGCTGATCGCATGGGTTCTCGGAATGGTTACGTCAAACACTTTGGGCGGCGCGATTCACGTTCTGCTGCTTCTGGCGGTTGCGGTACTCGCAATACGGCTGATTCAGAGCCGAAGAGTCGCCGGATAGACCGGTGAGTGATATTCCCTATGAAGATCGTATTTTTTTCGATGTATTATCTGCGCTTGCGCTTAGATGTCTCCGTCGGCCGGCAGAAGACTTCTAATCCGCTCGGCGTGATGTGGCGATGGAGATACTGGCAGTCCCAGCAGCGGCTTCACTGCCACCGATTGTTCTGACTATGAAGGTCTTATTCGTTTATCCGGTCTTCCCGGACACTTACTGGAGTTTTCGGCACGCCCTCGACTTTGAGGGCAAAAAATCGGCGTTTCCGCCGCTCGGGCTGTTGACTGTATCGGCGATGCTGCCGAAGACCTGGGAGCGGCGTTTGGTCGATATGAACGTCAAACCGCTCAACGAACGCGACGTCGAATGGGCGGATATCGTTTTTGTCAGCGCGATGATCGTTCAAAAAGAATCGCTTGAGAGCGTTTTGAAACTCTGCAAGGCGAGGAACACGAAGGTCGCGCTCGGCGGACCATACGTTTCGACGAGTTCGGACGCGTACCCGGACGTCGACTTCATCTTTATCGGCGAGGCCGAGCAAACGCTGCCGGAATTCGTTGACGATCTTGAGAAAGGCCGTCCAAAACGCATTTACAAATCGGCGGACAAGCCTTCATTGCTGACTACTCCTGCACCCGATTTCAGTCTCATCGACCCCGACAATTACAGCGCGATGAATTTGCAGTATTCGCGTGGCTGTCCGTTTCAGTGCGAGTTCTGCGACATCATCGAGATCTACGGCCGCGTTCCGCGCACCAAGTCGAACGAGCAGATGCTGGGCGAGCTGGATGCGCTGTACGCGACCGGCTGGCGAGGTTTGGCATTTATCGTCGACGACAATTTCATCGGCAATAAACGCAACGTCAAAAAGTTTCTGCCCGATCTGATCGACTGGTCGCGGCGGCACGGCGATCCGTTCTCATTCATTACCGAGGCCAGCCTGAATCTGGCGGAAGACGACGAATTGCTCGGGATGATGCGGGACGCCGGCTTCCGACGCGTTTTTCTCGGCATCGAAACACCGGTCGAGGAGAGTCTCAGGGAGGCGAACAAAGGACAAAATACGCGGCGCGACCTGCTTGAGTCGGTTCAGAGGATCCAAAGTTACGGGATGGAGATAATGGCCGGTTTCATCGTCGGGTTCGACAACGATCCCGAGAACGTCTTTGACCGGCAGATCGAGTTCATCCGCGAGAGCGCGATTCCGCTGGCGATGGTCGGACTGCTCGCCGCGCTTCCCGACACGCAGCTCTGGCGGCGACTGGAGAAGGAAGATCGGCTGTTGAGCGAGAGCACCGGCGACAATACCGACTGCTCCCTGAATTTCGTTCCCAAAATGGACCGCGACCGATTGCTTGAAGGCTATAAGAACATTCTGCGGAACATCTACAGTCCGCGCGAGTATTACAGACGCGCCCTGGATTGCCTTTCACGTTTCAAACGCGACAGCATCGAACCGCGTCAGGCGACCTTCGTCAACGATGTCAGAACGTTCGTGAAGATAGTTTTGACGCTCGGCGTCCGCGATGGCGAACGCGTTCAATTCTGGAAGTACCTTATAAAACTGCTGCGTTATTATCCGCAGGAATTCGCGCACGGGATCACACTCGCCGCGATGGGATATCATTTTCGCAAAATCACCGATCGGTACTGCGACTAGACAGATCCGACGAAGCGCCGAACATAATCGATGAAGAATAATGGAAGATTCATTCTTTGCAAACTCGGACGCCTTTCAGGAGGCATTCGGCAGCGATGCGGCCGATATGCCCATTCGCTGCGAACTGTACAGCGTCGAACGGCTTGAGCAGTTTGCCGCCGCCTTCGCCGGCGGACATGGCAAAGCCGATCGGCCGCGGCGCTATCGTAAGCTCCTGCCTCGATTGAAGGACAACGGCCGCGTCCTGGTGGCAACCTACAAATCGCAGGTCAAAAGGATTCGGGATGAGTTGGGCATTTCTCCCGCTGCCGAATGGCTGGTCGACAACTTTCACATCGTCGAAGACCAGCTCCGCGAGATCCAAGAGGACCTGCCGGTCGGTTTTTACCGCGAACTGCCAAAACTAAAAACAGGACCCTTCGCCGGTTACCCGCGGATCTACGCGATCGCCGTGATGATCATCGCCCATACCGACAGCCGTCTCGAAATCGAAACGCTTCGGAGATTCCTCAACGCATACCAACTGGTCACGCCGCTCAACATCGGCGAGCTCTGGGCTTTCGCGATCGTCCTGCGATTTGGGCTGGTCGAGAATCTTCGCCGGCTCGCCGCGCGCATCGTGGTTTCGCGCGAAGAGCGCGACGATGCGGAGGCGATTGCCGACGAACTTATCGGCCTCGCGGCCGGACCCGCGGTCAAACTGCCGCCCGTTTTGATCCGTCGCTTCGGGCCGCGAAAAAGGGTCGGCAGCGCATTCATCGAACAGCTCACGCGCCGTCTGCGCGATCGGGATCAGGCGCTGGCGCCGGTTCACGCCTGGCTCGAGGACCGGATGCGCGAGCGGGACACGAGCATCGAACAGATCGTCCAGTCGGAATACCAAAGTCAGGCCGCGGCGCAGGTCACGGTCGGCAACATCGTGACGAGCATGCGTCTGCTCTCGACGATCGACTGGAACGGTTTCTTCGAAAGCACCAGTCTGACCGAGGCAATTCTGCGAAACGATCCGGCCGGGGTTTATCCGGAGATGAACTTCGCAACGCGCAACGGTTATCGCGAGGTAGTCGAACGGATCGCCAAAAAGACCGGGACCGACGAACTCGAAGTCGCCGAGCACGTCGTCGGTCTCGCCGTCCGATCCGGCGCTGAGATGTCCGGTCGGCGGCGATCGTCGCATATCGGCTATTACCTCATCGACAAAGGCCTCGGCGAAACCGAACGGCGGTTCGGATATCGTCCGGCCCCCGGTGAGTTTCTCCGTCGTTTGGTTCTGAAGATTCCGACCCTCGCGTATCTTGGTTTGACCGGAATTCTGACGGCTTTGTTGGTTCTCATTCTGGTTCTCACGGCAGCGAGTTCAGGCGCCGGTCTGCCGTTGCTGATCGTTTTCGCCGTCCTTTCGCTGATTCCCGCAAGCGATCTCGCGCTAAGCATCGCGAATTGGGATTTCGGTTTTTTGATCCCGCCGCGAGTGCTGCCGCAGATGGAGACGGTCCGGTCGATCCCGGAAGACGCCGGGACGATGGTCGTCGTGCCGACGATCCTCGACAGTGAAGCAACGGTCGGCGCGTTGCTGGAAAAGCTCGAGGTCTATTTTCTGGCGAATCGCGACGACAGGATCTTTTTCGCATTGCTCGGCGATTTCGTCGACGCGCCCGTTGAAGAACGGCCGGAGGACGCATCGATCCTGGAAACGGCGTACCGGCGGATCGCGGAACTTAACGAACAGTATCCGGGAAAGTTCTTTCTGTTTCACCGCCGCCGTCTGTGGAACGAGAGCGAGCGGAAATGGATGGGCTGGGAACGCAAGCGGGGCAAGCTTGAGGAATTCAACGCCTTGCTTCGCGGCGCCGAAACGACGAGCTTTATCGTCGCGACGGCCGAGCCTGAGTTTCTCACGACGATCAAATACGTCATCACGCTCGACTCCGACACGCAGTTGCCGCGCGATTCGGCCCGAAAGCTCGTCGGGATCGCGGAGCATCCGTTGAACCGGCCGGTTTTTGATGAAGAACTCGGACGAGTTACCGAAGGCTACGGCATTCTGCAGCCGCGGATCGGGATTTCGCTGAAGAGCGCGACGCGTTCGTATTTCGCGCGTATCCTTTCCGGAACCAAAGGCGTCGATCCGTACATTACGGCCTCGTCCGACATTTATCAGGATCTGTTCGGCGAGGGAAGCTTCACGGGCAAAGGGCTTTATCACGTCGACGCGTTTTCGCTGGCGCTGAAGGACCGCGTGGCGGAGAACACGGTCCTCAGCCACGACCTTTTCGAGGGGCTCTATGCGCGCTGCGCGCTCGTCTCGGACATCGAGCTGATCGACGATTTTCCGGCGCAGTTCGTGAGTTTCGCGCAGCGATCGCACCGCTGGGTGCGCGGCGACTGGCAGATCGCCGCCTGGATCTTTCCGTGGGTCAGAAGCGCCGGCAAACTCCAGCGGAACAAACTGCCGCTCGTTTCGCGCTGGAAGATTCTCGACAATCTGCGCCGAAGCCTGACGGCAACGACCGTCTTTCTTTGGCTGGTCGCGGTTTGGACGATAATTCCGGGTTCGCCGCTGATCTTCACGCTCTTTATCCTGATCGAAGTCTGCTTTCCGATTTATGCGCAACTGCAGTTGAATCTCCTGACCCCATCGCCGGGGCATTCGTGGATAAGCCACCTTTCGGGCGTCTGGGACGATTTCCGCACAAATACCGAGAAAGTGCTCCTCGCCTTGGTGTTTCTTGCCAGTCAGGCTCATTCGAAAGCTGACGCCGTCGTCCGCACGGTTTACCGCAAACGCATCTCGCACAAAGATCTGCTCGAATGGACGACGGCCGCCGCGACCGAAAGGGAAGGTCCGGACAATCTGAGTTTTCTTATGCGATCGATGCGGACGGCGCTGCTGTTGCCGGTCGTCGTGACGTCTCTCGTCGTCTGGCTGCGCCCGGATGCCCTTCCCGTCGCCTTGCCGTTCCTGATCGCCTGGGCGCTGGCACCGATCATCGCGCAACGCATCGGACGGTCTCCCGAATCGGTCGATGAAACGCTTTCGCCGGTCGAAACAAAGGTCGCGCGGATGATCGCGCGGCGCACGTGGCGGTTTTTCGAGACATTCGTCGGCGACGAGGACAACTGGCTGCCGCCCGATAATTTTCAGGAAGACCCGCAGCCTAAGATCGCGCACCGGACATCGCCGACGAACATCGGATTGCTTTTGCTTTCAACGATCTCGGCGCACGATTTCGGATACGTCGGAACGCTCGAACTGTCCGAACGCCTCGGCCTGACGTTCAGCACGCTCGAAAAACTCGAACGGTATCGCGGCCATTTCCTGAATTGGTACGACACCCAAACGCTCGCGCCGCTTTCGCCGCGTTACGTTTCGACGGTCGACAGCGGAAATCTCGCGGGTCACCTTCTGGCCGCCAAGCAGGCGATGTTCGAGATCCCGAACCGCAAGCTGTTCGATACGCGGGTGATGGAAGGACTCGCCGACTCTCTCGAAATGATGAGTTACGAAGCGGCGCAGTTGAGTTTCGTCCGCCACCGGACGGACGCCGTCACGGCGCGCCAACTCACCGACGAGATCGACGCCTGCCGGCAGCTGTTGTCGGACCAGCCCGACGAATCGCCCGACGCCTGGCTGACGTTGCTCGATTCGCTGATCGCCCGCACCGAGGTCATTCGGGATATGACCGCGGCCCTCTCACAGGAACACGGCGAATTGCATTTCGAGGAGCTTCGTTTCTGGTCGTCCGATCTCGCCCATCAGACGCATACCTTCCGGCGCGACATCAAGACCTTCATTCCCTGGCAGGAAAGCGATTTTTCATATCTTTCGGACATCATCAGCCGCGAATTCCCGGAGATTCAGCAGGACTGGCGCGAAGTGATGAACCTGCTCAGGTTTTTCCCGTCGCTCGCGGAACTCGCCGATCTTTATGACGGACTGCTGCTGAGGCTGGTCACCATCACCGAAAGGATCAGAACTTCGGAAATGTCCGACCGCGACACGACGGCCGCGATCAACGCCCTTCAGATCCTTGCGGCGATGGTCAGACAGGCCGCGACGGTGGCGATCATCACGATATCGAATCTCAACCGGCTCGCCTGGAAATCGGCCGAATTCGTCGACGAAATGGACTTCGGATTCCTGATCGACGAAAAGCGCAAGGTCTTTGCCATCGGGTTCAACGCCGACAACGAAAAACTCGATAATTCATTTTACGATCTGCTCGCCTCCGAGGCGCGCCTGACGGGATTCGTCGCGATCGCCAAGGGCGAGATTCCGCAGGAACACTGGTTTCGCCTCGGCCGCGCGCTGACGCCGGTCGGCCCGAGCCGCGCGCTGATCTCGTGGACGGCGACAATGTTCGAGTATCTGATGCCGATCCTCGTGATGCGCGATTACAAAGGGACGATTCTCGATCAAACGTACCGCGCGATCGTCGGGCGGCAGATCGAGTATGCCAAAACGAACGGCGTCCCGTGGGGAATCTCCGAATCCGCTTTCAACGCCCGCGATCTCCAACTGAACTATCAGTACCAAGCCTTCGGCGTCCCGGGTCTCGGCCTGAAGCGGGGTTTGAGCGAGGACCTCGTGATCTCGCCGTATTCGACCGCGCTCGCCGCACAGATCCGGCCGCGGGCGGCAATGGAGAATTTTGGCCGCTTGATCGATGAGGGCGCGCTGGCGCGTTTCGGATTTTATGAAGCCATCGACTACACCCCGGAAAGGCTCCCGCCCGATCAACGGAGCGTGATGATCCGCGCCTTTATGGCGCACCACCAGGGAATGGTGCTCGTCGCCCTCAACAATCTGGTCAATTCCGGCCTGATGCAGCAGCGGTTTCACGCCGAACCGCTCGTCCGCGCGACCGAACTTCTGCTTCAGGAACGCATCCCGCGCGGCGTCCCGGCATCGCACCCGCGAGCCGAGGAAGTTCTTTCGAGTCCGATCTCGCAGCAACTGTCGGGTCGCGTGACGCGGATCTTCGACACGCCTAATCTTTCGACCCCACGCACGCAGATCCTCTCGAACGGATCATATTCGGTGATGATCACCAATTCCGGGGCCGGATATTCAACGTCAGACGGGCTGGCCGTGACGCGCTGGCGCGAAGACACGACGCGCGATTGCTGGGGAAGCTTCATCTATCTGCGGGATATCGAGAACGGCAGGGTTTGGTCGGCCGCGTACCAGCCGTTCGACAAGATGCCGCGCTTTTACGAGGTCGCCTTCTCCGAGGACAAAGCGGTGATCAGTCGCCGCGACGGCAACATCGCGACACGCACCGAGGTGATCGTCGCACCCGAAGACAAGGCCGAGATCCGGCGCGTGTCGATCACCAACAACTCGGCGCGGGTTCGCGAGATCGAGATCACGAGCTACGCCGAGATCGTCCTCGCTCCGGCCGACGCAGACGCCGCGCATCCGGCGTTCAGCAATCTGTTCATCGAAACCGAGTTCAACTCGGCCGAAAACTCGCTGCTCGCCAAACGCCGTCCGCGGGGCGAAAACGACCTACCCGTCTGGGCGATCCACACCGTCGCGACCGACGGCGAAACCATCGGCGCGGTGCAGTACGAAACCGACCGGGCGCGGTTCCTGGGCCGCGGGCACGACGCCCGCGATCCGCGTGCGATCGTCGAGGATCGTCCGCTCTCGAACACCGTCGGCGCCGTTCTCGATCCGATCTTTTCATTGCGCCGGCGTCTGCGGATAAAGCCGCACGAAACGGTCCGCGTCTCGTTTTCGACGTCGGTCGCCGATTCTTCGGAAGAAGCGCTGCGACTCGCCGACAAATATCACGATCCGCAGATCTTCGAACGTGAAGCGGCAATGGCGTGGACGCATTCGCAGGTCGAGATGCGGCATCTTAATATCGAGCCCGAGAATGCGTATCTTTACCAGAGACTCGCAGCGCATATTCTCTATTCCGACAACTCGCTCCGGTCGGCCGAGAATCTTTTGGCGATCAATTCCAAGGCGCAGTCCGACCTTTGGGTTTACGGGATCGGCGGCGACCTGCCGATCGTGCTTGCGCGGATCAGCCGCGCCGAGGGGCTGCCGGTGGTCCGGCAACTTCTCGACGCGCACGAGTATCTTCGGCTCAAAGGACTGAAATTCGATCTCGTCATCCTCAGCGACAATCCGGAGGGCTACCTGCAATTGCTGTACGACGAACTGATGAGCCTCGTCCGCACCAGCAGCGAGTCGCAGATGCTCGACCGGACCGGCGGAGTGTTCTTGAGACGCGCCGACCAGATCCCCGAAGCCGACAAGGTCCTTCTGCAAACCGTCGCGCGTGCCGTGATCGTCGCCGAACGCGGCGAATTTGCGGACGAGATACTTCGCAAGAAGGTCGAGGGCAGTTTGCCGGCGGACTTCATCCCGGTGTCGGTCGAGGAAACGCTTCTGCCGACCACGAAGGATCTTCCGAAACTGACCTTTTTCAACGGGATCGGCGGATTCGGCGAGGCGGGCCGCGAATACGTCACCATCCTCGGCGAGGGGCAGTGGACGCCCGCGCCGTGGCTCAACGTGATCGCCAATGAAAAAGCTTTCGGATTTCAGGTTTCGGAGACCGGTTCGGGCTTTACCTGGTCGGTCAACAGCCGCGAAAACCGTTTGACGCCGTGGTCGAATGACGCCGTCAGCGACGCGCCCGGCGAGGTGATCTATCTGCGCGACGAAGAAACCGGAGTTTGCTGGACGCCGACGCCGCTGCCGATGCGCGGGACCGAAACCTACACGATCAGACACGGGCAGGGCTACTCCGTATTTGAACATTCAAGCCACGGAATCGGTCAGCGGCTGGAACTTTTCGCGCCGCTCGATGCGTCGGTTAAGATCTCGCGGCTCCGTTTGGAGAACCTGACCGGCAGCCGCCGGAAACTGTCCGTCACGAACTATTGCGAGTTTGTTCTCGGCTTCAGCCGCGGCAAGTCCGTGCCGTTTGTCATCACCGAAAGCGACGCGGCCAACAGCTCGGTCTTCGCGCGGAATCCTTTCAACAACGAATTTGCCGGACGCGTCGTGTTCGTCGCCTCGGACGCCGTGTTATCCTCACTGACCTGCGACCGCAAGGAGTTCCTCGGCAGAAACGGAAGCGCAAAATATCCGGCGGCTCTCCGGCGCGAAGAATTATCGGGCCGGAGCGGTGCCGGACTCGATCCGTGTGCCGCGCTTCAAACGCTGATCGAACTCGCCCCGTACGAGTCCCGCGAGATCGTCTTTCTGATCGGCGATGCGGAAACGAGGGCCGAGGCCGAGTCTTTGATATCCCGATTCCAACAACCGGCGCAAGTTCAAGACTCATTCAACGACGTGCTCGCGTACTGGGAGGAAACTCTCGGCGCGATCCGGGTCAAAACGCCCGACGAGGCGCTCGACACGCTCGTCAACCGTTGGCTGCTCTACCAGACCCTGACCTGCCGGATCTGGGCCAGAAGCGCGTTCTACCAGTCCGGAGGCGCGTTCGGCTTCCGCGATCAGCTGCAGGACGTGATGTCGCTTGTTTACACCAAGCCGCGGATCGCGCGCGAGCAGATCCTGCTCGCCGCCGCGCACCAGTTCGTCGAGGGCGATGTCCAGCACTGGTGGCACCCGCCGACGGGCCGCGGCGTCCGGACACGGTTCTCCGACGATCTTCTGTGGCTCCCGTTCGTCACCGCTTTTTACGTCAAAACGACCGGCGACCATTCGGTCCTCGACGAGATCGTGCCGTTCATCACCGCCCCGGAACTGGCTGAAGGGGTCGATGATTCTTACACGCAGCCGACGATCTCGAATGAATCGGCGGACATTTTTGAACATTGCGCGCGGGCGATCGACCGCAGTCTGGCGGTCGGCGTGCACGGTCTGCCGCTGATGGGCTCCGGCGACTGGAACGACGGAATGAGCAGCGTCGGAAACCTCGGCAAGGGCGAGAGTGTCTGGCTCGGCTGGTTCCTGATCAACACGCTCGCCGACTTCGCGCCGTTTTTCAAGGGGCGCGGGCAGAAGAAACGCGAACAGAGGTATCGCGAACATCTCGAAGAACTGAAGATCTCGATCGAGCAGAACGCGTGGGACGGCAGTTGGTTTCGGCGCGCATATTTTGACGATGGAACGCCGCTCGGGTCGGCCGAGAACGAGGAGTGCAAGATAGACTCCATCGCCCAGTCGTGGAGCGTCCTTTCGGACGCGGCGAACCCGCAGCTGGCGGCGCGGGCGATGGCTTCGGTCGATGAGTACCTGATCCGCCGCGGCGACGGGATCGTACTTTTGTTCACGCCGCCGTTCGACAAAAGCGCGCTCGAACCGGGATACATCAAAGGTTACATTCCCGGCGTCCGCGAAAACGGAGGTCAATACACGCACGCCGCGATCTGGACGCTGATGGCGTTCGCCAAGCTCGGCGACGGCGACAAGACCGGCGAACTCTTCACCTTGCTGAATCCGATAAATCACGCCTCGACACGCGCCGGACTGCACAAGTACAAAGTCGAGCCCTACGTTGCGGCGGGCGACGTTTACGGCGAGAAATCGCACCTCGGACGCGGCGGCTGGACGTGGTACACGGGTTCCGCCGGTTGGATGTACCGAGCGGCGCTCGAATCCATGCTCGGATTTCGGGTAAACGGCGAAACGCTGACGATCGATCCGTGCATCCCGCGCAACTGGCGCGAGTTTGAGATCGACTACCGGCGCGGCAAAACGCTCTTCAGGATCAGCGTCAAAAATCCGACCGGCGTCTGCCGCGGCGTCAGCGAGATATCCTTCGACGGGAGACCGCTGCCGTCAAACGAAATTCCGCTTGCCGACGACGGCCTCGAACACGCGGTCGGGATCGTTCTGGGAAGCGTTGACGGAGTTTCGGAATAGCGGGAAACTCGGACGCGCGAAAGAATCCAGTCAGTCATCGACGGAAAAGTTCTTTCCCGCGAAACACGCGAAAACGTGCCGGAAAAAACAATCTCTTTAGCGTATCTCGCGTGTTTCGCGGGCAAACCGCTTTCTCTCTGCCTGATGCAACCGATTTAACCCGGATTCCGCAATGGAAATTTTGCCCGCGAATTTCCGCGAATCCACGCGAATATGATTCTATTCGAACAAGCACGAGCAAATCGCTTTTCAACACTTTGGCCCTTGGCCCAATTTCAAAAACCCACTTATATCGTAGCGCTTTGGACCAGATTTCCATTCGCGCGGATTCGCGGAAATTCGCGGGCAAAATTTCCCTATTGCGCAATTCGGGTTTAACTCAGATTATGCATTTGAGAATTTCCTTCCCGCGAAACACGCGAAACACGCGAAAACGTGTCGGAAGTAATTTCTTTTAGCGTGTTTCGCGTATTTCGCGGGCAAACAGCTTTCTATTGGGTAATTCGGGTTTAACTCAGCCCGCGTTTCTCCAGCACGCTGTTCGCCAATCTGCCGAATGGACCGCC
Organism: Pyrinomonadaceae bacterium; assembly: GCA_041752475.1. Classification (GTDB taxonomy): domain Bacteria; phylum Acidobacteriota; class Blastocatellia; order Pyrinomonadales; family Pyrinomonadaceae; genus JAFDVJ01. Next base: position 115,259 of record JBGSWK010000046.1, on the reverse strand, counting down.
ACTGTCGTAAACATCTATGTGTTCTCTGTGTCTATGTGGTGAATAAACTCAGAAGAAAAAGAAATGGCAAAGGTGACATGGATCGGCCGGCAGCTGTAAACGTTGATCGACTTTCGGATCAGTCGTGATTGCACCGATTCCGGATCTTGAACCGATGTGATTTTCGCGTATTTCCCCGCTTTGCGTGCGGTGCCATACAGACGCTTCCCGCCGGCGCTCGTACAATTAGATTGGAAGGAGAACACTATGAAAGAAGAAAGATCAGATTTCGGACGAAACCTGTCTTACCTGCTTATCGGCGGCGGGATCGGAGCGATACTCGCTCTGCTTTTCGCGCCGAAAGCCGGCGAAGAGTTTCGTGCAGACATCGCCAATACGGCACGGACCGGGCTCGACAAAACCGGAGAGATTGCGGTTGGTCTGAGCGAATCGGCACAGACGGCTTATTCGGACGCCAAGGCGAAGGCCGGCGACACTTACGTTTCGGTCATGGAGAAAATAAGTGCCGGGGCGGCCGCGTTGGCGGCAATGCCGGAAGACGCTGAGCAACTCGTTTTGAACAAGGTTGATGAAATTTCGTCGAGAATCCCGCATTAGCGGGAATTCGGGCAATAAACTCGTTACCCCGGGGAATTCGGCCGGTGGTCTGAAAAGACCGCCGGCCGGTTTTCCGTGTGAACCCAACGGCAGCGGGTCTTAATCGCACCAGACAAGCTCGGGCGGAAAACCTCCGCGTCCGGCAAGGACGGCGTGCTGTTCAAACTTTCTGCCGATTCGGACCGCCTCGTCCCGATCAATGCCGATGATCAGCAGACTCGTTTCGGGCGTCCACGAACCGTCCGGCGATTGCCCGTATCCGGCAAAATACCGGTATCCCTTTTCATCCAAAAACAAGAGAAACCGGCCGTGCCGCGCATCGTTCTCAGACTTCGTGAGTTCAGTCGAACGCGGATTATGCGCCGAAATGAATGCCCAAGAATCGCATTGAGCTTCCTGAAGAAGTGCGTCGAGCTCATCGCTCAGTTCGCCGATGCGGATGACGAAACGCAACGCCCCGTCGTCAACGGCGTACTCGGCGGCGTTGTAAAGTTGGTCAAGATCTCGTTCTTCCGTTGTTTCCATATTGCTGCGGCCGGATCGCACCCGAATCGTATCGGAATCGCCGTTTCCCCGCAAGCTGTGCCGGCCGCGCCCGGCCATTCCGATTTAGCGGTTTTTCGATTGTCGATTCTGGACGATGCGCGGATAATTGTTCTCGACTGAAATGAACCGCCAGGAACTTTCACAAAAACTCATCAGCGCCGATTCCGCCGAACGCCGGACTCTCTTCCGGAAATTTCCGGACCTCTGCGATGTCGAACTCGCCGATGTCCTGCGCCGGATCTGCTACGACGCCTGGACGAGCGAACCGCGGCGGGTTTCGGCCGTCGTCGAAACACTCCGTGAGCTTCAGCTCAATTCGAACTGCCGCGAGATCGATGCCAATTATTTCTGGGCGCTGACGATCGGGAATCTGGTCGACGGAAGATTGGAAGAGGCGCTCGAATCGATCGATCGTTCAGAATCAATTTTTTCGGAAATCGGCAATACGCTCGGCGCGGCGAATACGCAGATCAGCAAACTCTATGCGCTGGCGCTTCTCGGCCGTTACGATGAAGCGGTCGAATGCGGCCTGCGGGCGCGCGAGGTATTCCTCGCCGGGAACGACGCGATGTCGGCCGGCAAGATCGAACACAACATCGGAAATCTGTTTCTTCGGCGCGAGCTTTATGCGGAATCGGAGCCGTACCTCGAGTCAGCGTTCCGGCGCTTTCTCGAACTCGGCGACGAGGGACAGGCGGCGATGCTCGAGAACAATCTGGCATTCTCGAAAGCGGCGCAAAATCAGTTTCTCGACGCCGAGAGGTATTATCGTCGCGGTTTGAAGCGGGCTCGCGCAAACGGTCTGACGGCGGTCGAGGCCGACATCGAAGCGAGTATGAGCAACCTTTTCCTTTTTCAGGGAAAATACGATCCGGCGCTGAAGTTCCTCGAATCGGCGCGGCAAAAATATGAAGACCTCGAAATGGCTCCGCAAGTCGCTTCGACCGAACTCGAAACGGCCGACATTTATCTTGAATTGAACCTGATTCCGGAGGCGCTCGGGTTCTATGAGCGGACCGACGCCAGGTTCGCCGAACTCGGAATGCAGGCGGAACTTGCACGAAGTCTCCGCAATCACGCGACAGCAAGTCTTGCGAACGACGATCCGCAGTCCGCCGGACCGCTTCTCGCCGAATCCGAACGCCTCTTTGAATCGGAGGGAAACCCGATCGCGGCCGCGGCGATCAAATTGATCCGGGCGCGCGGACTTTTCGCGAATCACGCTTTTGCCGAGTCGGCGCAACTCGCTGAAGAGGCGGCGGCGGCCTTGAGAATCGGCGGGAACGTCAGGCTGGAACTGCAGGCCCGTTGGCTGGCGGGCGAGATCGAACTGGCGACTGGCGAGACGACATCGTCCGAAAGAATTTTCCGGCAAACTCTTGCCGATGCGGCCGGACAATCTCATCAGGTCGAGTATCTCTCGCTGGTCTCGCTCGGCAAGATGCTGGGCGATGAAGAGATGTTGGGGCGCGCCGTGGATTTGATCGAAAACTCGCGGGCGGCGGTCGCCTCGGAAGAGTTCCGAACATCGTTTTTGTCCGACAAACTGGCGCCATACAACGAACTTGTCAAACTTCGGCTCGCGGCTGACGACGTCCGCGGTGCGCTTGTCTGGTGCGAGCGCTCGCGGGCGCGGACGCTTCTCGAATCGATCGATAACGGCGCGAAGAGCGTCGCCGCGGACGAGCGACTCGACAAACTGCGGGCCGAATTGAACTGGTACTACAGCCGACTCAACCGGCAAACGGGAGGCGGCGCAGCGGGTCGGCAGGAAGCCTCGGCCCTGCGGTTGCGCGCAGCCGAGCTTGAGAAGCAGATCGCGGAACGGCATCGGCGGCTTGAGACGGGGCGAACCGCCGTGTTCGGGGGCGGCGCGGCGTTCGACGTCGGCGAACTGCAGACGATGATCCCGGATGCCACGGTGGTCGAATTCGCGGTCGTTGACGGACGGGTCGCGGCGTTCGTTATAAACCAAGACCGCGTCAGGGTTTTTCGCGAACTGATCGACGAGACGACGCTCAACGAGGATGTCAGAAGTTTTCTGCGTCAGCTGAAGACGGCGAGAATTGCAGACCAGATGACGGCGGAAAACCGGGAAATTTCCCTCAATCGGCTGCTCCGCCGTTCCAAAAAGATCTACGGAGCGCTTTTCGGGCCGCTTGAACCGGAACTTTCAGGAAAGAGACTGGTCATCGTACCGGTCGGGGTTCTTCATTATCTGCCGTTTCAGGCGCTCTTTGACGGCGAACGTTATCTTATTGAAAAAAGGGAGATCGTGACGTCGCCGAGTTCGCAGATCCTGCTCCGCGCGCTTCGAACGAATCCTTCCGTTCCGCGGTCGGCGCTGCTGCTCGGCATTGCCGACCGAACGACGCCTCACGTCATGACCGAGATCGAGGATCTCGCACGCGTCTTTCCGGATTCGCTAGAACTGATCAATTCAAAGGCGAGTGTCGAAAATCTCAAAACTCATCTTCACCGATTCGATATTCTGCATCTTGCCTGTCACGGCGTTTTTCGCCCCGACAATCCGGCATTTTCGGCTCTCGTCCTGAGCGGCGGAAATCTCACGGTAAGGGATGCCGGCGGACTCGATCTTTCGGGAAAACTCGTAACTTTGAGCGCCTGCGAAACGGGGCTGAACAAGATCGTTTCCGGAGAAGAACTGATCGGGTTGACGAGCGGATTTCTGTCCGCCGGCGCGCGGACACTGGTCATAAGCCTTTGGACGGTCAACGATTTTTCCACCACGGAACTGATGAAAATGTTTTATGATGGAATTTGCGAAGGAAAGTCGGCGTCCGAAGCGCTGCAGATCGCCCAGACTCGCCTGATGAAGAAACACCCCCATCCGTATTTTTGGTCGCCGTTCGCGGCGGTCGGCCATTGGTAAGTGATATTTTTTTCCGTTTTTGTATTTTTTCGGATGTTCGACGGACTTAGGCTACAGGGAATGCTGTCTTGTCCCGCCGAACGACGACAAATGGGGTCTATATGAATCTGAAAAACCGGCTTCTCGGAACCGTCTTTGCAGGCGTTTTGTTCTTCTCGGTTCTCTTCGCGGCATCGACCGCGGCGCGTGCGCAAACACAAGCCGGAACCTTCGTACCCCGCGAAGTCGTCGTCAAGCTGAACCGCGCCGCCGACCTGCCCGACATTGCGTCGCTGTACAGCCTCGAATCCGCGCCGCTATCTCAATTCGCCGCCAGCCCGATCTTCCGCTTGAGAATCGCCGATGGGCAGACCGTCCCTGAGGTTGTTGCCCGGCTTCGGGCCGACCTGCGCGTCGCGTTCGCCGAACCGAACTATATTTTTTCATCGCCGAATTCGGAATGGGATCAGGGCATTTCCTGGAGTATCGGGATCTCTTGGAGCATCGGCGGCAGCGTCAAGGGTTATTCGCGGCAATGGATGAAGAACAAGATCAACCTGCCGGCCGCGCAGGCAGTGACCCGGGGTGCCGGACGCAAGATCGCCGTACTCGATACCGGAATCGATCTGTCGCACCCGCTTTTCGCCGGAAGGCTTTTGCCCGGGTACGATTTTGTTGATAACGACAACGATCCGTCCGAGGTCGGAACGCTGCGTCAGGGTGCGTACGGACACGGCACGCACGTTGCGGGAATCATTGCGATGGTCGCGCCCGATGCGCAGATAATGCCGATCAGGGTTCTTGACGAGAATGGCGTCGGGACGATGTGGCGCCTGGCTCAGGGACTCTATTTCGCCGCCAATCCCGATGGCAGCCCCGCCGGCACGTCGGGAGTCGATATCATTAATCTGAGTTTGGGCACGACGCAGACGACGACGCTCATCAAAAAGCTCGTGATGGCGGCGACAAATGATGGGACAAAACCCGACGACAACGACTTTCCGAACATTCGTCATCCGGGACTCGTGATCGTTGCCGCGGCCGGAAACACCGGCAACTCATCGACCCGGATCTTTCCGGCCGCCGAACACGACGTGCCGGGGCTTATCGCCGTCGGCGCAAGCACGCCGTTGGATACCCTCGCGACGTTTTCGACGCGCGGCGAGTGGGTCGAGATCTTCGCGCCGGGCGACCGGATCGTCAGCTCGATTCCCGGCGGTCGATATGCGACCTGGCGCGGCACGTCGATGTCGGCGCCGATCGTTTCCGGAATCGCCGCGCTTGTCAGGGCGCGCTATCCGTCGATGAAGCCGAACGCGGTCTTCGAACAGATCAGGAGGACCTCGGCGACCATCAGCGAAAACAACAATATATTCCGGCGCGTCGATGCATATCGTGCCGTAAGCGTCAGTCCGTAAGCGACCATACGCCGGCAACTTTCACAGGAAAATCACAACCATAAATGCCCCGAACCGATGAGGAATTGATCAACGCCTGCCGCAACGGCGACGAATCCGCGTGGGAAGATATCGTTTTCAAGTATCAAAAGCTGCTCTATTCGATCCCGCGCCGGGCCGGACTCGGAAAAGACCTGTCATCGGATGTCATCCAAGAAGTGTTTATCACTCTCTTCCGGAAGCTCGACACGATTGAAAAACCGGAGTTTCTGCGGGCGTGGCTGATGACGACGGCGCGCCACAAGACCATTCATCTGATTCAGAAGGAGACGCGCGGCCGACCGATCTCGATCGACGACGAGGAGACGGAATCTGCCGCATTTGAGGTTCGCGACACCGCGCCTCTGGCTGACGCGCGTTTGATCACTCTCGAAACCGAGAACCGTATCGAAACCGCGCTTGCCGGGATCGACGACCGGTGCCGGCGTCTGTTGACATTGCTTTATCTTGATTCGGACGAGATTTCCTACGCCGAGATCGCCGAACGGCTGCAGATTCCGCTCGGCGGAATCGGACCGACGAGAGCGCGCTGCTTGCAAAAATTGCTGAAATTTATCCCCGAATGACCCGGCGATGTATTTTTTGTTCGGTCAAAATGACTTAATCAATGAACGCCGATTTTGATTCGGAGAATGTTATGAAACACGCTGATTTTGAAACACTCCTTGATTATCTGGACGGGAAACTGCCGGACCTTGCCGGTCGCGAGATTGCCGACCATTTGCGTATTTGCGAGACCTGCGGCATCGAGGCGGGAAAACTTCGCAAGTTTATGGAGTTCGCGGAAACTGGTCCGCTCGAAGAGGTTCCCCAAGCCGATACCGCGAGACTGCTGAACATCTATCGGCCAGAGAAGCGAGATGAGAAAAAGGAGCCCGCTCGAAGATTTCTTGCGAGCCTTATCTTTGACGACTGGCAGACGGCCCTCAACGAACGGTTTTTGATGCCCGACAGTCGGCAGATGCTTTACCGGGCCGGAGATTTTGAGATCGACCTCAGGCTGAACTTCCTCAGCGAGAAATGCCGGGTCGAGGGCCAGGTTTTCCCGGACTGCTTAGCGGGTTTCGCAGAGATCTATACGGACGCAGTCCGGCATCGGGTGGCGTTTGGCGCAGACTGCGAGTTCGCGCTGCCACCGGTGGACTGCGGAGTTTACGGTTTGCGATTCGAAATCGACGGAGTAACGATAGAGATCCAGAGTATGACTTTGTCGAACACATAAACACGCCTTGCCCTGTATGGGTTTTGGGCCACGCTGCGAACGATTTTTTCGGGGGAGTAAATCGTTCACTGCGTGGCCCATTTGTTTTTAACCCACGTTCCGCAATTGGGCGATCGGAGGCTTCTCGAAATGGCCACCAGATACTTGAAAGCCGAAATTTGCGCAAATGAAAGGTGTTTGACCGCGAAATACGCGAAAAACGCTAAAAGATATTATTTTCCGACACGTGCATTTCGCCGATTCGCGGCCCAACTCCACCTATCGCGTGATCTCGGTTAAAGCCGAACTTTGCGTCCTTGCGGGAACACATCTCGAAACGCAAGCGCCGGTTTTCCAGCCAAGACACAAAGTCGAATGACGCATTTCGTTAGGGAATTGAAATTGTGTTTCTTGAGGGTTTATTCACCACATAGACACAGAGAACACAGAGATGTCTGAGAGATTTTATCTTTAGGTTGTGTTTCCTGAGAGTGAGCTGTTTGGCCGCGAGAAGCGCCAAAAGAATTTATTTTCCGGTGCGTTTTCGCGTGTTTCGCGGGATATTCTATCGGGCCTTACGGTTTAAGCAATCCCAGCTATTATTAACTTTTTTTATCATTGCTTGTATTTTTTGAACACTTCTGCTGACTCTACATCTACGACTTCCCCAAAGTTACTCCCCCCCGCATCAACCGCAAACCCAAGGAGAAACAAATGCTGTCAGGTGTAGAAAGACCACGCGAAAAAACTGTCGAAGTTATCGAGAAGGACCGCCGCAAACTTCTCTCGCTGATTCCGCTTGCCGTTTTCGGCGCGATCGCCGCGTCGTTCGGGTCGGCGACCAAAAAGTTTCTGACTCCCGTTGCCGCCGCCGCCGAATCGGCCGAGCCGGTCGCCGCCGGAAGCTGGAAGTCGATCGGCGCGCTCTCCGGGATCGTCGGCGAAGATCCGGTCGAATGCACGCTCTCGGTCGAACGCAGCGCCGGCTGGACCAAGACCGTTGAGGACGCGACCGTTTTCGTTCTTCCAAAACACGAACACAAGGTCTTGTCGTCCGTTTGCCCGCACGAAGGATGTCCGGTGATCTGGGACAAGGACTCGAAAAACTTCCTCTGTCCGTGCCACGACAGCTATTTCAGCGATTCCGGAGAAAAGCTGAGCGGACCCGCGACGCAAAATCTCGTCGAACTCGAAACGCGCGTCGCCGAAGGCGAACTGCAGGTAAAAATCTGAGGATCAAAAGATGGCCGCTGAACTCGAAACAAACCGAACTTCGTGGGGCGACTGGATCGCCGACAATACCGAATTCCACGCGATCACGCACCGGCTGGCGGAAGCGCCGGAAACAAGCCTTCGCGCCTGGTTGCGGACGACCGCCGGAGTCGTCGCGTTCCTGATGGCGCTTCAGATCGTCACCGGCATTCTGCTCGCTTTTCACTACGTTCCGGCGGCGGACAGCGCTTACACGACGGTCGCGTACGTCGAACAGGTCGTGAGCGGCGGGTCGTGGATCCGATCGCTTCATTACCATACGTCGGTCGCGCTTCCGATCGCCTTCGTCGCGCATCTGGCCCAGTTCATCATTCGCGATTCGTTCCGGACGAACCGGATCGCGTGGAGTTTTGGCGTGATCTTTCTCGGGCTGGCGCTGGCTGCGGGAGCAACCGGCTACGCTTTGCCGTGGGACGCTCGCTCGCTGAACGGGGTCAATGTCGCCGTCAGCCTCGCCGGCAACGCGCCGGTCGTCGGACCGGCTTTTGCGTCGTGGCTCCGGAACGGCGACGCCATCTCGACGATGACCCTTTCGCGGTTCTTCGCGCTCCACGTCTTCGTGTTTCCGGCTCTCTTCCTGATTGCCGCTGCGGCGCGTCTTTTCTTTGTCGGCAATGCGAAGGGCGCGGACAACACGCGGCATTCCCGCGAATGGCGGCGTGAACAGTTGATCCGGAACGCGGTCGTCATCGGCGTTATCTTTGCGGTGCTCGGCTTCTTTTCAGCGGTGACCTACGCGCCGCTCGCGGTTCCGGCGACCGATTCAGCGAGTTTCTTGCCGCGTCCGGGGCCGCAGTTCTTGTGGCTGTTCGAGATGCAGAAGTATACCGACGGCCCGCTCGCGGCCCTGCTGGCGTTCGGATTGCCGGGCCTGTTCTTCGGAAGCCTGATAGTTATCCCCCAGATTCTCGGGAACCGTGTCACCACGCGCTTGGCGGTCGCGGCCATTTTCGTCGCCGGGCTCTTGACCGTTGCCTCGTTGACGGCGGCCGCATACCTGCAGGACGCGAACGATCCGAAGATCGCCGGACAACTTGCGCGGCAGGAAAAGGACGAGACCGAGTTTCGCGCCTCGGTTTTCAAACCGAAACTCATAAAGACCGGAAAGGCTGACCGTCAACCCGAAACTCAGGCCGCGGTTGTTTCGGATTCAAACGCAACTTCGCCGGCTTCCGTCCCGGAGGCTTACGTTTCAAATTGCGCCAAGTGCCACGGTGCCGGGGGCGAAGGCAAGCGGCCATTCCCGGAACTGCATGGCCTGACGACGCGCGACGAAGAGCGCCGGTCGGACGACGATCTGCTCGGGATCATCAACGATCCGGGCTCATTCGGACTGAGTTCGAAGATGCCCTCGTACGAGCACAAACTGACCGACGAACAGAAGCAGGAAATCATCAATTGGCTCAAAGCCCTCAACTAAAAACAATCATAGGAGAACGTTGGAATGAAAAGAAAAAACACCGCAAAGATCAAACTCGGACTTGTCACCGGCGCCTTGGCGTTCGCCGCGTTGCTGACTCTGGCCGCCCCGGACACGTTTCTGACGCCGTCGGGCTTCGTCGCATCGGCACGTGCCGATGCAGGTTCGAACTATCAGAAGTACTGCAACCGCTGTCACGGCGCCGACGGTCGCGGGCAAACCGCGAAAGGCCGGCAGACCAATGCCGGTGACCTGACAAAGAGCCGCATCAGCGACGCCGCCGGCGGACGGCTCATCGCCAACGGGAAAGAACTTATGCCCGGCTTTTCAGGAAATATGTCCGCCGACGAGATCAAACAGTTGATGGCTTTTGTTCGCGGGTTCAGAAAATAATTTCTGACGCGAATTGGAACTTGGAATTTATTTGGGAGTGAAGTATGACAAACAGAATCATCGGACTTAAATCATTGATATTATTGGCATTCGCAGTATTCGCAGGGGCCGCGCTTCTGTCGGGCGAGTCCTTGGTCGGAACGACCAGCGCCTCGATCGCGGGACCGCCGGCATCAAGAACGGGCGCGCCCGGAGAGTTGACCTGCACGGACTGTCACAATGCGACTGCCGGCGCCGGCCAGTTTACGATCACCGCGCCGGCGAGCTACACCCCCGGACAAACCTATTCGATCCAGGTTCGCCACACGACCGCCGACACGACGCGCAAACGCTGGGGATTTGAATTGACGTCGCTTGGAACCGGCGGGATGGCCGGGACGTTCGCGAACACCACCGGCAACACGCAGCTCAAGACCGGCGGCGGCAAGACTTATATTCAGCACACATCCGCCGGGACGTTTCAAAACCAAACCGGCAGCGCTGTCTGGACGTTCAACTGGACCGCGCCGGCGTCAAACGTCGGCAACGTGACCTTCTACGCCGCTGGGATCCAGGCCAACAACAACGGCAGCGAGAGCGGCGACCAGACGTACGTGAAGACGGCCATCATCCCCTTCGCCGCGCCGGTCGCGGCAAACCACGTCGTCTCCGACTTCGACGGTGACGGCAAGACCGATCCGGCAGTCCTGCGCAACGAGAACGGTAATGCCGTCTGGTACGCGCGGACGACAGCCGGCGTCACGGCGCAGCATTTCGGACTCGGCACCGACCGTTTTGTGCCGGCCGACTACGACGGTGACGGCAAGACCGATCCGTCGGTCTTCCGCAACGGCAGCTGGTGGATCTACAGGACTTCGACCGGTTCGGTCACGTCCGAACAGTTCGGCGCGGCGGGCGACACGCCGGTTGCCGGCGACTTCGACGGTGACGGCAAGGCCGATCTCTGCGTTTTCCGCGGCGGCACCTGGTGGCTGAAGAAGAGTTCCGACGGTTCGACGACCAGCCAGTCGTGGGGCGCTGTGGGTGACAAGCCGCTTTCCGGAGATTTCGACGGCGACGGCAAGACCGATCTCGCGATCTATCGGCCGGCCGTGAGCGAATGGTGGATCGTCAGAAGTTCGAACTCGACGACGATCTCGATCCAGTTCGGCATACCGGGCGACATACCCGTTCCCGCCGACTACGACGGCGACAACTCGACGAATATGGCAGTTTACAGGCCGTCGCTCGGAGTTTGGTTCACGTCGACCGATGTCAACAACAACTACTACGGTTCGGTTTACTGGGGAATTTCGACCGACGTTCCCGTCCCGGGCGACTACGACGGCGACGGCAAGGACGACGTTGCGGTCTATCGCGGCGGCACCTGGTACATCCGAAACAGCGCCAGCCTCTCTCTGAGCGTGCAAAGCTTCGGTCTCGGAACCGACACCGCGGTTCCGTTTTTCTACAACCAATAGCAATGGAGCTCAAAATGAAAACATCACCCCTAAAGTGCTTTCTGATCGCCGTCACGACGATCCTCGCGGTCGCCGCGGGCGCGTCCGCTCAGACAACCGATCCGAAAGTGACGTTCGACGACAAGACCGATGGAGTCGTGATAATCGAGGTGAACGGCGAGAAGTATGTCGTCGACTCGACCAAGCGAACCGTCGAAAAGCTCGTCGTGAAAACAACCGAACCGGCCGCGGAGACAAAACCCGCGGCCGAGACCGCCCCCCAAACCGATGAACCGGAAGAAAGCGTATACGATTTCGAGCCCGGAATGGAGCCTTACGATTATCGGCTGATAAATCTCGCGACCCCGCGTAGCGTGCCGAAAGGCAGCTGGAACATGTCGTTCAACCACCGCTTTTCGCAACCGCTGAATCCACTCCGGGAAAGCGGACGAAATCTGCTCGGGTTCGACAGCATGTCGGTGTCGTCGTTCGGGGTTTCTTATGGAATAACCGATAAGCTCTATGTCAGCGCGTATCGTTCACCGCTTTGCCAACGCGGACTTTGCAAGACGATCGAGATCGGAATCGGTTATCACTGGCTCGATCAAAACAAGAAATCGCCGATCGCGCTCTCGACCTTCGCGAGCGTCGAGGGCAACAACAATTTCAGCGAGGAGTATACATACAATCTCCAAACGATGGTGTCGCGCCGCGTCGGAAAACGGGTTTATCTTTTCTTTTCGCCTGCCTTAAGCCTGAATTCGAATGGACAGCATCGTTTCAATCCGCGAGCCGAAGACTACTATCCGCCCGCCGACGCGGCAAATACTTTCCATCTGCCGTCATACACCGCTTCGTTCGGTTTCGGTGCGGCGGTAATGATCACGCCGAAGCACGTCGCGCTGTTTGAATTTACGCCGCGCATCGGCTTCAAACTCGGACGCGTCGAGCCGATCTTCGACGCCGATTTTAACGTCACCGGATTCCAGAACATCTCGAAACCGGCGATCGGCTTCGGCTATCAATGGAACATCGGGAAGCACTCGTTCGCGCTGACGTTTTCAAACACGCAAACGACGACGACCAGCCGTTCGAACTCAAGCAATCTGGTCTTGAGTCCGAAGAATCTGGTCGTCGGCTTCAACTTGTTCCGTCGTTGGTGAATTAGGATGGTTCGTCTTGGGACCGGCCGCCTTTCCGGCCAGTCTCAGGACGATCCGGCTATTCGAACTGCTTCTTAAACTCTTCAAACTCCGCACGGAATCCGCCCAACTCATTCTTCAAGGTCTCTACTTCCTGTTCCAGCTTTTCGACGCGCTCGTCGTTCGCCGAACCGCGCACGGTTCGTTCCGGCGGCGTATATGATTCGACCTCGCCGCAGAGAAGATGCGCAAAGCGCGATTCGCTCTGGCCCGGCGCGCGCGGCAGTTTGACGACCAGCGGTTCGTCGCGTTTTGAAAGCGATTCGAGCGTCTCGTTGACGTCGTTCAGATCGCGAAAATCGTAAAGTCTTCCGGTTCGGCCGCGGACCTCGCCGATGGTCTGCGGTCCGCGGAGCAGGAGCACGCAAATTACGGCCGTTTCCGACGGTTCGAGCTCGTAAACGTCCGGCATAATATGCTTGTACTTCGGGACGCGGGACGTGCTGCCGTAATAGACGTAAACGATATTCTTGTCGCGGAGGTTGTCGAGTGCGGTCTGGACCGTCGTTTCATCGTAGGCGACGACCGGCTCGCGATTTGATTTTTGATTGCAGGCGGCGACCAGCGCGTTGAGCGTCAGCGGATAATACTCGGGCGTGGTCAGTTGTTTTTCGATCAAAGAGCCGACGACGCGGGCTTCAATTTCAGTCAATAGCATAGCGATTTCGAAATTCGGATTTGTGATTTTTGATTGTCCGAATTCGTGTAAGAAGATAACGGAAAAGGGGCGAAAATCCTAACGGTAATTCGATGTGGGTCGTGCGGCACGACGATATAGCGGGTAAGCGATTTGGACGTCGGGCTCCAAAGTCGCGGAGGGATGAGTTATCATTTCGACTGTGGAGATTCTCATCGCCAGAACACCGGACGAAATCGACGAAGCGTTTGAGCGTTTCGCTCGCGCCGGCGTGCTCGGGTGCGACACCGAGACATCCGGCCTCTCGGCGCGGACCGGTCGGATCTTCAGCGTACAGTTCTCCGACGGTGATTTTTCGTGTCTCGTCCCGCTCAGCGAAGGGGTCCGGCTCGGGCGTTTGGAATCGCTTCTAGCGGATCCGAACGTCGTCAAAGTATTTCACAACGCGCGTTTCGACCTCGAATTCTTGCGGGAAGCCGGCGTCGAAACCCATAATGTTTTTTGCACGATGATCGCCGAGAAGGTTCTGACAAAAGGCGCGAATCAATCGGTCAGTCTGGCCGAAACGCTCTACCGCTATTTCGCGGTCGATCTCGACAAGTCGCCGCGCTCGAAATTCAACCGAAAATGGGATGGAGTCTGGACGGACGAGCTTGTCGATTATGCATTGAGCGATGTGGTTTACCTTCCAAAGCTGTTGGAAGAACAAACCCAATGGCTCGAGAGGCTCGGGTTGCTGGCGGATTTCGAGACGCAGCTTGGGAAGATTCTGTAGGATCGGCCTTCTTCTAATGTTGCCACTAGCTTCAGCCAGCCGGATTTTGGCGCGGGTTCGGCTAAAGCCGGGATCATTAGCAACGTGGCCCACTAGCTGAAGCGAGTGGCAATTAACTAGTGGCAATTAACTAGTGGCAATTAAGAAGACAGAAAGCAAAACCTCGACACGAGTTTTGACATCTCTGAAGCTATTAGCAACCAAAGCATCGGCTTATGCGTTTTCACTCAGCCTTTACAGCTAGTGAGCGCCGCCGGCCGCCTGAAGGCGGAACTCCTAACTACCAGCGGTTGTACGCCGGGTGGCCTTCCCGGACCGTGACGAACGTCCCGCGGCAGGTGGCGCAGACTTTGTCGTCAGCAATGACCTCGGCCTCGACGACGGCGCGGTCGTCGGTCGATTCAACGACGCGGGCCTTCAGATAAAGCGTCGCCGCGAAAGGCGTCGGACGGCGGAGTTTGACATGAAAGTCGGCCGTCACCGTGCAGTCCGGTTCGGTCTTGCCGTTCTTGTTCATCAGGAACCAGGCCGCGGTCCAGTTTGAATGACAGTCGAGCAAGGCTCCGAGGATACCGCCGTTGAGCATTCCCGGAAACGCCTGATGGTGCGGTTCCGCGTGCCATTCGCAAACGACCTCGTCGCCTTCGGGAAAACTGCGGATTCGAAGCCCTTTTTCATTCGCCACACCGCAGCCAAAACATATGCCGTTCGGCGCGTAAGTTTCTTGAAGTGATTTGATCATAATTCAGTAAGAGTGACGCGTTTATGCGTTAACCCGCAAGAGTGACGCGTTTACGCGTTAACCCGCAAGAGTGACGCGTTTACGCGTTACGCTCCGCGTTTATGCGTCCCGTGCTTATTCTAAACGAGACGGGCCGCGAAGTCAGTCACGCGTAAACGCGTAACTCTTGCGGGGCGCGTAACTCTTGCGGGGCGCGTCACTCGTGCGGGTTTTGAACTTTTTGCGAAAAGGTCGTAAATTTGTTTCGCTTCAACAAACACGGCAAATCAACCCGGAGAACAACTTATGCTGACCGCAATCGCAATCGTCTTTTTGTTTTGGCTCGTTTTCGGCTATTTCTCTTACGGAAAATGGATCGCCAAACAGTTCAAGCTTGACGATTCGCGCGAAACACCGGCGAACGCGGTCAACGACGGCGAGGATTTCGTTCCGACGCGGCCTTTCTACCTGTTTGGACAGCATTTCTCGGCGATCGCCGCGGCCGGCCCGATCGCCGGCCCGATCATCGCCTGTCAGGCGTTCGGCTGGCTGCCGTGCCTGCTATGGATCGCGCTCGGCGTCGTCCTGATCGGCGCTGTTCACGACTTTTCGTCGCTCGCTTCATCGGTCCGCCACGGCGCACAGTCGATCGCTGAGATCACGCGTGAGAAACTCGGAAACGGAGCCGGGCGCGCGATGATGGCTTTTATCTGGATCGCGCTCGTCTATGTCATCGTCGCCTTTACCGACATCACCGCCGGGACGTTCGTGTCCGGCGACGAATCGCTGATCGGAGAAACGGCTTTCAATCCGGGCGGCGCGGTGGCGATCGCGTCGGTGATGTATCTCGGACTTTCGATCGTTCTCGGGCTCGTCGAACGCTACCTCAAACCGCCGCTTTGGCTTTCGACGATAATCTTCGTTCCGGCGACGTTCGCGCTTTCCTATCTCGGAACGAAGTTTTCGACCGTGCTCGTGATGAGCCATATTTCGTGGTCGGTGATGATTCTCATCTACTGCGTCATCGCGTCGCTCGTTCCCGTCTGGGCGCTGCTCCAGCCGCGCGGCTATCTCGGCGGCTTCGTGCTGTACACGGCGATCGCCGTCGGCGTCATCGGCGTCTTTTTCGGCGGCTACGAGATCGTTCAGCCGGCCTTCAAATCGTGGGACGTCGGCGGAATGACGGGCACGATGTTCCCGTTCCTGTTCGTGACGATCGCCTGCGGCGCGTGCTCCGGATTTCACGGTCTGGTTTGTTCCGGCACGACCTCAAAACAGATCGACAAAGAAACCCATACGCATCCCGTCGGATACGGAGCGATGCTCGCCGAGGGCTTCGTCGCGTTCATCGCGCTGGTGACGATCATGATCATCGCGTCGGACGCTGCCAAAGGAGTTTCGCCCGGAAAGATCTACGGCAACGGCATCGGCAATTTTCTGACGCTCGTTATCGGGAAAGAGAACATCAATTTCGCGATCACGTTCGGCGCGATGGCGTTTTCGACGTTCGTTTTCGACACGCTCGACGTCTCGCTCCGACTCGGCCGCTACATCGTTCAGGAACTTTTCGGACTCAGGGGCCGGATCGGCGCGATCATCGGCACCATTCTCACCGTCGCACTGCCGTTCGCGCTTATATTTTTCACGAAGTCGGGATCTTACCAGGACTTTTGGACGTTGTTCGGCGCGTCGAACCAACTGCTCGCCGCGCTGACGCTTTTGTCGATCACGGTTTGGCTTTATCAGGCCCGCAAACGCATCGCCTTCACGCTGCTGCCGATGTTGTTCGTCCTGACGATCACGATGTGGGCGCTCGGCGGACTGGTCATCGGCAATTTCCGCGCGGCGGTCGGTTTCGACATCAAACTCGTCAACGGTTTCGCTTCGCTGGCCTTAATTTCGCTCGCGATCTATCTCGTCGTAACGGCCTTGATCAAAGTGCGCAGCGAGCGCCACGGGAGCAAACTGACGGAGGAACCGGCGTGAATTCGATTTTGGATTTGCGATTTTGGATTTTGGATTTGCGATTCGGGAGCTTTGAAAAACCGCTTCTCTTTCGGTCTGAAGGTTGCCACTAGCTTCAGAGGCTGTGTCAAAACCCGCGATCGCGGCTTTCTTTTCTTTCTTCTTATTTGCTCTGCTTAGTTGCTCTTCTTAGTTGCTGTACTGTCTTGTCAATTGCCACTAGCTTCAGCTAGTGGACCAGGCAGCCAATAGAATCCCGGCTTTAGCCGGATCATCGCGCGGGTCCGGCTAAAGCCGGGATCATTTATTACCGTGGTCCACTAGCTGAAGCTAGTGGCAATTAACAAGACCAACTCAACGTGGTCAACTAGCTGAAGTTAGTGGCAATTAACAAGACCAACTCAACGCAAGTTGCGGCAAATCGGTTTCGGAGTAGATTCGAGCTTATGGGTGAAAGCTGATAGGCTGCGAATCTTGGAATCAGCTTTGTTTTCTGTCTTCAAAATTGTTCTGTCTTGTCAATTGCCA
The DNA here is from genome assembly GCA_041752475.1 of Pyrinomonadaceae bacterium. Classification (GTDB taxonomy): domain Bacteria; phylum Acidobacteriota; class Blastocatellia; order Pyrinomonadales; family Pyrinomonadaceae; genus JAFDVJ01. The sequence continues at coordinate 98,234 of JBGSWK010000046.1, read as the reverse complement.
CTAGCTTCAGCTAGTGGACCAGGCAGCCAATATAATCCCGGCTTTAGCCGGATCATCGCGCGGGTTCGGCTAAAGCCGGGATCATTTATTAACGTGGCCCACTAGCTGAAGCTAGTGGCAATTAACAAGACCAACTCAACGTGGTCCACTAGCTGAAGCTAGTGGCAATTAACAAGACCAACTCAACGCAATTTGCGGCAATCGGTTTCGGGGTAGATTCGAGCTTATGGGTGAAAGCTGATAGGCTGAGAGTCTTGGAGTCCCGGAATCGCAAATCGGGATTTTGGATTACGGAATTGGGAGGGAACTATGAAAAATGCGATTATCGCGATTTGTTTTGTCATCGCCGTCGGGCTCGGATGCGCCGGAACGGCAGACGACGTCTGCGTTGGCAAGGTCTCGTTTCAGGGAAAGACATTCGAAGGAAAGGCCAAAAACGCGGATGAGGCGAAACGGAATGCGTGCAACTCTTACTGTCGCGAGGCCGACTCCGAATACGATGCGCGCTATCGGATCTGGCTCGACTCGCCAAAGGGCAAGGCGGCCGGAAGTCCTTCGAAACAGGAGGCGATCTTCAAGGACCGGGACTTAATGGATTTTGTGACCGTGACGTGCGCGAACGCGTGCTTGAAGAAGATGAACCCGGAAGCGAGCTGCAAATAATTATCTCGGAACCTTCTCGAAGTTTCGCGTCGTGTGTTCGGTGACGCTGACCGCCGGTTCCCGATGTTCTTCAAGCTGCGCGGTCGCCTTCGGTTTGATCTGCGGAGCCTGATAAGTTTGCCGAGTAACGGCCTTTTCTTCGTTCAGCTTTGCGTCGAGCAGCCGCGGCAAAAGCCTCAGCAGCATAAAACTGATCACCGTCAGCGAGACGAGGAAGAAGAGCGCGATCAATCCCGCGTCCTTCGGCTGGACGCCGTTGTACAAAAGAATCGCAAGCATGCCGACGAGAATTCCGAATCCGCCGAGGACGACGACCACGATCGCAGTCAGGAAATTGTTCAGGACCGAGGTCGCGTCCGGACCGTCCTCTTTAACGAGTTTCGCACCGCAAACGTTGCAATAGTTCAATTTATCGTTAACTGATGTTCCGCAGCCCGCACAATACATAATTTACTCGCTCGGCTTGATCTTGTCTTCAAGCCAGTTGGTCAGATCGTCGACCGACTCGATATGGATCGGCTTGCCCTGAAATGACTTTACGGCAAAGACGATCAGCATGATCGTCGTGACGACGCCGAAGACCGTCTCGCCGACGTTCGCGAGGCTGACGACGTTGCCGAGACCGCCGAGGATGGCGCTGATGATCATGATCGCGATGTGCGCGGCAACACCCTGCGCCGCGTGAAACCGAACTTTCGCCTCACTCTTCGGTACGAATACAAGTTCGAGGATCCCCGCGACAAGTCCGATAAAAAACGGTATGTAGGGAAGCGCGGTCAGAATGTTTTCCGGAAGTCCGATCTTGGCCACCTTTCGGCTGCGGTTCTCGGTTTGATAAAACGCAGCCGGCGGCGGTTGATAATTCATCGGAATTTGCTGACCGTTGAACGGCGACTGATAAGACTGAAAGTCGGCGTCGTTGAACTTCCGCGTCTGATCTTCGGTCACCATCGGTTCGTCAAACTGCCGCGTCGCGGAATTGCCGCCGCCCAGGACCTGTGTTTCCTGCGGCTGTGGTTCCGTCGCCGCGACCTTTGCCGGAAAGTCCGGATCGAGCGGGTTGGTATCAAATTTTTTCTTTTTCGCCATCACCTTTCGGTTCTACGCTTCGCCGATCGTTTTGGTTCGCCATATTTCAGGCGAGCCGCGTCCAAGCAGGTTATGACGGAAAGGATAACGCGAGCGGACGATTAATTCAACAGGTTGGGAATCTCTCAGGCTTCTGAGGAACCGTATCCGCGGGCGATCACGCGGAGAACTTCGGCAACGCCCCAGGCTTGCGCGAAGCAACCGCGCGGAGCGTGCGGCGCATCGGCGTCGAAGATCTCCGAGATCTGGCCGAGGCCTGCTTCACGGAGATGATCTTCGAATCCGGCAAGAATCTCTTTGACCCGTTTTTCGGTTCGATTGCCGTTCGGATTGACGCGACGTAGGGCGTCGATGAAGGCGCCGATCGGCCAACTCCAAACCGTTCCCTGGTGATACGCGGCGTCGCGTTCGAGCGGCGATCCGATATAAACCGGGCAGTACGCCGGATCGCCCGGCGCCAACGAGCGCAGGCCGACCGGTGTCAGCAGTTCCTTCTCGACTTTCTCGACGACCTTTTGCGCGCGTCCGACCGTAAGCATCGAATGCGGCAGACTGACGGCGAAGATCTGGTTCGGCCGGATCGATGCGTCGCGTTTTTCGTTTGTGACGACATCAAACAGGCAGTTTTCGGTCTCGTTCCAAAAGACGGCGTTGAAACTCTGTTTCGCCATTTCGGAAAGCGACACGTAACGCGCGTAGTCCTCGTCGTCGCCGAATCGGCCGGCGAGGTCGGCCATCACCTGCAGAGCGTTGTACCAGAGCGCCTGGATCTCGACCGGTTTTCCGATCCGCGGCGTGACGACCCAGTCGCCGATCTTCGCGTCCATCCAGGTCAGTTGGACGCCTTCGACGCCGGCTCGAAGCAGGCCGTCGGTATCGACCCCGATGCCGTATCGCGTGCCGCGGATGTGCCAGGCGATCGACTCCGCCATCGCGACATAAAGATGATCGCGGACGAAATCCAGGTCATTCGTCTTTTCGAGATATGCGCGGACCGCTTCGAAATACCAGAGAGTCGCGTCGACGGTGTTGTATTCGGCCGTGTCGCCCGCGTCGGGAAAGCGGTTCGGGATCATTCCCTCGGAAAAATGCTTCGAGAATTCGAGCAGGATGTCCCGCGCGATCTCGGCCCGGTTCGTCGCCAGCGTTAGACCGGGAAGCGCGATCATCGTGTCACGGCCCCAATCCGAGAACCACGGATAGCCGGCAATGACGGTTTTGCCGTCGCCGCGCGAAACGATGAACTGGTCGGCGGCGAGCACAAGTTGCTTGGCGAACGACCCCTTCGCGCCGGACAGCGAGATCAGTTCGCGGCGGCGTTTCTTTTCAGCCTTCTCGAGTGCGTCGGCTTCGCCCGCCCGGCGCAGACCGTCGGTCGAGACGATGACCGCCGCCGGCTGTCCGAGATCGAATCTCAGAACGAACGGCTGAAACAGGTCCTCGCGAAAATCGAATCCGCGTTCTTTCTCGATGGCGTATTCAAAATTGCGGTACCAAACACCGCTCGGTTCGACCAAAGCGCCGTTGTGCGCGAAGAAAAGTTCGGGCAGATCTTCCAACGGTTTGACCGAGACCGATCCGTCCGTTTCGCGGATTGAACCGTCGAACTGATCCGTTTCGTGCTGAAGATGATGATAATCGCTGAACGATAACAGCGGACGCAGTTCGAGCCTGCAAATCGCGTTCGGCAATTCGGATTTGAAGGTCCAACGGCAAACGGTCGTGTTCTCGCCGCTGACCATAAAGATGCGTTTCTCAAGGGTCGCGCCGTTCACCTCGTAAACCCAGACCGGAAACGGATCGAGCCGGAATTCCTTGAGGTATTGAAATCCGAGCGGATGAACCGCGCCGGGAAACCGATTCGATGAAAGCTCAAACTTTTCGCCGTCGAGAATCAGTGTCTCCTCAAATTTCGAAAGCGTCGTCACTCGCCCGAGAGGCGGTTTCGTCGCCGCCGTGAGAAGACCGTGATAACGCCGCGAGTTCGCGCCCGAGACCGTGCCGGACGCAAAACCGCCGATGCCGTTGGTCTCGAGCCACTCGCGGCTCGTCGCCGCGTCAAAGTCGCCGCAAATATCTCTCCCGAGTCGAATCATGCAATCCGTCAATTCCATAAGTTAGTGCCGTTATTCCAGATCGAACGCAAAGGTGCGCCCGGTTCTTGCCAGATTCGGGTTGTAAAACGGATCGCGTTCGAGAATCGCATTCCATTCCGCTGAACACGCCGCCGCTTCATCGTCGGACGGCCGAACTTCCGCCGGCGTTCCGAGAAGTATGGCATATGGCGTCGCGACGACGCGATGACCGCGGCTTCGAATCCGCAAACAAAGGTCCGCGTCAAAGAACGCCCGCGGAAATGTGGCGGCGTCAAAACCGCCGAGCTCGCGAAACAGATCGCGCCGGATCATCAGGCAATCTGCAGACACCGCGGAAAAGTTCGAGATCAATTGATTGCGGCACATATTCCCGGGCTGACTTTCCGGGAGACCTCGATGCGCGATTCTGACGATCTCCGAGCCTCCAAGAACGATACCGCCGCCGGCAACGCATCCATTACTGTCGATTATCTTTCCGCCCACGGCTCCGATCTCCGGCTGAAGCGCGAAACCGGCGAGTTCACGCAGCCAGTCAGGTGACCGGGGCGTCAGGCCGGAATCGACAAAACACAACAATTCGGCGTCGGAGTCAAAAGCCGCGCGATTCATTTCGGCGGCGCTGCGGTCCCGAACCCTGACCGTTTCGAAGTTTGCGTATTCGGTGCGGTCTTCGAGATTTCCGCTGTCCGCCTCGCCGAACCGGACGATCCGGATCTTGGGCTGCGGAACCGGAAGTTCATAGTTCACGCGGTTCAAGTTCCAGTAGGCGGCCGAAACGGTCGCACTCTTTCCGCATCGTTCGAGATGTTCGCGAATCACTTCGCGGGCCCGTTCAAACGCATACGGCTTTTCACCCGGTCCGAAAGCGACCGAGCCACGAATGGTCCGCCAGTGATACAGCACTCGGGGAATGTGCCGGATACGGCTCTCGTCGATGGTTTCCAGAACGCGGAGCGCAAGATCGTAATCCTGACTGCCCTCGGTGCCGAGCCGAAATCCGCCGACGGCGCGCAGGACCTCGGTTCGATACGCCGAAAGATGCGTGATCAGATTGAGCGAGTACATCAGGTCGCGGCTGAAATCGGGCTTGAATTTCGGACCGAAACGACGGCCATTCTCGTCGATCAGGTCTTCGTCGCTGTAGATGAACGCCGTTTCAGGATGTTCGTTGATCTCTTTCGCGACATAGTAAAGAGCGTCCGGCGAAAGCTCGTCGTCGTGGTCTAGCAAAATGCAGAATTCGCCTGTTGCAAGTTCCAGAGCCGAGTTTGAGGCGGCGGCTATGTGTCCGTTCACCGGGCGGAAAACGATCTTGATCCGCGGATCTGCGGCCGCAAACTCGGTCAGAACCTCGCGGACGCGCGGGTTCTTGCTTTGATCGTCAGCGACGCACAGCTCCCAATTCTGATACGTCTGCTTCGTGACCGATCCGATGCACAGCCGAAGCCATTTTTCGTCGATATCGTAAACCGGAAGGATAACCGACAGGAGAGGATTTCGGGGTAGATTCGCGATCTCGGCGGCGAAAGACGGCCGATCGGTTTGGGAATCACGATCGATCCATCTGCGGTAACGGGCTTCGTCGCGCCGATTGTCAACGAACGAGACAGCGTTCCGCCAAAGCGCCGTCCAGCCGCTGTCCTTTCTGATCGTGTTCGCCTTTTTGAAGACCCGAATAAATTCCATTTAAGTTCCGTTCCGATTTTACCCCCCAAATCGCGGATTTTGCACTCGGGCGTCCATATGATTAACTCTAGGTTGATTATGGATGACGCCTGCCGGATCTGCGGCAACACCGAAAAAAATCGTTCGCACACGGCTCGCGAAATGATGTTGGGCACGCGCGATGAATTTACGTACATCGAATGCGGCCGTTGCGGTACGCTTCAGATCGCGGAGGTTCCGGATCTCGGACCGTATTATCCGAAGGAATACTATTCGTTCGCCGAGGATCAGGACAGCTACTTCACCTCGAAACTCAGCCGACGCATCGCCGCAAGATTCGTCGGCGACTATTTTGTAAACGGACGCAATCCGATCGGCAAATACCTCTCGCAAAAGGACCTTGGATTCGTTTTCTTCTTTCCCGAGTCGCTTCGCGACCCGATCCTGAAGATCAGTTTTCGCTCAAAAATACTCGACTTCGGCTGCGGACAAGGGAAGCTGCTCAAATACCTCTACCATTACGGCTTCCGCGATCTTACCGGCGCCGATGCGTTTATCGAAAGCGACATCGATTACAAAAACGGCATTCGGATCTTTAAGAAATCTCTCAGCGAGTTGGAGCCGTTCTTTGACATCGTGATGCTCAATCACTCATTCGAACATTTGCCCGATCCGCGATCGGCGCTCAGTCAGATACGCCGGCTTCTGCCGGCCGACGGTTGGTGTCTGATCCGAATTCCGGTTGTCAGTTACGCGTGGGAGCGATACGGCGTTAATTGGTTTCAACTCGACGCGCCGCGCCATCTTTTTCTTTACACCGAATGGAGTTTCCGCGCGCTTGTAGCCGAGGAAGGCTTCGAGGTGGCCAAGGTGGCTTACGATTCCGAAGTCTACCAGTTTTACATCAGCGAGCAATACGAGCGGGACATCTCGATGCGGGATGAACGCGCGTTCAGCGGCGACTTCTCGAAAAGCATTTTCACTCCCGAGCAGTTCCGCGAATGGGAACGGCAAGCGAAGATTCTGAACAGCGAGAGTCGCGGCGATCAGGCGTGTTTCTATCTGCGGAAGACGGTCGACATTCCAGAATAAACCCAGAAAACGCAATAGAAAAAGAGCGTAATGCGAGGTCGTTATGAAATTTGAAATCTGAGATCTGCACTAGCGGCCGGTGTCAGCACCATCTGCGGTAGCGGATCGTTGTAGATCGGCGGCTCTCAACATTTTCGTCCGCGTCCAACCAACCGCTACTTGGTACTGACTTTGGCTGTCTTCCGGAACGTTTTCGTGTATTTCGCGGAAACGATTCTCGGATGCGAGAGCCAGGATAAATTGTCAGAACGGTCCGTCTGAATACTCGGTCGTCCAGTCAAGAACGGGCCGGATCACGCCGTGAAGTCTGCCGGCGTAATCGCCTCGCGCGGTGTCGCTTTCGAGCGAATCAATGACCGTGAAGACGATCGTTTCGCGCTCGACAAAATGAACTTCGAACGGTTCGTAGGTCGAAACGGCGGCCGTTACGAAGACGCTTCCTTCGGCGAGGAAATTCCCCGGTATCTTCATCGCGCAAACGTAAGTCCCGCGCGGCCGCGGCCGTTTTCGCCATTCGTCGCCCCAATCGTGAGAGACAAAGAGACACACGCCCTGATCGTTGTACAAATGGAGATTCGGAATCAGGATCTTCTTGTCATGCAGCGCCTCAAACGTGATCTCGATCTCCACCGGGCGGCGAATATCGGCGGATGCGATGCTCTCGCCGGCAGCGTTTCGGACGCGGATGCGCCGCAGACGCGCGAAATCGTTTCCGGGCGCTGTCGCTTCGTCTTCCCAAACCCTTTCGGCGCCGGTCTTCAATTGTTCGTGAAGATATGAACCGACGACCGCGCTCGTTTCGCCGTCCTCGATGATCTGGCCGTCATTGAGCCAGAGTGTGCGACTGCAGAGCCGGTTTATCGCCTGCATATCGTGCGAAACGAATATCACCGTCCGTCCCGTTTTGCCGACCTCGCGCATCTTGCTCAAACACTTTTTCTGAAAGGCGATGTCGCCGACGGCCAAGACCTCGTCGACGATCAGGATTTCGGGCTCAAGATGCGCCGCGACCGAAAATGCGAGGCGCGTGTACATTCCGGATGAGTAATGCTTGACCGGAGTGTCGAGAAATCGCTCGATCTCGGAGAATGCGACGATCTCGTCGAACTTCGATTGGATCTCGGCGCGTTTCATCCCGAGGATCGCGCCGTTCAGATATATGTTCTCGCGTCCGGTAAGTTCGTTGTGAAATCCCGTTCCGACTTCGAGCAGGCTGCCGACGCGGCCGCGGATCTCGACCGATCCTTTCGTCGGTTTTGTGATTCGCGAAAGAACTTTCAGGAGCGTCGACTTGCCCGCCCCGTTGCGTCCGATGATTCCGACCGTTTCGCCGTCGTTGATCTCAAAACCGACGTCGCGAAGCGCCCAGAGTTCCGTTTTCGGGTCGTTTTTCCCGCGTCCGAAAAACGCGGCGACCGCGTCGCGCAACGAATTATGCCGCGCACCTCCGAGGCGGTAGAGCTTTGAAATGTTCTCGGCGTTGATTACCCGCATCAGATCATATCCGCGAAGTCGTCCTCCATTTGTTTGAAAACGAAAAGCGCAAGGAACAGCAGCAAAAGCGTCACCCCGACCGATGTCCCGATCGCGAACCAGTCAAACGGTCCGCCAAAAAGCGAAGCCCTGAAGCCTTGCAGTATCCCGGTCATCGGGTTGAGCGCGAAGAACGCGCGCGCCCTTTCGGAAACGATGTCGAGCGGGTAGAAGATCGGCGAGATGAACATCCAGACCTGCAGCGCAAACGGCAACGCGAACTTTACGTCGCGAAACCGCACGTTGAGCGCCGCGAACAGACAACCGAGACTGAGCGTCATTACGACCGCCAAAACAATGAAGACCGGCGCAAGAATGATCTGGATTGAAACGGTGATTCCGTAGACGATCATCAGCCCGATAAGGATCAAGAACCCCGGGACAAGATCGACGAGTCCGGCGAGCGTCGCGGCGAGCGGCACGATCAGTCGCGGAAAATAGATCTTCGTGACGAGATTCGTGTTGCCGACCAGGCTGTTCGACGCAAACGTAACGGCGTTGAAAACGAACAGCCAGATCAAAAGCCCGCTGAGAACGAACACCGGATACGGAACGCCGGGCGCGTCGAACCGCGCGACCTGGCTGAAAATGACCGCAAAGATCACCGTCGTCAACGCGGGTTGCAGCACCGCCCAAAGGACGCCGATCGCCGTCTGTTTGTAACGCACCTTGACGTCGCGCCACGTCAGAAAATAGAGCAGCTCGCGGTACGTCCAGATATCCTTCAGGTCAAGACTGAGCCACGCGCGTCCCGGTTCGATTCTTGTTGTATGTTCCGCGGGATTCATTTTTCTCCGACCAATTTTACCCCCAAGAGGAATCGCACGACTTTGTTGAAAGTCAACATCTTGCGCAGCCGATGGGGCAAGATCCCGAGCACCGACTCGGCAAGCCGAAACGGAAGGACTGGTAACGACATCGTGATGCTCCCGTATTTCAGGTAGACGAAAGTCCGCGCGAAACCAACTTCTCTGAAGATCCGGTCCAGTTCTGTCACGGTGAATTCGCGAAGGTGGAGACAGGTTGCCTCGTCGTCGAAATCGCGCGAGATGTCGTGTGGTCCCGTGAGCCGGTTCGGTGTCACGCAAAGGTACCTTCCATTAGGTTTCAGCGCGACGAAGATGTTTCTCAACTGGGCCTCGGAGTCATTGGCATGAAGATGCTCCATCAGCTGGTTGCTGTACGCGAAATCGATCGATCCGGCCGGAACCGGAACCTCGATGCCGTCCGACAGGATCAATTCGAAGTTGTCAGGTTTCTTCGCCCTCGCCGTGACGACTTCAGAAACATCGACGGCATATGCCTTCTTGACCCGCGTCGCCGCTTCGAAAGCGATCGCGCAGTCGCCCGGACCGATCTCGAGATAGGTTGTTTGCGGGCCGAGGAAACGGTCCATATTACTGATCTCCTTCGCGACGCGCCTTTCGTTTTCGGCAAAGGTATCGTTGTTGAGAAGAGGATGATGCGGAACGCGTAAGAAGAGTTCGTCGTACGCCGCATTGTACAGTTTCCGGCGATCGGCAACGGTCGAATCACGTAGTCGCCTCGCAATATCCTTTTCAATCTCGTAATGTTCCCGGATCTGCTCCGCGGTTCTTGATTCCATCGTCAGCCGGCGCTTGGACTTCGTTTGCAACTACTTGGGTTACCTTCTAAACTCTACACGAAAGTATAGCCGAAGAGAGAAAGGGATGCGAAACGAACAAATTTGCGAAATGGTCGTTTGCCCGCGGTGCAAATCTGATCTCAACGATCTTCGCTGCTTCGGGTGCGGCCTGACGTTCCCGCGGGTCGGTGGCATCCCCGTATTGATAAATGAAGAGAACAGCATCTTTCGCTTGAGCGATTTTGTCGAAGCGCGGGACACCACTTACAGGACCGACGTGCCGAAATGGAAGCGATTCATCAAGAAACTGATTCCGTCTCTTACGCTCAATGTTAAATCGCAAGCCAACTTCGCGAATCTCGCCGCGATGATAAAGGACCGCGGTCGTGAACAGCGTGTCTTGATCATCGGCGGAGCGGTTGAGGGCGAGGGAATGCAGCTCGCCGATCTTCCTGAAGACTTGGTTCTTGTCGAAACGGACGTGGCGTTCGGTGACCGCACTGGTATAGTTTGTGATGCTCACGACCTTCCGTTTCGCGAGAGTTCATTCGACGTAGTGATTGCGCAGGCCGTTCTCGAACATGTCGTCGATCCGTTCCGTTGCGTCGCGGAGATTCATCGTGTCTTGAAGAAGGACGGACTTGTCTATGCCGAGAGTCCGTTTATGGCTCAGGTCCATTTGGGTAGGTACGATTTCTTCAGATTTTCGCATCTCGCTCACCGGCGCCTGTTCCGTGAGTTTGCGGAGATCGAAAGCGGTCCGACATGTGGCGTCGGGATGGCGCTCGCGTGGTCATACTGCTACTTTCTTCAGAGTTTTTTCGTTCGCGAAGCGTGGCGGCAGGCCGCCTTTGGGTTCGGCAGTTTGACCGGATTCTGGCTGAAGTACTTTGACTATCTACTGATCGATAAACCGGGAACTTTCGACGCCGCGCTGAGCTATTACTTCCTCGGCGAGCGGTCGGACTTGGCCTTGAGCGACCAAGATTTGATTGCCTGTTACCGAGGCTCGATTCGCTGAACCGCGACCTCGGCGACCCGACGTTTCTTTTGCGGATAAACGAATCCCGGAATCAGAAACCTAAAGAACATCCCGACAAGCGCGGTGTGCGAATCGGCTCCGCGATAGTTGTCGAGAAAGAGTCTCCACGCGATCCGCCGGTCACCGCGACGCAGGAAATCTGCAACGCAGCGGAACTTCAACTTGGTCTGAGCTGCCCCCAGTTTCGTCTCGGTTAGTCCGATTTCGTCCCGTGTCCGGTTCTGCGCGCTGAGCCACTCGTTCATCATCAACCCGAAGTCGGCGCTGGTGTTGTAGCCGTGAATTCTCCAGGCTGACAGTTCACGTTCGTCGAGCGCAAACTTGCCGCGCGCGGCCAGACGAAGATATAGTTCGTAATCTTCCAGTACCGAATTATCATTCCAGCGACAGGTTCGCAGTGCCGAACGGCGATATACGACGCTCGCACTCGTCGGGATCATGGGATAGAGCAGCATCTCCAAGGATTGCCCATCGGCATACTGTCCCCAGTTACGCGTCGAGTCGGTGATGAGGTCAGATTCGTCAATCAAGTAAGCGTAACCGTAGGCAAGCACGGCGTCCGCCCGTTTTTTGAGCAGATCAACCCGGCTTTCGAGAAATTCCGGCAACCAGATGTCGTCTGAACTGATGTACGCAAAGTACTCGGTATCGCTCAACCCGAACCCCTCGTTGAGTGTAGCGCAAAGCCCGCGATTCCCTCGCGCGATGAATTCAAATTCAAACGGGCACTCGGCGAGCACGTGCTCGATGACCGCGACTGATTCGTCTTTTGAACCGTCGTCAATTACAATCAGTTTCTTCGGAGGCAGCGTCTGCGCGAAGATCGAACGGAGCGTCCGCTCGACATACGGCGCGTGATTGTAACTGGGGACGAGAACGGTGACTTCGGACACGGGATTAGTTTAACTTGAGAAGTCAAAGGGGTGCTAATTTGTGATTTGGGAAATTTGGGAATTCTGATTTGTGATTGCGGAATTGGAAGATTCCAGATTCCAGATTCCAGATTCCGAAATCCAAAATCCGCAATCACCAATCCAAAATCCAAATGAGGGTCCTCACTTTTCTAGACACGACGAATCGCGGCGGCGCGGAAACACAGGTGCTCGACATCTGTCGGAATGCGCGCGAATTCGGTCTGGAAATGACCTTCGTCACCGCTCAGGGCGGCGCGCTTGAAGAGGAGTTTCGGGAGTCGGGCGCCGAATTCATTCGCCTCGGGCGCAAGTTTCCGGTCGATCTTTATCTCGCTTCGCAGTTGCGGCGAATCATCAAGGAACGGCGAATCGAAGTTGTTCAAGGCTATCAGGCGGTTGAGGGTTTGCATCTCTATCTCGCGACGCGCGGCCTGAAAAATGTCCGGCGCGTACTGAGTTTTCAAGGCGGAACGGTCTATGACTGGAAAAACCGACGAACGTTGCGGTTCTTGATCCCGCGAATGGATGCGAACATCGTTGTCAGCCGGGGTTTGAAGAAACTCCACGCCGAGGCGGACCGGCTCGACACCTCGAATTTTACGGTCATCCCCAACGGCGCGGACGCGAAGCGTTTGCGGCCGACCGGCAAAAGTCTCAAAAAGGAGCTCGGGCTTGCGGACGACGCGCGTCTCATCGGGATGGTCGGGAACTTCTACGATGAACCGCGCAAGGACCAGCTGACCGTCTGCCGCGCATTGCCGCGTGTTTTCGCCGAGCACGAAAACACGCATTGCGTCTTCGCCGGCAAGATCGCCGACGGCGCCGAAGGAAAATTCGCCGACTGCCTTAATTTTTGTCTCGCGAACAATATCGCCGACCGTGTCCATTTTCTCGGCGGCCGAAGCGACATCGGCGATGTTCTCGCAGCGCTCGACGTCTTCGTTCTGTCGTCGCTGCGCGAAGGATTGCCGGTCGCGGTTTCCGAAGCGATGCTCGCCGGACTCCCGCTGGTCCTGTCGGACATCGAGCCGCTTGTCGAAGTTTCCGACGGCGGTCGTTGTGCCGAATTGTTTAGAACGGGCGAACCCGACGAACTCGCGGAACGCCTTCTGAAATTGCTCGGCGACGAGCCGTTTCGCCGCGATCTCGCCGACCGCGGCCGGAAATTCGGAGTCGAAAACTACAGCATCGAAGCGCATCTGCGCGGTTTGAAGGATTTGTACGAACGGATCGGATGATGAAGATTCTCGTCGGAATGCCGAGCAAAGATTCGTGGGGCGGGCCGGCCTCGAGCGAGCCGCCGTTCGTCGACGCCTTGCGCGCGGCCGGCGCGGATGTTGCGGACGATGTCTATGTTTACGGTGATAAGGACAAGCCGACGCCGCTCTTCGAACGTGTCCGGCGCGTCGTCAAAACCGCGAACCGTTTCCGCAAGATTCTTAAAACGCGGGACTTCGACGTCATTCACCTCAACACGGCGTTCGATCTCAAAACCATCCTTCGCGACTCTTTTTCGATCTTCCGGATGCGGCCCGGTCGGGCGAAGATCTACTTCAAACTTCACGGCTCGGAGGCCGAGCGGTTCCGCAATGCGAATTTCATCGTGAAGCGTCTGATCGACTATCTGAAGAACAAGGTCGACGGATTCGGAGTCCACACGCGCGAAGAACTCGCCAATTTCGCGGCGCTCGGCTTCGACGAACGCAAGTTTCATTTCGTCAAGAACGCTGTCACGATCCACGCCGATCTGCCGGACGGCTTTGCCCGGCCGCAAAAGGATGCGACCGACAGGTTCAGGCTGCTGTTCGTCTCGCGGTTCATTCCGGCAAAAGGGCTTCTGGAAACGATCCGCGCATGCGCGATCCTGCGCGATCGCGGTCTCGATCTCGAACTTTACGCGGTCGGAGACGGGGAAACGCGGAAGGATGGCGAAATCCTAACGGCGGATCTGAATCTGTCCGACCGAGTCGTTTTCACCGGTTACGTCCCCGAATCCGAGGTGACCCGGCATTTTTTCGATTCCGACATCTTCGTTTTTCCGACGCGGCACCCGGAGGGTTTTCCGAACGTTTTGTTCAAAGCCGTCGCCGTCGGCCTTCCGATCGTCACGACCGCGATCCGCGCCGCGGCCGATTATCTGAGCGAGCCGTCGAACTGTCTTTATTCGACTCAGGATCCGGAAAATATCGCGGCGCGAATCATTGAGTTGATCGAAAACAAAAGCATCCGCGAGAAGATGAGCGAAGCGAATCTCAACTTGGGCAAGACACTGTTGCCGAACGAGATCGCGCGGGAGTTTCTTGAGATCTATCGCAAGCTCTGATGGCCCGAACCGTTTATCAGCTGATATCTATCCGCTCTTAGCTATTCCGAATGCCGCGCCTTGTCGGCGTGAAAGTTATTCGGCCGGACTCCGGATTCCCTTTAGGCCGTCGATTTGTTAGTTTGGTCGCAGGACTTTCGACAGATGACCACCATTACATTTCCAGATCCGCGCCGTCACGTTTTCAGCGAATGGGTACTGATGGGCGACTACTATTACAACGCCCGCGACATCATCGGATTCGGCGGCGAGATGACGGTCGAAAATCTTCGCGTAGCATATCGCAGCGGAATATTTCCGTGGCACATCGACGGTCTTCCGCTGCCTTGGTTTTGCCCGGAGAAACGGGCGATTCTGGAATTCGAGGATCTGCGTGTCCCGCGCAGCCTCCGCCGCGAGTTTCGCAAGACGACGTTCACGTTCTCGATCGACAAAGCCTTCGATCTGGTCATCGAGGGTTGCGCCGAATCGGTCCGAAACGACGGCGCCGGAACCTGGATAACCGCTGAATTCAAAAGCGCTTACAACCAACTTCATTCTTCGGGTGAGGCTCACAGCGTCGAGGTCTGGGACGGCGATGAACTCGTCGGCGGACTCTACGGAGTTGACGCCGGCGGCGTGTTTTGCGGTGAAAGCATGTTCTATCGCCGCTCGAACGCGTCAAAATTCGCGCTGCTGCATCTCGTCGAACATCTCCGCGCACGCGGCTCCACTTGGATCGACATTCAGGTGATGACGCCGCATTTCGAATCATTCGGCGCGAAAGAAGTTGACCGCGCGGGTTTTTTGGATAAACTCGAAGCGGCGCAAGCACGCGGCACAAACTTGTTTTGAGAGGATCTTATGGATAGCTTTCTAATCTATGGAGCAAACGGATACACCGGCGAACTGATCACGCGGTACGCGGCGGAACGCGGGATGAAGCCGATTCTCGCGGGACGAAGCCGCACCAAGATCGAGGAACTCGCCGGGCAGTTCGGGTTCGAATCACGGGTGTTCGCGCTCGACGAGACCGATAAACTCGAGGCCGCGCTCGCCGAGGTCGATTTCGTTATACACGCCGCCGGGCCGTTTTCGATCACCTCTCGCGCGATGGCCGAGGCGTGTCTGCGGACGAAGCGGCATTATCTCGACATCACGGGCGAGATCGCGGTGTTCGAGTCGATGGCGCTGCTCGACGAACTCGCCAAGGCCGCGGGAATTATGATAATGCCCGGTGTCGGGTTCGACGTCGTGCCCTCGGATTGCCTGGCGCGCCACCTTAAGGACCGTTTGCCCTCGGCGACGGATCTGACGCTGGCTTTTTACGGGCTTGGGCGAATCTCGCACGGAACGCAGGCGACGATGACGATGAACGTCGGAAGCGGCGGCGCGGTTCGTCGCGACGGCGAGATAACCAAGGTTCCGCCGGCGTACAAATCGCGCGAGATCGATTTCGGCGAGTTTACGAAGACCGGCGTGACCATTCCCTGGGGCGATGTTTCGACGGCTTACTATTCGACCGGAATTCCGAACATCGAAGTTTATACGGTCCTCCCGGATTCGAGCCGGACGCTGCTTAAATTGAGCCGCTATATAGGCTGGCTGCTGGCCGCGGCTCCGATTCAGAGCGTGCTTCAAAACCAGATCCCCGCGGGCGGGCCGAGCGACGAAGAACGCGCCAATGGCAGGACGCTGCTTTGGGGACGAGCCTCGGACGATGACGGGAACTCGGTCGAGTCGCGCCAGTTTGGACCCGAAGGCTACACGCTGACCGCGCTAACGGCGCTTAAGATCGCCGAGAAGATACTCGACGGACATTTCTGTTCGGGATTTCAGACGCCCGCAAAATGCTACGGCGCGGATCTGATCCTTGAGATCGAAGGAACGAGTCGTGAAGAAGTAGATCAGTGAAAATAAAGACGTTCGCGATTTGCGGCAAATACAAAAGCCGGACAGCTGAATACAGCCGGCGGCGGTCGGCAATCAACGCGACTACGCAAGCACCTGCTGCCAAGTACCATTGCCGACTGCACGCTGTTAACTTGAACTAAGCTGCGGTTTCGAAGAGCGCAAGGATCTGCTTGCCTTCGCTTGAGCGCGGGTCTATCGTGCGGAGGTGTTTCTCACCCTGCATTTCCCAAATCGCGGTGACACTTCGGTCCTTTTCAACTGCATGGTACGAAACATCTTCTGTATTTTCGATTGTCGCGACCGTTTCTTCCGCCGTGACTGTTGCGTTTTCTGACATCAATTACAAAAATCTCCTGTTAAATTAATCTTGCGACCAAAGTTTTTAACTATACACGCATTCTCGCACATTTAGCAAAACGCAGTCCAACACGCACGCGAATCGTCGCGTACCGAATCTCCTTCGGTTGCCTTTAAGCCGGTCTAGGCGGCGTCCGCGGGTTTGTTGATGAACGCGATGACCAATCCGTTGACCAACAGCGAAATCGAATCGCCGACTATCTGTTTGACAACGACATCCCCCGGCAACGGCTGTACCGCGTAATAAATAAGGTACATCGGAATCGTCGCGACGCAGATGATCGCCAGCGCGAATCGGATTCCCTGTAATGCCCACGGACCGCCCGACGCTCCCTGCCGGTAGATCCAGACAAGACCGAGAGCGATAAACACGTGGGCCAGAAGCATAAACGGACCATATCCGGCTGCGTCTGCTTCCGAACGAAACATCGCCGTCAGTTTCACATATTCGGGTTTTAAGATCACACCGTGAACGACGAAACTGCCGCCCATTGCAATTACGAAGGCCGTGACCAGCGAGATGATGAACTTCGAGTTCATATTCGATTCTCCTTTCGAGTTTTTTTGGATAGAGCCGAAAGTACAAACTAATTCGTGACAATCGCAACTATTTTCGTTTCAAATCAAGTTCGTAGAACCAGAAATCGTTGTTCGGCTGATCGATCTTGAGCTGATCCGTTTTGCCGTTGCCGTCGAGCGTGAACGTTACCCAACCGCGCGGGAAGTTATAGTTCACCGACGGTCGCCATTTGATGAGCCACGTATCGTAATGCCAGTGTTCGAGATCGGCGACGAAATTGGGCGCCGGCCCGAGCCGCATCACGAGCTTGCCGTCGATCGCTTCAATATACACGTCGCCGTACATATCCGACGTGTATGTGCCGGCGTAATCACTCAGCGCCAGCGACGGTTTCGTGTTCGCAACGCGCGACGCGTCTTTTTTTGCGTCCGCCTCAGCCTGTCTCGACTTTGCGGTCTTCGACCGTTCGAGCGCCAGTCCGCTCCAATCGACTTTGGGACCGTCGAGCATCACGTCGAGGATCTTGTTGCGGATGAACCCGCTGACGCTCGATTCGGAATTCGTCAGAACGACGACCGCGAGCTGTTCCTGCGGCAGGAAGCAGGTCTGCGAGATCATTCCGTCGAGCCCGCCCGAATGGTTCAGCATCTTGCGGCCGCGATAGTCGGCAATAAAGAAACCCAATCCGTAACCGTTCGTGATCTGTCCCGGCGCGTCTTTCGCCGGGAACGGGTTCACCGGGATGAACATATTCTGCATCTGCGTTTCGCCGACCAGTTTCTCCGGAATAAGCTGCTTGCCTTCAAACTTGCCGCGACCCAGTTGGAGACGAAACCACTTGGCAAGATCGTTTACCGAAGAGTTAAGCCCGACAAGCCCAATCGCGTCGTCGAGCTTCCCGAGCGGAAGCGCACGAAGTTTGCCGGTGGATTCGTTGTGCGGCGAAGCGTAGTTGTCTTTGACTTCGCGGACCGACATCTTCGTCCGTTCCATACCGAGCGGTTTCAGGATGCGTTCCTCGACGAACTTCGCCCACGGCATTCCCGAAGCCCTCTCGACGACCCGCCCGGCGGCGAGGAACATCAGGTTCTGATAGCCGTATTTCGTGCGGAAACTTGAGGTCGGCTTGAGATACCGAACGCGCCGCAGAATTTCGTCTGCGGAATACGTCGTGTCGTACCAAAGCAGGTCGCCGGAGAATGTATCGAGCCCGCTGCGGTGCGACAGCAGATCGCGGATCGTGAGTTCGTTCGTCACCCACGGGTCGTACATCTGAAATTCCGGAAGATATTTCGAGACCTTGTCGTCCCAACCTCCGATCTTCTTGTCGGCGATCAGCATCGCGATGCTCGCCGCGGTGAAAGCCTTCGAGTTTGAAGCGATCGCGAACAGAGTGTCGGCATCGACCTTGTCCGGCTTATTGATATCGCGGACGCCGTAACCCTTCGCAAAGATCACCTTGTCGTCCTTGACGATCGCGACGGCAACGCCGGGAACGTTCCACTCGGCCCGCGTCTTTTCGGCGTATGCGTCGATCTCGGCAAGCATGGCCGAGTAGTCCTGACCGAGGACAGACGATGAAAACGCTAACAGTAAAACAAAGATCAAAACAAACTTAGGTTTCATAAAGGCTCCAGATTTGAGATTTGCGCCAATAATATCACTCTTCGCGTCGAAGTTTGACCCGCGGCGATGAACACGAGGTCCGGAGTAGCTGGGAACTGATAACGGCGCGACCGATTACTTGATGAAGATCTCATCCACAAAGATGTAAGCGTCGTAGCCGGCGCCCGGATGCCAAGCAGGGATCTTGCCGAGGTTGGTTGCTTTCACCCGGACGAACCGCGCCGTTACGGGGACGATTTTGGTCGAAAAATCGCGCACGACGTGGTCCATATTTTCGACGGCAACGTCGGTCTTGATCTCTGCCGTCTTCTTGAAATCGACGCCGTCGCCCGAGACCTCGAATTCGATCTTCGTCGGCATCCAGATCCAGGAGCGCGCGACCTGCAGAAATCCGCCGCCTAGTTCGGTTATCTCGGTTGCGCGCTTTAGATCGACGACCGCGACAAAGTCCTGACCCTGATATCCCTGCCATTCGCCGGATGCGAAATTCGCCGTCCCGCGAATGCCGTCGATCAATCCTTTCGGGCCGCCGCCCGTATACTGACGGCTGAACGTCGAAGATAGCTTCACATCCCAGTCGTGCGGCATTTTCGTCAGAACGGCTTCGACCGGAATGCTCCGCTGGCCGCGCGGGTTGATCGCGATGGCGCTGACCTTTGCGGAGCGGTCGATCTTGAACGGCCCGCTGTAAACGACGCCTTCGCCGCCGTCCGGATTGGTGCCGTTCGTCGTGTAGAACAGCTTCGCGTTCGGTTCCGGGCTCGAGATCGTGACCGTTGTCTCGCCTTCAAAACTGCGCGGCGCGTCGATCGTCGGAACGGCGGGCGAATCTCGGTCTATCTTTGAAACAGGCGCCGACATGAACCACGCCCTGTCCGGCGTCGGTCCCATCGTGAACTCCATCGTACCGCCGTTCTCGATGTCTTTGTGCGTGATGAACGAGTTTCGATGCGGGCGGCCGTTCAACTTCACCGATTGGACATAAAGGTTCTTTGAAGAGACCCCGTTCGCTCTTATCGTGAAAGCTCGGCCGTTTTCAAGCCGGATCGTTGCCGACGAGAAGAGCGGCGTCCCGAGAGCGTAAACCGGATCCGACGGATTTACCTGATAAAAACCGAGCGCGCTGAGGATGTACCACGCCGACATCTGTCCGCAATCTTCGTTGCCGATCAAACCATCGGGTTCGGGTTTGTAAAATTCGTCGAGAATCTTCCGAACGTAGAACTGCGTTCGCCACGGCCGTCCGGCGTAGTCGAAAAGATACGCGATGTGATGCGACGGCTCATTGCCGTGCGCGTATTGTCCGATAAGTCCGGTAATGTCGGGCTGTTCGCGGCCGGTCAGCGATTCTTTGGTCGTAAAGAGCTCCTCGAGCCGATCCGCGAACGCGGCTTGTCCGCCGTGCAATCTCATAAGTCCGCTGACGTCCTGCGGGACGAAGAATGAATAGACCCACGAATTTCCCTCGGTGAAATGAAACGTAACTTCGCTCGGCGCGAACGGCGAGATCCAGTTGCCGTTTTGTTTCGGCCGCATAAAGCGCGTCTCACGATCGAACAGGTTCTTGTAAAATTGCGCGCGCCGCAGGTAATTCGCCTCGTCGTCGGTTTTCTTCAGGATCCGTGCCATCACCGCGATGCAGTAATCGTTGTAAGCGTATTCGAGTGTCTTCGAAACCGATTCCTGCTCGTCTTCCATCGAAATGTAGCCGCGACGCTTGTAGTCTTTCAGTCCGAAATGATCGAGCTCGGCGCTGTGTTTCGCCGCCGCGAACGCCTTCTCGTAATCGAACCCGCCGATACCTTTCGCCATCGCGTCGGCGATCACCGAAACGGCATGATAGCCGATCATCGTGTCGGTCTCGTTCGCCGCGAGTTCCCAGACCGGAAGCCGTCCGCCCTGTTCGTACATCCGGATGAAAGTGTTGACGAAGTCGGCCGTGCGTTTGCGGTCGATGATCGTGTAAAGCGGATGCGCCGCGCGGAACGTATCCCAGAGCGAGAAAATCGTATAATTGGACTGCGGATTTTGGATTTGGGATTTTGGATTTGAGTGGATCTGTTTGTCGAGACCGCGGTATGCGCCGTCGAAATCGTCGAACGTGTTCGGCTGAACCGCGGTGTGGTAGAGCGCCGTATAGAAATTCGTCATCTGCGCGTCGGTTCCGCCCGAGACCTCGATCTTCAGGAGTTCTTTATTCCAGCTGGCGCGCGCCTCGGATCGAACTTTCTCGAAATTCCAATGCGGAAGTTCGGCCTGAAGATTTCTGCGCGCGCCGGAAATTCCGGTCGGCGAAAGCGCGACCTTGACCATCAACGGCTTGCCATCGGACGCATCGAACCGCAGCGCGACCTGCTTTTCCTCATTTTCGTTTTTGATCGCTTCGAACGGCTGCGAGAATTCCGCGACGAAATAGATCAACTGATCCTTAGCCCACGAACTGGAACGTCTGAAACCTTCGATTCGATTTGTTCCGACGACCTTGAGTTCAAATCCCGTCACCTTGTCGCGGTGCTTGAGGTCGACGATCAGATTCGCCTCGCCCGTCGTCGGGAATGTGTACCGATGAAACCCGACGCGCGTCGTCGCCGTCATTTCGGCGAGAATGTTCCCCTCGTCGAGTTTTACCGAATAATATCCGGGCTCCGACTTTTCGTTTTCGTGTTTGAACGCCGAGGCGTAGCCGTTCTCGCTGAGATCACCGGACTTTGCAAACCACTCGGGCTCCCCGATCGTCGGCGCGAACAATATATCGCAATAATCCGGAATTCCGGTTCCGCTCAGATGCGTGTGCGAGAAACCCCAGATCACGTTGTCCGAATAATGATAACCGCTCGAGCCGTCCCAGTTGTCCTCGCGCGTGTCGGGCGAAAGTTGGACCATCCCGAACGGAACCGTTGCGCCCGGAAACGTGTGTCCGTGCCCGCCGGTGCCGATGAACGGGTTGACGTATCGCGCCGGATCGCCGATCGTTTGCGCCGAAACCGATATTGCCGATAAGACAACGGCAAGGGCGAAAGTTCTAAAATTCATAATTGATTTTGACTTGAACCGGGTGCCGTGAAATGTCGGACTTCAGCTATCAGCTATCAGCTATCAGCTATTTGGAATCCCACCCGTTATCACGATTCACACCAGCGTATTTCGCTTCTCGCTCCATCGCCCGCGGGTGAAATCCGGGAATTTGATCGGCATCGAGCCTTTCGCGACTGATTCGGCGCTCATCGGAAACGGTGCCGACCAACTCGCGCCGTCGTACACGTCGAGGTCGGGAACAAGTCCATCATTAAAATACTGAACGATGCGCCAGGCCATAATGAAGTCCATCCCGCCGTGGCCGGCGCCGCGCGCCTTTTCGCCGAGTTTTTTCCACATCCAATGCTCGTATTTGTCCTTGACCTTTGAAAGATCGGTCCATTTGTGGCCGCCTTCCTGACCGTCGACGAAGAACCTGACGGGGAAATCGCAGAAAGTTCCTTTCGTGCCCTGAATATGGTTCAGTCGCGAGTACGGTCGCGGTGTCGAAACGTCGTGCTGGAGCATTATCGAAACACCCTTTGCCGTCTTGATGATCGACGTGTTCATATCGCCGCAGACGTATTTCTCGCGCCATTTCGGCGAGTCCTTCGGAACGGTCGCCTCGCGATACGCGTCGAGTGATTTCGACGGCGAAGAAACTGAAACCAGATAATCGAACTTGTCGCCGCGGTTGATGTCGAGATAGTTCGCGACCGGCCCGAGTCCGTGCGTCGGATATAGATTCCCGTTGACTCTCGTATGCCATGCGCGGCGCCACAGGCCTTCGCTGCGGCCTTCGTTGACGATCCAGCGCAGATCGTGAAGATATGCCGCCTCGGCATGCGTCAGCTCCCCGAAAACGCCGTCGCGGACCATATTGAGCACGAGCAGCTCGTTGTAGTTGAAGCAGCAGTTCTCGAGCATCAGGCAATGGCGCCGGGTACGTTCCGAAGTTTCGACCACCTTCCAGATATCGGCCATTGTCGTTGCCATCGGAACCTCGACGCCGGTGTGTTTTCCGGCTTCCATCGCGGCGATCGCCATCGGCGCGTGCCATTCCCAGGGCGTCGCGATGTAAACGAAATCGATGTCGTCGCGAGCCACCAGTTTCTTGAACGCGTAGTCGCCGTCGGTGTAGATCTCGGGAACCGGCCGGCCGGCCTTTTCGATCATCGCGCGGCCCTCTTCGGCGTTCGCCTTGACGTTGTCGCAGATCGCCTTGATCTCGAGATTTTCGATGCCGAGAAAGTCGTGGATCATCGATTTGCCGCGTTCGCCGCTGCCGATGATCCCGAAGCGGATCTTTTCGCGCTTTTCAAACGGCACGCCGATCATCGATCTTGCCGTCGGCTTCGCCTCGGAATTTGACACCAGAGTCGCGGCAATCGTTGCGACGGCGCCCGTTTTGAATAGATCACGTCTTGAAATCTTGTCCTTCATAACCTTTGAATTCGAGAAACCCCGAACGAATAATTGAAATTTGATAATTGAAAATGTTCAGATTCATAAGTTAGTTCAAAGCGGCCTTTCAATCAACCTAACGGCGTGAGGCAAAAAAAGAGGCAAAGCCGACTGACTTTGCCTCACTGCCGCTGAGCGGCCCGATTGTCTGACCGACGATTCAAGCCGGAACCGCTAGTTTCGGTGCCTTGACGGCTTTCTCGTCAAACTGCTCTTCCTCGGTCGAACCCTTGAGGGCGGTCATAGAGGAAGTTCCACCCGAAATGACCTGCGTCACCGCGTCGAAATATCCGGTACCGACGAAAGACTGATGTTTTGTCGCACGGTAACCGTCGATCTCAAGCGCGAACTCGCGTTCCTGAAGGTCCGCATACGCCGTCATTCCGAGATCGCGATAGTCCCGAGCGAGTTCGAACATCGTCATATTCAGCGCGTGGAAGCCCGCGAGCGTGATGAACTGGAACTTGTAGCCCATTTCGCCGAGTTCCGTCTGGAAATTGGCGATCGTTTCGTCGCTCAATTGTTTCTTCCAGTTGAACGAAGGAGAACAGTTATACGCCAGCAACTTCCCGGGAAATTCGGCGTGGATCGCGTCGGCGAAGCGGCGCGCCTCGTCGAGATCCGGATGGGCCGTTTCGCACCAGATGAGATCGGCGTAAGGGGCGTACGAAAGCCCGCGCGAGATGGCTTGGTCGATTCCGTTGCGGACACGGTGAAATCCTTCTACGGTGCGCTCGCCTTTGCAAAAAGGCTTGTCGCGGTCGTCGATGTCGGAAGTCAGCAGATCCGCAGCGTTCGCATCCGTTCGCGCGAGGACGATCGTCGGAACGCCGCAGACGTCCGCCGCGAGCCGTGCCGAGACGAGCTTCTGGATCGCTTCCTGCGTCGGCACGAGAACCTTGCCGCCGAGATGGCCGCATTTTTTGGCCGACGAAAGCTGATCTTCGAAATGGACTCCGGCGGCGCCGGCCTCGATCATTTGCTTCATCAACTCAAACGCGTTCAAGTTTCCGCCGAATCCGGCCTCGGCGTCGGCGAGTATCGGCGCGAACCAATGGGTTCCGTTCTTGCCTTCCGCGGCATAGATCTGATCCGATCGGTGGAGGGAATTGTTGATCTTGCGAACAAGTTCAGGCACGCTGTGTGACGGATAAAGGCTCTGGTCCGGGTACATCTGACCCGAAACATTGGCGTCGGCAGCGACCTGCCAGCCGCTGCAGTAGATCGCCGGGAGTCCTGCTTGAACCTGTTGGATCGCCTGGCCGCCCGTCAAAGCGCCGAGTGCGTTGACGTAGTCTTTGTTCTTCATAAGATCCCAAAGGCGTTCGGCGCCGAGCCGCGCGAGCGTATATTCGATCCTCACCGAGCCGCGAAGGCGAAGAACGTCCTCCGCCGAATACGGCCGCTCGATTCCTTCCCACCGCGGGTTTTCCGCCCAATCTTTCTTCAATTCCTGAATCTGTTCGTTTTTCATCGTAATGCTATCCTCCTCTTTTTGTTGACTGCTCAGATCGGATCAAACTGTCCCAAAACGATCATTGCTTCACTGATGCGCCGCGCTTCGGTCAGCGTTTCGCGCATTTCAAGTGGCGACTCGTCGATCAGCTTCGCCAGTTCCTCATCGAAGACGCGGGAGACGAACTCCGGGGTGTGGGCGACGGGCGTATCGTTCTCGTCGACGATCCGGACGGCGTCCCGGTGCCAAAGGCGCTGCGCGATCATCAGGCGGTAGATGCGGTCGGTCGCCAGATCTTCCATATAACCGTCGAGAAGCGATGCGCCCTTGCCGTTGAGGACGCCGTTCCGGTAGCGGATGACGGTCCGGACCGCGGCGCGCGTCCCGGCGACGGTCTTGCGTCCGACGTCCGTCGGAACGGGCCGCAGGTCCGGGAAACGCTCGGTATTCGCCTGACGGAACGAGATTTGGTTGGGCTCCGGAAACTGGGCGACGGCGATCGGGTTCTGATCCGGATGTCCGGTCCAGGCGCCGTCCATTCCGACCGCGGCCTCGTTGTGCTTGTCGGCCTCGAGCACCTTGAGCGCCCGCTCGTTGAGTTCTTCGTCAAGGCGGTTCGGATACAGTGCGGTCATTCCGCCGATGGCCAGGACGCCGTGTTTGTGGCAGATCTCGACAAGCAGTTCGCGCAGATTCTGGAAGAACGGGACGTCGGTCGGGATCGTGTTGCGGTCCGGCAGGACCCAGTTCGGGTCGGCAAGATTGAAATTGATGAGCGAGGCCATATAATCCCAGCGGCCGAGATTGAGGCCGAGGATATGCTCGCGCAGGTTGTAGACGAACTCCTCCATCTGAAAGGCGAAAGGGTGCGATTCGACGAGCGCGAAGCACTTGATATAGCCGCGCTCCCAACCGAGTTTGTCTTCCAGCCGCTGAAAAAGGTCGCGCCAGAAAAAGGCCTCCTCGGCCGATTCTGTCTTCGGTATATAGAAGGTAAGGTTGTGCTTGAGTTTCGAGCGTTCGACACCGAACGCGATGCGGGCGGCGTCGTAGACGGAAGCTGAAAGGGTTTCGTCGCGAACGATCCCCGACTGGCTGAGGTGAAGTCCGCGCAGGCGAATCATCGCCACCGTTTTGCTCGAATTGATCGGAACACGCCGGTCGCGCTTGAAATCATAGTAGGTCAGCGTCCCGTGGAGCGCCTGAAGCGAGTTGTCGATTCCCAACTCCAGATGCTTCCAGGTGTTGGCCATCGAGTCTTCCAGATCGATCATCACTCCGGGTGCTCCCGAATTCAGCATTTTTACTACCAACTCGGCGTCGTCCGCGGGGCCGGTCATCTGATTCCGCTGATCTTGCACATATTCCGGCAGCTCGATGCGCCAGTCGCCGGCAACGGCCTCGTTTTCGGGAAGGTATCCCGGCTTGTCTCCATCGAGCGAGCGTTCGAGAACGGCACGGCGTCTTTGTACCAGTTCCCGCTGCCGCGGCGTGAACTCGCGATGGAGTTCGCTAAGGATCTCGACGAATTTCGGCGAGATCTCATTCGCCGGATCGTAACCGACCGGCGCGTCGTTTAACAGCAGCAGATCCTGTCGCTCCAGTTTTGCTTGAATTGTCATAAAGTTCTCCTATGTGTTCACTATATTGAACGACCGTTCGCCATAGTGGGTAGAAACTACTTTACAGGGATTCTCCCGAGGCGCAAGTGATATTTCCGCTGAGTTCATTATTTTGAACAATATTTCACAAAGGCGAACACAATTGCAGAAATTCCTCGGCCGATCTAGACTTGTCATATGTCTGAAGAAAAACTGTCAAACGCTGTCGGACGAGGTCTTTCGATGCTTGAGCTCGTCGCCGAAAGCACTAACGGGCTGACCAACTCGGACCTCAGCCGGCGCCTCGGGATACCCAAAAGTTCGGCGAGCTATATCTTGCGCGTACTCGAACAGCGGGATTATCTGCGTCGCGATCCCGGCGGCCGCTACCGACTCGGGTCGAAGCTGCTCAGTCTGACCGGCGGCGCGATGGCGCACCTCGACGTCCGCGACGCTGCCGCTCCGGTTCTCGCCGACTTTCTCAAGAAAAGCCGTTTGCCGGAGGTTCACGTCGCGGTACTCGACAATGGGCGCGCGGTTTATATCGAAAAGCTGGAGAACGAGAAGAGCTTTATCCGGATGGACATCTGGGTAGGGCATCGGCTGCCGGTCCATACGACCGCGATCGGCAAGGTGTTGGTCTCATTTCTTCCTGACGAGGAGATCCTGAAGATTCTCGAACTGCGCGGAATGGAGCGCAAGACGAAAAAGTCCATCGTCACTCCGCAGAAGTTCCTGCGCGAGGCCGAGCGTGTGCGGCGTTACGGTTTCGCCGTCGATGACGAAGAGAATTCCGAAGGAGTCCGCTGCGTCGCGGCCCCGGTTTTCGACGCGAAGGGAAACGTGCTTGCCGCGCTTGGAACGTCGAGCGTCGTCCTGCACATCAGCACGGAGAATCTGCCGAAGATCGCCGATCTGGTGAAGATGTCCGCGGCGAAGGTCTCGAAACAAATGGGATACGTGGCCGCGAAGGCTTAGACGACCGGTTTCAAAGGTCGGGAACTGGATCTGTGGCGACCGTCAGTCCGACAAAATATCGAGAAACCCGGTGAGCTCGGGCGGAAGCGCCGCGGTGAAATTCAGCCGCTCGCCGGTAACCGGGTGCGTGAACGAAAGTTTCTCGGCGTGCAGGAAAAAGCGCCCGAGATCCGCGATCGCCTTGCGAATCGCAAGATCGTGGACCGTCTTGTCGCGCCCCGCATTGTAGGTTTCATCGCCGACGATCGGGTGGTTGATATGCGCCATATGGACGCGGATCTGATGCGTCCGGCCGGTTTTGATCTCGACCGCCACCAGCGCGAATTTCGCGAACCGTTTCTTGACCTTCCACAGCGACAGCGCGTAGCGGCCGTGGGCACGGACGCTCATTTTGGTTCGATTATGCTTTTCGCGCGCGATCGGGGCTTCGATCTCGCCGAAATCGACTTCGGGTTCGCCGTGCGCGAGCGCGACGTACGACTTGAAAACCTGCCGTTCGCGAAACTGCTCGCCGAGTTTTTCGAGGATGTCTTCGGATTTGGCAACGACCATCAGTCCGGAGGTGTCCTTGTCGAGCCGGTGGACAATTCCAATTCGATTTGGGATTTGTGAATTCTTATTGCGGATTGCTTCCCCGGTAATCCCGAAATGAAATGCGAGCGCGTTGGCGAGAGTGCCGTTGGGGATTCCGGCGCCGGGATGGACGACCAATCCGGCGGGTTTGTTGACGACGGCAAGATGCTCGTCTTCGAAAACGATGTCCAGCGGAATGTCTTCAGGTTCGAAAACGTCGACCGGGACTTCAACCAGTTCGATCTCGATCTCTTCATCGCCGCGCAGTTTGAGCGAGGCCTTGGCTGTTTTTTCGTTGACCAGACAGTCGCCGTCGGTGATGAGTTTCTGGAGTCGGGAACGCGACCAACCGTCTATCCTTTCCGCGAGAAAAGCGTCGAGTCGCTTTCCGGCGTCTTCCGGTTGCGCGGCAAAGAGCAATGTAGAATCGTCTTCTTTCACACGACAAGGATATCAGCAAAGTTGATTTCAGGGGGTTCGGATTTGAACGGGACGGATTATTCGACTCGATCTGTGGCTACGGTTCGGGACTTTTTCAACCTCACAAACATAAAAACCGCCGCGCCGACCGCGACCAGCAGGCTGATGATCTGCGACGTCGAGAGTCCGAGGAGCGGATTCAGCCCCAGCAGATTGCCGCGCGGGTCGTCGCGCAGGAATTCGATCGAAAAACGCCAGACGCCGTAAATAATGCCGTATGCGATCAGGATCTGTCCGTCAAACTTCTTGCGCCGGTGGAGATACACCAAGAGCCCGAAGACGAGCAGCATAAAGAAAGATTCGTATAACTGCGTCGGATGAAGATAAAGATCGCTGCCGTCCGGGCCGTAAACCGGGACGCCGGTGAATTCGTGGCCCTTTTCGCTGAAATGAACGCCCCACGGGAGGTGCGTCTCTTTTCCCCAGCAGCAACCGGCGGAGAAACAGCCCTGCCGGCCAAAGAACTGTCCGAGCGCGACGCCGGGAGCGAATGCGTCGCCGACCTTCCAGAACGGCATCTTGTAATAAAGCGACATCCCGACGACCGTGAGCAGGCCGCCGAGAAACCCGCCGTAGTAAACTCCGCCCGACCGCAGAAAATCTAGCGAAAAGATATCGACGTGGTCGTCGACGAAGAACATCAGGAGTTTCGAGCCGAGCAGCGCGCCGAGCAGCGTCCAAAGTCCGAGATCGTAAACACGGTCGCGCGACAACCCGTCGCGAGCGCCCAAACGCGAGGCCGCAAACAGTCCCAACATCATCCCGAGCGCGAGGAACACGCCATAGGTATGGACGGGAAAATTGCCGATTCTGATAAGTTCTGGAAACAAGACAATTTTGGATTTTGGATTTTGGATTTTGGATCAATCTAAAATCCAAAATCCAAGATCCAAAATCGCTACTCCTTTTTCTTCGTTAAGAACATGTCGATGATCAGCAGGCCGGCGCCGATGACGATCGCCATATCGGCAACGTTGAACGTCGGGTAATGCCAACCATTGATGTGAACGTCGATAAAGTCGACCACATATCCAAGACGCGAACGGTCCGTAACATTGCCGACTATTCCGGCGAGAAGCAGCGCCAGGCTGCCGAGAACACGGTCGTCGGAACGCGGGGTCTTCCAAAAAAAGTAGAGCACAAGCGTCGCCGCGAAGAAGGCGACGGCCGAAAGAGCCCAGCGGCCCGTGCTGCCGTGATCGTCGAACATCGAAAATGCAACGCCGGTGTTTTCCGCGTATGCGAAGTTCAGAAATCCCGGAATCACAGGTATGTCGTCCCGAAGCCGCAGGCGTCCCTGCGCCCAGGCTTTTGTCGTTTGGTCGATCAAAAACACCGCGCCGGCCGCGACCAGATATCCGAGTTTCCAAAAAAAGTCTTTCTTATTCACAGCAAACTCTACTCAGTATACGGAAAAACCGCTTTCGGCGCTTTGTGCCGTTTCCACCAGTCGGCGTAACAGACGTCCGTACAACCGATCGCATACGTCACGACTTTCCATTTTCCCGCCGATTTTTTCAGCAGCGCGAAGAAATTGTTATCGAACATATCCGCGTCGATCGCCTCCTGATACTTCGTCCGGCGGTAATCGGGACGCCCGCCCGACGAGTCTTGCGGGTCGCCGGAAACAAACGCCCAAACGCCCGAAATGTTGAGATTCTCAACGTTGAAGACGATCTTTTGTTTCAGTTCTTTTTCAACCGGAACCCGCAACGCGTTCAGTACCGCGGTCCGTTCCGCCGAACCCTTCTCGGGCGTATAAACCCTTTGCGCCACGACCCCGGCGACCGAGCAAAATACGATCGTGACCACAAAAACAAGTCTTTTCATATTCTTCTAAGCTGCAACCTTCAAGTATTTGTTTGCAATGTAAGGATGCTTTGGCTTGACTACAAGCTTTTGCTCCTTGGGATGAACGAGCACATCCATATCTTCCACAGGGATCGAACCCAAAAGCACGTCACTCGCCGTCGGCAGCACGACAGCATCGCAGGTCGTCCGCCGGTTCTCAAAACGAACCTCGACTGGGCCAACGACCTCGACCTCAAGCTGCGTTTCGTCAGCGAGGGTCACCAATTGCCGTTCGATCACCGGAAGATCGAGCTGATTCTTAACATCTTCGTTGATCGTCAGCATATACGCGCCGGTATCGACGAGTGAGCGTACGCAAACATGCTTGATTGAGTTTTCATCGATGAATCCTCGTCGGTGCAGGACGAGATCGTCGACACTTGTTAATTCGATATCTGCATATACAAGTCCCATTTCATTTTTCCCCGTTTCATAGAGTGTTTTCGGTTTTCGTTCTTTCGAAACCAGTTTGATCATAGTGACCTCATTATAACTCCGAATGGATCAGGCATCCAGAGACTTCTCGATCTCCCTGAGCGCCGCCGAACAACGTTCGCAGACCGTCGGGTAGCGTTCCCATTCGCCGACACGCGTCGAAAAATTCCAGCAACGCTCGCATTTTTCGCCGTCGGCGGGCTGGATCTCGACGCCGAATGCGTCGCCCTGATGAACCTCGACCTGCGATGTGATGAAGATGTAACGCAGATCATCGAAGTAGGCCGTCAGGAACATCAGCGTTTCCTTGTCGACCGTCAAAACCACCTTCGCCATCAGCGACGAACCGATGTCACCGGCGGTCCGCGCCTCCTCGAGCGCCTTGAGAACGTTCTCGCGGATGGAAAAGATCCGTTCCCAGTCCTCGAGAAGCTGCGTGTTGTCAGCGTCGGTGGCCTTCGGAAACTCAGCCAGGTGGACCGACGCGAGCTTCTGCTTAGGCAGATTCTCGAACGCCTCGTCGGCCGTGAACGCGAGCACCGGCGCCAGCAGGCGGCACAAGCGGTGCGTGATCAGATACAGCGCCGTTTGCGCCGAACGGCGTTCGAGCGACTTCGGAGCGTAGATGTAAAGCCGATCCTTGATGATGTCGAAATAACGTGCCGACAGGGTGACCGTGACCAGATTGTAGATCGTCTGGTAAACGGCTTGAAAGTCGAAACTTTCGTAACCCGCGAGAATCTTCTTCATCGCCTCGTCAAAGCTCGCGAGCGCCCAGCGGTCGATCTCGAGCATCGCCTGAAACGCGACGACATCCGTCTCCGGATCGAATCCGTCCAGATTGCCGAGCGCGTAACGCAGGGTATTCCTAAACTTGCGGTACGCGTCCGTGACGCGCTGCAGGATTTCGTCCGAGCAGCG
Source organism: Pyrinomonadaceae bacterium (assembly GCA_041752475.1). GTDB lineage: Bacteria > Acidobacteriota > Blastocatellia > Pyrinomonadales > Pyrinomonadaceae > JAFDVJ01. The sequence goes on along the minus strand of JBGSWK010000046.1, from coordinate 67,041 downwards.
GACGTCTTCCGTATAATCGACCGCCGCCGCCCAGAGCCGCAAAACGTCGGCGCCGGATTTGTTGATGATCTCGATCGGCGCGGTCACGTTTCCGACCGACTTCGACTGCTTTTTGCCCTCGCCGTCGACAACCCAACCGTGCGTGATGATCTGTTTGTAAGGCGCCCGGTCGTGGGCCGCGATCCCGCACATCAGCGACGAGTTGAACCAGCCGCGATACTGGTCGCCGCCTTCGAGATAGACATCGGCAGGGAAGCGCAACGTTTCGCCGCGTGTTTCGAGCACGGCGACGCAGCTCGAACCCGAATCGAACCAGACATCGAGAATGTCCGTTTCTTTTCGAAAATCGCTGCTGTTGCATTTCGGACACGTAAATCCTTCCGGCAAAAGTTCGGATTCCGGCCTAGCATACCAAGCGTCGGCGGTTTCTTTCGCAAAAATGTCGGCTATATGGTCGACGATCTTCGGGTCGGCGATCGGCTCATCGCATTTGTGGCAGTAGAAAACCGGGATCGGTACGCCCCATGATCGCTGCCGCGACACGCACCAGTCGGGACGCCCTTTGAACATATTCGCCATCCGGCTCATCCCCCACGATGGGTGCCATTTGACGTTTTCGATCTCGCGCAGCGCCTGCGACCGAAGCGATTTGTCGCCCTGGTCGTCCATCGAAATGAACCACTGCGGCGTCGCGCGGAAGATGACCGGCTTTTTGCAACGCCAGCAGTGCGGGTAGCGATGCTCGTAGTTTTCGGAAAAAAGCAACGAACCGTTCGCGCGCATGTGCTCGACTATCTTCTGATTCGCCTTGAAGATGTTCTCGCCGGCAAAACCGTCGACATCATTTGTAAAGCGGCCGGCGTTATCGACGGGACAATAGATGTCGAGCCCATACTCCTTTCCGATGATGAAGTCGTCGTGGCCGTGGCCCGGCGCGGTGTGGACCAGTCCCGTTCCGGCCTTTCCGGTTTCGTCGCGGTTGCGCGATTCGGAAACGTCAAGCTCCGTTTCGGCGTCGGCCTCGCCGCCCATCGTCACGTGCTCGCCGTTCATTATCAGCGATTCGCGGTCGATCCACGGGTGCTTGGCCTTCATTCCGTTCATCACGGATCCTTTGAATTTCGCCAGGACGTTCGGCATTTTGCGTTCGCCTTCTTCGTCTTCACCGCCGATGCCGCATTTGACGATCACGAAACCGACCAACTCCGAGGCGACGACCAAAACTTCGCCGTCGTGCTCGATCGCCGCATACTCGAAATCGGGATGAACCGCGATCCCGAGATTTGCCGGAATCGTCCACGGGGTCGTCGTCCAGATGACGAGCGAGACTCGCTTTCCGGCAAGCGCCGGATCGAGTTCCGCCGGATCGGTGACGAGCGGGAACTTGACGTAGATCGACGGCGACGTGTGGAGCTTGTATTCGACCTCGGCTTCCGCGAGCGCCGTCTGATCGTGGATGCACCAATAGACCGGCCGGAGTCCCTTGTAAACGTAGCCGCGTTCGAGGAATTTGCCGAACAGACGCGCCGTTTCGGACTCGTACTCGTTCGACATCGTCAGATACGGCGTTTCCCATTCGCCGAGGATCCCGAGCCGTTTGAAGTCGCGCGTCTGATTGTTCATCGCCGTCGAGGCGTGCTCGCGGCAGATCCGGCGGAACGTCGCGACCGGGATGTCCTTTTTGTCCTTGCCCTTGTCGGCGAGCTTTTTCTCGACGTGCGTTTCGATCGGCAGTCCGTGGCAGTCGTAGCCTGGAACGTACGGAGCGTCGAAGCCCATCATCGAACGCGATTTGACGACGAAGTCCTTGAGGATCTTATTAAGCGCTGTCCCGATGTGGATGTCCGCGTTGGCATACGGCGGACCGTCGTGAAGGATGAACTTCTCGCGGCCCTTGCGCGCCGCGCCGATCGCTTCGTAAAGCTTCGCTCCGGACCATTTTGTCAGCCGCGCGGGCTCGGCCTGGCCGAGATTCGCCTTTTGCGCGAAATCAGTTTTCGGAAGATTGACGGTTTTCTTTAATTCCAAAGGTTCGGTCATAAAATTAGTGGTCGGTGGTCAGAGGTCAGAACGAACCGCTTCCCGCCGAAAAGGCAAATTTTATCATTCATTTACGGATAAATCCGCAATCCCAAATAAGAAATCCCAAATCAAACTGATTTGGGACATTCGGTAAACGCAAATTTCGCTGCGGACTCTACCGACGGTCCTCCGTAATTCGAATAATAATTATGATGTTGCGATCTTTCATTAAGTAAGTTATTGCAAACTTTCGTTTCGAAGTCAAAAAATGTCGTCCGCAGTCAGAGTCGGAAGCCGCCGAGTCAAAACGCGCGGCTTTGCTTTCGGTCTTCATAATTGCCACTAGCTTCAGAGGCTGTGTCAAAACTCGCGATCGCGGCTTTGCTTCCGCTCTTCATAATTGCTTCCGGTCATCATAGTTGCTTTCGGTCTTCATAGTTGCTTTCGGTCTTCATAATTGCTTTCGGTCTTCATAATTGCCACTAGCTTCAGCTAGTGGGCCACGGCAATAAATGATCCCGGCTTTAGCCGAACCCGCGCTATGATTCGGCTAAAGCCGGGATCATTGACGTCTGTTACTAGATCGAGTTTCGCCCCCGGTTCTGACTCGTCGATGCCTAACGGTCTTCAAGCGCGCGGACCTCGGTATCCGTGTGGCGGAGATGCAATGAAACGGCGCGCGCGACGCGTTCGAACACTCGCGTTCCGAGAACGGCATCCTTGAATACGCGCTTATCGAACTCTTCCCTCGAAAGTACGTAGAGCTCGCAATCCGTTTTGGCTTCGGCATCGGCCGACCGTTTGCCGCGATCCAGAAATGCCATCTCACCGAAAAAGTCTCCCCTGCCGAATGTGGCGAGATGGTGGTGCTTGTCGCCCTTGAGCGGAAGAAGAATTCGAACCACGCCGCGACGGATGAGAAAGATCTCATCACCTTCATCACCATGACTGAATACTTCCTCACCGGCGCGCACCGACCGTTCAGAGATAATTTCGCGAAGTTTGCCAAGGACGTCGTCATCGCAACCGCTGAACAGTTCGATCTGGTTAAGATCCAGCGCACCCGTTTCTTCTTCCCGCGTCCAGCCCGCCGCCTGCAGGATCCGGGTTTCCATCCAGTCCAGCGCGTCGTCCCGAATATCGAAAATGTGGATGTCTCCGCCATCTTCACCGACCAGTCCAACTTTCTCCATATAGCGATGGAGGTCCTGGCGGCTGGGCAGGCTGGACGGCATTCCGCTGAAAAGCAGTCCTCCGCCGGATTCCTTCAGCCGTTCGTGGATCAACTCAAAAAGGTGCGCGGCGGTGTAGTCCATCGATTGTACCCGGCGCATATCGAGGAGCACCCATTTTCGAACCTTGAGGTCCGGTTCCAGCTCCGTAAACAAGTTGTCCGTCGTACCGAAAAACAAGTTTCCCTGCAATTCGTAAACGGCGGCATCGTCGCCATTTTCATCGAGGATCGCCCGTTCCGATTCAAGGCGATGCGTTTTCGACGAGATCTCCTTGAGCGTTGCCCGTCGCCGCAATACCGAACCGCGGATCTGGTCGCGGATAAAGAGAAGGATCGCAAGTCCGATGCCGGTCGCGGAAGCCGAGATCAGGCCGACGGTTTCGGCAACGATCACGACCGCCGCGATGACGACAAAGTCGAGGCGGGTTTCGGCGTTTTTTAGCAAACCGAACGCCTGCCAGTCGAACATTCGAAACGCAACTACAAGGAGGATGCCGGCCAATGCACCGATCGGCACCCACGCGATCAGTGGTGATAAGAACAGGATGGCGAGTATTACAAACACCCCTTCAAAGAAACCGGATTGTCTCCCGCGGCCGCCGCTGGTCACGTTCACGAGGGTCGGGCCCATCGTACCGGCGCCGGGCATACCGCCCGCAATAAAGGAGGCGAGGTTGGCCGTGCCCTGCCCGAAAAGCTCGCGGTTTGAGTTGGACCGCGTTCTTGTCAGCGCGCCAAGCACCACACCGGTTTTGAGTGTATCGATCGACAGCAGTACCGAAAGCGCCATCGCGGAATAGAAAACGAGTTTCAGATCATCCAATCGTATTTCCAGCAAGGAACTGAACCGGCCGCCGACCGTCTCCAGGAACGATGCGCTGGATCGAAACGGCCCGATCACGAGCGGGTTGGCTTCGATCGTCAACAGCGTAGGATCGAACAGACCCAGTATCAGGTAACAAATGACGCCCGAAACAAGTGCTAGGATGGCGGCCGGAACTTTCGTTGTTACCCGTTCCGCGGAGAGCATCACGAGAATGGTAGCGACGCCGACGATAATGCCCGGCCATTGCCACAGGCCAGGGGATCCAAGGCCGTGCAAAAGGCCGGTTTCACCGGGCAAGCCGAGGAGTTTCGGAAATTGCCCGAGCGCAATGATCAGCCCGACGCCGGAAAGGTAACCGCTGACGACGGGATACGGAATGTACTTGATCAGTTGGCCGCCCTTCAGCAAACCGTAAACTGCCTGAAAAAAAGCCGAAAGCAGTGCCGTCAGCGCAAGCAGACCCGGAATGCGTTCGATCTGGACGTTCGCGCCGACAAGCGTGATTGCCAGACCTGACAGCACCGCAGCCGCAGGCGCACAGGGTGCCGTGATCAACGCCGGTGTCCCGCCGACAAAAGGGGCCACGAGGCCCAACGCCGCAGCGCCGATCATCCCGACAAGCGCACCTTGGCCGGCCATTTCCGGCGAGATCGCCGAGAACACGAGAACGCCAAAAGCGATCGAGGAGGGCAACGCAACAAGCATCGATGCCAGCCCGCCCCAAACGTCATTCATAAAGTGGTGACCGGGGGTTGTTGCTGCTGATGTTTCGGTTGTCATTGAGTTCTCCCGGCTGTCGCCTTTCGCGGAATCTCCCTTTGGATAAGGGGCGTCCGACGGATTCCTAGTTTCATAATAAGCCTAATCATGAGCAGGCTCAACGACATCCGCCGACCGCAGGAATGGACGAAAGGGGAAAAGTTAAAAAGGGGAAAATGGAGGAACGCGAAAAACGGACCGCCAAGGAATGCAACTACTTGCCGCACCTGTTAACGGTTCCGTTCAACGCTAGCGCCTCGGGTTATCTACCAAACCAATTTCAATCCGAAAGGTCTGAACTTATCGAAATCCGCGTCCTTGCTGATGACCGTCAAATCGCGGTGAATTGCCTGCCAAATCAACATTCTGTCAAACGGGTCACTATGAGAGGCCTCGTCAAGTCGGTGGTAACTTATAGCCTCATCCGCACTCAGTTCGATGGTCGTGAAATCCAACCGCTGAATCAAATCCAGCAGATCTTCAGGCTTGACTGTTCCGAGATCTAACTTTTTTATCCGAACCTTGACGGCAATCTCCCAAAGACTTACAGCACTTACGAATAGTTCGTTGTCTTCATTCTCGACAATGGCCCTCGCCTTTTTGGAGAGATTCTCGGAACCGGCAATGGTCCACAAGAGGACATGAGTATCAAGGAGGTATTTCATTTGAGGTTTGCAAGTTCCTCTTCCGTCATTTTGAAATCATTGGCGAACTTGATTTCAGTCTCTCCATCAAAAAGACCAATTTTTCTTTTGCCGCCTTTCTTTTTCGTAAAGGGCACGATCATCGCCACCGGCTGTTTCTTTTTCCCATACGAGATCCCTATCGATTCACCGGCTTTTACCTTTTCCAGGACATCGGAGAATTGGGCCTTGAATTCGCCAACCGAAAGAGTCTTCATGCTTGAACGGTAATACGTCTCGCTGTTCTTGTCAAGTTGTCAAGTTTGCGACAGTCGTTGAGTGATCATTCCGGCGAAACTCAGAAGCGAGAGGTTCATTCAATCGTCGATAATGGTTCGTATTTCTCGATTTTGTTTTGACCGCAACCACCACACCAGCGAAACGGAGCCGGCGATCGCCGCGAAACCGATAAGGAGGATGCTCACGAAAAAAACGGCGAACTCATATGCATCAGGGTCTTTGGTGTCGCGGGCGAGATAATGAACCAACGGGAAGAAAACGGTGCCCGCGATGAAAGATGTGATCGATAGTGTGATCAAGAAACGGAACATCACTCAATCAATTCCGCGCGATCGGACCTCTATCGAAGCACTTACCCGCGCCTCGACAATCGACCTGATCCGCGGGTACGCGTGTCTAATAATAAGCTTCAACATAATCAATATAATGCTCATTGGATGATTTTGCACAGGTATTTTGGAGTTGAATCGCCAAGTCAGAATCGGGAGCGGTGGCTTTGTTTTCTGTCTTCATAATTGCCACCAGCTTCAGCTGGTTGCAATTGATAGGCAGTTCCATCCTCTCTGCAACTATTGAGCTTTTAATGCCACTTGCCTCAGCTAATTGAACCCTATATAGGTTTTTGATCGCCAACAGCTAGTGGAAGTTGATCGCCAACAGCTTCAGCTAGTGGAAGCTTGTATTGGATTTTTCAATTGCCACTAGCTTCAACTAGTGGAAAAAGGCCCAAATGCCCCCGGCTTTAGCCGGCTAAAGCCGGGATCATTTTCCCTGATCGTCCACTAGCTGAAGCTAGTGGCAATTATGAAGCTCGTGGCAATTATGAAGATAGTGGAAACGGAAAGACAAAAATCAAAGCGGCAACAAAGCGTATTGACTCGTTCGCTATCCCTCACCGCTTACTGCTCACTGCTCACTGCTCACCGCTTACTGCTCACCGCTTACGTCTCACTGCTTACCGCTTACTGCTCACCGCTTACTGCTCACTGCTCACCGCTTACTGCTCACTGCTCACTGCTCACTGCTCACTGCTCACGGCTTACTGCTCACTGCTCACCGCTCACTGCTCACGGCTTACTGCTCACTGCTCACTGCTCACCGCTCACTGCTCACCGCTCACTGCTCACCGCTCACTGCTCACCGCTCACTGCTCACCGCTCACCGCTCACCGCTCACTGCTCACTGCTCACCGCTTACTGCTCACTACTGCTCACCGCTTACTGCTCACCGCTTACTGCTCACTGCTCACTGCTCACCGCTTACTGCCGACGCAACCCGCGCCTCGACAATCGACCTGATCCGGTTCAATTCTTCCTCCGAATCCGCCTCAAACCGCAAAACAAGGATCGCCTGCGTGTTCGAGGCGCGGACGAGGCCCCAGCCGTGTTCGAAGACGATCCGCGCGCCGTCGGTGGTGATGACCTTGTTCGTTTTCGCGAATTCTTCGGCGATGCGCGCGACGACGTCGAATTTCGTTTCGTCCGAACATTCGACGCGTAGTTCGGGGGTCGAAAAAGTCTCGGGCAGATCGGCAAGAAGTTCGGAGAATTTGAGGTCTGTTTTCGAAAGGATCTCGAGCACGCGCGCGCCGGCGTAGGTCGCGTCGTCGAATCCGTAAAATCTGTCGGCAAAGAAGATATGGCCGCTCATTTCGCCCGCGAGCGCGGCCCCGGTTTCCTTCATTTTTGCTTTGATGATCGAATGGCCCGCTTTTCCCATGATCGGGACTCCGCCGTGCGCGGCAATGTCGTCAAAGAGATTCTGCGAACATTTTACTTCGGCGATGATCGTCGCGCCGGGATTCGTTTTCAGGACCTCGCGCGACAACAGGACCATCAATTCGTCGCCCCAGACGATGCGCCCGTTTTCGTCGATGACGCCGATGCGGTCGCCGTCGCCGTCGAACGCGAGTCCGATGTCGGCACCCGATTCACGCACCGCGGCGATGCAGTCCTGCAAATTTTCCGTGACGGTCGGATCTGGATGATGATTAGGGAAAGTGCTGTCGGGTTCGGTGAAAAGCTTGACCAGTTCGACGCCAAAGCGTTCGTAGATCGGCACCGCCGTGACGCCGCCCATTCCGTTGCCGCCGTCGACGACCGCTTTCAAATTGCGGCTTCCGAGACTGATCTTCGAAAAAATATCGTTGCAGTAATCGTCCAGAACCTCGATTGTTTCCACCGTTCCGGTTCCGTCCGAGAAATCGCCTGACAACGCGATCTCTTTTATTTCCTGGATTTGCGTACCGAACAGCGTCTGCTTGCCGAGACAGATCTTGAAACCGTTGTGATCCGGCGGATTATGCGAGCCGGTGATCATCACGCCGCCGTCCATATTTCGCGTGAAAACCGTGTGATACAGAACCGGCGTCGGGACACGCCCGATCAGGATCACGTCGCAGCCCGATGCGTTAAAGCCTTTCGTCAGCAGTTCGCAAAAAACGGGCGAACTGACCCGCGCGTCGAAACCGACCGCGATCCGCCGCGCGCCGCTGCGATTGAAAAAGGTCCCGATCGCCCGTCCGAGCGTCGCGACCGTCTCGTCGGTGAGCTGTTCGCCGACAATTCCGCGGATATCGTATTCTCTGAAAATGTTCGTGTTCATTGTTATTGGATAATTGTTAATCGTTAATCGTTAATCGTTAATTGTAAATGGTTAATTGGGAATCGCTAATTGTAAATCGTTGATTGGGAATTGGTCCCATGATAAACCCAAATCGGGAATTGGGGATTTGCGCCACTCAATGCGGCTTGCCGCCCGGATGTGCGGAAAAGCTTGGCTTTTCCGTTCAACGTTTCCGCGTTCCAGCGGCTATGCCGTGCGCCCGAGATCGGCGGCACAGCCGCGTGGATCGAGGAGCTTCTCCCGGAAAGGCCGAGCCTTTCCGCACATCCGGGCGGCAAGCCGCAAGGAATTCAACTAAATCAGCGTCGCTTGCCGGCTTCAGGGCAAGACTCCGCCGGGTTTTTCAAACCTCCCAATCCTCAATCCCCAATCCCACGTCAGTACCATCTGAGGTAGCGGATGGTTGAAGATTAAATTTCGCGAACTAGGTAGATTGTTGATTGGGAATTGGTCCGTTGATAATCCCAAATCCCAAATCGCAAATCGCAAATCGCAAATCCCCAATCCCCGCTCACAATTAACCAATAACTGCCCTTTTTGTTATACTTCAGTTTTGCTTGCGGGCAACAGGCGCCGGGGCTTCGGCATCGTAGAAGGGCGTCTCTCAATCGTGATATGAAAAACGTGTTCAAATTCCTATTTTTGCAAACATTGGTTTTGATGTCTTCGCTGTTGGTGTTCGGTCAGCAGGCGACGCCGACGGTGACTCCAACTCCGGCAGCGAGCGACGATTCGCCGACGAAGGTCTTCGAAGTCCGGCTTCCGGTGACGGTCGAGGACAAAAAGGACAAGAACAAGAAGCTCGTCACCGGCCTGACGCGCGACAAGTTTATCGTTCTTGAAGACGGCGTCGAGCAGGATCTGACGTTCTTTTCGGACGAAAAACAAAACCCCGAGGTTTGGGTCGGCGTTTTGATGGACACGTCCGCTTCGACCAAAGGTAAGCTCGCGTTTTCAAAACGGACGGCGAAGGACTTCTTGTACACGGTCTTGACGATCCGCAAGGACAAGGCGGCGTTTATGACGTTCGACAATGAAGTCAACCTGGTCCAGGACTTCACGGACAAAACCGACCTGCTCGACAAAGCCGTCGACAAAGTTGGCAAGACCGGTTCGCAAACCGCTCTTTACGACGCCGTTTGGCAGTTCATCGATGAAAAGCTCCGCAACGCGCCGGGCCGCCGCGTTGTGGTCGTGATCACCGACGGCGACGACACCTTCAGCCGCGCCGAACTCGCGGACGTCATCGACATCGCTCAGCGTACCGAAACGACGATTTTCGGCATCTCAACCAAGGAAGGATTTCTTGGGGTCGTGCCGGGTGTCGAGGCCGGAACGATCAAAGACAAAGGCGACAAGTTTCTGACCCGGATGGCCGAAGAGACCGGCGGAAAGGCGTTCTTTCTGGGGGATATGTACGCGCTTGAAAAGGCCTTCAAACGAATCAGCGAGGAGCTGAAGTCGCAGTATATTCTGACCTATCGTCCGGCGAATCAGGCCTACGACGGCAAAAACCGGAAGATCGAGGTTCTGTTCAGAGACAAAGAAGACGACAAACGCTACCGGATTCGGACAAAAGCCAAGTACCGGGCGATTCGCGACAATCTTAAGTAGAGACGGAAAGGCCAAAAGCGCAGGAGCGTCCTTTTCGAGCAGACTGCCGGGAACGATTTCGAGTAATTATGCGAAATACACTGCTTACAATTCTTGCCTTGATGATGTTGGTTGCCGGCACGCTTTTCGTCCGCGATTCGTCGTATGCGCAGGAAAAAGCGGTTTCACCAAATCCGACCGCGACGCCCACCCCGGAACCGGTCGATGACGATGAGCCGATTCGCATCAACACCGAGGTCGTCAACGTTCTGTTCACCGCGCAGGACCGCAACCGGCGGCTGCTTACCGCGCTTAAAAAAGAGGATGTGCAGATTCTTGAGGACGGACAACCGCAGGAAACGGTTGAATTCAGCCGTCAGGTCGATCTGCCCTTGAGTTTGGCGATCCTGATCGACACCAGCGCATCGCAGGAGCGAACGCTCCCCGAAGAAAAGTCGGCCGCAAAGTCATTTGTCGAATCGGTCGTCCGGCCTGCCAAGGACGAAGTCGCGGTGATCTCATTTACCGGCGAGGCTACGCTCGAACAGGGAATGACGAGCAATATCCAACATCTGCAGCGCGCGATCGACCGTGTCGAGTTCGTTCCGCCGTCCGGCTACATCGGCGGCGGCGTCATCGCCGGCGGAACACCCCCGATCTCGGGCAGGAACCAGCAGATCCAGGGATCGACCGCGATCTGGGACGCGATCTGGGTCACGTCGGACGAGGTGCTAGGGCCCGCGCCTGAAAAGACGCGCCGCGCAATTATTTTGCTCACGGACGGCTATAATACGTTCGGCAAGATAAAGCTCGACGAGGCGGTTCAGTCGGCACTCAAATCGGAGGCGGTGATCTACTCGATAGGGATCGGCGACAATTTCTATTCGGGCGTTGACGAAGGTTCGCTGAAAAAGATCAGCGAGCGAACCGGCGGCCGCGCATTTTTCCCGCGGGACGAGAACGAATTGCGGCGCGCCTTCCAGCAGATCCAGATCGAGATGCGTTCGCAATACCTGATCTCGTACGAACCGACAAACCAAAAACGCGACGGCTCGTATCGCAAGATCGAGATCCAGATCGTCAATCCGGAGCTCTCAAAACAAAAGACAAGCGTCACGCACCGGCAGGGATATTTCGCGAAAAGCGAATCCGTTCCGGTAAAGAAGCCGAATTGACCAACGGAAGGTATTCCAACTGACTGGAGCGCAACCGTCCCGGTTGCAAACTGCGCGGAGCGTCGTCGAAACGCCGCAGCAAGACATATTTGGCGTCCGACGAACCTGAAGGACGAAGGCGAATCCGCAACAACGCGCGTGGAAACGTTCTCGATCAAAGCTCTCCCGCCGCGGCTCAAACCTTTTTTCCGTTCGAATCACGATGTTATTATGAGCTGGGGCGGCAAAGGTCTCGCCCGAAGACTCGATTGCAAACTACTGGAAAATCAATGGATAATTTGCCGCGCAAGGCCGTGATCCTGGCGCGCGGGCTCGGCACGCGGATGCGCGCGGACGCACCCGAAACGTCGCTGACGCCCGACCAGAGGCGCATCGCGAGCCTCGGGATCAAAGCGCTGATACCGGTCGGGGAGAATCGAACGATGCTCGATATGATCTTCGAGAATCTGACCGCGGCCGGATTCTCGGAATTCATTATGGTGATCGGCGACGAGCACGGCGCGATCCGTGAGTTTTGCGCGTCGCGCGGCTACGGCGCGCGTTTTGCGATTCAGAAGGAGGCGCTCGGAACCTCGGACGCGGTTCTCGCGTCGGCTGCGGAGATTCGCCCGGGCGAGCTTTTTTTGGTCGTCAATTCCGATAATCTTTATCCGGTCGGGAGTTTGCGCCGGCTTCGGGAAACGAACCGGCCGGCGCTCGTTGCGTTCGGACGAGCGGCGCTGATCGAACACGGGAACATCGCCGCCGAGAGAATCGCGAAGTTCGCGACGATTGAGACCGACACCAACGGCGATCTCAAACAGATCGTCGAAAAACCCGAAACCGTCGCTCCGGATTCGTATGTATCGATGAACGCTTGGCTGTTTTCACCGGCGATCTTCGAAGCGTGCCGCCGGATCGGGCGGTCACCGCGCGGCGAGTACGAGATCACTGCCGCGGTCCAGTTTGCGATCGACGAACTCGGGCAATCGTTCGAAGTCGTCCGATCGGAAGAAGGCGTTCTCGATCTTTCAAACCGCGCCGACATCGCCGGAATGAGGCGCCGAATCCAAAATCCAAAATATTCAAAATCCCCGATCTAAAATGTTTCTCCCCGGTCGAATCGAATTTCTCGGAAAGCACACCGATTACTGCGGCGGCGAAAGCATTATCTGCCCGATAAGCCGTGGGTTTCATTTCGACTTTGAACCCGCCGACTATCAAACCGTTACGTTGGAAAATCTCGATTCCGGCGAGACGCTGTCGTTCGATCTTCTCGATCCGCGCAAGCGAACCGGTTGGATCAACTACGCGATCGAGGTCGGCGGCCGTTTGCGTGCGAATTTCGGCGATGCGCTCGGTCGCGGAGTCAATATCTCGTTTTCGAGCGATCTGCCGCCCGCCGCCGGGCTTTCCAGCTCGAGCGCGCTGATGATAATGGTCTTCACGGCGCTGGCCGCGGCCAATAAGCTTAAGGAAACCGACGTTTACCGCTCCAACATCGCCAATGAACTCGATCTTGCCGAATATCTTGGCTGTATTGAAAACGGACAGACTTTTCGAGCGCTGGCAGGCTCGGCCGGTGTCGGAACGTTTGGCGGCAGCCAGGATCACGCGGCGATCGTCGCCGGGCGCGCCGGCCATCTGACGCGTTTCGGATTCGGTCCGCTGCGGCGCGTTGCCGACCTCAAACTTCCGGACGATTATTGTTTTGTTGTCGCGTCGAGCGGGGTGATCGCTGAAAAGACCGTCGGCGCGCGGGAAAGATACAACCGCCTTTCGCAGATGGCCGCGGCGGTCACATCGATGTTCTCCGGCGGAACGCTCGCCTCGGTCGTCTCCGAATTCGGGATCGGCGAGGTCGAACGCGTCATCCGGATTCGCGCGTCCGAGTTTCCCGTCGAGGATCTGAGCAGTCGCGTCCGGCAGTTCTATGAAGAGAGTTTTGAGATAATTCCGGCGGTTGCGAAACTGATCGGATCCGGCCGGATCGAAGAGATCGGCGAACTCGTCGATCGGTCGCAAAGAAACGCGGAATCGATGCTCGGAAATCAGGTCGACGAGACCGTCCATTTGCAACGCTCGGCCCGCAGACTCGGCGCCGTCGCCGCGTCTGCCTTCGGCGCCGGGTTCGGCGGCAGCGTCTATGCGTTGGTCAAAACGACTGCCGAGGACGATTTCGCGGACGCCTGGCGCAAAGAGTATCGCACCCGTTTTCCGATCCTGGCCCCGAACTTCTTTTCGATCTCGCCGCGAGCCCGCTAAATGACTGCCGCTGATCTTCATGAATCGTGACCGTTACCGCATCACCGCGAGGCGCGCGAGACGGCGACGAAACGTTCGGACATTTGCCATTTTTGCTCGGCAACTGCGATCGCGGTGATTTTATGAATTGCCACGGTCTTCAGACCGTGGGGTCAAACCCTCTCAATATCCGGGGCTTTAGCCCAAACGCATCACCACGCTAAAGCCCGAAAACCGCAGCCCTATTCGTTTTTCCTGTCGCCGAGCGTTTTGAGCATTTCCTTGATATCAGTTACGCCTTTGAACGAAACGTAAGCAGTCACCAAGATGTACCAAGTCACGGCGGCGATAACCATTATCAACCAGAAGATCTTCATCGTTCTATCCCTCCTTTCGGTTTCAAAAGCGAGAAAATTACCATTCCGAGGGCCGAGCAGACATACGCCGCGATGCCCGAATAATAAGGCCCGATCGACTTTGCGAATGCGGCCGTCTGCGGTAGCTTTTCAAGCACCAGGAACGACGCCGGGATCGCGGCCGCGACGACGATCGAAGCGGTCGCGCCCCAACTGTTTGCACGGTCCCAGTAGCAGCTCGCAATAAGAAGCACCGAGATCGAGGCGAGATAGATCGTTCCGGTGATGCCGAGATACGCCCAGAGATCGCCTTCGAGCGGATAGAGCAACCCCCAGAAAAGCAGAAACACGCCGATTAGCGCGATGATCGTGCGGTTTACGAACAGACCTTTCTTCTCCGACCACGGCACCTTGCGAAACGGCGCCATAATGTCGTTGTAAATAACGCTTCCCCAGGTCAGCATATAGCTCGAATCGGTCGACATATCGGCGGCAAGCATCGCGGCGATGCAGAGCCCCATCAGTCCGACCGGAACGAACGTCGCGAGAAACGTCGGCATCGCGTCGAGCGAATTCGAGACCTTCCCGATGGTCGCGAGCGCCGCGATTCCCCAGAGTGCGGGAATAAGAAACCGGCAAACGAAAAAGAACGCCGTCCGCGTGTAGATCTTTTGACCCGTCGCCGAGTCTTTTGCCGCCAGCACACGGGCGATCGTCGTTTGCCACGTCAGAACCGCCGCGGAATTAAGCAGTACCTGAAACAAAACGTATTGCCAGCCAAGCTCCGGATTGACGAACGGATTGAAACCGCCCGCACCGTAATTGATTTCGACCGTCGTCGCGATCTTTTCCCAACCGATGTTTACCAGTATCAGGATCGTGACCGCGATCAGGCCGGCGCTCATCACGACGAACTGCAGAAAGTCCGTGATCAGAACCGACAGCATCCCGCCAAGGATCGTGTAAACCGCGACGCCGATCAGCAGCGTCGCCATAATCATTTCGAGGTAACCGAAACTGAATCCGCCGATCTTTTGCGGATCGACGAAGGATTCCGCGCTCAGACCGACGATCCGTGTCAGAAACTGCCCGCCGACGCGCAGGAATACACCCATATTCAGCAGTCCGCCGAGGACGATGACGACGCCCGCGGCCCAGCGGACGCGCGGGCCGAATTTCTTCTCGATCAGTTGCGGGATCGTGATCACACCCGAATCGCGCAATGGCTTGATGCAGAATCCGGTGTAGCCGATGACGAGCATCGCCGCTGCCATCGTGATTCCGGGCGTGACGCCGGCGAAGCCGTATTTGTAACCGGCCTCGGCCGTGTACATACAGGTGACGATGCCGAATTCGGTCGCCGCCAGCGAAGCGATGCCGAGATAAACGTTCATTTCGCGTCCGGCGACGAGAAAATCGTCGACCTTGCCGACGAATTTGCGGACGTAGATTCCGGCGGCCATCGTGACGAGCAGATACACGCCGATGATGCTTCCGTCCAAAAGCCAGTTAAAGTTTGTCATTCAGTTTTGTCCGAGAACCTGTTGGAGTTTGAAAAACTTGTCTTCCAATACTATTGGCGATTCGCTTTTCTGTCCAATCGCGGACGGGGCGGGCCGTCAGGACTCAAACGCCGAATTGCTTAAGGTGGTGATGAATGTGCTTGGCGCTCATTATCCCCCATTCGTCGCGGTTCATTTTTCCGAATTTGAAATGGGTCGACCAATCAAAATCGGCGGGCGTCTCGGCCAATCGCTCGATCAGTCCAATTAGCGTCGTGCGGTCCGATTCAAAGTCGGTTGGCGGAGTTCCGTCGCCGTTTACCTGATCGGCGCGTTTCGATGTCGGAACGTCCTTCGGGATCGGAATGACGTACAGGACCAGCGGTTTGATGAAGGTTCGGCTGACGAATGAACTCTGATCGGTGACCGTACCGAGTTCGCCGAGCGCGCCGCGCAAGCCGTCGGCACAGTGACAGAGCATCTGGTTGACGTTCATCTTTCCCCAACTTCCCTTCGAATCGGGATCAAGGGCGCGAATTCGGCTGGTCAGCTCAGCGCGTTCTTTTTCGTTATGCAGGTTCATGATTTTGATCTCTCCAGCTTCAATTTGTCTTCGAACGACCGAGACATCGAACGAACGAATTCACGATAGCCTTTTCCGTCGATGAACGGGTTCTTCTTGGGAGTATTGCGAATTTGGTCGGCCTTTTCGAGAAGCCCGAAAAATTGTCCGTGCGCTGCCAGGAAGACGTCTGCGTTTATCGTTTTCAAGGTCTTGAACGTTCTTCCGAAATCGTCGGCGATCGACGGGTATTTCGGATTTCCGATGAACTGATAATCGAGCGTCGTGACGCTGCTGGCAAACACGACCTTGTATTTGCGCCCGCCCTCGACAACGTCGGTCGTCCAACTCGTCGCGCCTTTTGTATGGCCGAAAGTGAAGAATGTCGTCAGCGCGGTTCCGCCCAATTCGATCCGTTGCCCGTCGGCGAGAACTTCATCGACCGCGACGGGTTTGAAAAGCTGATCGCCGCCGCCGAAACGAAAGTCGCTGACGCCGCCGTCTTCGAGAACCGGCTTGTCCGGCGGACTGGAATAGAGCCGCGCGCCGGTAAGCTTCTTGAGTTCGGCAAGTCCGCCGCAGTGGTCATAATGAGCATGGTTGATCAGAAGCACCTTGATATCGCCGAGTTTGAATCCGAGTTTTTCGATATTCGCTTTGATCTGGGGAACCGTCTCTTCATATCCGCCGTCGATGAGGATATGACCGCTCGGCGTGGTGATGAGGTACGACGTTATGTCCGAGGCCCCGACATAGTAGATGTTACCGATGATCCGGAACGGTTCGATCGGTCGATTCATCTCGCGGTCGCCGTCCGATTTCTGGCCGAACACGGCAAGGGCCGAACACGCCAACAAGATTATGCAGATTGCTGTTCGATTTATCATTTCCAAAAATTACAGGGACCGCTCGGATTCCGATTCCGCATTTGCCGTCGAATTTCCGAACGCGGCTGTTTTACCACAGATGGACACCGATGGATTGGATGAAACCGATCGAAAAAAATAGGTTATGCGCGTTTCCCTGGTTCTGATCGAAAGAATCCAACTAATCCCTTTTCATCTGTGTTCATCTGTGGTCAAAACCGCCTTGGTCCCAAATCCCCAATCACAAATCCCACATCCGAAATCGACTCATCTCATCGGCCGCGGATAGACCACCGGACTCTTGTTTCCGTCCTTATCGACCGCGCGGACGCCGAAGAAATAGTTGTCCTTCGACATCTCTTTCATCGTGTAGACGGTGACGTTTCCGACAAATTTCGAAGCCGTCCAAGCATCCCGCGTCGTTTCCCGCCAGACGATCTCGTAACCCGCAAGATCGGAATCGGTGTTTGCGTCCCATTTGACGTCGGTGTCGTTCGTCAGCCGGCCGGTGACGATCCCGACGCCTTTGGGTTTCGCCGGCGCGTTCGCGAGATTCGACAGACTGATCAGATTGACGCGGGCGACGTTCGCAACGTACTCAAAGTCGACAAACTCCGGCGTGTCGCCGTAGAAGACGCCGTTCTCCGTCCGGACATTTTGGTGCTGATGGGTGTAATCCTCGTTCGGTTCGGTAAACCGGACGGCGGAGAACCCGCGTTCAAGGAACGGAATATGATCGCCGCCCCGGCCGTAGCGGTCGCGGCGGTAGATGATCCAGACGCTGAAGTTCTTAAAATATTTGTCAGACTGCTCCTTGATGTAGCGCGCCAACTGTCTCGCTTGCGAATCGTTCTCGCCGCCGACGCTGCGGCGGGTTGCCGCCTGCTGCTCGGTTTCGTCGGACGGGACGCCCTCGGCAAAGACGCGGACCTTGTTGCGGTCCGCCGAATTTTTGTAAGACGTCACGCCGCCGATGATGTCGTTGGTGAACATCGCCTCGATATTCGTCTTCGCGAGTTTCGCCTGTTCAGCGAAATACGTCGCGCCGAGCAGTCCCTGTTCCTCGCCGGCAACCGTCATAAACACGATCGTCGCGTCAAATTTGCGCTTGCTCATCACGCGCGCGAGTTCGATCACGGCGGCCGTCCCCGAGGCGTCGTCGTTGGCGCCCGGCGCGTCGCATTTGGCGTCGGTCGGCGAGGTGCACATCGAATCGTAATGGCCGGAAACGACATAAACGCGCGACGGATCGGTCGTGCCTTTGAGCGTCGCGACGACGTTCGTCAGGTTGGTCGGCTCCGGAACGCGGTTCGCTTTCGGCTGCAGAAACGTTTGTTTTTCGACGTTCAGGCAATTGCCGCAGTCGGCGGAGATCTTCTGAAATTCGGAAAATATCCAGTCGCGCGCCGCGCCGATTCCGCGCTTCGGATCATCCTGTTCGGAAAGCGTGTTGCGCGTTCCGAACGAGACGAGTTTGCGGATCGAAGTTTCGATGTTCTTTCCGGAAACCTCGCCGATCATCTTCTTGATCTCGGGATCCAATTTGACCTTTGACTTTTGTCCGGCCGCGGATGAAACGAAGATCAGAACACAGACGGTTAGCGTGAAAGCGATTTTCTTTGCCATAGTTTTTTCGGGCGGTTTGCGTGTGGCGAAACCGATGTTCGATTAATGCTGCAAGATTTCGAATCCTGCGAGACTGTTGCCGTTTGCCGAGAAAAGGAAGCCGACGGTCTCGTCGGTCACGAATCGCGCATCGGGCTCGGACGCGAGCACGAATCGTTCGTCGCGTCCCGTATGAATGTTTACTCCGACAAGTCCTTTGCGGTCAAACGGTGAGGGCAGGTCGGTGTAGAAATACATATAGTTTCCCCGCAACTCCGACAATCTTTTGCGTCGAAGCAGGAAATCCGAGAGTTTCTCGATCCGTCGGACCGGATCGATCCGGTCGAGAAAACTCTCTTGAATATCGGCACGAGACGGCGCGATCTGGGTCAAAACCGCTGCGCGCCTGATCTGGAGGCCCGAAACACGGTTTGCGAAGTTCGCGGTCCGGGCGGCGATTCCATACACCGTCAGTCGGTTTGTAACATAGTTGCCGGCCGCGTTCGACGCGAGCGTCGTAAGATCGAAAGATCCGAATCTCGATTTCAGACCCGACCAGCGCAAGTTAAGGAGCGAGCGGACGGTTCCGGCTCCGCGCCACATATTCAGCGCCGTGGTCCCGAGACCGCCGTAACGAAAATAAACGGCCGCCGCACGCAGCGCAATTCCGGCGACGATCTTCAAAACGCCGCGCGCCGGGGCTTTGTGTTTTACACGCCAAAGCGGTTTGGGATCGGCGGTCCGTGATATCGGATTCTGAAAGCCCGACGCAAACCGCGAGTTCGAAACCGACGAATCCGACTTGCCCGACCTCAGATCCGAGATCGCGAATGCCGCGATTTCGGTCCGGCCGCCGACAATCGCGCTGCCCGTTTCATTGATCAAAACAAATTGCGCCTTATCGATCTTATGTTCGAACGAAGCGGTTTTGCGGCCGGTGCGCGCATCGAGAGCGAAAAGATCGTCGCGGTCCGCGAACATCACCGTTTGAGCGTCCGGAAAGACGAAGTTTGTCATCCCCTTGTCGGCGCCCTTGAACCGCCAAAGTGTTTTGCCGTTGGAAGTGTCGACCGCCGAAACGCCGAACGGTCCCTTTTCATCGATCTCGCCGTCCTTGAGACGCGTGAATTGACCGCCGGTTCTGACATAAAGCGACTTCCCGACGAGCGCCATTTCGGCGGAGATCCCGAGATCCTTCGCTTCCCACTCTACTTTCATCGTTCTTCGGTCGATCGCGCGGATTTTGCCGCGACCTGAGACATATATGAAGCGTTCGTCGAGCACGACGTCGGCCTCGGTCAATGCCAGGCCGTCCTCGTTGACTTTGAATTTCTCGCGCAGGCTCTGATCGCCGTTCTTCGTGTCGTAAGCGGTTATGCCCTCGTAAAAAACAAAGATCTTGCCGTCAAGGATCAGCGGCGGACGGTAGTTGTCGAGCGTAAAGGGAACATCACCATCCGAATCGAATCGCGATGGCATCATTTCGACGTCGGAGTCGAGCTGCTCTCGCCATTGCTCCTCGCCGTCCGACAGCTTCAGCGCGTGGATCAGAGGCGATCGCTTCAGTTCGTTTCCGACCTTTCCCTTCGCCTTTTTGACCAGCACAACCGCGAGCAGATCGTTGTCCGGATCAACGGCGAGCTGCATCACGTCTCCTTTGACCTTGTCGGAACGCCAGATGCGCTCACCCGAAAGCAGGTCGATCGCCTCAATGCGCGATTTGTCTCCCTCGTCGGTCGAAACAAGGATCAGGTCGGTCGACGGAACCGGGATTATCGATGTTTCGTCGAGGCCCTTGTGCTTGCGGCGCCACAGACGCTGACCGGATTGAGCGTCGAAGGCGTACAGTGAATTGTCGCTTGCGGCAAGGATAATTCCGAAGTCGGTAGCTTGGTAAAAACGTACCTTCGAATCGAGATTCTCCTGCCAGATAGCTTGCGCGCCGACAGTTACGGGGATGAAAAGAAGACAGAAAAGTAAACACGATCGCATAACGTTTGGTGGCAGGGGAAACTGACTAAAGATTAACATATTTTGATCAGTCGCTTTATCAATCGCAGCCGCTGCGGATCGGCAAAGTATGCAACGTTTAAGCTCCTCGGCGCCTTTAGCTGCAACGCCTGTCACAAACTCAACGTTGACGGTGTTCCTCTTACGTCAGACAAACTAACTTAATTTCGGAGGCATTTCTATGGCAAATTTATCCAAGATCATTTTCATTCTCGTCGTTTTCGTACTGGCCGGGACCAGTCTTTCAGCGCAGGACGCGCTTAAGAGCAAATCCTACAACCGGGAGTTTTGTTCGGAAACCTGGTCCAACGGCGACAAATACGGCGCAAAGGATCTTCGCGAGTTCAAATTGAGCGCGGGAAGCCTGACGGTGGACGGCAAGCGGAACGGCGGGATTTCCGTCAAAGGCGAGGACCGTTCCGACATCCTCGTCCGGGCTTGCGTGCAGTCGTGGGCGGAAACCGAACAGGAAGCACAGTCGGCCGTGAAGGCAGTGCGGATCGACATCGGCGGCGTCGTCGCGGCGGACAGTCCGGGCGGCGAGAAAAACTGGAGCGTCTCGTACCAGATCGCCGTCCCGCGCGGCACAAATCTGAAATTGACAACCCTGAACGGCGGGATCTCGATCTCTGACGTTGACGGAAACATCGAGTTCGAAGCGAGGAACGGCGGCGTCAATCTTGCAAATCTCGCGGGCGATGTTCGCGGCAAAACGGCAAACGGCGGCGTCAACGTCAAACTCGACGGCAACAGTTGGAAGGGAACAGGGCTGAACGTTGAGACGACCAACGGCGGAGTCAAACTGGCGATGAGCGAATCATATGCCGCGCGCATCGAGACCGGAACGGTCAACGGCGGTTTCTCGAGCGACATTCCGGCACTGAAGGTCGAAAAAGAAGACGGCGACCGATACTACAACAGCAAAAAACGCGTCACGGCCGACCTGAACGGCGGCGGAGCGATTATTCGGGTCGTTACGACCAACGGCGGTGTTTCGATCAGATCCACAAGCCAGAGCCGGGATTGGTAGTGACCCGGCACAATGTCAGAGCCCGGATCGCGCCGGGTTCTGACTGAGGTTTCCGTTAAAGATTAGATAAACGGGCCGCGTCGTTAAAATCTCCTTCGGCGCGATCGTCAAAAGATCTTTTGAATGCACGACGAGGTCGGCGAGTTTTCCGGCTTCGATCGTGCCTTTTTCTTTTTCGGCAAACTCGGCGTAAGCCGATTCGTATGTGTGACAACGGATCGCTTCGGCCATCGACAGCCGTTCCTGCGGCTGCCATCCGCCGTCGGGTTTGCCGTCCTCTTCTTGCCGCGCGACGGCGGCGAAAAGCGTCCGGTACGGATCGATCGACTCCACTGGAAAATCAGTCCCGAACGGCACGTGAACCGCGTACGATCTCATCAAATGCCACGAATATGCGCCGAGAACACGGTACTCGCCGAGGCGCGAGTCAGCCCAACGCTGATCGGTGATCGCGTGCGATGGCTGCATCGAGGCGATGATCCCGAGTTCGGCAAATCGCTTAAAATCGGACGGAACGACGACTTGCGCGTGTTCGATCCGGTGGCGCTTCGGCCAGCTGGTCGCATACGGATGCATTCTGCCCGCTTCCGCAAACCCTTCCAACGCCATCCGATTCGCACGGTCGCCGATCGCGTGGAGCGCGATCTGCCAGCCTTCCTTGTCGCGTTCGACGATCATCCGCGTTAATTCCTCGGCGGATTTTCGCGGAATCCCCGAATTTGCCGGATCATCCGAAAACGGGGCTAGCATTGACGCAGTTTTCGATCCGAGCGTGCCGTCAACGTAACCTTTCAATGCACCCAGTTTCAAACGGTTCGAATCGTCCTTAAAGGTGGCAAACTCCGCCCGTTGTCGTTTCAGTTCGTCAACCGGATCCTCAAAATTCTGCCATTCCGAAACACGAACCGTCAGCTTTCCCTGTTTCAGGAACTCGCGATAGAGCTTGGTGTTTTCGTAACCTGAATTGTCCTGAACCGACGTTATCCCGAACTCGCGGGCCATCCGGAGCGCGAGGTCCAGTCCCTTCGCCTGTTGTTCGGCCGTCGGCTGCGGAATCAGGCGGCTGACCAGTCCCTGTGCCGTCTCTTTCAAAATTCCCGTCGCGTCACCGTTCGCGTCGCGCTCGATCTCGCCGCCGTCGGGAGATCTTGTCGAGCGGTCGATCCCGGCGAGTTCGACCGCTTTTGTGTTGATCCAGCCGACGTGGCCGTCGACGCGGACGAGAAAGACCGGATTGTTCGGCGCGATCGCGTCAAGATCTTTGCGCGTCGGAAACTTTCCTCCCCAGAGCGTATGATCCCAACCGCGGCCGATGATCCACTCGCCCGGCTTCGTTTCTTTCGCCTTCGAAGCAACCGCCGACTGCGCCTCCGCGAGCGTCTTGGCGCCGACGAGATTGACCGTCAGAAGCGCCAGCGCACCGCGCAAAAAATGAACATGCGCATCGTTGAATCCCGGCGTTACAAGTTTGCCCTGCAAGTCGATCTCCTGCTTCCCCCGAAACCTCGAACGCAGTTCGCTCGAAGTTCCCACGGCAACGATCCTTTCGCCGTCGATCGCGACCGATTCGGCGATCGAGTAGTTTTCGTCGGCGGAAAAGACCTTTCCGTTGTAAAGCAGCAAACTGATCGAACGCTTTTTCTGGCCGACGACGATGCCCGGAAGAAGCAGTACCAAAACGAGCAACAAAATGAACGATCTTTTCATATCTGGAATCCTCTGAAATTTCGAACCATTCTATCAATTTTCAACTATCAATTATCAATTATTCGTTTGCGGCGGCTGAAATCTGTCGTGCCGTTCTGCCGGTGCGGGTCCTGCGCCTTGGTCAATCAGGCGCGTACCGACTAAAATGCGCCTATGAAACGACTTTGTATCATCGCATCGCTAATTGTTTTTGCGGTCACCGGGGTGTTGGCGCAGATTCCGGTTCGGACTCTGGTTCAGATCTCCATGGCCGAAGACGAACTCCGGTTCGACAAGACGCTCGGGGCGCTTCTGAAAAACGCGAGTCCGAAGATCCGCGAACGCGCCGCTTTGGCTGCGGGACGGATCGGAGACGAATCGGCGATCCCGATGCTGGCCGGTTTGATCAACACCGACAAGAGCGTTGAGGTCCGTTTGATGGCGATGTTTGCCGTTGGCGAGATCGAATCCGTCCGCGGCGCGGAGACTGTTTTGAGCGTCCTTGCGGATACGAAGGCCGATGGCGGACTTCGCGCGCGGGCGGTCGAGGCTGCAGGAAAGATCGCCGCCGCAAATTCGAAGGATGCGAAGTCGAAGGAACTCGGTCAAGCGATCATCGCGGCGCTCGAGTTTGAATCAGCGCGCCGTTCGATGCCGAATCTTGACTCGGTGATCCTCGGCTTGACCGCCGTGCTCCGGGTAAGACCGGAAGGCGGAGACGTCGTCGCTGCAAAGTTTCTGGATTACTCGAACGAGCGGGTGCGCGCCGATGCGGCGAACACGCTGACCCGGATCCGGGCGAAGAACGCCAGCGCCCAACTGCGCGCGATGCTGAAGTCGGACGACAATGTGTTCGCCCGGGCGAACGCCGCGCGCGCTCTCGGCGCGGCCGAAGACAAGGAGTCGCTTTCCCTGCTGCTCGCGGCGTCATTGACCGACAAAGATTCGCGCGTTCGGGTGTCGGCGATTCGCTCGGTAGCGGCGCTGAAAGACGCATCGGCCGCGGAAAAGCTCGTCGCTCGCGGAAACGAACTTTTGGCCGAATACCGGAGATCGAAGTTCCGCAATCCCGCGGAAAAGAATGAAATACTCGAGATCGCGACCGCGCTCGGACGCCTATTGGCGGGATCGAACGATGAAAAGGCCGTCGGGCTTCTCAACGATTTTCGCCGTGCCGACAAGTTCGTTTCACCCGAAACGGAGATTGCGCTCGTGCGGGTCGCGCCGGGATCTTACATCGATACGATAATCGAAGATCAGGATTCATTCGGAGACGATTGGCGGGCGCCGTCGGCGGCGTTTCAGGCGCTCGGCGAGATCGCGGCGCTTCCAAGAAGCGACGTCAACGACCCGATTAAGCTCAAAGCGAAGCTTTTGCTGGTCGGGAAGATCGGTGAATGGGTGAAGTCGGACGAAGATTTCAAGAAGCGCAACGCGCTCGCCGCGCCCGAGATGCTGCGCGCGTTCGCGGCATTTAAGTCGGAGACCACCTCGGACATTATGCGGCCGCTGCTCGAGATCGAGTCCGATCCGTTGATCCGTGCAGCGGTGGCCGACATTCTCGCTGATCAGAAGCCGAGCAAGGAAAACTTCGACGCCCTGAGCAAGGCGTTTACGGTTTCGCTTTTGCGCGACAGGATCTACAACGACGCGACGCTTTCGATAATGGACGCGCTGTTCAAGATCGATAAGAACGAAGCGTCGGGATCGCTGCTCGTCGCGCTCAGTTCCAGTGATTATCTCGTTCGCAAAAAGGCGTTCGAACTGCTCCGCGACGAGGAACTGCAGAAAGCCAAGCCGGGAATTCCGACGATGATCGAGAATGCGGTCGCGAAAAAGAAAAAACAAGTCTCGGCGTTTTCGACCGGTTCGAAGCTCGGCATCATTCGCAACACCGAGGCCGACTACGTCCGCGCCGTATCGCGCAAAAACGGCCGCGTGAAGGCGGTTCTGACGACTGAAAAAGGTTCGTTCACGATCGATCTGATGCCCGAGGACGCGCCGCTGACAGTCGATAATTTCATCAAACTGGCGCGGGCGAATTACTTCAACGGCCTTGCGGTCCATCGCGTCGTTCCCAATTTCGTGATGCAGGACGGCGACAATCGCGGCGACGGCAACGGCGGTCCGGGATGGTCGATCCGTTGCGAGGTCAACACGCTTCCGTACGAACGCGGCGCGGTCGGAATGGCGCTTTCGGGCAAGGACACGGGCGGCTCGCAATGGTTCGTGACGCACAGCCCGCAGCCGCACCTCGACGGCGGTTACACGGTCTTCGGCCGCGTCGACCAGGAAGGAATGAAGGTTGTCGATTCGATCGTCCGTGGCGACAAGATCTTGACGATAAAGATCATCGGGCGGTGAGTCAGTCCATTGCATTATTTACGATGTTGCTGCTGGCTCCACAGTAAATTGCCACGGTCTTCAAAGTAAATTGCCACGGTCTTCAGACCGTGGGGGCAAGCCCAACAAAAACGCGGGCTTTAGCCCAAACGCTTCATTGGGCTAAAGCCGAAAACCGGATGGACTCGGAACCACGGTCTGAAGACCGTGGCAATATCCAAAATGGAAAGATTTCTCGACACCGGAACGAAACTCTACGACTTCTACGAGGAGTTTCTCGTCGTTTGTCCAAAATGCGCCTCGCGCGGGAAGGTTGTGATCGACGAGGAAGAATTCGCGAAACTCTCGAAGAAGAAGATCGATCAAAACCGCAACAAGTTCTTCGGGCCACGGAAGTTCATCTGCACAAAGTGCGTCTATCGCGATCATTGGTCGGGATCGCAGATCAAGGTCGGGAGCAACTGCGACTGGTATTTTGGATTCGAATTGTGGCTCGAGATCGAGTGCTGCGGAGGCAGGATCTGGGCGTATAATCTCGAACACCTGCAGATGATCGAAGATTACGTCGCTGCAAAACTGCGCGAGCGAACAAACAAGGGTCGAAATTCGTTTTTCAGTAAACTGCCCCAGTGGATCAAGTCGGCAAAGAACCGCGACGAGGTTTTGAAGGCGATTCGCCGGATAAAGGAAAGAAACGATGGAAGTTATTGAAGAAGTTGAATTTGTCGAACGACGCGAAGTGATGTTCATGTCGCGGGAAGAGCGCAAAAAGGTCGAGCTTGAAGAAAGCCTCGAGAATCTTTCGCGCTATCTCGATGAATGGATCCGGATTCCCGGGATCGGCTGGAGGTTCGGGCTCGACGCGCTGATCGGACTCATCCCGAACGCCGGCGATTCTTTGACCGCGCTGCTCTCGTTCTATATTCTGGTCGCCGGCGCGCGTTACGGCGTTCCCAAGATCACGCTCCTCCGGATGGCGTTCAATATCGGGCTCGACTACGTCGTCGGGATGATCCCGTTCTTCGGCGACGCCTTCGACTTTTTCTGGAAGTCGAACAAGCGCAATATGGATCTCATCCGCGAGCGCGCAACCGGCCACAACGTCGGAACCGGGGGCGATTACCTTTTTGTGGTCGGAATGATCCTGCTGCTGATCGCATTGCTGGTCGGATCGATCCTCGTAAGCATTTATCTGATCGCGTTTTTGCTATCGGGAATCTGGGGAGTCTTAAGTTGAGACAGTCTTGGAAGTTGGGGGAGTTGGGAAAGTTAGTCCGTTGGCTTTTTGGACTTTTCGGGTGTAAGTTCGGCGGCAAACTAGATTCCTTTTCGCCCTCGCGACGAAGAACGCGGAAACCTGATCGATTCGATTTAGCCGCGTGAAGTAGAGTTCCCCTTTGTCCACCAGATAGACTGCCGGCGGCCAAAAACGAGCGTGTTTTGGATCTTTCGATCGTGCGTTTTGCCGTCAGTGACCTGAATAGAAAGCCGCGGATTGCCGAGTAAGTCCGACATTCGTCCAACTGAACGACCGTGGTCTGTCGCATATTATTTCCCTCCGATTGACTCAAAGGCCTTCGCTCCGCCGCCACAAACCGGACCTATTGTTTGAGTTTCAATAAGACAGAACATCAAATAAAATAAGATTAAATCTTATTTTACCCCTTCGTCTCACTGTCGGCCCGAAGCATGCTTTTGGTCATCGAGCCTCCTAATTGCTGCATTTACATACGTTTAATTGATTGGAAGAGTTTTCCGGCACCAGCGGTCATCAACTTGCTTCCATAAACGATGGATACGTTGGACACCACGCTTTTGAAGACCTTGATAGAGAAGAAAAAGCTGGGTCCAGCCAATTCAAAATACATTTCAATAGGAGCAATATGATGTTACGAAATTTCAGGTTTCTGATTTCGATTACCGCGTTGATTCTTGGTTTGGTTGGTTTCAGCCTTGGCCAGGAACGATTCGGTTCGATCGAGGGTGTCGTTAAGGACACCGCGGGAGCACGGATTCCCGGCGCGACCGTAAAGATTGAGGGAAATGCCTTTAATCGAACAACAACTTCCAACGAAGAAGGATTTTACCGGATCTTGGCGGTTCCACCGGGTGAATATACGATCACCGCAAGTTCAGGTAATTTCTCGGACAGTGAGCCGACGAAAGCAACTATCGTGCTTGGAAAAGCAACACCGGTTGATTTCGCATTGCAGCCTTCGGGCGCAAGCGCGACGGTCAATGTTACGGGCGATGTTGCGGTGATCGACCCAACTTCGAGCCGAGTTCAGGACAATCTAAGCCTCGAGAAGATCAATCAGCTGCCAAAGGGCACGAACTTTTCTTCCGTTCTGGCGTCTACATCTTCGGTTCGAAAAGAAACGAAGGGTGCCGGTTATCAGATCGACGGTTCGAGCGGCGCCGAGAACACATTCATCGTTGACGGTCAGGAGGTTACCAACTTTCGCACCGGACAATTGAACAGTAACAACGATCTGCCGTTCGGTCTTATTCAGGAAGTCCAGATCAAGTCGGGCGGTTTTGAAGCCGAACACGGCGGCGCGACGGGCGGCGTGATCACGCTGGTTACGAAACGCGGCGGCAATCAGTTCAACGGCGACATCGGCACATCGTTCAACACCAGCAAATTAGAGCCGCGAAATCTTCTCATAGACAATTTTACGCCGAATTATTCGGGGCTCAGCGCAACCGAAAATGCGAATACTTTGCAGCGCACGATCTTAAATCAAGATAAAGATACGTTGCGATATTTTAACCCGCCGGGCGACGATTACACGTTCTTCTTTCCGTCGGTATCGCTTGGCGGTCCGATTCTTAAGGACAAACTCTGGTTTTTCGGAACCTACAATGTTCAGAGATTTGATGTAACGCGAAACGTTGATTATCCTGGCGGCCTTGCAAGTCAGTCTTATCGGCGAAATGAGTTACGAGAGTACGGATTTGTGCGTCTTGACGGACAGATCGGCAATAAATTGAATTTATCGGGAAGTTATACCTACAATCCGTTGCGCGTTCACGGAGACTTGCCCGATTTTACCGGACTTGCGACGTCTTTACCGAACAACGGAACGATATTCGGAAGCGAGTTCATCGACACCCAGGGCGGAAGGCGGGCGAGTTCGATATACAACTTTTCCGGAACTTATACTCCGAGCAACAACTGGATAATTTCCAGTCGTTTCGGTCAAAGCTATCTGAACGAAAAACTTGGCAGTTACGGCATTCCGACGATTGACCGCGTTCGCTGTATCAACGGGAACACGACCGTTCCGGGAACAACTCCGGCGGGAACTTGTGTTGCCGGATTTTCCAATATACCAACTGTTTTTGGAATCAATAGAGACATTTCCAAACGGACGACTTTCGATGCCGACGCGAACACGATCTTCAACGGTTTCGGTCGCCACAGTTTGAAGTTTGGTTATCAGTTAAATCGTTTGAGCAACGATGTTTCCAACGGTTATTCGGTTATCGGGGGACAAGGTGAAATCCGCCTGTTCTACGGCTCAACCTCTCGGGGCGTCGGCGGCGCACCGGGAGACATCGGTTACGGTTACATTCAATACTTTGGCACCAACGGGAATACCTCGAGCAAGAGTCAGTCTCTTTACATCCAAGATAGCTGGACGTTGGGACGTTTAACCATTAATCCGGGATTCCGTATTGAGAAAGAAGATGTTCCGTCGTTTTCCGCAACGGGAATCCCGATCGTCTTCGGTTGGGGCGACAAGCCCGCACCGCGCATTGGTTTTGCCTTTGATGTTTTCGGCAACGGAAAATCGAAGCTCTACGGCGGTTATGGTTGGTTCTACGATCGCTTCAAATATGAATTGCCGCGGGGCTCGTTCGGCGGCGATGTGCTGAGACGGATCTACGTCCCGCTCAGGGCCACAAATCCGGACTACACGTTCTATACCAGAGACTATATTCTGGCAAATCAGGTCCTGGACGTTGACTTGCGTGTTCCATCGAACGATCCGAGCGACAACCGGCTTGATCCGAACTTAAAAGCCGCCCGCCAAAGTGCGCTTGATGTCGGATTTGAACAGCAACTCTCAAGCGCATTCATATTCGGAGTTCGCTATACGCATAAACAAGTCGACCGCGCGATCGAAGACATCGGCGTTTTCGACGCAAATCAGAACGAACTTTTCTTTATCGGCAATCCGGGTTTCGGGATCACGGCACAACCGTTTTTCCCGGGCGTTCCGGCAACGCCAAAAGCCGAGCGGAAATATGACGGGCTTGAAGTGAAATTGACAAAACGCTTTTCAAACAATTACTTCTTCAACGCCAGCTATACGTATAGTCGCCTTTTCGGCAACTATTCGGGTCTGGCAAGCGCTGACGAAAACGGACGTTCCAGCCCGAACGTCAATCGCTTTTTTGACATTCCGTTTCTCGGTTTTACCGCCGACGGTGCGCCCGACAACGGAAGATTGGCGACCGACAGACCGCACGTTTTCAAGCTAAGTGCAGGGTACAATTTCGATTGGCGCGGCAGCAAAGTCAACACCACGGAATTCAAAGCGTTTTTCCTTGGTCAAAGCGGAACGCCGCTCTCATCACGAGTCAGTTTTTACGCGGCGAACACATTCTTGTTCGGACGCGGCGATCTGGGTCGCACCGAGACCTATACGCAAACGGATTTTGCCATCAGCCACAAATACAAGTTTGGGCGTGATGCGCGATTAACATTGGCGTTTGATGTTGATGTTTTGAATTTGTTCAACGAAAACGCAGTTACAAACCGATTCCCGACAATCTTTTCGGGTGATCTGTCTGCCGGTTCGATTCAACAATTCTTCCCGAGTGTAACCGATGAAACGGCATTTATCCGTCAGATTTTCAACGGCGGATTGTCTTCAACGGTTCAGGAATTGAATCGTCGCGGAAACGCCGGTTTATCGACTTGCGGAGCTGCGGGAACAAGCAGTTGTGCGTCATTCAAGACCGATGCACGGTTTAATCAGCCGTCTGATTTCCAATTACCGCGATCGGTTCGTTTTGGTTTCCGCTTTATCTTTTGATTGATTGATAAGGTTCGAAACTTCTGAATTTATTAAACTGTTTGGAAATTACATCGGATCATAACGCTGATCCCCCTTCGGTGAAATGGTTTTGTGGTTTTCAAACAGTTTCGAAACCTGCTTCGTGGAGAAGCAGGTTTCTTAACTTCTTGTTATGAAAAGAGGCATGTTTTTGATTCTCTTGTTCGTCGGCGTTTTGACGGCGGAAAATATTTGGGCGCAAAACTCGGTCAACGGCGTTGTTTTAGACAATAACCGAAAACCGGTCGCAAAAATTGAAGTCGAATTGCTCGACGAATTCGAACGCCTTATCAAAGCTACGAAAACAGCGACATCAGGAGTGTATTTCTTTCAGGGGCTTCGCGCGGGAGTGTTTTTCATTCAGATAAGGGTCGACGGAACGAATTTCAAACCGATTAAGGAGAGAATTCAACTCGGACAGGGAAACCGCACCAACCGTACGAGCGGAGCAGTTTCGGGAAGTGAAATCTTACAGGTCAATTTCAATTTGGAAGTCGAGCGCCGAGACGAAAACCAAACACCGCCCATCAACGAAGTGATTTTCGCGCAGGAGATTCCACCTGAAGCCGAGAGTTACTATCAAAACGCGTTGAAAAAACTAAAAGGCAATAAATCAAACGAGGCGATTGCCGAACTTGAAAATGCAGTCAGGCTTTTTCCCACGTACTTCCTCGCACTTGAAAAACTTGGCTACGAATATATCGCCGCAGACAAGTTTGTCGAAGCGGAAGGCGTCTTCACAAAAGCAAGTGAAGTTAATCCCAAGAGCTTTTCCGCAAGATCCGGCTTGGGAATCTCTCAGTTCAAACTCGGCAAAAAGCTGGAGGCCGCGATCACAGTTGAGGAAGCTGCAGCCCTGAATCCTTCCTCTGCAATAACCTTTCTTTTCCTGGGGCAGATCTATCGGGGCCTGCGGGAATTCGAGAATGCCGAAATCAAGCTGAAAAAAGCCAAAGAACTGAGCAAAGACAAACTACCTGATGTTCATTGGGAGCTAGCGCTGCTTTATTATTATGACCTAAGTCGCTACGGGGAAGCCGCAGACGAACTTGAACTTTACTTACGGGCAAAACCGGACGCCGAAAACAAAAAGCAGGTTGAAAAGCTGATAAAAATAATTCGGGACAAAGCCAAACAGTTGAAGATTCCCGGGTAAGTTTTGAATCAAACCGGAAAATTCAACTTTCGAATCAATCGTCCGAATCGAGGTTCGTCGCGCAAATTTCGCAAATTCATATCAATATTCAGCCAGACCAACCACATTGCATTCTCTTCAAACGCTTTTTCGAGTTGCGACAACGCCTCGTCAATCTCGCCAAGTCCGTTGTGGATATACGCTCGGACATACGGTGAAACATACCTTCTGCACGCTATCAGGTCGATTTGCCGAAGCATTTCTCGGGCCTTTGATTCCTGACCGGTCACGCCGTAGCAGTAACCAAGCAATGCCATCGTTTGCTGAATCGGCTCAGCCGCGACAACTTTTT
This sequence comes from Pyrinomonadaceae bacterium, assembly GCA_041752475.1. Taxonomy (GTDB): domain Bacteria; phylum Acidobacteriota; class Blastocatellia; order Pyrinomonadales; family Pyrinomonadaceae; genus JAFDVJ01. The sequence goes on along the minus strand of JBGSWK010000046.1, from coordinate 35,145 downwards.
CAAATTCAGCGATTCCCTTTTCCCGTTCCCCGGAATGAAATAGAGTCGAGCCAAGATAGTAGCGAGCCCGACTGAAGTTCGGGTCAACATCCAAAACCAACTGAAACTGTTTGATTGCCCGATCAAACTGCCGTTTGTAAAAGAACGGAACGCCACGCACAACGCCGAGATAAAGCGAACCCGTATCCAGCATTTGGGCCGATTCGATCTGCTCCAGCGATTCGTCAAATCTTCCCAACGCCATCAGCAACCAACCATACCAATGCCTCTCTGAGGCATAATTCGGTTTCAGTTTCATAGAAAGCCGGTGAAAATGTTCCGCCTGTGCAAAATCTCTGGTTATGAAACAATGATCTGCTTTCGTCGCGTATGCCTCCGCCAAATTGGGATCAAGTTCCAAGGCTTTATCTACTGCTTGCCGAACAGCCGGCAGAATTTCATCGGGGGCAAGAAAAAGATGATGTCCTAATAGAAGATAGGAATCCGCCAGCCCGATGTAACCGAGAGCAAAATCGGGATCGGTGGCAACAATTTCCTTTGCGCCACTTAAACTCTTCATCAATCCGGTTTCAGTTCTCGTTTCCCAAAAAAACCGATATTTGAAGTATGTCTGAAACGTCTCGAGGCTTTTAGGCGCACTTCGAACGGTCAAACCACTGTTAATTTTTGCCGTTAACTCAGTCGCGGCCTGCTTTGAAATTTGGTCCTGCAACTCAAAAACATCGCCTGACTGGGCCTCAATTTTGCTGGCCCACAACGTTTCGCCGGTTCTCACTTCGTGCAGTTGAAAGTTTGCGCGAACCTTGTCACCCGACGTTTGAATAGTTCCGCTCAATATATTGTCAACGGCCAACTCCTGGCCGATGGTGACAACATCCATTGCCGTTTCCGCATATTTTATGACGGCCTCGGTCGGTCGGACGGAAACAATCTGATTTGTGTTAAGTTGCGTGATCAAAGAATCCGCGATCGCCAATCCAAGGTGCTCATTATCGATGGAGGCATTCGCCGGCAAAAACTTCAGGGGCAATATGGCAAGCGACTTGATGTAACCGTTATTCGAATGTCCGTTTTGAGAATGTATGGTCGAATCGACTGCGTCGATGATTTCCCGAACTTTCGCAACGAATTTATATCCCCGACCGGAGACAGTTACGATAAAACGGTGGTCATGAGGTTTTTCTCCGAATATCTTCCGCAAGGCAAAGATATTCTGCGTCAAATTTCCCTCTTCAACAAAACTTTCACCCCAGATCTTGCCCATCAATTCTTCTTTTGTTAACAATTGGCCCCGATGCAGAATCAGGGTCAAGAGAGTCTCAAAAGCTTTTGATTTCAGCGGAACCGGCTGTCCATTGCGCACGAGTAATCGTTCTGAGGGAAGCAGAATATAGTTCTCGAATTCAAAATGCGAAATTCGGTTACTCATAAGACCTTTGAAAAAACGCAAGAAATAAGGTTAGACGGTATGATGGCAACGAAAGCAATCTGGTTGTTTTCCCATAATCCACAACCAAATCTATTCGTAGTTAACCAAAACCCTAGTTTCTTTACTTGGACTTATGGAAGCAGGACGTAAATACCTACGTCGCCGAAGCCGGTATTGTTCAATACAAATATTTGAAAAAGTTCCAAGTATCGTAAAAACACCGATGAGATCAAATTTCTGACAATTTTTATTGAACAAACGAAAAGACGGCAGCCATTAGCCGCCGTCTTTTTGCTGATCTTGAGTCGATCTTAGAAATCGATTCGTCCGGCGAACTGAATGATCCGCGCCGGCGCGGCGGTCGTTGATAAGCCAAACGTGCTGCTGTTGACATTGCTGTTCGGCACGCCAAGGTTCACGTTGTTGAATAAATTAAAGAAATCCGCGCGAACCGTAAAACGGACCCTCTCATTGATCGGAATGCGCTTGATCAGCGAAAGATCCATATTCGTCGAACCCGGACCACGAAACGCACTTCGACCGGCGTTCCCCTGTTGACCGTCAAGCGGAACGGTTGACGCAAACAAGGCGCGGTCGGGTCCGGTGTAGATTCGGCTATTTCCCGGCGTTAGGTTGGTGGCAAAATTGTTGCTTCCATTGCCGAACGTCGCTCGTGAGCTCAATCCGGTTCCCTGACGGTCCACTCCGTTCATAAATACGCTAAACGGATAACCCGTTTGTACCTGATAAATACCGGAGACCGTCCAGTTTCCGATCAAACGATTGACAATGCCATTGTTTGAACGGAACGGCAATTCATAGATGAAATTCAATACGAAACGATGGCGTGAGTCGAAGCTTGAGTCACCGCGTTCCGCGCGAAGACCGCCGGCGAAACCGGACGAATCGCGCGGCAAACTACGGTCGCTCGTTCCGGTGTTGAGAGCGTCGGGCGCATCGTCAATCGAATGACTCAACGTATAAAAACCCTGAATCTGCCCCAAACCGAATCGCGACTTGGTCAGAGTCTTTGTCAAACGAATCTGCATCGCGTTGTAGTTTGAATTGCCGGTTGAAAGAATTAAAAATGCGCTGTTTTGCCCAAACGCCGTATTCAGCGAACCATTTAGATAATTCGTTCTTGCACTTGTACTGATCGGATTATTCGCACCCGTTATTGCATTGGCTCTCGCCACGCTCGTCCGCTGGGCATCCACGGTGCGGATGAGATTCGTGCCTTTTGTGCCGACATAATCGATCTCAAATAGAAATTGAGCCCCGAGCTCCCGCTGGTAGCCAAAATTCCAACTCGCGCTGTTTGGCGTAGCAAATTTCCCCTGCAGAGTATTATTCCGCGAATTCGGAAATATAACGGCCAAACCTAGTTCATCGCCCTCGCGAACAAGATTGCTCGCGGGAACTGTGGCCAAGCGCGACGTATCGTCAACGAGAAAGCCGCCGGTGCCGTTTAGCGGAATACCAAAAACGGCATTCGAAAACGGCGGATTGCCGCTTGAATTACCGAAGAGGTTTGTAAACACGCGGTCGTAAAAAATTCCATAACCGCCGCGTATGGAAGATTTACCTGGACCGCCAAACAGTTTGCCCAAGAAACCATCCTTAAAGTCGGGGCTATAGGCAAACCCGAACCGCGGACCGAAATTGTTCCAATCGTTGTCCCATAATTTTAGATCCGGATTGTCGGAGTTCTTGCCGACGGTTTTGAAAGCAAAACCGCCCGCAGGCGTTGCGCCGCTCGCATCTTGATCGACCAAATTCGACAATAGACCGTCCTTTTCATATGGAACCTGATCGAAATCCCAACGCAGGCCGTAATTCAGCGTCAAGTTTGGGCGAAGTCGCCAAGTGTCTTGTCCGAAAATTCCGTACTCTTTGGTTCGATAGCGGCGAAAGTCATTGTCGATCCGTTGTCCGCCGAGGTCGAACAACTGGGTTTGCGCCTGCGTCGCCACAATGCCCGAAAGAAAACTCAGATAATCGTTGATCAGCGCGCCGGCACCGGTCGTTGGGACATTTCTGGTCACGCCGTTTGCATCGTTATATTGCGCGATCGGAAAAGCAAAATTTGCGGCAAGCCTGAAATCGAGCGTTTCCTGGCGGCTGAAATTGCTCGCAGAATTTGAATAGACGGAACGCAATTCACCGCCGAATTTCAATACGTGCGATCCCTTTCCCCAAGTCAGCGAATCGCCGATGGTTGTCGTTCCGGTCGTGCGAAACTGCGTGCTGAAATTGTTTATCGAAGTAAACGGCGTCAGTAAATTTATCGCGGACGCGTTTACCGAACCAATGTTGGAAAGCGGAACACCATTTGAACTAAAGATCGAATTCACCTCGTCAACGATTGCGCCCGAAACCGTACCGTCGCCTGGGCCATTAAAATCCGCCTTGGCCCGATTTGTCCCGACACGAAGTTCGTTTATCAGATTTGGTGAAATTGTGCTGATCAAATTAAACGCGTAAACCGCACCTTTCTGGGGGGTGATCAATTCGTCATTAAACTGGGGAAAGGTGGGCGCGCCGAAAGAAAACTCACCCTTTGACCAATTGATGCTCCCGGACAGAAGATTCCTATCATTGATTTGATAATCGACGCGGGTTGCGATCGAATCTTGATCGTTCCGTGCGTTATAGCCGAAAGTAAAATACTCAAAAACGCCCGGAATCGGAGATGCCAGCGCGCTTCCGGTCGGCAGGTTCGGCAGCGGAAAGATTCTGTTAAGAATCTGTAACGACACGGGGCTAAAAGCAAGATTTGATCCGAGTCCGAGTTGCGCTCCGGTGTTATTGTTAAATCCAAGCGGAGTTATATTCAAAACGCCGAATGTTCCGTTGTCGCGGTTCGATGTCGAACTGCCCGTCGGCGCCGGCGTCCGCAAGATGCCTGTTCGGGCTTCAGCCGTTGGCACCAGCCGAAAAATCTGATTGCCATTTTTCTGCCGATCGCCCTCGTAATTAAAGAAGAAAAACAATTTGTTTTTGACGATCGGACCGCCAAGTGAAAATCCATATTGTTTGCGGTCGAGCGGGGTTGTTTCTCCGGTGGTGTCAAAAAAATTTCGCGCACCGAATTTGTCGGAACGATAGTAAAGATAAGTTCCGCCATGAAAACTGTTGGCGCCGCGTTTGGTTGCCGTGGTGACGATGGCGCCGGTGTTGCGTCCGTATTCAGCGTTGAAGTTTCCGGTGATCACACGGAATTCTTCCGTCGCATCGATATTCGGAGTTGCGATACCGCCCGGAATTCCCGGAACGTCGGTGTCATTGTTGTCGACGCCGTCAACTAAAAAGTTGTTGTTTCGTTCTCGTGAACCGTTTACCGAAAAGCCGCCTAAGCCTGAATCAGTCTGGACCGTTCCCGGCGCAAGCAGAACAAGTGACGACGGATTTCTCGACAATAGAGGTAAATCGAGGATCTTTTTATTATCTATAAGCGTCGATAGCTGCTGGTCATTAGTGTTGACCTGAGTAGAAATATCGTTGCTCGAAACGGTGACGACATTTTCCGTGCCCGCCGGGTTAAGCCTCAGGTCTTGTTGAGTTACAAATGCAACCGAGACTTGGACATCTTTAACCGAAGCCGGGGCAAATCCCTGATATTCGGCGGTAATTGTATAAATTCCCACCAAAAGTTTGCCGGCGCTGAATTCGCCCTGCGAATTCGTGACAATCGTTCGTTTTTCACCTGTCGCCTGATTCGTTAGTTCGACAGTTGCTCCGACGACAGCGGCCCCGGAGCTGTCCGTGACACTCCCTCGAATTTCTCCGAGCGAACTTTGTCCGAATATCGTTTGAAGACCCAGCAAAAGCGCAAATGCCAAAGTAGTTGCGCTTTTCGTGTATTTTTTCATAATTATTCCCTCACTTTTTGTACTTCTATTTCCAATCGATGAACGGAGCTGGAATCCGGCTCGGCTAAAACCTCGCTCGACGAAAATCCTTTTCCCGGTTCAGACTTCATAAGTCGCAAACGAGAGACCATCGCGCCAATTCGTTGTTAAGTTGTTGATTACATTACGGAAAGAGGTTTAGAGGATTCACGGCAGATGGTGGAGTCCCACTTAACATCTTATTTGAAATGAATAAATGATAAATGAAATCTTGTTACTGAATTCGAATAGTCGAGGCTGAACGAAGAACACCCGATGGATTTGAAAGACATCGGCGCAAGACAAACGCCGTCGAAGCTGAAGATGATTTTGGTTGATCAGGTGGGGAGTTTCATTCCGCGAGGATGGAAAACAAAAGGCATTCAAGCATCCGACGAACTCGCGGGTTAGGAGGTTTGAATGCTCTGATTTTTCAAATGCTTAACAAGTTTCATAATCATCTCCCAATCCAAATTTTCACTGACAAAAGAGTGAATGCCTGACTGTTGAATGCACTCCGGCGGTGATTCGCCGCTCTGCCATAAAATTACAACTCGTTCGCCAAACAGAGCCTGCCCGACACTAATGTCAGCAATTCGCTCGCAACGCAAGACTGATCTGCCCTTTTGCTTGACGCGATCCTTCTCGTCAAGTATGAAAATTGCGGCCTGACACTGCTTCATCGACTCAATCTGGGCGAGCGGCAAAAGTCCGTGCGGCAATGGCTCAGAGTTGTCAATGTTGTTGGCAAAGTCCGCCAACTCGAGCGCGGCGGATAAATTATCGACCGCGGAGGTTGAATTTCCGCCCGAGATAAAAACTCGATCTACAGATGCCGGCTCAAGTTTTGGGGCCGCAAAACAATCTCGATCAGTTTCCGGCAAAGGTCTTCCGAAATTCCTAACTTCAACCGGTGTATTCAAAAACAGGTTAATTTGTTTGAGGTTGACGTTCAATCGTGCAGGCTGTCCTCGTTTGCCGACTGTTGCGGTGCCGATCTCGGCAGCGTGACAAAGACTGAAAAAGCTAACGATAACTGCTTCAATATTATCTTGATTAAACTCACTCAATTCTATTCCGGCTGGTGACTTTCGCCAGAATTCAGACACGTCGCGATACGTCGCGAGTGATAGTTTTTGCTGATACATCCACGCCACGGCATTAAGATATGCCGGAATCGAGCGTATGATCCGCCGACTGATATCGCACTCGGTTTCGGTGCTTTTAGCGAGTTCCAAGCCTAAATCAGTCAGGCGCAGTCGATCCTGAAACCGTTCGAAAACGCCCCAAAATTCATACGCGGCAATCTTGCGGGCGTCAAAAACGCGGCGCGGTTCGGCGTTCATTAACTCAACCACAGACACTCCGTTTGGTCTATGTTTGAGAAACTTAACTGCCTCCCGCAAATCGGTTGCGGTTGCCAAAATCGGAAAATCTACATCCCCATTATGTGTTGCCAAACTCTCAACCCTGGCGGGTTTAGTTTCCGGCCGATTAACGGAATGTGAATTTTCACCGGTGTTTGTGGTCGAATTCAGCGGCAGCGGAAATCGACTATGGTAGTAATAATTTTGCAGTCGCAGTTCCATATTCTTCACATCCTGTGGAAGCAGATTGTCCAACCCTCTACTCAATTCCGTAGCGCTTTACCTTGGAATTGAGTGTCGTATATTTGATTCCGAGCATCCGCGCCGCCCTCTGCTGATTGTTATTGGTCAAATAAAGCGCGTGCCGAATCATATCGATCTCAAAATTCCTTGTTTGTTGATGCAAATCAAAATTCGCGCTGAATTTTGCCTGGGCGGCTTCGTTGACAGCTGCTAATTCTTCCTGCAGTTTATTCAACAATTGCTTTAACCTGCTCATCCGCGGCGTATTTGATCGATCCAATAGTTTGTGCTCGATATTACTAATGTTTAGTTCTTGACTCAGATTCATTTTTTACCTCAAGAATATGATTTCATCTTCAGATTTGTAATACTTACAAAAAAGTGTTCTTTTTGTCTTTAGTTAAGATTTGATTTTCTCAATTATTATTTTTTGCGTTGCGGATACCTTGAAAGTCCAAGGAATCATCCCGCAATCGCATTCAAGGCCCGTTGCAACTATCGTAGAATCCGTTCCTCAAGACAAAACCGTGTGGAAGCGGAACGAAAAGAAATTGGCCGCCGAATCGGCAAAGGATATCGAGACGGTCTGTCGGATCGTCATCGGTTCCTTCCCGACTCTTCCTTGACTTCCGGAACATCCGAAACTTGAAAAACTATGGCAAATCGTCGTGAATTCCTGAAAATAGCCGGCGCATCGGCGCTTGGATTGTCGCTTTCGGCCACTTCGGCCTTCGCCCAGAAACGCCGCAAGTCGTGCGTCGTCATCGGAGCCGGATTTGCCGGACTCGCGGCCGCTTACAAACTCAAAAACGCGGGCTGGAACGTCACCGTCGTCGAAGCGCGCGACCGCACCGGCGGCCGTGTTTTGTCGCATCGCTTGCCGCAGAACAGGGAACTCGTCTGCGAGCTCGGAGCGGAGTGGGTCGGCGAGAGTCACGAGCGGATCAAGGCGCTGTGCCGCGATTTCAACATACCGCTTCAGAAGCATCAGTTTGACGACTATCTGCTTCGCGACGGACGCGTTTCGCGCCCGGGCGCGTGGGGATTTTCGGAGCAGGCAAAGGCGGCGTTCGACAAGATCATCAAGAGCTACGGGAAACTCACCGCGGTTCAGCAGCGTTCGATCGACAATTTCGACTGGTGGACCTATCTCGAGAAGATCGGATTTTCGGAGGACGATCTGCGGCTGCGCGATCTGATGGACAGCACGGATTTCGGCGAGTCGATCCGCCACGTCTCGGCGTTCGGCGCACTTGCCGAGTACGCGGAGTCGAGCCCGAAGAACGAGATGGACTACAAGATGACCGGCGGAAATTCACGTCTCGCGGAGGAGTTTGCGAAACGGGTCGGGGCTGAAATCATTCGGCTCGGGACGCCGGTTGAGAGCGTCGTGCAGCGTTCAGGGATCGTCACCGTCAAGACCTCGTCCGAAACGATCAAGGCCGACGCGGTCATTTGCACGGTTCCGACGCAGTCACTGCTCAAGATCAAGTTTGATCCGCCGCTCCCGTCGATCCAACGGCAAGCGGCCGAAAAGCTGATCTACGCCCGCATCTCGAAGAACTCAGTTCTTTATGAAAAGCGTTTCTGGAAGGACGAGAATTTCTCGATGGTCTCGGACACGACGTCGCATTACTATTTTCACAGCACGCAAAATCAGCCGGGAACCGAAGGGATTCTGACCGCTTACGCGATCGGTGAAAAAGCCGACGTGTTGGCGTCGCAGTCGGAAGAGCGACGGATGCGCGTGATCACACGCGACCTGATCGATTTCGACGATTCGGCTCCGCGGCTGGCCAAAGGCATCGCTTCGTATTCGTGGCAGCGCGACAAATATACCGACGGCGCCTACGCGCTTTATCGTCCGGGACAATGGTTCGGGATCCGACCGATTCTGCAGCGGCCTCACGGAAAAGTACTGTTTGCCGGCGAGCATCTCGCCGATTGGCAGGGATTTATGGAAGGCGCGATCGAAACCGGCGAATCCGCCGCCGCAAGCCTGATCGGCTAATCGAATTCGGTCGGTCAATTGAGATCAGTGCTATTCATCAGAATCGGGCCGTTTCGTGCAAGAATGGCCACGGTTTTCAATTGCCCAGGTCTTGGGTCTTCAATTGCCACGGTTTTCAATTGGTCCTCAATTGCCACGGTTTTCAATTGGTCTTCAATTGCCACGGTTTTCAATTGGTCTTCAATTGCCACGGTTTTCAATCGGTCTTCAATTGCCACGGTTTTCAATTGGTCTTCAATTGCCACGGTCTTTAGACCGTGGTTCCGAGCCCATCCGGTTTTCGGGCTTTAGCCCATTGAAGCGTTTGGGCTAAAGCCCTGGTTGTTGATGGGCTTGCCACCACGGTCTGAAGACCGTGGCAATTTATCAAAGCCAATTCATCAAAGCCAATTCATCAGAGCCAATTTATCAAAGCCAATTCATCAAAGCCAAATCATCAAATCACCGCAATCGCGGTTTATCTTCAGTTCTTGGGCGGAGTCTGAAATGTGAACTTGTTTGGCGGCATCTGTCTAACAGACGAAACGGCATTCGCCCCGAAACCCAAATCGGGTTTCGGGGCGAAACTGGTCTTCATTCGGCTTGATCCTACGCGTTAGCTTCCTGCGCCTGCGGAAACATCTTTTCAAGCGCACCGGTCAGCACTCCGACTCCGAACTCGCCCGCGGCGCGGGACTTGAGTTTTCCTTCGGAGTCGAAGAGATAGTAGACCGGAACCCACCCTTGTTCGTTTTGGAAAGCGTCTTTCAGTTTGTGCAGATTATCGACAGCGCAAAGGTCGTCGATCGAATGCTCGTCGATCGTCGCCTTCACGTTTTCGATATCCGTGTCGGCCTCGTACCGCGGCATATGGATCGCGACGGTGCGCAATCCCTTGTCCGCGTATTTCGCCTTCAATTCCTTGATCTTCGGCATATTGTCTTTGCAAATACCGCAGCTCGTGGCCCAGAAATAAACGAGTGTCGGCTGACCCGAAACAAGCGCTTCGGCATCATTTCGATCGCCGCCGATCCACTCCGTCGCGCCCTCAAACGAGGGCAGTGCGTCTCCGATTCTTAATGACATAATAACCCCCTTGGAATTCGGATTTGTGATTTGCGATTGCGGATTCTTCGAAGAGCAATCCAAATTCAGAAATCACAAATCCGAAATCAAACCTACGCCTTCAGGTTCGCCTGTCCCGGCGTCCAGTTGGCAGCGCACAGTCCGCCCGTCTGAAGGCCCTGCAGCACGCGAAGCGTTTCGTCGACCGAACGTCCGATGTTCAGATCGTGGACGACCGAATACTGCAGAACTCCTTCCGGATTGATAATGAAGAGGCCGCGGAGCGCGATGCTCGCTTCTTCGACGAGAATGTTGTATTTCGCTGCGAGGCGGCCGGCGACGTCCGAAGCGAGCGGGTAGCGGAGGCCTTCGATGCCGTTCTGATCGCGCGGCGTTTTGATCCAGGCGCGGTGCGAATGGACCGAGTCGGTCGAGATGCCGATGACTTCGGCGCCGACGCCGTTGATCTCATCGAGTCTGTCCGAAAACGCCGTCAATTCCGTCGGGCAGACGAATGTGAAATCGAGCGGATAAAACATAAGGATGAGCCATTTTCCTTTGTAGTCCGAAAGTTTGACGTTCTCTTTCAACGTTTCGAGGTTCTTGGTCGACGGCAGATTGAAATCCGGCGCCGGTTTTCCGACCTTCGCGAAGGCGACTTCATTTACGTTCTCTGTTGCAGTTCCTGTAGCTGTTGACATAATTACTTTTTATCTCCCTTGTGTTCTTATTAGTTTGGTTTTGGTATCGCGTCGTTACCCGACGCACTCGGGACAAACTCCGCGCAATGTAAATTCCAAAGACTCAGGCTTAAAGCGCGACGCGGCCGCGGCCGTTTGGACAAGACCCGACGGAAAGTCGAGGTCGAGGTCGACCAGTTTTCCGCATTTATTGCAGATGGCGTGATCGTGCCGCGTGACCTTCTTGTCGAACCGGCTGGCGCCGTTGCCGAACTGAATCTCCGCAATGTGCCCCGCATCTTTCAAAAAGCGCAGCGAGTTATAGACGGTCGCAAAGCTGATCTTGGGCAGAAGACCCTTCGAACGCTCGAAAACCTCGTTCGCCGTCAGATGCTCTTCGGCCTCGCGAATCACCTGCAAAACCACCTCGCGCTGTTTGGTCAAGCCGATTTCTTTGTTCATTATCATCGTCATTGCGTCCTCAAGTTAGATTTAGAATAATTCTAATTCTAAACTTTGTCAAGTAGCGATCCCGGAGTGTGGGACCTTCGGGATGAACATACGCGGCCAAAGTGAAAAAGCCGCCGGCGATTTCGATCGCGCGACGGCATTGGATTCGGTATCAGAATTCGAGTTTTGATAACCGATCTAAGTCAGAAAAAGGGGTTCGAAACAGTCGTCGCCGTCGGATACGACAGGGGGATATCTTCGAGTATTCGGCTGTTTCGAAGTCAGGGGGTAGCAACCATTTACCACTCGCAGCCATAGGCTGTCATCGAGCTTTTTGCGGTCTCGAGAGCGGTCTTGCATCCCGTTGCCAGCGCGCTCTTGCCCTGCGGGGTTGCGGCGGCATCTTTCCAAGACTTGCGCGTCGTTTCGAACGACGTCTTCAGAGTCGCGCGGGCAGATTCCGGGACCTTGCTATTCAGGCAGATTTCGTACTTTTTGATGTACTCGTCGCATTCCGGAACGCCAACCGAGTCCGCCGACGAAACATCTGCCGGTTTGGTGTCGGTCGCCGCCTTGTTATCGGCCGGCTTCGTGTCGGTCGTCGCTTTGTTGTCGGCCGGTTTTTTGTCTGTCGTTGTGGTCGTCGTCCCACCACACGCGGAAAATCCAAAGGCGAGCGAAAGCGCAAAGACACTCACGAGCAGAAGTTTAACAATTGATCTCATTTAATGATTTCTCCTTGGTAGTTGTTCGTTTTACGTATTTGAACGCAATTCGCGTGATTATATGGCGGTGAAGGATCAAAATCGCCACCCGTTTGGGTAGGAATTTTCTCAGGGCTTGTTGATCACGGCGAGTTTGCGGCGGCCGAGAATTTCCAGGCCGTTGCGTTTGGATGTGATGCTGATATCGCGAACCTCACCTTTCGCGGCCTGCGCCAGCGGGCGTTTCGGCGTGTAGGTGACGACATATTGCGCGTCGATATTGCGCGCAAGGTAGGCGGACTTCGACGTCATTTCATCGACCGTCGCGGGCAGAAAAAAGATGCCGTTCGTGTTTTCCGAAAGCTGACTCAGCGCTTTCTCGCTTTTTTCGAGCTGTTCGCCGCGCTGTTTGATCTTTTTCATCATCTCGCGGTCCGTATTGATCGTCACCGTCGGGTACGTCTTCGTCGTGCCTTTGACCGGACTTTCGGCGCCCGGCGGAAGTTCAGTTCGCGGCGAACCTCCGCGGCGGACGACGGAACTTTTGCGTTCCTTGACGACGGCGAGTTCGAGCCGGGTGTAGCTGAAGACGTGAACGTTGATGTCGGTTGTCAAAACGCGCAGGATCGCGGCATCGCGCTCCGCTTCCGTCGATGAACTGTCGAGACCGTCGGTGATCAGGACAAGATGACGATTTTCCGAACCCGACCGCTGAAAGAAATCAACCGCGAGCTGAAGCGCCTCGACAAACCTCGACTTTTTGCCGAACTTCAGTTCCTTATCGAGGATGGCGTTGAGCTGTTTCTTGTCGTTCGTCCATTCGGCGAGTATCCGCGCCGCGTCGTTCACCTCGAGCAGCGCTATCGAATCGTCCGGCGCGAGACTATCGATCAGCATCTTCGCGGTACTGCGCGTTGTCTTGTAATCCTTCGCGACGCGATCCTCGCCGCCGGTGTCGAGCAAGATCAAAACGCTCGCCGGCATCCGCCGAATGCTGGTCGGTTGGTGAAGAACGTTGTCCTCGTTGATGACAAGATCACCGTTTTCGACACCGGGATAGAAGCGTCCCTGCTCGTCGAACGCCGAAATGTTGACCTTGATCTCCTCGGTTTCGACACGCAGATTCTGGTCATCCGAGGGCGTTGGGGCCGCGACCGGAGTCGGCGTCGCTGTGGGCCGAACTACCAGCCGGCCGGATTGTGCAGTTGAGTGGGAAGCAAACGCCGCGAGCACCGCGGCGATGATGAGCGTGAATTTTTTAGCTCGCAATAACATCGGCCTTTGGGATTTTACCAAGTCTGCGGGTTGGATGCGCGGGCCGGTTCAAAATTTGCACGTCGGTCAGACTTAATCCAGTTTCGGATGCTCGTCGGTGAATTTAACGAGATTGCGCGCGTATTCACCAAAGCTCGGGCACCGAACACCGTGCGCCGAAAGAAGCGCCTCGGATTCGCTGGTGTCGTAGGTCTGTTCGAGAAAGAAGTACGGAACGCCGTAATGCGGAAGTCCGGTGATCGCCGGCGAAATGCTGAGATTCAGCGACCACTCGATAAACGACGCGGGCGGCGTCAAGACGGTCTTTTTGCCGGTCAGTGCTTCGGCAATGGCGTCGCAGATCCCGGCTGTCGAAAGCGGGTCGGGGTCAGCGAGCGCGATCGTCTTGCCGACCGCTTTCGGGTCCTTCGACAGCGTCGCGATGCCTTCGACGACGAAATCTACCGGCACGAGATTCAGCTTCACGTCCTTGTTGCCGACGTTGACGAAGCGCAGCAAAGACGCGGCTTTTTTGTAATAGAAGATGACGTAATAGATGCCGTCGTATTTCGCCGTTTCACCGGTTTTCGAGTCACCGACAACGACCGAAGGCCGGAAGATCGTCACCGGGACCACTTCTTTCAGGTTCTCGACCTCGACTTCGGCGAGATACTTGGTCTCTTCGTAATAATTCCGAAATCCGGCCCCGTGCGTCAGTTCAGTTTCGAGAATGTCGCCGCGCCGTTTACCGGCGACGTAACAGGTCGATATGTAATTGTAGCGACGGAGATCCGGCAGCGTTCGAACGAGTTCGTTGACGTTCTTCGTGCCGTCGACGTTCACGCGAAACGCCGGGTCGCGCTTGACCGCCAGATCATAGATCGCCGCGAGATGAAAGACGTCGGTCGTTTCGGCGCGGACGACCTCGAGATCTTCTTCCGAGATTCCAAGATTCTCAGATGTGATGTCGCCTTCGAAAAGCACGAAGTTCTCGAGCGGGACGCCGGCTTTCGTTGCGATCCGGACCGCATCCTGTTTTGCCTTTTCGACGAACGCCGGCTGGACGAGCAGGAAAAACTGCGTTTCGGGCGTGGCGAGGCGCTCGACGAGCCGTCCCGCGATAAATCCGGGAAAGCCCGTCATAAGGATCGTTTCGTTGAAAGTCATCACTGCCGAGTATAACTGAATGACGGTTCATTTTGAAGCCAAAATGAACCGTCATTCATTTATTCCAGCAAATCCCGCTTTGTGATCCGGACCGCCCGGATGTGCGGAAATGCGTCGTTTTATCACTGCCATCCTGCGCGCCGCGTTCAGCCAACCGCTATGCTACGCACGCTGAGAAGTCTTTTCAGACAGCCTCGCCGCGGTAATAAATGATCCCGGCTTTGGCCGAACCAGCGCCATGATTCGGCTAAAGCCGGGTTTCTATTTGCTGCCTGGTCCATTAGCTAGTGGCAATTTTGAAGACAAAAAAAGCCGCGATCGCGGGTTTTGTGATGCGTTTGCGCGTAACCAACGTTCGCAGTCTTTTCGGACTCTAAAGATCAACGGAACTTCCGAGCGATTGGGATTTTTCTCAACAAGGTGGTTATTATGAGAATAGAAATGGAGAAGAAGCCAGAAGTGATCGATGCAGAACCTGTCAATGAACTCCGCGAGCGGATGTGGGCCGTTGTCAGTTTCGAGCGGTGCGCCGCGCGAGATCTGACATACGTCGAGGCTGAGCAAAAGCTCGTCGAGCTCGCAGCCGCGAAGGTCAGCGGACTATGCATCGTCCCGAATACCGTCGCTGACCGGATCAAGGCCGACTAAAACTCCAGCACTACTTTTCCAAAACTCTGATTTGATTCGAGATATCGATGCGCGTCGGCGACTTGCCCGGCGCGGAAAACGCGGTCGACGTTCGGCCTGACCGATCCGTTCGCGAGCATTGGAACCACCTCCTCCGCAAATTTCGACGTCGCCGCCGCTTTCTCGGCGTCAGACCGGGAGCGGAGCACGGTTCCGATGATCTTGATCCGTTTCGTCAGCGCGAGTCCCATATCAAATTCGGTCTTTCGTCCGCCGACAAGGCCGACGAGAATGAGTCTTCCTTTACGCGCCAGGCATTCGAGGTTGCCGGCGAATACCGATGCGCCGACAAGATCTAAGATCACGTTAGCCTTTCCGCGGAGTTTTTCGGCAAATTCGGCGGTTGAAAACGCTCCGTCGAGTCCGAATTCAAGGCATCGCTCGAGCTTTTCGGGCGTCCGTGACGTACCGAAAACTGCCGCGCCGCGCGCTTTCGCAAGTTGAAGCGCGGCGAGTCCGACTCCGGAGCCGACGGCGTGGATCAGAAGCGTCTCGCCTTTGATCAGTTCGCCTTGTGTGATGATCGCGTCCTGCGCCGTGATGAACGCCTCGGGAACGGCGGCCGCTTCGATAAAGGTCAGATTGTCCGGAATTTCGGCAAGATGGGTTTGATCGATCAGCAACGACTCGGCCTGCGCACCGCCGGCCGTGATGCCGAACACTCGTTCGCCGACACTGACGGCGGTCACGCCTTCGCCGGTTTCGGCGACAACGCCGGCGAATTCGAGTCCGGGTATTCGTTCCGGATAGCCCGCCGGCGCCGGATAGAACCCTTGGCGCTGCAGCAGATCCGCCCGATTCAGGGCCGCCGCCTTGACCGCAACCAGAACCTGGCCTGCCTTCGGTTGGTGCGGTTCTTCGACATCGAGAAAATCAAGGTTTTCCGGGCCGCCGAATTCTTTGATAAATACTGCTTTCACTCTGTCCGGTAAGAGTCACGCATTTACGCGTGATTCGACACTACTTTTCGAACGCAGAACCAGATAACGACAACGGGCCGTTCGCGCGTAAACGCGTTACTCGTGCGCGGCTTAAACGCGTAACTCTTGCGTTACTGTTTAGCCGAGCGTTTCGCGAGATTCATCAGGTCGTCCGGCATCCACTTCGACATATTCTTCGCGTTCGCCTCTTCGATCCCTTTCTGGCGGTGGCGCCAATCCTTCGTCGGATCATCTTCGCGGCCCGATTGCTTCGGATAATTCTCGACCTGTTCAAGGCTGATGATGATGCCGTGTGCGACCTCGTTCCAATCTTCGGTCTGAATTCCGCGGAGCACGACCGGCAGTCCCGCGGTCCAGTCTTCTTCCGGCGCGATGTTGTCGAGTTCAGGAATCGTCAAGAAAGCCGGCGAAGGAAACGCCTGGCCGCTGAATTCACTGACGAGCCGTGCTTTGACGTCATTCATCGAACCGGTCGGATTCGACTGCCTGATCTCCAGCGCGCGGCGAAAAATATCGGAAACAGTTGATTGATTGCTCATAACTTTTGACGTGAAAATTATAGACCAAAACCCTGACGCTTGAAAACGCGATACGATTCCGGGCAGAAAACACTTGTCATTCGGCATCTCAGCCGTTAGTCTTTGTCAGTGGAGTTTTGATGATGAAAATCTTTTTTTCTGCAGCACTTATCCTTTTCGTTTCAATACTTGCGTACGCTCAAAACGAGCAGGCGCCGATTGTTGAGAAAGAGTTCGAATACAAGAACTGGGAATTCAAACGGGCCGACGGCAATGGCGAGATCGATCTTCGAAAGTTTGCCGCCGGCAAGAAATTCGTTCTTGTCGTCTATTTCGCCCCGTGGTGCCACAACTGGCGTTTCGAGGCGCCGATCGTCCAAAGGCTTTATGAAAAGTACAAGGACAAGGGATTCGACGTCGTCGGCGTCGGCGAATACGATACGGTCGAGGCGATGAAGAACGATATTATCGCGAAAAAGCTGACGTTTCCGGTTGTCTACGAATCTGACTCAACCGCTTCGAAGATGAAAACGACGCACTACGAGTACCGCAAGAAAGTCGGCGATAACCGCAACTGGGGCTCGCCGTTCAACGTCTTCATCGTCCCGGGCGAAATGCTGAAAGACGGCGACACGATCGCAAAGAAGCTTCATGTCACGGCCGGCGAACTGATCGAAACTGAAGCGGAAGCTTTTATCCGCGAGAAACTGGGTTTGTCGAAGGTCGAGAACAAGACCGAAACCGCAACAAAGAAGCCGGATGAGGTCTGCGATCCGAACGCGGCCGTTTTGAAGAAACCGTAGAAACGGCGATTCGGTCAAAAACAATCTTATCAGCAGATCGATTCAGCCCTCGCTTTGAATCAGGCAGGCGAGTCGGATTTTGTTGAATTTATTGCGGCTTGCCGCCCGGATGTGCGGAAAAGCTTGGCTTTTCCGAAAGTCTTTTCAATGATGCCCGGCGGCTCCGCCGCCTTTTCGCCGTTGGCGGCACAGCCGCTTAAGTCTCGGGCGATCCACGGAAAAGCCAAGCTTTTCCGCACATCCGGGCGGCAAGCCGCATTGAGCGTCGCAAATCCGAAATCCGAAATCCCCAATCCAGCATCCGAGCGGCAAGCCGCATTGAGCGTCGCAAATCCCCAATCCAAAATCCCAAATCCCAAATCCCAAATCCGAAATTCCTACGGCATCGCGGCGAGGGTGTCGGCAAGTTTTTCCACGACGAGAATCAGGCTTTTGCCCGAATCGGTGAATTGACCGGCGGATGCGAGATCTTCCGATTGAGTCGCGAGATCGGTGACGCCGTTGACCTGCGCCAGATACAGCTTGATCGATGGCTTCGTGCGAAACTCGATCTCGAGCGCGGCGAGCCCGGCTTTCAGATTGCGGATGCTCTGGATCACAGCCTGTTTGAACTGGTTGTTCTTATCGACCGCGGCGCGCGATAGCTTGCCCGCCTTTGCGTCCTTATCCGCGTCTTCGAGACCGGTTGCGATGCCGCCCAGTTTGTAGATGAAATTCGTGACGTTCTTCAGCTGAATCGCGACCTTGTCGGCGCTCTGCTTGATCTCGAGCGTATTGGTCACCGTCACGGCCGGTTTCTTCGTCGTCACCGGCTTCTTCTTTTGGGCCGAAACGGAAATCGTCAGCGCCGCAACGACGCAAAAAACTGCAAACAACGTCTTAATTTTCATATTTTTAACCGGATAGAGTTTTTGTCTTCAAAATTCTATCATAAGAAAGATGCCGAAAAGGGTTTTAGAGGTTCGCCGTCTTGATCGCATTGCGTATGGTGCGGCGCTTGAGCTGCAGAAAGAGCTTGAATCGAAGGTCATCGCGGAACGCGAGCGCGATTTCTTGCTGTTGCTCGAACATCCGCACGTGTTCACGATCGGACGGCGCGCGAAAGAGAACGGTGTGCTCGCGAGCCCTGAGATTCTGAAAGCGATCGGCGCGGAGGTTTTCGAGATCAACCGCGGCGGCAAGGTCACGTATCACGGGCTCGGCCAACTCGTTGGATATCCGATCATCAGTCTCAGTTCGTATAAGGAAGACGTCCATCTTTACGTCCGTAATCTCGAAGAGGTGCTGATCCGGACACTTGCGGATTTCGGCATCGAGAGCTTTCGGATCGAAGGACTGACGGGTGTGCACACGAAAGAGGGAAAGGTCGCGGCCATCGGCGTCCACCTGAAACGGTGGGTCACGACGCACGGTTTCGCGCTTAACGTGAACACCGATTTGAGCTACTTCAACTGGATCATCGCCTGCGAGGGCGAGCCGGTAACGTCGATGGAGCGACTGTTGGGACGCGAGATCGATCTTGCCGAGGTCGAGGACCGGATCGTTGAGCATTTTCGCGAAGTGTTTGAGTTCGGCAGCACGACATTGCCGGCGTAGGCTAACGTGAGCGACGCGAAAGGAATCGGTTTCCATCGCCCGCCGAATCTGAATAAAGGATAATTAATGCGTAAGTTGTTCATTTTCTTGGTCGCTTTTGTCATTGCCGCCGGTGCGTCGTGTTCGACCGTTAACGACGCGATCTCGGAAAGATCGCTCAACAACCTTGAACAACAGACCGAGCCGTCTGATTTCGCGATTCGCGAAATGTTCATCGAGAGCGGGCTCGGCGAGGGTGACGGCCTGCTGAAAGATCTAAACGAACTTCCGAAGGACCGGGTCGTCGCGGTCGTTCAGGAGATCAGAACAGACGGGATCAAGGAAGGCGATCTGAATTTCGGAAAAGATTACGCTGACGAGAAACTTCGAATAAAGGCCGCGTACTATTTGGCAAAAGTCGGAGTTGACGCCGAAGCGAACGAGTCGTATCTCCTCAAATTCGCAAGATCCGATGTGACGGAACTGCGTTGGTCGGCGCTCGATCAGCTGTCATTCAAAGACGAATATCTGCCGCTGATCTTCGAGGAAGCGCCGCGGGCCGACGGCTGGTTTGCCGAGGGTCTCGTACGTCTTTTCGCTTCGAAGCTCGAATCGTCGCCCGAGTCTTTCCTTAGATCGCTTGCAAATCAGCCGTTGAAGAACCGGCAAGCGGTTTTCAAGCTGATCCTGATGATGGAAAAGCAAAAGCCGGGAACGATCGACAGTCTTCGGGAGAAAGTTCTGCCGCTAACGAAGAACCGGGAACTCCGTTCGTTCGCCGGCGAGTTTCTTTCATATGTGAAAGCGCCATAAGTTCTCAACGAAGTTGTTTCTGCTTCGAATCTCCGCTGCGTTCCTCATACCCAAACGTCAACGGCCAATAGCGCGACCGGCTTGAATTTGCCGCTGATTTCTAATAATCTCGACGTTTTGAACTTTTAGCATAAATAACTATTGGAGCTATCTTAATGAGACGTGAAACTACATCGTGGTTCAGCCACAACCTTGGAATGGATATGCCGCTCGTTTCGTACGGGCACGCGGGACAACCGCTTTTGATGTTTCCGACGGCTGCCGCGGATTATCTTGAATACGAGCGATTCTATCTGATCGACGCGATCAAGTACTTTATCGACAACGGTCTGATCCGCGCTTACTCGATCAATTCGGTCAACAAATACAGTCTTCTCAACCGCGAATCGCATCCCGGCTGGAAAGTCGAAATGCTGTCGCGCTACGACCGATACCTGACGGAAGAGGTGCTGCCGCTGATCCGCAACGAATGCGGTCCGGACGCCCGTCCGTTGACGACCGGCGCGAGCCTCGGCGCCTATCTCGCCGCCAACACCTATTTCAAACATTCGGATCTTTATCGCGGAACGATCGCGATGAGCGGGAGTTACGACATTTACAATTATTTGGAGAAGTACTACGACGATAACGTGTACTTCAACAATCCGATGATGTATCTCAAGAATCTAAACGATGACTATCATCTGCCGCGCCTTCGACAGGCGGATTCGATCGTCATCACCACCGGTCAGGGCAACTACGAAGCTCCCGACCGCAGCCGCGATCTTTCGCGCATCTTGCATTCGAAAGGAATACCGCATCTTCTCGAGGTCTGGGGACACGACGTTGCCCACGACTGGGTTTGGTGGCGCAAGATGCTCCCGCACTTCCTCGGGCGCTTTGTAGGATAAAAGGGGAAAAAGGTAATCGGTCAAAAATGGAAAAGGGGGAAAGTGGAACGATTCTGTTCCTCTCTTTCCCCTTTTCCACTTTTTTCGCTTCTAACCCTTTCTACCCGTCCCCTTTCTTGCCTTTCCGTTTTGAGCCTTCGGGGTTGTCAGGTTTTGGGGTCGGTTGCTGGTTCGGCCGCACAGGCGTTTCGACCCGCGGCGTGTTCACTGGTTTCGGCGGACGGTCGTTTCCGCTCGGTTCGCCGCTTGTCGGCGGAGTAACCGGTGTCGTCGTGCCGTCGGTTGTCGTGATCTGATCTCCGGTCTTGTCGAGTTTCGTGTTCGTAAGTCCGAGTTTTTTGCTCTCCATATCCGCCCGCTCAAGCATTTCCTGCTGATCGCGCTTCAGACGTTCTGCTTCGCGCTTGATCTCGGACGGCATCGACGGAGTGGCCGGGAAGGTGTCGCGTTTCTTGTCCTTCATAAACGGGATCATAAACGCGTTGAAATAGGGAACGGCGCCGTGTCCGCCCGTCATTCCGCCGCCCAGATTCTCTTTGCGTTCCGGATTTCCCATCCATACGCCCGTGACATAGGTCGGCGTGTAACCAATGAACCAAACGTCAGTGTGATCGTTTACGGTTCCGGTCTTTCCGGCGAGCGGTTGCCCGCCGGCACTTGCGCCTGGCGCCGTTCCGCCGCCGGCAGTCACACCGCGCATCATATCGACCATCGTCAGCGCGACATATTCGCTCGTAACCTTGAACGACTTGTTGTCCCATTCTTCGAGCAAACTTCCGTCGCGGGCCATTACCTTGCGGATCAGGTGTGGCTGAATTCTGATCCCTTTATTTGGAAATGCCGAATAAGCCGAAACCATTTCGAGCAACGACGCCTCGGATGCGCCCAGCGCCGACGGCAGACTCGGCGCCATCGGATTAGTGATCCCGAACCGGCGGACCATTTGCGCGCCGGTCTGAATTCCAACCTGTTCGAGAAGATGAACGGCGGCGAGATTGTAAGATTTTGCGAGCGCGATCTTCATCGGGACGTTTGCGTGACTCGTCGAACCGTCATAATTGTGGGGCTGCCAACCGCCTCGCTTGATCGGCGCGCCGCTGACGGTTGAATCCGGGGTCATTCCGTTTTCGACCGCGGCAGTATAGACAAACGGCTTGTAAGCGGAACCTGTCTGCCGCAGGCCCTGCGTCGCGTTGTTGAATTTGCTGGTCGCGAAATCATATCCTCCGACCATCGCGACGACCTCACCTGTTTTGGCGTTGATCGATACGATCGACGCCTGGACTTCAGGCACTTGATTCAGCTCGACTTTTAACGTTCGTTTTGTATTGTCAACTGCTTTGACTTCCCACTCGGGAAGCATCCCGGGTTTGAATTCCGTTCGGGGCGAACGACCACTGCGGCCCATCTCGGAGCGCGTGACGACGGTCGTATACTTGCCGAAACGGATGGTCGCCTCGTCTTTGGCGCCGTCAACTTTCGTCACGAGTCCCTTGATATACTCGCCCTCTTCGTACTCGTCGCCGAACCAGTCCGGGTGTTTGAAGTTATCGAGCTTGCGCTGGATCTCTTTTTCGTCCGTCAGAGGTTGATTGTCATCATCGACAAGGATGTTTTGATAATCGGAACGCCAAGCCCGGCCGCGGTCGTACCGCCGAAGTCCCTCGCGGACGGATTTCGTCGCGAGCTTCTGGGCCTCGACATTGATCGTCGTGTAAACCTTCAAACCGCCCTGGGCAACGCGGGTTGTGTATTTTTCTTCAAGATATTTTCGAACCTCTTCGATCGGATAGTCCCAAGCGGTCGACTTCGGCTGATTTTGATAATAGGCCGTCGGTGCGAGTTCGATGTCTTTCGCTTTGGCGGCATCAATTTGCGCCTGCGAGTATCGGTCCGGAAAGTACTTGCCCATCTGATCCAGAACGATGTTCCGTCTCTCCTTTGCCTTCGCCGAGTTGCGGGTCGGCGAGTATTCGGGCGACTTTGGAATCGCCGCGAGAAGCGCTGCCTCGTCGAGCGTCAGCTCTTTCAGCGACTTCCCGAAATACGTCCGCGAACCTGCCTTGAAACCATACGAACCGGCGCCGAGAAAGACGTAGTTCATATACATCTCAAGGATCTGGCGCTTGGTGTAAAAACGCTCGATCTGAAGCGCGACCATCCACTCGTTGATCTTGCGCGTGTACGTCTGATCCTTGTAGAGAAAAAGATTCTTGGCGAGCTGCTGCGTGATCGTCGAGGCGCCTTCCTTCGAGCCTGTCGTAAGGTTCTTGAGAACCGCGCCGGCGAGTCGGTACGGGTCGATCCCGATGTGATTGTAAAAACGATAGTCTTCGATGGCGATCAGCGCATCTTCGACGTTTTGCGGAATGTCCGAATCCTTGATCGGGATGCGTTTTTCGATCGCGAACTCGGCAAGGACTGTCTCGCCGTCGTCGGCATAAATGGTCGTGACCTGCGGCGGACGATAGGTTGCAAGCGCCGAAACCTCGACCGAGTAACGCGAGTTGTTCAGGTAATACGACGCCAAAATGCCCGTCAGACCGCCGGCCGCTAAAGCCAGGACAACTGCCGCCGGGAACCAAAAAAACTTCCAAACTCCGCGCCGCTTGGTTTCAACCGACTTTATTTCCTTCTCGACGATCTTCTTTTCTCTTGCCATAACGCTATCTGGGAATTGTGATTTGTGAATCGGGGTTCGAATCGTACAATCTCAAATCGAAATTCGCAAATCAACCGAAATCTAGTTTACAAATCTACGCATTCTTACGCTGATCACAAAGCCGATCGCAATAAATGTTGAAAGAATCGCCGACAATCCGGCGCTCATCAGCGGAAGCGGAACCCCGATCACAGGCAGAAACCCGAGAACCATTCCGATATTCATAAAAATTTGAAACGTCAAACCGCCGGTGATCGCCATTATCACCAGCATACCGGCCCGGTCCGGTGCCTCGCGCGCGCCCGAAACGAGTCGCGACAGCAAGATCATATAGGCAAGCAGCAACGAAATGCATCCGACGAATCCTGTGTTCTCCGCGGTCACCGCAAAAATGAAATCGGAATGCGGCTCGGGCAAGAACTTCAGTTTCGCCTGAGACGTCTCGGTATCGCCCTTGATCCCGGTCAGACCGCCTTTGCCGACGGTGATCATCGATTGGATCGTATGATAGGCGTAGCCGCGCGGATCGGCGCTCTCGGGATCGAGGATGACGTTGATGCGCTCTTGCTGATAACCCTTTATTTTGCCGGTCTTGACTCCGACCCAATAGGCCGCCGGCGCGAGGATCAGTCCGGCAACGATCGTGATAATGACATATCTGACCTTGATCCCGGACAGGAACAGTACGACCGCCAACAGCGGGAAGTAGGTCATCGCCTGCCCGGCATCCGGCTCAAGCAGGATCAAAGCCACCGGAGCCGCGAGAATGCCGCAGCCGATCAGGAACTCCCTCAATTTCAAGCTGCCGGACTTTCGCGCTCCGAAATACTTCGCGAGCATCAGAACGACCGGTATCTTGACAAACTCAGACGGCTGAAACTGGCCGATGATCGGTAGCCTGAGCCACGCCGTCTGGCCGTTGATCTTGACCCCGAGACCGGGAATCAAGACCAGCAGCAAAAGGAAAAGTCCGATCCCGTAAAAGACGGGCGCGGCATCGACAATCCTTCGATAATCACTGAATCCGACAAGGAGAAACGCGACCAAAGCGATTCCGAGGCCGATGATCTGCTTCGACCAAAGATTCATTTCCGGTTGCGCGTTGTAAATCTGCCAGACGCCGAAACACACGATCGCGACGGCCAACACGGATGTCAGCAAATCAAAATCTCGGAGACTTCGTCTTTCGATTATCGCAACCATAAGTCAGTAAGCAGTAAGCAGTAAGCAGTCAGCAGTCAGCAGTAAGCTGTGAGCAGTGAGCCGAAAGCAGATTCGCTTCTGCCGGTCGGCTTACCCGCTAACGTTGCGCAACCGCTTCCGGTACCGGTTCCGTAGCTCCGCGCTTTGCCAGATACGTCTCGTAAATTCCTTTGACTGCCGGTGCGGCAAAGCTTCCGCCGAAACCGACATTCTCTATCATTGCGAGCACCGCGATCTCGGGCTTATAAGCCGGAGCAAAACTTATGAACCACGCGTGATCTTTGTTCGCGCCGACGTCCTTGCCGAGCGACGCAACCTGCGCGGTACCGGTCTTTCCGGCAATATCGAAACCCGGGATGCGGATCGCGGCCGCCGTACCGCCGCCGTTGACAACGCCCCAAAGGCCTTTGACAACTACCTCTTCCTGCTCCTTCGTCATCTCGATGATCTTCGGTTCAGGATGCTGAAATCCAAAGCCCGGACGTGCCGCGATGTACCCGCGTTCGTCTTCGTTTCCGATCGCCCCGATCGGTTTGAACTCCTTCAAGAAATGCGGTTCATACATTCGGCCCTTGACGCCTATACTTGCGATCGCGCGGATCATAGAGATCGGCGTGACGACGACCGTATCCTGACCGATCGAAGCGTAAACAGTACGGATATCGCTCCATTTGCCCTCGCGCTTTTCGATTGCCGCCCGCCACGATTTCGGGGTCTGACTGATCTTTTCGTTCGGCAGGTCGACTCCTGTGCGCTTGTCGTATTCGAAGGTCTCGACCATCTTGGTCAGTCCTTCGATGCCGAGCCGCAGGCCGAGCCGGTAATAATAACCGTCGCACGATTTGGTGATCGCAAAACTCAGCGGCGGCGAGCCGTGGCTTCCCATACAGCGCGTAAATTTGTTGCCGATCGTGATGCCGCCACCGCACACCAGATTCGAATTGGCGACGGTGATCACTCCCTGCCGAAGACCGGCGACCGATTCGGGGATCTTCCAGGTGGATCCGGGCGGGTAGCGGCCCTGAATCGCGCGATTGTACAGCGGACGCTTTTCGTCCTGCCAATAGGCCGCGATCTGCTTGCGCCCTTCGGGTGTGGCACTCCCCTGAACAAAGACGTTCGGATCGAACGCGGGGAGCGAAGCCATTGCAAAAAGCTCGCCGTTGTTCGGGTCCATCGCGATGATCGTCCCGCGTTTGGTCGGGGTCGCCGCGAGACGTTCTTCGGCGGCGATCTGGAGGTCGAGGTCGATCGTCGTGATCAGATCCTGTCCGGCTTGCGGCGGAATCGTTTCGATCTCTGACTGGACGCGTCCGCGACTGTCAACGATGACCTTTCGGTATCCGTCGCGACCGCGCAGGTAATCGTCGTAATACTGTTCCAGCCCGCCTTTTCCGATTATCGTACCCGGCCGGTAACCTTTTTCCCGATACTCCGGTTTTTCGAGTTGCTTCGGACTGATCTCGCCGACGTATCCGAGCACGTGCGAGAGGGTTTCCTTCAGCGGATAGACCCTTTGCGGCTGAAGTTCGATCCGGAGTTCCGGATATTCGAGCGAATGCGCCTCGACCCAGGTGATGTCCTGGATCGTCGCGTTCTCCTTCAAAACCATCGTTTCAAAGTCGTTCTGCTTCTTTATCAGGTTCAGCCGCTCGACAACGTATTGTTTTTCGACGTTCAGTCCGCGCGCATAGTCGTCGATGCGGTCGGAAACGTCGATCTTTTTGATCGGCTCGTTCGAAAGTGTGACATTGTACGTCGGCCGCGAATCGACCAGGATCTTGCCGTTGCGGTCGAAGATCGCGCCCCGCGGCGCCGGGATCGGGATCAGGCGGATGCGCTGATTCTCGGCCTTTTCGTCGTAATACTCGCCCTTGACGACCTGCAGATAGTAAAGCCGCGCTCCAAGGATCGTCAGCAGTACAAATGCGATGATCTGGATCGTACCGACCCTGATGCCCAAATTTTGTGTGTGATCGTAGATCTTCATATTTCGGAGTTCGGAGTTCGGATTTGGGATTCGGGATTGAGCAAGAACCCAATCCGCAATCACAAATCGCAAATCCGAAACTGCGTCATCTTCTCCCAAGCCGAATCGGGTTTCGCCGACGCGTTTGGCGGCGGGGTGCGAAGAAATCGCGCTTCTGCCGCCTGATCTGATCGGTCGAAATTCCGCGAAGAATCAAATAAATGATCGTTCCGGCTATCGTCGTTCCGATCAGCGAATAAACAATCGTCACGGTGACCGGAGCGCTCGGTTCCTGGCCGAGTATCCGGTGGAGTCCGTAGTAAATCAGATCATCGAGCAAGCAAGCACCCGCTATGACGGGAATTTGCAGCAAAAGGTTGTCCAGATAGACCCGCCGGGCGATCTCGGAGACCGCATAGGCGACCAGAGTTTTTGAGAAGCCGTTGGCCCCCAGAAGTCCGCCGCTGAGCGCGTCAACCGCGATTCCGGAGATCGTCCCGAGTATCAGCGCATTGAAGGCGTTTCGCTGAAGCGCGGCGTAGACCACGATGATCAGCGGAAAATCGACGTATGTGAACGGTTCCGCGACATTGCGCAGAGTCCATTGCAATACAACGGCGATTATCAATGCGATGATGATCTTTAGTTGTTCCATACTTCAGAACGCTTACTGCTTTGCTTTCTTGTCTCCCGTGACCGCGTTTGGCACGGCCTTCTCATATTCAGGCTTTTCCGGCGGTTCGTACAGCAAAACGGCGACCTCTTCCATCGCAAAGAGTCTGGCCGACGGTTTTATGAAGATCTGCTGCGGAACAGTCGCGGAACCCGCTCGCACCTCAACGACCTCACCGATCTTCAAACCGGCCGGATAGATTCCGTCCTGGCCCGTCGTGTACACGATTTCGCCGACCTGAACGTCGATCGTTCCGGGGACGTACCCCATTTCCAGAAGTTCCCGTTTTCCGTTTCCGCTGACGACGCCGATCGCGTTCGACGTTCCCAGTTCGCCGATCACGCCGCCGAGTCCGGATTTGTCTTTGGTGACAAGGTTTATCCTGGCAGTTAAAGGACTGACTGCCACAACTCGTCCGATCAGTCCGCCGTTGTTGACGATCGGCATGTTGAGTTTGACCCCGTCGAGGCTGCCGCGATTGATGACCGAGTCGTCAAACCAGGCGGACGGATCGCGGCCGATGATCTGCGCCGGAAGGATCTTGTATTTCGACTCCGACTTGAGGTTGAGAAGACCTTTGAAACGTTCGTTTTCTTCGGCGAGTTCTTCGCTCTTTTGCACCTGAACTTCGAGTTCCTGGACGCGCTGCTTCAGCGTGTCGTTCTCGGTCTGCGCCGAACGCAGATTCGATATCGACTGGAAGTAGTCGGTTACGGAAGCTGTGACCGTCGTGACCGGCGACTGGACGAAGTTTGCGATCGCGAGCGTCCAGACGCGGACGACGCGCTCATTTGACGAACTCCGGGCGTCGAACGCCATAAGCAAGAAATTGCCCAGCAAAAGGGCAACCAATAGCCACGGCGTCAGTCTCCAAACTTCCTTTTGACTTCGCTCAACCATGATCAGTAAGCAGTTTGCAGTGAGCTGTAAGCAGTTTGCAGCGAGAAGTTCGCGGGCTCCACTTCCTGCTCACCGCTCACGGCTCACCGCTTTCTCTCTTAGCTGCCCGTCATCAATGAATTGTCCCACTTGACCCTTTTCAGGAGTTCGAAATCCGAGAGCATCTTGCCGGTTCCGAGCACGACCGAGGAGAGCGGATCGTCCGCGAGAACGACGGGCAGGCCGGTTTCGATCATTAGACGCTTGTCGAGATTCTTGAGAAGCGCGCCGCCGCCCGTCAGGACGATGCCGCGTTCGACGATGTCAGCCGAAAGTTCCGGCGGTGTACGCTCGAGTGCGACGCGAACGGCATTGATGATCGTCGAAACCGCGTCTGAGAGTGCTTCGCGAATTTCTTCGTCGGTGATGGTGATGGTTTTGGGGATCCCTTCGATCAAGTTGCGGCCGCGGACTTCCATCGACAGCGGTTCATCAAGCGGAAAGGCGCTGCCGAGCGCGATCTTGATCGCTTCCGACGTGCGTTCGCCGATGAGCAGGTTGTATTTGCGCTTGATGTACTGCGTGATCGCCTCGTCCATTTCGTTTCCGGCGACACGGACGGCGCGCGAATAAACGATGCCCGAAAGCGAGATCACGGCGATGTCGGTCGTTCCGCCGCCGATATCGACGACCATATTGCCGTGCGGTTCGGTGATCGGAAGCCCTGCCCCGATCGCGGCGGCCATCGCTTCTTCGACGAGGTAAACTTCCGAGGCCTTGGCGCGATAAGCCGAATCCTCGACCGCGCGGCGTTCGACCTGCGTGATCTCGGACGGAATTCCGATGACAACGCGCGGACGGACCCACGACTTGCCGTTATGAGCCTTGCGGATGAAGTGCTGAAGCATCTTCTCGGTAACTTCGAAATTTGCGATGACGCCGTCTTTCATCGGACGGATCGCGACGATGTTGCCGGGTGTGCGTCCGAGCATCTCCTTGGCGTCGCGCCCGACGGCTTCGACCTGATTTGTGACCTTATTGATCGCGACGATCGAAGGCTCCGAAACGACGATCCCTCGTCCCTTTGCATAGACCAGCGTGTTCGCCGTTCCGAGATCGATTGCGAGATCGCTTGAAAATAAACTGAATAATGATTTAAATGCCATTTTTTACTACGATTTCCGAAAAAATACTGTCCACCAACCCGCGTTTGAAAAAGAAGAGCTCGCTCTCTAAAAATTCAGGGGAACCAATGATAAAGAGAAGACTTTCGACCCAAACATTAACTTAATAGCGTACACCGAAAACGCCTTACTTTTCCAACGAAAACTGTGGAAAACTGAGATTTTTTTGAGAACGAGCGAAAAACCGCGCGATTATCCGACTTGAACCGCCGATGACACGAGATTGTTGGGGAAAACCAGTTTTCTAAATGCCCGTGAGCGACAGGTTTCCGAAGTACCGAAAACCTATTTGTGATTGCCGAAAGCTTACGATTGTGGCCCCAAGTTGATGGGAAAAAACAGGACCGTCAGCCCACCGGTCCGGCGTTCGACGAACTGCGGTTTCTTACCCGCCGTTCGCCGTATGGACGGGACCTGGAAAGCACGCGGCGGAAGATCTATTCGTCACCGGCGATCAGTCTGTCCGACGAGATCTCCGAATGACCGGAATCGAACTTCTCAAACGGCCCGTCGCCGACAACCGGCGCGGGTTCGTCTTCCAATGCGGCGCGCAGCACGTCGCCGATCTTCACCGCCGGAATGATCTCGAGTTCCTTGCGGACGTCTTCGGGGATCTCTTCCGTGTCGGCTTCGTTGCGTGCCGGCAGAATTATCCGGCGGATTCCCGCACGATGCGCCGCGAGGACCTTTTCCTTGATTCCTCCGACCGGAAATACGAGTCCCGACAAAGTGATCTCGCCGGTCATCGCCGTATCGCTTCGCACCTTTCGTCCGGTGTAAAGCGAAGCCATCGCGGCGGCCATCGTGACACCCGCACTCGGACCGTCTTTCGGGATGGCACCGGCCGGAACGTGGATATGGAGACCATTTTCTTTCAACTTTGCCGGATCGATACCGAGTTCGGCAGCGTGCGACCAAAGATACGAACGCGCGGCCATCGCCGATTCCTTCATGACTTCACCGAGTTGCCCGGTAAGCGTGAGACCGCTGCCGCCAGGCAAGGCGGTCGCTTCGATAAACAGAACCTCGCCGCCCATTT
Source organism: Pyrinomonadaceae bacterium (assembly GCA_041752475.1). Lineage (GTDB taxonomy): Bacteria > Acidobacteriota > Blastocatellia > Pyrinomonadales > Pyrinomonadaceae > JAFDVJ01. The sequence continues at coordinate 5,070 of JBGSWK010000046.1, read as the reverse complement.
CGGTCCAGGCCATTCCGGTCGCCACTCCTGGCGACAGATCCTTGCGCGCTTCCTCCGGGTAGAATCGCGGCGCGCCGAGATAGCTCTTGACCTCGTTAGCGGTGATCAGAACTTTGCCGACATGTCCTTGAGCAACCTTCAATGCGACTTTGCGTGACAGATTTCCGACTGTTCGCTCCAGCTGTCGGACGCCGGCTTCGCGCGTGTAGCGCATCGTAATCAAGTTGACGGCATCGTCGGAAATCTCGATCTGCTCCGGAGTCAGGCCGTTTTCGGTCACCTGGCGCGGGATGAGGTATTGCTTCGCGATACTCAGCTTCTCGGCGTCCGAATATCCGGAAAGACCGATGATCTCCATTCGGTCGCGGAGAGGCATCGGAATCGGCGCAAGCTGGTTTGCAGTCGCAATGAAGAAGACCTTCGAAAGATCGAACGGCAAATCGAGATAATGATCGCGAAATGTATGATTCTGCGCGGGGTCGAGGATCTCAAGCAGCGCCGACGCCGGGTCGCCCCGGAAATCGTTGCCCATTTTGTCGATCTCATCGAGCATCAGGACCGGGTTGTTGACGCCGACGCGCCGCAGCATTTGAATGATGCGCCCCGGCATCGCCCCAACGTACGTCCGGCGATGTCCCCTAAGTTCGGACTCGTCGCGGACGCCGCCGAGCGCAATGCGGTCGAACTCGCGACCGAGAGCCCGGGCGATCGAGCGGCCAAGACTTGTTTTTCCGACTCCCGGCGGGCCCACAAAAAGAATGATCGGACTTTTCGAATCGGGCCGGAGTTTGACGACCGCGAGCGATTCGAGAATTCGTTCCTTGATGTCCTCGAGTCCGTAATGATCTTCGTCAAGGATCTTCTTTGCCTCGTTGAGATCGAGTTTTTCGTCGCTCGACTTTCGCCACGGAAGTTCGAGGACGTACTCGAGGTACGTTCGGATGACGTGGTAGTCGGGAGCGGCCTGCGGCAGTTGCTCCATCCGCCGAAGTTCGCGCTCGGCTTCCTTGCGGATCTCGTCCGGCAGATCGGCTGTTTCGAGTCGTTCGCGGAGTTGTGTCGCTTCGGCCTTTTCGCCGGTTTCGTCCTCGCCGAGTTCTTTCTGGATCGCCTTTAGCTGTTGACGCAGAACGTAGTCGCGCTGCGCCTTGTCCATCTCGCCCTGCGCTTCGCTCGCGATCTTCGAACGGATCTGCATGATCTCAAGCTCGCGGGCGAGCGCCGCGTGGGTCAGCGAGAGAAGTTCGTCGGTCGTGCCTGATTCGAGCATCTTTTGCTCGGTATCGACGCCAAGGTCGAGAACGGACGCCAGAAAATAGGCGAGCTGGACCGGATTGTTTTGCGACAACACGGCCATCCGCACTTCGGGCGGGACATTTGGAAGCATCGCCAGCGCTTCCTGGATCATCCCCTGAATGTTGCGCTTGAGCGCCTCGATCGATTCATCATCGACAACTTCGAGGTCCGGAAGTATTTCGACCTCGGCGCGGAGGAACGGGTCTTCCTGAACGAATGAGATGATCCGAAATCGTTCAACGCCCTGGACGATAAGTTGCAGGACATCGTCGGCCCGCATCATCCGTTTGATGTTGACCAGCGTTCCGACGGAGTAGAGGTCCGCGGGTTTTGCATCGCTTCCCTGAATGTCGGGGACGCGCACCGTAACGCAGGCGATCAGTTTCTCTTCAGTCCCGAGCGACGCTTCGACCGCCTTCGTCGATCGCTCACGTCCGACGGCAAGCGGCACGACCGTCTCCGGAAAGAGCGTCGTATTCTGGAGCGGAAGGACCGCGATCTCGAATCGTTTCGGCTTTTCGGGTTCGCTCAAAGGCTGGGTAGTTAGATTTTCTGGGTCCATAAATCCTTTTGCCTCAACTACTTCTTCCTCAAGTAGATCATCAAGAGCCCGTTCTCGAAGTTGTGTTCAATTTTTGCGCCGTCGATCGAAGCAGGGAAGTTGAGGGTTTTCTCGAAACGGCTGTAGGTGATTTCCATCTGCTGATAATGGATCCCCGACCCGCAAAACGTGTCGCGCCGAGTACCTGCGATGTACAAGGTATGGCCGGCGATCTCGATCTCCAGATCTTCGGCCGAAACCCCCGCGAGCTCGACCTTCACAAGCCAGCCGTCGGGGGTTTGATAAACGTCGGCGGCAGGATACCAGAGCCGACCGGAAGTGCGGACCTCTTTCGACGAGCCGAGAAACTGAAAGTACCGATTTATCGATTTAGCCATTTCGATTTGGGAATGGGGAATTGTGATTTCGGATTGTTCGGGCCGGGAATTCAGCATCGGACGATCTGGTAATCCGAATTCCCAAATCACAATTCCGAAATCCGATTATTTGCTCCAAAATGCTTTACCGCTCGAGATCTCTTCGAGGGTTTCCGCGACCTCGAGCTGGTCTTCCATTTCGAGCGCGATATCGGCGATCGAGACGATTCCCTGAAGAATGCCCTCGTCATTGACGATCGGGATGCGGCGAACCTGTTTTTCGCCCATTGTGCGGATTGCCGCAAACGCGAAATCGTCAGGTTTTGAGGTGAAAACGTCGCGCGTCATCACCTCGCCGACGAGCGTTTCGCGCACCAGTTTTTCCTCGGCGACGACGCGGACTACAATGTCGCGGTCAGTAATGATCCCGACGAGTTTTCCGGTCTCGCCCTCGACCACGGGCAAGACGCCGATATCGCCGTCCTTCATTCGTTTCGCGACTTCGTAAAGCGTCATTTCTGGCGTTACGGTCGAAACGCTTTTCGTCATTATTTCGCTGCAGCGCACGCGCGATTTTGGTTCGGAATCGGTTTCGTTCATAGGGTTATTTTGTTTGAGTTTGACGTATAAAGCAAGCCAAAAAATCCCGCGCCGCGCCGTCGTCGAACGGGCTCCGAACATTGGATCCGATTGACTATGCGGGCAATAAAGGGTAAAACTGCTGAAGTCCATACACATTGATCGATTCAAAAGCGGAAGTTGGGCCGCGGCCGGTGAGTTGTCGGAGACGGTTTTGTGTATTTGTTTCAAGTTTTTAGGAGAATATTTAATGTTGAAGAAGATTTTGCTGCTGGCGGCGCTTTTCGCTCTCAGTCTTTCGGCGTCGGCCGCGACGCAGGTCGGACCGATCGACACCACAGGCGTCATTAACGGTGCACCGTATCGAATCGTCGTTCCGGCGACGTGGAACGGCACTTTGCTCGTTTACGCGCACGGCTACCGCGACAAAGCCGATCATCCGGGCGAAGTCGACAACCGTAATCCGGATATCGCGCCGAACCCGGAGCTTGCCGATGCGTTGCTGGCACAAGGTTACGCGCTTGCGGGCTCGGCCTACCGAGACAATGGTTGGGCGGTCGATGAAGGAATAAAGGATACGAAAGACCTGACGGTTTATTTCCGCAGCAATATCGCGCGGCCCGACCGCTCGATCATTTGGGCGTTCTCGATGGGATCCGTAATCGGTTTCAAAAGCATGGAACAGTTTGGCGGAATCTACGACGGCGCGCTTTGCGGTTGCGCGGTCGGTGCGGGCGCGACGAGTTCGTGGGACGGTGCGGGCGACCTCGCTTTGGGATACGAGACCGTATTCGGCTTCGGACCGACTTGGGGAACGTCGGGCGATGTTCGCGATGATATTGACTTTGAAACCGAAGTTCAGCCAAAGCTCTTCGCCGAGGTCAGCAATCCGGCAAACTTTCCGAAGTTCGAGTTTTTGAGGCTCGTCACCGGTACGCCTGGTCGGGGGATCAATCCGCCGGCTCCGCCTTCGTTCTATCCCGGCTGGATTTTCACCGATATGTTCTTCGCGATGGAAGCGAGGGCCGAACTCGAGCGCCGGGCCGGAGGCCCGATCGTTCAAAACCTTGACCGCAATTACGATCTGACGGTTCAGGAAAAAGGATATCTGATGGCTCTCGGAGTTCCGGGCCCCGTGATCGACAACTGGCTCTCGGCGATGAATGCCCAGCGCAACATTTCCGCGCCTCCGTTCTCGCGCAATTACGTGAAGAACAATGCGGATTACAACGGCAAGATCAAGAATCCCGTGCTGACGCTGCATACGTTGATCGATCCGCTGGTTACGGTGACGCAGGAGAATCGATACGCCGAGACCGTCGCCGCGGCCCGGCGCAGTCCGCTGCTGTTGCAGACCTACACGAACGGCAACGGTCACTGCAACTTCACCGGACCGCAGCTCATCACCGCCGTGAACGCGATCAACAGTTGGGTGGCGACCGGCGTCAAACCGACGCAGGCCAATTTCCCCGCGGCTTTCGGTTTTCTTCCGGGGTACATGCCGCCGCCGATGAACCAACCCTGACGATTTTGGATTGGTGATTTTGGATTTTGGATTGCGGAGCAACGCCGAAGTTCAATGGAAACAAGTGAGGCTGTCTGAAAAGTCAGTGACCTTTATTGTTTAGAGATCAAGATTAGGATCTTCAGCGTGTGTAACACGCGCAAGGACGATAGCACCACGTGAAGCGAAGCGAAACGTGGTGCTATCGTCCTTGCGCATGCTATGCACGCTGAGAGACTTTTCAGACAGCCTCCACTTTTTGTTTTCGACATTACTACCGCCCGTCGTCGCCGATGGCCTCTACCGGGCAGGCGTCGCGGGCCTCCTCACAGAGTTCGATCTCTTCCTTGGTTTCGGGCTGACTGAAGACGAACGAATAGCCGTTCTCGTCGTTGCGAGTGAAGTTCTGCGGCGACGTATCGCGGCAAACGTCGCAGTCGATGCAGTTCGAATCGACATAGAACATTCCGCGCGCATTCTCGGGTAATTTGTCTCTTATTTCGGCCATTTTTGGTCAGTGGTCAGTGGTCGGGGGTCGGTGGTCGGTGGCCAGTGGCCAGTGGTCGGTGGCCAGTGGTCGGTGGTCAGTGATTGGTTGTCCGCACTTGACAGTAATCGACCAAATCAAACATTCTTCCTGTCCACTGTCCACTGTCCACTGTCCACTGTCCACTGTCCACTGTCCACTGTCCACTGTCCACTGTCCACTGTCCACTGTCCACTGTCCACTGTCCACTGTCCACTGTCCACTGTCCACTGTCCACTGTCCACTG
>JBGSWK010000045.1:0-36567 GCA_041752475.1 Pyrinomonadaceae bacterium | reverse complement strand
TGGCCAGTGGACAGTGGACAGTGGACAGTGGACAGTGGACAGTGGACAGTGGACAGTGGACAGTGGACAGTGGACAGTGGACAGTGGACAGTGGACAGTGGACAGTGGACAGTGGACAGTGGACAGTGGACAGTGGAGCGTTTCGTCGCCGGGGTCAGAAGTCAAGCCGGAAATTGAGTTTCTCACTGCTCACTGCTCACTGCTCACTGCTCACTGCTCACTGCTCACTGCTCACTGCTCCCTGCTCCCTGCTCCCTGCTCCCTGCTTACTGCTTACTGCTTACTGTCCACTGCCCACTGACCACTGCTCAAATCAATCGCAAACCTTCTTGCAAACGACGTTGCAAACTTCCGGGCAAATCGTCGAACAACTTTTTTCGCAGACCTTTTCGCCGTTAACGATCCGACAGTCCCAAGTGCAGACCTCTTTGCAACCGATGTGGCAAATCGTTTGACAGGAGTCGTAACACTTCTTTTCGGGGTTGTCCGTCGGCTGCGGAACCGCCTTGGATCCGCCCGTGAAATCGTCGAGATATAACCTGCCGCCAACATTCAAAAAGTTCAGTTTTTGTTCGTCCGTAGCGTTCGCCGCAAAGGCTTTCAGGCCGTCTCGGAAACGGGAATCCGTCAATCGCGCGGCGAGCCGCTCGATCTCGGCCCCGGATGTCATTTTCGGCATCCGATCGACGGATTTCGTGGTCACCGTTTCTTTTGACGCTTCCTTTTTCTTGACGAGTTTGACGACACCCTCGAGGTAGCCGATACGATCGTCCGGTACGCTGACGCGTTCACCCATTTCCATCCTCTTCAGCACCGCTTCGCGATACTCCGCGCGGGTGGCGTTCACATTCTCGGGCGTGACCGTTGCTTGGGCCAGAACCGGGTTTTCGAGCTTCGGCGCCGTCGCGAGACTGTAGAACGCAAACAAAAAAGCGGCCGCCACACCGGCAACCGCTATGATCTTTCGATAATTCTCCATTTCAGGAACCTCCTAGATCTAGAAATTTCCTGAAAGTATTGTGCTCCGAAAGCATGAGCTTTGCAAGCGGATTTTCGGCGCCCCGCTTTCGGAAATCATCGCCCGGGACGTCCGCCCAATCCTCGAACTGACCACTGCGTACCGCTTACTGCTCACCGCTCACTGCTTACTGCTCACTGACCACCGACCACCGACCACCGACCACTGCTCAAGCCATTACCATCAGCGCAGCGGTCAACTGGTTCGCGGCCTCTTCGGCTTTTTTGGTCGCGGCCTCGATCTGCATCTGATCGTCCGAAGTGACGAATTCCTCGGCTTCGTTCAGGAGTCCGTTGATCACTTTTTGCTGTTCGAGATCGAGCCCTTTGCCGAATTCGCCCATCGCCTTGCGAGTGTTCTTGACGATCGAATCCAGCTTGTTCCGGTGCATGATCAGGCCCTTTGCTTCCTTATCCTTCTCGACCGATGTCTCCGCCTCCATGATCAGGCGGTCGATCTCGTCGGGCGAGAGCCCGGACGAAGGCGTGATCTGCATCGCCTGTTCCAGTCCGGTCATCTTGTCCTTGGCCGAAACGTTGACGATGCCGTTGGCGTCGATCTCGAACGAGACGTCGATCTGCGGAACGCCTCGCGGCGACGGCGGAATTCCGACAAGTTCGAATTTGCCGAGACTGCGGTTTCCGGATGCGATCTCGCGCTCGCCCTGAAGAATATGGATCTCCACAGACTGTTGGTTATCCACGACGGTCGTAAAGGTCATCGTATTCTTGAGCGGAATTGTCGAGTTTTTACCGATCAGTTTGACGAACAGTCCGCCGCGCGTTTCGAGACCGAGCGACAGCGGAAGCACGTCAAGCAGAACGATGTCTTTGACGTCGCCCGTCATCACGCCGCCCTGAATCGCCGCTCCCATTGAAACGACTTCGTCCGGATTGATCTCCGACGACGCCTCTTTGCCGAAAACTTCAGTGACAGTTCTGGTGATGATCGGAGAGCGGGTCTGACCGCCAACCAGGATCACTTTATCAATATCCGTCGGCTTAAGTTTCGCGTCCCACAACGCTTTCTGGCACGGTTCGACCGACGATTCGACGAGGTCCTGAACCAATTCTTCGAACTTCGAACGCGTCAAAACCGTGTTGATATGTTTCGGGCCGGTCGCATCGGCCGCGATGAACGGCAGATTGACGGTCGTTTCCATCACGCTCGAAAGTTCGCACTTAGCGCGCTCGGCCGCCTCCTTGAGCCGCTGCAGCGCCAGCCGGTCGTCACGCAGGTTGATATGGTTCCCATCACGAAATGTATCGACAAGCCAGTTGATGATGCGTTGGTCGAAGTCCTCGCCGCCGAGGAACGTGTTGCCGGAGGTGGAAAGAACTTCGAAAACGCCGTCGCTGATCTCGAGGATCGTGATGTCGAACGTTCCGCCGCCGAGGTCATAGACCGCGACCTTTTCATTTTTGTTCTTCCCGAAGCCGTACGCCAGCGCGGCGGCCGTCGGCTCGTTGATGATGCGTTCGATCTCGAGTCCCGCGATCTTTCCGGCATCGCGCGTTGCCTGACGCTGCATATCGTCAAAGTAGGCGGGCACGGTAATGATCGCTTCGGTGATCTGGTCGCCGAGGAACTCTTCAGCGGCAAGTTTGAGGCGCTGGAGCACGATGGCTGAAATTTCCGGCGGCGAATAGTCGCGGTCGAGCACCCGAATATGCGCATCGCCATTCGACGATTCGACGATTTCGAACGGCACGGTTTCGCGCATTTTCTGAACTTCGGCGGAATCGAACTTGCGGCCGATCAATCGTTTGACCGCCGACAGCGTGTTCGTCGGATTGGTTACCGCCTGTCGTTTGGCGATCTGGCCGACGAGGCGTTCGCCTTTGTCTGTAAAACCGACCACGGACGGCGTCGTGCGGCCGCCCTCCTTGTTCGGAACGATCTGCACGGTGCCGCCCTCGAGAACGGATACGCAACAGTTGGTTGTGCCAAGGTCTATGCCGATTACTTTGCTCATATGATTATATTGGGTCCTAACGTTGTGTGCGAAAAAAAGGTGGGTTCGAAACGGAGCTTACTCGCCGGTCGGCGCTGTTTCGGGTGCATCTGAAACGGCTTGCGGTTGCGGCGCGACTGCGACACGGACCATTGCCGCGCGAATTACTTTATCGCCGATGCGATATCCGCGGAGGAGCTCGGATGTCACCGTATTTGGCGCAACGTCGGCTTTCGCCTCAACCGCTACGGCTTCGTGAAAATGAGGGTCGAACGGTTGGCCGACGGCGACGATAGGGACGATCCCCATCTCGGCGAGCAGCTCATTGAGTTGCTGGCTGACGAGGGCGATTCCGCGGAAGAATTCGAGAAAGTCGCCCGAACGCCCTTCTGAATGGTTTTCGGCAAAACTCAGCGCGCGATCCATATTGTCGATCACGGGAAGCATCTTGATCGCCAGATTGCTGAGTTGATTGAGGAATGTCTCACCGCGTTCGCGTTCGATACGCTTGCGGAAGTTGTCAAAGTCAAACTGCCGGCGGCGCATCGTCGATGTCAATTCCGCCCGTTCCGCTTCAGCCTGGTCAAGCTTTTGGTTCAGCGCTTCGACCTCGTCTTCGAGATCTGAAAACGATCTGCCGTTCGGCGTGAAGTTCCCGGCGCGGATCGGTTCTGCCACTGCCGGTTGCGGGACACTCAACTCGGGCTTCAGAAATTCGGGATTCGTATCGTCGAAGTCCGCATCGCCGACTTCGATCGAAAGGTCCGACGGAATGTGAAGATCCTTTTCGCGCGCTTCGAGTTGACGGATGAAGTCCTCGATGGAGTCAGACCCCTCGTCCTCGATTTCGACGGCAAAAATATCCTGATTTTCTTGATCCTGATTTGAATCCATGATTTGACCCGGTAGCTGATGATTGGATTACGGCGCGTTAGTTGCTGGAAACGTCTTTCGCCATAAATTTCTCAAGAATTCGGGCGACGTAACCGACGATAGAGATTATTCGGGCGTATTCGATCCGTGTCGGTCCGAGCACGCTGAGAGTTCCGATCGCCGATCCGCGTCCGATCTTGTACGGTGCGGTTATCAAAGTGCAGTCGCTGAGCATTGAGGACGCATTCTCGCTTCCGATGACAACTTGAACATTGCCTTTGGCCGTGGATTCGCGGTCGACGCATTGGTTAAGAATATGCATCAAACGCGATTTCTCCTCGATCGTCCGCAAGAGTTCGCGCAGTCGCTCCATATCGCTGAAATCCCGTTTGGTCAGAATGTTCGACGCGCCGTCGACATACACCTCGCCGAGATTTTCGTCCTCGTTCTCGATACTCTGAGAGCAAAGGATGATCGCCGTCTGGAGCAGTTTGTCAAAAAGACTCTTTTCTTCGTGCATCAACCGCAGGATCTCGACCCGAATTTCGGCAAGGCTTTTGCCGCCGAACTCAACATTGAGATAACGCGCCGTCCGGTCGAGATCGTCCTGAGGGAAGGATTCTCTGAGCCGGATGATCTTGTTGTGCACGATGTTCGGTGCCGAGACCAGAACCACAAGAATGCGTCTTTCCGAAAGATTGACGAACTCGATGTGCTGCAGACGGTCGTGCGCGAGCGACGGTGACACAACAATTCCGATGTTATTTGAAAGAGCCGAAAGAAGATGCGAGGTTCGTTCCATCAACCGGTCCGGAGTCTCCTTGAACTCGCTTTCGAGAGATCCGAATTCCTCGCCGATAAAGCGAAGGTCTTCATCCGAAAGCTGAAGAATCCCGAGCAGGTTGTCAACGTAGAAGCGGTAACCCTTATCCGTCGGAACGCGTCCGGCGGAAGTATGAGGCTGTTCAAGCAACCCGCTTTCTTCCAGGTCGCCCATAACATTGCGGATGGTCGCCGAACTAACGCCGTAGCTGCTGACGAATTTTTCCGCGATTGCTTTTGAGCCGACCGGTTCACCGGTGATGAGATGTTCGCCGATGACCGCTGAAAGAACCGCCTGCCCGCGCGTGTCGGGAAAATGTAAACTTTTCTCGAACTCTGAATTAATGTCGCGGACAGCCATTTAGTATTTCGTGAGATGCGGGGCACTCCCTCCCGGAAGGTATGCCTGCGCTATTAAACAGATAACATTTTAGCTCCAAAGCTGTCAACAATTATTAGTTAAACGCTGTTTATACAATGAGCTGCTCTCAACGACGGATCAGGCGTTGTTTTGACGCTTTCACTTCGCGATGGCCGGTGATTGATAGCTGCAAGCCGACAGACGACGCGCTTGTGACTGTCGACACCGGTGCGATGAATGATGTTCCGAGAATTTTCAGATATTCCCGAATCAATAGTCGAATCGTTGGATCATCGGTTTTTCAGCCGCGGTGAGACCGCAGCGCTTTGCGGGTTTGACTGGAAATCTACTAATCTCTATTTCTGATGAGCAAAGCCGCCGATCAACTAAAGCCGTTTTACGAAGAGGCGTTTCGCGTTCTCGACCGCAAGCGGCACGACGTGCCCGAGATCGAGGTCGTATTCTATCCGTATGTCGGCATTAATCACACGATCCGTATCCGCGACGGACGCATTCTCGTACGCATCGGCGAGATCTGCCGGACGATGCCCGCCAACGAACAAAAGGCGCTCGCCTACATTCTGGTTTCAAAACTTTTGCAGCGCGCCGTACCGGCCGAGGCACGCCGGGCATATGGGGCATACATCAAGAGTCACCCGGTACAGGACCGTGCGCGCGAGAACAAGCGCATTCGCGGGAGGAAGGTCGTGACCGGCGCGCGCGGCGCAGTTTACGACCTCGACGGCGTTTTCGAAAAGGTCAACCAGATCTATTTCGGCGGCAAACTGGAAAAACCGGTTCTCACTTGGTCGGCGCGGAAGACCTACCGAATCCTCGGACATCACGACCCGGCGCATTCGACGATCGTCATCAGCCGCTCGCTCGATGATCCGCACGTGCCGAAGTTCGTCGTCGAATACGTGATGTTCCACGAGATGCTGCACGTTTTTCACCCGACAAGAAACGTCAACGGACGGCGGATGAACCACACGCGGGAGTTTCGCGAGGACGAACGGACATTTCTTTACTTCGAGGAAGCGGAGCGCTGGATCCTGGACAATGCGAGAAAGTTGAAGCGAAACGCCCAGAAGCGCTGACGATCGCGCCTCGATTCAGGTCAAGCGATTTGGGCGGACAGCGCCTTTTCGAGATCGTCAAATTCAAATTCAAACCCGGTATCGACCGCCTTTTTCGGAACCACGCGATTTCCCTGCAGCAACAGGGTTTCGCCCATTTCGCCGAACATTAGCCTGATCGCGAACTCCGGAACCGGAAGAAACGTCGGACGATGGAGAACTTTCCCGAGCGTTTTCGTAAAGTCGGCATTCGTCGCCGGATTTGGAGCGGTCGCGTTCAGCGGTCCTTCGATCGACTCATTTTCGAGCGCGAAGACGATCAACCCGACGAGGTCATCGATCGCGATCCAGGACATCCATTGTTTTCCGGATCCGATGACGCCGCCGACGCCGAACTTGAACGGCGTCAGCATTTTCTCGAGAGCACCGCCGTCGCGGGCGAGAACGATGCCGATGCGCGGGGTCACGACGCGCGCGAACCCGGACGCTTTCATCGCTTCGGCTTCCCACTCGCCGCAGATCTCCGGAAAAAATCCCTTACCGGCGGCGGAGTTTTCGTCAAGAACTTCATCGTCGCGATTGCCGTAGAACCCGATCGCCGAGGCGGAGATCAAAATCTTCGGCGTCGCATCGCATTTCGCGAGCGCCTCGACCAGCAGTTTCGTGCCGTTGACCCGGCTTTCTCTGATTCGGCGCTTTTTGTCGGACGACCAATTCTCCGATGCGACATTGTCGCCGGCGAGATGAACGACGGCATCAAAGCCCTCCAGTTTTCTCGCTTCGCCGTCCGCGAATCCGGACTCGGAGCTCCAAACGATCTCATCGTCGCCCGCCGCCTTTCCGCGGACCAGCCTCGAGATCGAATGTCCTTTGCTTTCGAGGACCGGGATCAGATGTTTCGCGACAAGTCCGGTCGCGCCGGAGATCAGGATTTTCATTTACTGTCTTCCCTGCAGGTCTTTATAGATGAACTTCGCCAGCCGCCGCATTTCCTCTTCGGTCAGCTGGAACTTGAACGACGGCATCGGATTCTTGCCGGTCGCGATCTGTTCGTAGATCTGTTCCTCGGTCTTGTTGGCGATGTCGCCGTGACGAAGCGACGGGATCAGGCGGCCCTGAAGTTCCTTGCCGTAGGCCTCGACTCCGTGGCAAAGCGCGCAGTTCTGGCGATAAAGCGACGCCTCGTACATCTTGCTCTCGGCGAGTACGATCCCGACCCGAGATTGCCCCGCCGGTTCCTTCGCGCCGCACGCCGCGATGAAAATCGCGGCGGCAACGAAGACGAATGCTATTTTTACTGCCCTCATTATTTGATCGCTCCCTCGATCGGGCTCGACGCCGACGCGTAAAGGCGCTTCGGCATCCGTCCCGAAAGATATGACATTCTTCCCGCCTTAACGGCGTAATTCATCGCCGTCGCCATCTGTTCGGCATCGCGCGATTCGGCGATCGCCGTGTTCATCAGGATCGCGTCGGCTCCGAGTTCCATCGCGATCGACGCGTCCGACGGAACGCCGACGCCGGCATCGACGATGATCGTCGCATCCGCCAGCTGTTCGCGCATGATCCGCAGATTCGACGGATTCTGCACGCCCATTCCGGAACCGATCGGCGCCGCAAGCGGCATCACCGCCGGACATCCGGCGTCCAGAAGTTTTTTCGCCATTATCAGGTCGTCGGTAAAATACGGCAGAACGATGAACCCTTCTTTGACGAGGACCCGCGCCGCTTCGAGCGTCTGTTCGTTATCCGGCAAGAGCGTCACCGGGTCGCCGATGACCTCGAGCTTTATCCAGTCCGTCTCGAGCGCTTCGCGCGCAAGGCGAGCGGTGCGAATAGCGTGGTCGGCGTCATAACAGCCCGCCGTGTTCGGCAGGATCTGCATCTGCGGATCGAGATAGTCGAGAAAAGACTCGGTTTTGCGGTCGAGCGGGACGCGATTGACCGCGACCGTCACCATCTCCGCGCCCGAAGCCCGGTGGGCCGCCTGCATCTCCTTGAAACTACGGTACTTTCCCGTTCCGATGATGAGCCGCGAAGCAAACGATTTCCCCGCGAGTGTAAATGTGTCAGACATAATTCGATTTCGGAATTGTGATTTCCGATTTCGGAAGGACCGAATCGAAAAGTTCGCCAAAAGCCGATAAATCGAATTTACATTATTAGCGGGGAGTTGTTAATTGTTGATGGGTAATTGTTGATTGCGGAACGATGGCGATTCCAAGATTCCGGATTCCGAGATTCCAGATTCCAGATTCCAGATTCCAGATTCCAGATTACAAATGCAAAATATGCAAAATCTCAAATCCAAAATCCAAAATCCAAAATCGAAAATCCGTCTATCCTCCGCCGACGAAATGGACGACCTCGATCCGATCCGAATCCTTTACGATGACATTTTCCCAGTCCTTTTTCCGGATCACGTCGCGGTTGAGTTCGATGGCGACCCGCTCTTTCGGCAGGTCAAGCATTTCGAGCAATTCGAACAGCGTCACCTCGCCCGCAAGCGCGCGCGCCTCGCCGTTGACAGTCACTTTCATATGCGAAATTCTAACAAAACCCGATCAGCTTTGCCGAACGACCTGACGGAGTTCGGCTTCCTCGCCGTTATCGAGCGCGCGGACGAGAACGGCGGCCCGACCGGATCGAAACTGCGGCAGCTGAAGATGGACGACGGCGATGCCTGACGGATCGGTCCGCGCATGGAAGATCAGCGGACGAAAACTGGATCCGAGAACTTTGACGACGACCTGCGCTCCGACGACTCCGTTCGCGCGCGTTCCGCGATGGACGCAAATCTGAAGCGTTTTCCGTTCTCCGGCCCGAAACGAGGTCTTTGCCGCAAACTCGATCTCGAGGTTCCCGGTGAATGCCGGTACCGGTTCGACAAAGCTGATCGCGTCATCGAGCACGATCGTATCGCCGACCGCGTCATCGACGATCCGGTCGGCCTCGACCACCAACTCCTCATCAATGATCTTCATCGGAAGGTCCCAGACCAACTCTTCATCCGGCTGCGGTATCGGCGGCACGAGGACCTCGGCACGCAGCGACTTTTCCGGAGGCTTGGATTCCGCCAACGCGTTCGGGACCGGCCGTGATTCTGGCGAAACGCCCGCCGGCATTGCAACCGGAGCCACAGAAACCGATTTCGACGCCGCTTCGCGCTTTACTGCGGCTTCCTTGGCTGTTAGTTTTTTGAGGTCTTCGATGCGTCCGGCGCGAACCGCCGCGCAAATAAGCTTATGCTGTTTCTGAAGTCTTTCCGAAAGGGCGTTTTCGTCGAAACCGCCTTCGATCAGATCGGTGTACGGCGAACGCTTGCTGGCCAAAATCGTGCCCCGATTATAGACCAGCGACAAAATGAGTGGCGAGTCGAGACCTTTGTCCTCGGTCTGGACGTGATAGATGACGCCATTGTGCTCAATGTCTGTATTGAATCCTGTTATCACAAAACTTGATTTCTGAACGGTGTGAAAAGCGGTTTTCGCGGCGCAGTACGCACATTCAAAATTAGCACACGCGCCAAATCGCGGTCAACGAAAAAGATTTCGGGGAAACGCCCCTGAAACTAGGAGTGCTGAGCCATCCGGACCGGCCTTTCGCGATCCTGAATCACGTCAACGGAAGTCCGCCTTGACACTGTTTCCGGCTTAACTTACGATTTGATTTGTGCAATAATTCTCAAGTTCGCTTCATACAATTTCTCGATATATTAGCAGTCTGAAGTCTAGAAATTAGAAGGTTTCGATGGATAATTTCAATTTAATGGACTACGCGCCGATCGGGGTGATGTTTCTGATCGCGATCGGATTCGCCGGCAGCCAACTGCTTGTAACGCAGTTGATCGGCCCGCGCAAACGGACCGCGACCAAATTGATGCCGTACGAATGCGGAAAGGATCCGGTCGGCTCAGCTCGCGAACGTTTTTCGATCAAGTTCTACACAGTCGCCGTCATCTTCTTGTTATTCGATATAGAAGTCCTGTTCATGGTTCCGTTCGCGGTCGCCTTCAAACAGCTTCTGGCGGAACAGAAGATCAGCGGAATCGCGTTCGGCACGATTGCGTTCATTGAGATCCTGGTCTTTATCAGCACGTTGGTCGTCGGCTACATTTACGTCTGGAAAAAAGGAACGTTCGACTGGGGAATGCAGGCCCGTGCCGAGGCACGCGGCGAAGCCAAAGCGATGGTCGCGGCCAAAAAGGCCGAACTCGCGAGGCTGCGGAAAGCAGCGTAACGATTAGGGAATGGTGATTTGGGATTTCGGATTGGCGCTCCGCGTGTAACCGAAATCCGCAATCAGAAATCCGAAATCAGAAATCCGAAATCGAATTATGGGTTTAGAAAATAATATCTGGGAATCGCTTCCTGACGTCGTGACGGTCAAGCTTGACGCGGTCATCAACTGGGCGAGAAAGTCGTCGATCTGGCCGGCCACGTTCGGACTGGCGTGCTGTGCCATCGAAATGATGAACAGCGTTTCGGCGCGCAATGATCTTTCGCGGTTCGGTGCGGAAACGTTCCGCGCGAGCCCGCGGCAGGCAGACGTAATGATCGTCTCGGGCCGCGTCTCGCGGAAGATGGCGCCGGTTTTGCGGCGTATCTACGATCAGATGCCGGAACCCAAATGGGTCATCTCGATGGGCGCCTGCGCCACGTCCGGCGGCGTCTTCGACAACTACGCGATCGTGCAGGGCGTCGACAAGATCGTTCCGGTCGACATCTACATCCCGGGATGTCCGCCGCGCCCCGAAATGCTCGTGCACGCGATCATGATGCTTCAGGAAAAGATAATGAACGATTCGGTCAAGGATCGCCGCGATACGTTTGAGGAAGAGTCGCGCCGTTCGGTCGTTCCCGGAACGCTGCCGGTTACCGAGGGCACGGCGCTCGAACGCGAGCTCGAGGCGGAGGTTGCGCAGAACACCGCGGCGCGTCCGTATTCCGTTCCGTCGCGCCACGAACGGCGGAAGTCGTCGTAGTTTCGGAAAATGGTTGATCGTAAGTTGTTAATGGCCATCCGCCTGCGACGGGGAAGACTTGCGCATAGCGAAAAACAATGAGCACACTTTTGGAATTCGTTGATAAATTAAGAGCCGCAAATGCCGATTGGGTATCGGATGTGAAGGACTCGCTCGGCGAAGTGACCGTGACGGTTCCGCGCGAAGCGATTAAGGATGTTTGCGGCGCGCTCAAATCCGAGCACGGATTCGATATGCTGGCGGATCTTTGCGGCGCCGACCGCGGTCCGGAGGAAGACCCGCGATTCGAGGTCAATTATCATCTTCTCGGGACCAAGCACCATCATCGCCTTCGGTTGAAGGTTCTTTTGTCGGAAGACGATCCGCATGTGAACACCGTTTCCGATGTTTGGAAAACCGCCAACTGGCACGAACGCGAGACCTACGACTTGGTCGGTATCATCTTCGACGAGCATCCTGACCTGCGCCGAATTCTTTTGCCGTCCGATTTCGACGGTCACGCGCTCAGAAAGGACTACCCGTTGCGCGGATACGAACCGTACTCTTTGAGCTGATTTTGGATATGTGATTTCGGATTGCGGATTGCGGATTGCGGATTTTCCGGGCGGACAGAACTTGAAAATTATGGGATTGGAAAATGTAAACAGCGGATTCGAGGTCATGGACCAGCCGCTCGAATCGCAAATGACGCTCTCGATGGGGCCGCAGCATCCGTCGACCCACGGCGTTTTGCGTCTCGATCTGCGGCTCGACGGCGAACTTATCGTCAAAGCGATCCCCGACATCGGCTATCTTCACACCGGGATGGAGAAGCTGTTCGAATACAAGAAGTACCAGCAAGGCATCGTCATCACCGACCGGATGGATTATCTCAATCCGCTCGGCAACAACCTTGCGTATGTGATGGCCGCTGAAAAATTGCTCGAGCTTGAGATTCCCGAACGGGCGCAGACGATCCGCGTGCTGATGTGCGAACTTCAGCGCATCGCGTCACATATGGTCTGGCTCGGGACGCACTGTCTCGACATCGGTGCGATGAGCGTCTTCTTTTTCTGCTTCCGCGAACGCGAAAAGATCCTCAATATGATCGAATCCGCTTCGGGCGGGCGGCTGACGCCGAGCTATTTCCGCATCGGCGGACTGATGATGGATCTTCCCGCAGGTTTCGAAAACCGCTGCCGGCAGTTTCTCGACAACTTCCTCGACGCGATGAACACGTTCGAGACGCTCGTCACGGGCAATACGATCTGGCAGTCGCGGACGCAGGGCATCGGCATCATCTCGGGCGAGGACGCGATCGATTGGGGACTGACCGGACCGTGTCTCCGCGGCAGCGGCGTCGATCTCGACCTGCGGCGAGACAATCCGTATACGAGTTATGAGACCTACGACTTTGAGATCCCGGTCGAACACGATTGCGACGTTTGGGCGCGATTCAAGGTCCGGATGCGGGAATGCTACGAGTCGCACAAGATCGTTCGCCAGGCGCTCGACCGTTTGACGCCGGGACCGATCAAGGCCGACGCCCCGAAGGTCGTGCTGCCGGACCGCGACGATATGCGCAAACATATGGATTCGCTGATCCATCACTTTTTGATCGTTGCCGAAGGGTTCAACGTTCCCGAAGGCGAGGTCTATCACGCGATCGAGGGGTCGAAGGGCGAACTCGGCGTGTATATGAAGTCAAACGGCGGTCCGAAGCCGGAACGCGTCCATTTCCGCGGCCCGAGTTTCGTGAATCTGGCGGCGTTGCCGATGATGAGCGAAGGCGAAATGGTCGCCGACGTGGTGGCGATCATCGGATCGCTCGATATTGTTTTGGGGGAGATCGACAGATAGGAACCTCAACGGTTCAGGGGCATAGAGTTCATTCACACTCAACAGGGGAGACACCACATGACTGAAAATCAAGAAAAGCAGATGTTCAAAATTCTCACGAATTTGGTTGGAAGCGTTAACGCGATCAGGAGCGACATCACCGAGATCAAATCCGTTCAGGCGGAGCACTCGATGATCTTGAAGGAGCATTCGATGACCTTGAAGGAGCACTCAAAGATGTTCATTCAGCTTGACTCGAAATTGGAATCGGTCGTGTTCAAGGTGATCGATGACAGCAAGCGCATTGATATCCTTGAGCGCGAGAATCGAAATGGCGTTCAACATTGAGCTTCCGAGGGGCAGAGAGTAACGGCGGATCAGAAATATGGCATCAGTTGCAACCGATTACACGAACAAGATCAATTACACGGACGAAGTCGCGGAGTTTTCGCCGGCGGTCGTCGCGGAAATGGAAAAGCACGTCAGCAAGTATCCCGAGGACCGCAGCCGCTCGGCGCTGATTCCTTTGCTTTTTGTCATACAGCGCGAACGCGGCTGGGTGGACAATCAGGGCGTGAATTTCCTGGCGAAGTTTCTCGACCTCGAAGTGACCGACGTTTGGGAGACCGCGACGTTCTACTCGATGTTCAATCTGCGCCCCGTCGGGCGTCACCACATACAGATCTGCAAGACCTTGTCGTGCAAGATCATGGGCGAACCCGACATCACAAATCATATCTGCGGCAAACTCGGCATTAAGCCGGGAGAGTCGACCGAAGACGGGAAATATACCGTAACGTTGGTCGAATGCCTCGGCAGCTGCGGCACGGCGCCGATGATGCAAATCGGATTCGATTATCACGAGGATCTGACGATCGAGAAGGTCGACAAGATCGTCGATTCTTTGGACTGAACATTATGAGCAACGGCGGCATCATTCAAGGACTCTACAACGCGTTCGCGACCGGGGACATTCCCGGCCTGCTCGGAACGTTCGACGCGAATATCGAATGGACTGAAGCCGAAGGCTTTCCGTACGGCGGGACTTACGTCGGGGCGAATGCGATCGTCGAGAACGTGTTTATGAAACTCGGCAGCGAATGGGAGAATTTCAGCGCCGTCCCGTCGCAGTTCGTCGAGGGCGGCGAGATGGTTGTCGCACTCGGGACCTATAGCGGAAAATACGTCGCGACCGGAAAATCGATGTCGGTTCCCTTCGCGCATGTCTGGACGCTCTCGGACGGAAAGATCGTCAAATTTGTTCAATATACCGACACTCTGAAAGTTGCGGAAGCGTTGTAACGCCCGGCGCAAGAGTCAGAATTTTTATGGAAATCAAAGCAATCGGATGTGAACCGTTACAACTGAAGATGATGCACGTCGAAGACGGGCATACGCTGAAGGTGTATCAGGATGCGGGCGGCTACAAATCGCTGAAAAAGGCGATGGGTATGTCGCAGGACGACGTCATCAACGAGGTCAAGGCGTCGGCGCTCCGCGGGCGCGGCGGCGCGGGCTTCCCGACCGGCATGAAATGGTCGTTCGTGCCGCGCCAGTCGCCGAAGCCGAAATACGTCGTCTGCAACGCCGACAAATCCGAGCCCGGCTCGTTCAAGGACCGTTATCTGCTCGAGCGCGATCCGCATGCCGTCATCGAAGGCATGATCATCGCCGGATTTGCCCTCGGAGCTTCGACCGGTTACATATACTTCCGCGGCGAATACAATTACCTGATCCATATCGTCGATGCCGCGCTTGAAGAAGCGCGCGCCGCCGGGATTCTCGGCGACAACATCTTCGGCTCCGGTTTTTCGATGAACATCCATACGCACACCGGCGCCGGCGCTTACATCTGCGGCGAGGAGACCGCGCTGCTGTCGTCGCTCGAAGGTTACCGCGGGCATCCGAGGATGAAACCGCCGTTCCCGGCTGTCGAGGGTCTCTACGCGAGTCCGACCGTCGTCAACAACGTCGAGACGTTCACGTCGGTGCCGCAGATCATCGAGATGGGCGGAACTGCGTGGCGCGATCTCGGCACCGAGAAATCGGGCGGCACGAAACTCTGGTCGATCAGCGGTCACGTCAAGAAGCCCGGAGTTTACGAACTTCCGATGGGTTATGCCGACATGGAGAAGTTCATCATGGAGGACTGCGGCGGAATGCTCCGCGACGACAAGAAGCTGAAGGCCGTAATTCCCGGAGGGTCGAGCGTGTACATCATGAACGCGGATCAGATCATCGGCAAGAATGTAACGCTTGATTACGAAGGACTTGTCGAAGCGGGCTCGATGCTGGGCACGGGCGGGATGATGGTCATGGACGAGACCGTCGACATCATGGAATCGACAAAGAACCTGACCGAATTCTATCGGCACGAGTCCTGCGGTTGGTGCACGCCGTGCCGCGAAGGTACGGATTGGCTGGTGAAGATCTTCAATCGGATCTCGACTGGCGAAGGAAGGCCCGAGGACGCGCAGTTGCTGCTCGATATTTGCGACAACATCGAGGGCAAATCGTTTTGCCCGCTCGGCGACGCCGCGGCGTGGCCGATCCAGAGCGCGATCAAGCGGTTTCCGGAAGACTTTAAGAAATGGCTGAATGCAATTTAGATTTTAGATTATGGATCTTGGATTGGTTCTCTGGCCCCCAATCCGCAAATGATCCAAAATCTAAAATCCGAAATCGAAAATTGGAGAATCATTATGGGAAGAGGCGATAAAAGAAGCAGACGCGGAAAGATCTTTGCGGGATCGCACGGCAAGAGCCGTCCGAAGACCACCAAAAAGAACACGCCGCCGAAGGCTGAAACCACCAAGAAAGACGCATAGGCAATAGTTGAAAATGTCAGCAGAACTAATCAAAGTCACGATAAACGAGCAGGAGTACGAGGTGCCGAAAGGCGCCCGCCTGATCGACGTTTGTCACGAAAAAGGCTACGGAGTTCCGTCGTTTTGCTATTACGGCGATCTCGAAGTCCAGGCGTCTTGCCGGATGTGTCTCGTGCGCATCGAGAAGATGCCGAAACTTCAGACATCGTGCACGATCGCGTGCACGGACGGGATGATCGTCACGACGCAGAGCGAGGAGATCGAAAAGGCACAGCGTTCGATGGGCGAATTTTTGCTCGCGAACCATCCGCTCGACTGTCCGGTCTGCGACCGTGGCGGCGAGTGCGAACTTCAGGAAGTCATCTTCGACTGGGGCGAGGTTGAGGAGCGTTTTTCGGAAAAGAAGAACGCGCAGCCCGAAAAATACCTGTCGCCGATCGTCGCCAACGACCCGCAGCGCTGCATCGTCTGCAAACGCTGCACCCGCGTCTGCCACGAATGGATGGGCGAGGACGCCATCGAGGCCGGAAACCGCGGCGCGAACACGGTCATCGGCACCTACGGCGGATGGCTCGGCTGTTCGCAATGCGGCAATTGCATCGAAGTTTGCCCGACCGGCACGCTGCTCGACGGGACGTACCGTCACGAGACGCGCCCCTGGGAACTTGATCAAACGGTGACAACCGACCCGTATGCGTCGGACGGGATGCAGATCTCGATCGGCACGCGCGGCGGCAAGGTTCATCGTGTCGTTGCGCGCGACCGCTACGTCAATGGCCTGAACGGCGAATTTCTCGACGTCAAGGCCCGGTTCGCGCACGATTTCGTCAATTCGCCTGACCGCCTCAAAATGCCGTTGATCCGCTACAAAAAGGGCGGAAAACTGATCCCGGCAACTTGGGACGACGCGATCGCGCACGTTGCCGCGAAATTCAAGGAGCACGGCAAGAATGTCGGCGTCGTCGCCTCGCCGCGGCTTACGAACGAGGCTGTTTTCGCCCTTCGCAAATTCGCACAAGACGTTGTTAAATCAAACAGTTACGCTGTTTCCGACATTGCTGATAGCGGACCGTTCTTCGAGAATATGAGCGCTCCGCTCTGCACGCATAAGGAGATCCGCTACGCGAAAACGATCCTGCTCGTCGGCGGCGAACCGGAGGAAGAACAGTCGTTTACGGCGAAACAGATCCGGCAGGCCGTTAAGAACGGCGGCGCGAAACTGATCATCGTCAACGACACGCCGATCCGGCTGAGATCATCGGCGAGCCAGTTTGTTCACATCAACCCGAATTCTTACGATGCCTTTGTCGCGGCGTTCGTCGGCAATGACAAGGATGCGGCGAAAAAGCTCGGTGTCGATGCGAAAGAGATCGAAGCGGTCCGCAAAACGATTGCCGAAACCGAGGGAGATCTGATCGTTATGGTTGGCGGTGAGCTCTCGCCGGACGCGCAGGCGGCGCTCGCCGGCTCGACGGCAGGATTTGGAGCCGACAATCGCCGCGTACTGCTTCATCCGCTGCCGCGATACAACAATTCGGTCGGAGCCCACGATATGACGCCGGGCCGCAAATCAGTCGCGGACGTCGTCAAATCGGCCAAGGCCCTGCTCATCGGAGGCAGTCTGCAGGACGCCTCGGTGCTTGCCGGCAAGGATTTCATCGTCGTTCAGGAACTTTTCGAGACGGACACGACGGCACACGCCGACGTCGTCCTTCCGGCGGCAAGCTTTGCCGAAGTCGACGGCACGTACACCAACAACTCGGGTTTCGTGCAACGCGTCCGTCAGGCGCTGGAACCGCAGAACCAGGCAAAAGCGGATTGGGTCATAACGAGTCTGATCGCCCGCGAAATGGGGGCCGATTTCGGCTATAACTTCGCGGCGACCGCCGTTTTCAAAGCGATCGCGGATTCGACGCCGGCATATGAGGGCCTGCGTTACCCGAACTTGAAGGACGAGTCGCGTCCGGTTCAGGTGAAGCACGCCATTTCGGCGCCTGACGTTTCGGATCGCCTGAAGTCTCTGGCCGAACGCGCGTCGAAGCTTTCCGACGATGCTGAAAAGATCACCGAAACGCCGCGCGTCGGACACAAACTGCATCGATTGACGACGATGACGTCGAAAACGCCGCAGTTCCATCTGCTGGCGGCGGGCAATCCGAAGCCGGAAAGCCTTTTCGTGTCGCCGCTCGTCCAGTTTAATCCGGACGGAAGCCGGCGCGATTCGGTCGCGGCTGCAGGTTAGGTTTATGAAGTTTGCCGCTTGTTTGTTTTTCATGTTTGTCGGCGGCTTAACGATCTTTGCGCAGGACGGCAGCGACATGAATTACGTCAAGCCGTCCGAACTTAACGATTCGCATATCGGGCGTTCGATGCATATCGACTTTTTCCGGCGCTCTTTCGCGTCATTCGACGACCCGCGCAGAGTCGATTCGATCGATATCGAGATCGACGGTCGAAAGGCAAAATTCGTCGAACATCGCGTCGATGACGGGTTCAACAACTGGTTTCGCGAGCAGTATCTGGAATCGGTTGATCGGTATGACGGAACGCGTCTCAGGGTAGTGAGTTTCGAACTTCTGAAGATTCGTCAGAATGCGATCGATGTTCGGGCGAAGCTTATTTATTTCGACAAGAACGGCAGTGAATTATCAGGAAAAGGGTTCACGACCGAGTTGTCGTTTGAAAAGAAAGACATTGTCGAACTTTTGTTTAAGGCTTCGAACTGATTTCGGGTTCGATGCGTTTTGAGAAATGGAACAAATCTTAAAAACAGCGTTTCCGTTCATAGTTTTCGCGACCGCGATCGGTGTTGCTTTTGGCGGCGTGATGGTCGTCGTGGCCTACACGGTGCTCGCCGAACGCAAGGTCCTAGGCTGGATCCAGGGCCGCATCGGACCCAACCGCGTCGGGCCATGGGGGCTTCTGCAGCCGTTTGCGGATCTCTTAAAATTCATCTTAAAGGAAGATCTGACACCGGATAAGTCGACGAAGTTTATGTACTTCCTGGCGCCGCTCGTCGCATTGACGTGCGCGCTGCTGCCGATGGTGGTTTACCCGTTCGGGCCGCGACTTGCCGATCCGCTCAGTTGGCTTGTTCCCTACACCGAAGGCATCTCGTATCTCGGACCGGTCGTTGCGTACGTCGCCGAACAGGCGAAGAATATGCCGTTGGCGATCGCGCGGATCGACGTCGGCGTGCTGTTCGTGCTCGGCATTACGTCGGTCGGTGTTTACGGCATTGCGCTCGCCGGTTGGTCGTCGAACAACAAATACAGCCTGATGGGCGGACTTCGCTCGTCGGCGCAGATGATCTCGTACGAACTTGCGATGGGCGCGTCGGTGCTCGGCGTCGTGATGCTCGCCGGAACGCTCGATCTGAACGGCATCATTTACGCTCAGACGCAGTCTCCGTTCAAGTGGTACATAATTCCGCAGTTCATCGGATTTATCGTGTTTTTGATCGCCGCTTTCGCTGAAACGAACCGCGTGCCGTTCGATCTGCCGGAGGCGGAAACCGAACTCGTCGCGGGTTTCCACACCGAATACTCGGCGCTCAAGTTCGCGCTCTTCTTTATGGCCGAGTACGTCAATATGTTCACCGTATCGGTGATGTGTACGGTGCTGTTTCTCGGCGGTTGGTATGTTCCGGGGCTTTCGAAGGTCTTTGCGGTCGGCTCGATTCCGTATGCACTGATCAGCGTTGGCGCATTCGTCGCAAAGATCTGCGCCTTTCTGTTTCTGTACATATGGATCCGCGGAACGCTGCCGCGCTTCCGATTCGACCAATTGATGAATTTCGGCTGGAAGTTTTTGCTGCCGGTCGCGTTGGCAAACGTGATTTTGACGATCATCGTCGTGTTCTTTTTGAACAGTTAGTTCGGAGTTCCGCCTTCAGGCGGCGTTCGGAGTTCCGCCTTCAGGCGGCGTTCGGAGTTCCGCCTTCAGGCGGCGTTCGGAGTTCCGCCTTCAGGCGGCAAATCTTATGGCAACAACGGTTTTGTTCTTTATCTTCGCAGGACTCGCGATCGGATGCGCGATCTCGATGGTCTATCACCGAAATCCGCTTTATTCGGCGGTTTCGCTGGTCGGCGTTTTCATCTCGCTCTCGTGCATATACGTGACGCTCGCCGCGCCGTTCATCGCGGCGGTGCAGGTTCTCGTTTACGCCGGCGCGATCATGGTTCTGGTTGTCTTCGTGATCATGCTTCTGAATCTCGATCACGACAAACCCGTGACCCGTTTGCGTTATCTTTACGCGATCGGCGGATTTCTCGGAATAATCCTTCTGGCGCAGACGTTCTTCATCTTCGCCGTCGTCAACAAGGGTCCGAAAACGACGATCGATCCGAACGAAACGGTCGGAAAGACGATGTCGATCGGCACGGCGATGTACACCGAATATCTGTTGCCCGTGGAAATCGTCGGGATCCTGCTGCTGATGGCGATCATCGGCGGAGTGATCCTCGTCCGGCGTTTGAGCCAGCCGGAACTTGAGTTGGTCGTCGATCACGAAATGGAGCGACGGCATTTGGAAGAATAGGCGGATTTGGGAATGCGGATTTCGAATTTGGGATTTCGGATTTGGGATTTTGAATTCGAGGAATCACGGCAAGCCCCGACGCTTAGGTCTGAAAATTAGTGAAGTTTTTTGAATTCGTGAAGTTTCTGCAATCCGAAATCAGAAATCACAATTCCGAAATGAAATTATGGAACCGAGCTTAGCAACTTATCTGGCGCTTTCAGGGGTGCTTTTCACGATCGGCGCGGTAGGCGTGATCTTCAAACGCAACGCCATCGGGATGTTTATGTGCATCGAGCTGATGCTCAACGCCGTGAACCTGACGTTCGTCGCCTTTTCGCGTCATTATGCCGATGTCACCGGCCAGTTGTTCGTGTTTATGGTAATGAGCGTCGCTGCCGCGGAAGCCGCCGTCGGGCTCGGAATCATCATCGCGTTCTTCCGCAACCGCATTTCGGTCGACGTCGACGATGCGAGTATATTGAAGAACTAAAGGTATTTCAGTCGGAAGCGCAGTCAGGCGGATCGAGACCGTGTCCGATCAGGTCAGCAACTAAATGAACGTGAACACCAAGACCCGGAAAATCGGAATCGCCGTTATTTTGGCCAGTTCCCTCGTCGCCTCGGCTTTCGCCGTTGAGGGCGGCGGGCGCTTGTCGGCGCCCTCGGCGGTCACCGACAAGCCCTGCACGACGACGGTCTCGGAAAAAGAAATCGGGTTCATATTGAAGGACGCGACCCCCGAAACGAAACGAAAGATGGTTGAGCCAGCCTTTCAAAAAAAGCAGTTCGAGAACCTCAGGGAAATGTTTGCGATCGCTTGTCAGGCCGGCAAGGAAGGAATGACCGAAGAGCCGGACCTCGCCGAGATGCTGAGATTTCTTATGATCGAG
The DNA here is from genome assembly GCA_041752475.1 of Pyrinomonadaceae bacterium. Lineage (GTDB taxonomy): Bacteria > Acidobacteriota > Blastocatellia > Pyrinomonadales > Pyrinomonadaceae > JAFDVJ01. The sequence continues at coordinate 15,421 of JBGSWK010000045.1, read as the reverse complement.
ATAACCGCGCGGGGCTACGACCGGACGATGTACAAGACGAGCGACTCGACGCGGTACCAATGGATCGCAGACACGCAGATCGACGGCTTTTACAACGATTCGCAAAACCTGAGCGACTTTGAAAGCTTCCGGTCGCTCGCCCGGCGAATGAATCCCGAAACTACCGGAGACGAAGCGGAGATGCGACGGGATTTTGCGAATATCGTGATCGCCTACCGAGAATCACTCCGGCGTGCCAACGAACTGCCGGCCGCCTTTCGGGAAGGGACGGATTTCGCGGTCAGGATCGGGCAGTCGCAATTTCTGTTCCGACAATATACCGAACGGGTTCTGAATCCGAAAACAAGGGTCGCTGACACCGAGATCGATGCGTATATCGCCGCCCGGCCGCAGTATTCGACGACCGCAAAGAAGGCGCTCGCCGAGAGAATCTTGAAGCGTGCGCAGGCCGGCGGGAATTTCGCCGTGTTAGCGCGGACCTACTCAAATGATCCGGGAAGCCGGGCCGCCGGCGGTCGGTACGCGAATGTTGAACTTGGAAAGTTCGTGCCAGAGTTTGAAAAGGCGGCCCTTGCGCTTGCGCCCGGTGACATTACACCGCAGATCGTCGAATCGTCTTTCGGTTTTCATATCATCAAGCTCGAACGAAAGGGCGAGACGCGGGATGCAAACGGCGACTTGAAGTTCACTTTCGACGTGCGGCATATACTGATTTCGACGATGGTCAAAGATCCGAGTTCGCCCGCCGCCGCCGAAGTTCCTATGCGCGATTTTGTCCGGACAAAGCTCGAGGACGAGCGCGAAATGAATTTGGTCGCGGCAATCATCGCGGCGAATCCGGTGACGATAGCCGGCGAAATGCCTGCACCGGCGAAACCGGTGATCAAACCGCGGCCGCGCAGAAACTGACGCTCCGGGCGCCGGATGCGGCGGAGACAGATTTTTTCGATAAGTCGGGCGAGAATCCCGTAGTTATCAAAATACAAAAATGGCTGAGAACAATCTTTTAAGTCTGATAATTTTTGCGCCGCTTGCGGGTGCGGTGATCAACTGGCTGGTCGGCGGCCGGCTGAAGAACGAATTGTTCAGCGGCGTCCTCGCATGCGGAACGGTGTTCGTTTCGATGCTCGTCGCGTTCTATATCGCCTTCGTCGCCGACGGCGGCGCGCTCCACGCCGAAAAGCCGGTGCTCGATCATCTCTGGACCTGGATGCAGGTTGGTGGATTCCGCGCCGACTTCGGGCTCGGAATGGACCGTCTGAGCGGTATTTACGCTTGCTTCGTGACGTTCGTCGGCTTTTGGATCCACGTCTTCGCGACGGGCTATATGCACGGCGACAAGGGTTTTTACAGATTCTTCGCCTACCTGAACCTGTTTATGTTCTCGATGCTGACGCTCGTCCTCGCGGATAACTATCTGCTGATGTTCGTCGGCTGGGAAGGCGTCGGACTCTGCTCGTACTTGCTGATCGGTTACTACATCAAGAAGGACGAAGCACGCGAAGCGGCGAAAAAGGCGTTCGTGATGAACCGTATCGGCGACTGGGGCGTGCTGATGGGGATCTTCCTGATCTTCTCTTTGACCGGCACGATCTCGTTCTTCGACAAGACGGTCGACGGCGTTCAGGTTCAAAGCGTTTTCAGTTACGTGCTCGCCCATATGTCTGCCGACCCGTTCACGTGGGGCGCGATCACCGCCGGCGGTCTGACTTCGATCGGCGTTCTGCTGTTTATCGGCGCGACCGGCAAATCGGCGCAGATCCCTCTGCTGACCTGGCTGCCGGATGCGATGGCCGGCCCGACGCCGGTTTCGGCGCTGATCCACGCGGCGACGATGGTCACGGCGGGCGTTTATCTCGTCGTCCGCTCGAACGCGATCTACAAGTTTGCGCCGACGTCGATGTGGATCATCGCCGTGATCGGCGCGGCGACGGCGATCTTCGCGGCGACGATCGCGATCGCCCAGAACGATATCAAAAAGGTTCTCGCTTACTCGACCGTTTCGCAGCTCGGCTATATGTTTCTCGCGGCGGGAGTCGGCGCCTTTACCGTGGCCATCTTTCACGTGATGACGCACGCGTTCTTCAAGGCGCTTCTGTTCCTCGGTTCGGGATCGGTCATCCACGGGATGCATCACGAACAGGATATGCGCAAGATGGGCAATCTCCGCAAATATATGCCGGTGACGTTCACCACGATGTGCGCCGGTTGGCTGGCGATCGCCGGCATCCCGATCTTTGCCGGATTCTTTTCGAAAGACGAAATCCTTTACAAAACGTTCGCCGCCGACAGCTACTTCCCCGCCGGATTGTTTCCGGGCGAGGAGGTTCTCTGGGCCGTCGCCGTCGTCACCGCGCTTCTGACCGCCGTCTATATGACGCGGATGATGGTGATGACGTTCTGGGGCAAAGAGCGTTTCCACGATGATGCCGGAGCAGAGGTTCACGCCTACGCGAGCCACGCGCACGACGACGAGCACGCCTCCGCGCACACCGACGAAGACGATGAAGAAGAACACCATCATCTGCCGCCCGACTTCAAGCCGCACGAATCGCCGTGGGTGATGACCGTGCCGTTGATCGTCCTCGCCTTTCTCTCGACGGTCGGCGGACTGATCGGGGTTCCGTACGCGATGAGTTCACTCGTCGGTGCCGGCGAGGTCAACGTTTTTGAACATACGCTCGAACCGGTCGTCGCCACGAAGGCAGACGGCGGCGAACACGCTGAAAAAACGACGGCGGCGCCGGAAGGCAAAAAGGAAGCCGCGGTAGCTGAGGCCGATCACAAGGCGCATTCGCCCGAGGTGCTCTTCAAGGAACGAATCTTGGCAGCGTTCTCGGTCGTTATCGCCTTGCTTGGGATCGGTATCGGTTGGGTCGTGTTCCAAAAGAACCCGCTCCGGAAAATGCCGAAGATACTTGAGGACAAATGGCGGCTCGATGAATTTTACAACGGTTATATCGTCGATCCTTTGACGAACCTTTCGCGCAACGTCCTTTGGAAGGGCTTCGATCTTGGCGTCGTCGATGGCTTCGTCAACGGCATCGGATCGCTCGTCGGCGCGCTTGGCGGAACCGTGCGCCGCATCCAGGTCGGATTCGTCCGGAGCTATGCGGCGATGATGCTTTTCGGCGCGATCGTCGTCATCGGCTATTTCGTTTATTACGGACTGAAGCTTATCAGATAGCGGTTCGTTGTCCGTCGCCGAAAGCGCCGGCAACAAACCAAACAAATAAAATGGATTTCATTACCGAAAATCTTATAACGATCCTGATCCTGTTTCCGGCATTCGGCGCACTTGCCGTCATCGGACATCAGATGTTCTGGAAACAAGAAAGCCACCTGAAATGGCTGACGTTCGGACTGACGCTCGTGAATTTCGCCGTTTCCCTGTTGCTGTTCACCGGCGAGAAGGTTTCGGCGAACGGCTTTATGTTCGAAAAGAACATCCCGTGGATAAAGGCGATCAACACAAATTATCATATCGGCGTCGATGGTCTGAGTTTTTGGCTCGTGATCCTGACAACGTTCATTATGCCGATCGCCATCCTCTCGACCTGGCACGCCGTCGAAAAGCGCCCCGCGGCTTTTTACGCATTTCTGTTGCTGCTCGAAAGCGCGATGATCGGAGTGTTCGTGTCGCTCGACCTGCTTGTCTTTTACCTGTTCTTCGAAGCCTCGCTGGTGCCGATGTTTTTCCTGATCGGAGTCTGGGGCGGCGAGAACCGCATTTATTCGGCGGTCAAGTTCTTTATCTTTACGGCTTTCGGCAGTTTGTTGATGCTGGTTGCGATCATCGCGCTTTACTATTTGTATGCCGGCGCGACCGGCGGCGCCGGTTCGTTCGACTTCGTCGCCATACTCGACGCGATGAAGTCCGGAAACCTCGTTATCGCCGGTCAAACCGCATCGCTCCTGTTTTGGGCGTTCGCGATCGCGTTCGCGATCAAGGTTCCGCTGTTTCCTTTGCATACTTGGCTGCCCGACGCACATACTGACGCGCCGACCGCAGGTTCGGTGATCCTCGCGGCGGTGCTCCTGAAAATGGGCACATACGGCCTGATGCGTTTCAACTTCGCGCTCTTCCCGGATTCGTCGCGCGAGTTTGCCTACATATTTATTTTCCTGGCGATCATCGGGATCATTTACGGCGCGCTCGTGGCGATGGTCCAACCGGACGTCAAGCGGCTCGTCGCCTATTCGTCGGTCGCGCATATGGGATTCGTCATCCTCGGGATGTTCTCGTTCACCGAACTCGGAATGCAAGGGGCGCTTTACCAGATGCTGAACCACGGCGTTTCGACCGGCGCGCTCTTTCTGCTTGTCGGGTTCATCTACGAGCGCCGCCACACGCGCCAGATCAACGATTTCGGCGGGATCGCCAATGTGATGCCGCTTTACGCGACGCTCTTCGTGATCACCGCGCTGTCGTCGATCGGACTGCCGCTTTTGAACGGATTCGTCGGCGAGTTCCTGATCATGGTCGGGATGTGGAAATCGACGGTCCTCGGCATCACCGACGGCGCCAACTTGAACCACATCGCGACGATGATCGCCGGCACGGGCGTGATCTTCGCCGCCGTTTACCTGTTATGGATGATCCAGCGCGTCTTCTTCGGCAAGGTCACGAACGCGAAGAACAGATCGCTGACGGATCTGAACTGGCGCGAGATCGGACTGATTTTGCCGCTACTCGTGCTGATGGTCTATATGGGCGTTCATCCGGCGCCGTTTTTGAAGCGTTCGAAGGACGCGATCGTCGCCATTCAGGAACGCGTCGTCCATCAGGCCGGCGGCACGATCGAGACCGTCGAAAAGTCGGAAACTCCGGTCAAACCGGAGCATTGATGCGCCGGACGTTATTGATAACCTGGGTTTTCCTGTCGCTCGTCGCCGGCGTTGCCGGACAGACCTATTACGGCTCGACCGACGTCAAAACGTTTCGCGACGGGCGCGACCGTGAGTTTCGCAACCGGGCGGAATCGCCTTTGGCGGCTGAGGACTTTCGGACGTTCGACGGGCTGAAGTATTTCGATGTGACCGATAAGTTCGTCGTCAACGCAAAGCTTGAAAAGAACGCGGGAACCGAACGTTTTGTCCTGCCTACGTCGGCCGGTACGAAGCGCAGCTTTTTGAAATACGGTGTTTTGAGGTTTGAGATCGACGGCTCGGGGTTCGCGTTGACCGTTTTTCAGCCCGAGGAAAAACCGAAGCTTCCGGAATACGCGGATCTTCTGTTCATACCTTTTCGGGATCTGACGAACGGCAAGGAAACCTACGGGGCCGGACGTTACATCGATCTGAAAACGCCGGCGGGCGACAGCGTGGTCGTGAATTTCAACCTCGCTTACAACCCGAATTGCGCATACGGCAGCGACCGCTTCAGTTGTCCCGTGCCGCCGCGCGAGAATTTTTTGCAGATCAAGATATTTGCGGGCGAAAAGAATTTCGAACGGAACGCAAAATAGCAAACGAAGAAAATGAACATATTTCTTTTACAGACATTGACCAACCCAAATGTGAATCTACGGGCCGTAATGCCCGAGATGGTCGTCGCGCTGACGGGCATCATCGTGATGCTTTACGATGTCTTCGTTCCGAAACAGCGGAACGTGACGACGGCTGTTTCGTTGATCGGGTTGGCTATCGCCGGATTTTTGACATTCTCGATGTGGGACAGCGGAACGCAGTTGTCTTGGAACGGAATGATCGCCAACGACGCGCTGCGGCTCTCGTTCTCGCTGGTCCTGATCTTTGTCGCGGCGATGACGATCCTGATCTCGACCGTCTGGACCGATCGCGAAAGCATTCCTGTCGGCGAATATCACGCGCTGCTTCTGTTTGCGACGTTCGGCGGCATGTTTATGGCGTCCGGAAACGACTTCGTCATCATCTTCCTCGGACTCGAAACACTGTCGATCGCGACCTACGTAATGGCCGGACTGAGGAAGTCGGATCTGAAATCGAACGAATCGGCGATGAAATACTTCATCCTCGGATCGTTCGCGTCGGCATTTCTGCTCTACGGAATGGCTTTGATCTACGGCGCGACCGGTTCAACGAACGTTACCGAGATCGCCGCCCGCATCGCGACCCCGAACTTTCCGGGGCTGCTGCTGATCGGCGGTGCGATGCTCGTCATCGGCTTCGGTTTCAAGGTTGCGACGGTTCCCTTTCACGTTTGGACACCCGACGTTTATGAGGGCGCGCCGAGCCCGATCACGGGATTTATGGCCGCCGGTCCGAAAGCGGCCGCGTTCGCCTCGTTCCTTCGCGTTTTCGTTCTCGGGTTTCCGCTGATCGCCGGAGCAAAAGCGGCGGGTTACCTGCACGAATCGTGGATCACGGCGCTCGCCGTAATGGCGATGCTGACGATGACCGTCGGCAATATCAGCGCCATCGTCCAGAACAACGTCAAGCGGATGCTCGCCTATTCGTCGATCTCGCACGCCGGTTATGCGATGGTCGGATTCATCGGAGCCGGAGTGGCGACAACCACCGCGGGCCGCGACGTCGCCATCGCCGCGGTCGCTTTTTACCTTTTGACTTATGCCGTAACCAATCTCGGCGTCTTCGCGGTAGTTTCGCTCGTCGGCGAGAAGAACGACCGCCGGACGGAATTCGAGGACTTCAACGGCATCGGATTCAAATCGCCGGTGATCGCCTTCTCGCTTTCGCTTTTTATGCTCTCGCTGCTCGGACTTCCGCTGACGGCCGGATTTATCGGAAAGGTCCTCGTGTTTCGTCCGGCGCTCGAAGCCGGCAGCGTTCTGCTGACCGTCATGGTCATCGTCGCCGTCGTCAACACAGCGATCTCGGCATACTATTATCTGCGCCTGATCGTCGTGATGTTCTTCCGCGAACGGACGACCGAATGGACCGAACCGAAGATGCCGCTCGGCGTCGCCGCGGCGCTGCTGATCGCGGTCATCGGCATCTTTTATTTCGGCGTCTTCAGCGACGGCTGGATCGATAAATTCTCGAAGCAGATGCCCGCCGCGGCCGCACAGATCAACAAATAGACTCCGAAATGCAATATGTCGATCTCGAACGATGGGAACGGAAGACGACTTTCGAGTATTTCAAGGACTTTGAAGACCCGTTCTTTAATCTGACGGCGAACGTCGACGCGACCGCGATCTACCGTTTTTCAAAGGAAAACGGCCTGTCGTTCGCGTTGATCTCGCTTTTCTGTTCGCTGCGTGCGGCGAACGGGATACGCGAATTCCGTCTGCGATTCGACGGTGAGCGCGTCGCCGAGTTCGGTGCCATTCACGCAACGCACACCGTCCTCAACGACGACGACACTTTTTCTTTCTGTTATTTTGAATACCTTTCCGATCCGTTCGAATTTGACCGCGCCGGCAAGGAATCGGTCGAAGAATATAAGCGGCTGAAATCGTTCGACGTCGAGAACGACCGCCTCGATCTGATCTATTATTCAGTGATTCCCTGGGTTTCGTTTACGAGTTTCAAACACGCCGGCCGGCACGACAACCGTCATTCGGTGCCGCGGTTGGTCTTCGGGAAGACTTTTGACGATATGGGCCGGATCAAAATGCCGCATTCGGTCGAGGTTCATCACGCGCTTGTCGACGGCCTTCACGTCGGCCGCTATTTCGAGTCGTTCCAGGAAACGATGGACGCCATCGCCGAAATATGATCTCCGCCGCCGACATAATCCAAAGGATCCGCGAGACGCTCGCCGACGAGTGGCCGCCGGCGATTTATCGCGGTCGGGTTCGGACACAGCGGACGCGAGCCTATACGCTCGACCTGCCGACGCGCGAACATCGAACCGACATTCAGTACACACTTCTCGGGATCGAACTCAAAGCCGGTAACAAACGTTTTCACTGTCCGGACCTTGGGACGGCCCGCTATCTGCAGGTGTTCGCCCGTCTCGGATGCTACGATTGCGCCGTGCCTTATGACATCACGAAGATCTCGCCGATCGCCGACGATCTCGAGACCGGTTGGCAAAAGGCGCGGCTGCTGCTCGACGAATTCGCCGCCGACCGCTCGCCGTCAGTCCGCGGGCGCTTCCGTTCGGCGCTGATCGCCGAACTCCGCCGCGAGATCTCCGAGATCGGCGCCGGAACGCTGATGCCCGAGTTTCGGCAAACGACGAAACAACGATCTTGAAGAAGTGGACAATGGATAATGGACAGTGGACAGTGGACAGTGGACAGTGGACAGTGGACAGTGGACAGTGGACAGTGGACGACAGCTAATAACCGACCACCGACCATGTCAACCGGCAACGACCACCGACCACCGACCATGTCAACCGACCACCGACCATGTCAACCGACCACCGACCATGTCAACCGACCACCGACCATGTCAACCGACCACCGACCATGTCAACCGACCACCGACCACTGACTACTGACCACCGACCACCGACCACCGGCCGCCGACCACCGACCACCGACCACCGACCACCGACCACCGACCACCGACCACTGACCACTGACCACTGACCACCGACCACCGACCGTCGACCACCGACCACCGACCACCGACCACCGACCACCGACCACTGTCCACTGTCCACTGTCCACTGTCCACTGTCCATTGTCCATTGTCCATTTCCCCTTTCCCCCCCAAATAGTGCTATACTTGCTTAGCGAGCCAAATTGAATTTTGGCTTTATTTTTGTATCGATGTTCGACGCAGCAATCCAAAGAACCGGAACCGAAACCCTTCCGTTCCCGTTCAACAAACAAACCTTTTGCCGGTACGAGCCGATCGAGAAAAAGATCGAGTTCGCCAAGGTCCTGATCGTCAACGATCTTCTTCGTTACGAGTCGGATCTCTCGCCGACGGCGCATAAAGAACTCGCCGAAGCCGGAGTCAAAAGCCTCCTGAAATTCGAGAACATGGTTTCGGGTATGGCGACCGACAACATCGCCAAAAACGTCATCCGGCTCGTCCAGCAGCCAAAGTTCCTGACGGTGCACCTCTCTGAGGTCGCCGAGGCCGCCCGCGATTTCGAACCGGACGCGATCGTGATGAGCGGCACGTTCAGCGATTTTGATTACTACAACCGGGAGCATCTGGAGCATTTCGGACATTTCGTACGTGAAACGAAGATCCCGATCCTCGCCATCTGCGGCGCACACCAACTTGTCGCACACAGCTTCGGCTCAAAACTGAAAACGCTCGACGATCTCGAACCGTCGCAGAAACGAAAGAACCGCGTTTCGGAATATCAGTATCGTTTCGTCAAGATCGTCGATACCGACGATGATATTTTCGCCGGAATACACGACCGCAATTCGGGCGTTTGGCAGGATTACACAAAAGAATCGGACATTCTGCGCGTCTGGCAAAACCACGCCGTGCAGGTCGTCGGCATCCCCGAAGGCTTTCAACTGCTCGCGACGTCGTATCTGTGCAAGAATCAAATGATGGTCAAGCGAAGCGATGGCCAACTGATCTACACCGTTCAGTTCCACCTTGAGAAATCGTTCGAGGAATGGCGGAAAAACCCTACCCGCTGGGAACACCCCAACGAATCCCGCGATGGCCGGATACTATTCGAAAACTTCTTGAAACTGGCTTTGAAGCATAACGCAACGCGATCATAGATTTCGAATAATATCGTCCGTATAACATCTCGTCAGCTGTCGAAATTCAATTCTTCAGCGTGCGGAAGCACGCTGAAGGCCGGTAGCACCATGTATGAAGCAGACAGAGGACCTAGTAATTGGGCGTGCGAAACACGCGTAACTGTACGCTGTCGATACGCGTGTTTCAAACGCTTGGTAATTTTGCGGTGAGACACACCAGGCTCCGCATGGTGCTGTCGTCCTTTCGTATGCGACGCACGCGATTTGAAGACCCTCTCGGATTCCCAACGCGCGACGACGGAAAATCCCCCGGTGACCAAGTCGATGATATCGGGAGCACTCGCCGGTCAAACGTCCAAATTCATTGCTTCAACGATCCTTGTGATCCGCTCCAACCCCTCGCGGTCAACCTTGGAAAAATCGTCCGGCTCGTCGCTGTCGATATCGAGGACGCCGAAGACGTTCCCGCTCTTGTCGAAGATCGGGACGACGATCTCCGAGCGCGATTCGGATGCGCAGGCGATGTGGCCCGGAAAGGCGTCAACGTCCGGGACGACGATCGTCTCGCGCGTCGTGTACGCGTGCCCGCAAACACCTTTGTCGAAATCGATCCGCGTGCATGCCAGCTTTCCCTGAAACGCGTTGAGCACAAGCTGATCGCCCTTCTTGAGATAAAACCCGACCCAAAAGAAACCGAACGCCTCTTTCAGAACCGCCGTGATATTCGCGAGGTTCGCAACAAGATCCGTCTCGCCGGCGACCAGCGCCTCGATCTGCGGCACGAGTTCCCGATAAACCACCGCGCGCTCCGCGCCCTTTGAATATGCAACATTTTCTGCCATATCGGTAGTTTAGCATCAGTGAGCGGTGAGCGGTGAGCAGTGAGCAGTAAGCCGTGAGCAGTGAGCAGTGAGCAGTGAGCAGTGAGCAGTGGGCAGTGGGCAGTGAGCAGTGAGCAGAGTGGGCAGTGGGCAGTGAGCAGTGAGCTGGGAGCAGTGAGCGGTGGGCAGTGAGCAGTGAGCCGTGAGCGGTGAGCAGTAAGCAGTGCAAGTGCAAAATTTCAGGCGTTGCGAATTCTACTAAGCCGCTCACCTCACCGCTTACCGCTCACTGCTCCCTTCTCACGGCTTACTGCTTACTGCTCACGGCTCACGGCTTACTGCTCACTGCTCACGGCTTACTGCTCACTGCTCACTGCTTACTGCTCACTGCTTACTGCTCACTGCTCACTGCTCACTGCTCACTGCTCACTGCTTACTGCCCACTGACTGATGCTAAAATGTCACCAATGCTTGAAACTGAACTTGCAACCGCAATCAAACTCGCCCGACGCGCCGGCGCGACGATCCTCGATTTCTACCGCGACGGCTTTGAGGCCGAAGAGAAGATCGGCGCCGACAACTTTGCCGAGCCCGTCACGGTCGCCGACCGCGTGGCGAGCCGGATCATCGTCGACGGCCTCGAGGCGAAATTTCCCGACGACGGGATCCTCTCGGAAGAAGAACCCGACACGCATCATCGGCTGGACCGAAGCAGAGTCTGGATGATCGACCCGCTCGACGGCACCGCCGGATTCATCAAGCGCGACGGTGATTTTGCAGTCCAGATCGGCCTTGTCGAAAACGGCCGCCCGATCCTCGGCGTCGTCTATCTGCCCAACGAGGCCTCGCTGCTTTACGCCGCCAAGGATTCCGGCGCCTACCGGACGGTAAACGACGCGACCCCCGAAAGGCTCGAGGTTTCCAAGCAACGCCACTTTTCAAAGATAAACTTCGCCGCCTCGCGCAATCATTACAGCAAGCGAATGGCGCGGGTCGTCGAGACGTTCCGCGTCGCGAACGAGGTCCGCCGCGGGTCGGTCGGACTGAAAGTCGGTCTGATCGCCTCCCGCGAGGCCGATCTTTACATACACTTGAGTCCGCGCACCAAACAATGGGACACCTGCGCGCCCGAGATCATCCTCGAAGAAGCCGGCGGCCGCCTGACGGACATCTTCGGCGAGCGGATCGTCTATAACACCCGCGACATCCAAAACCACAACGGCATCGTCGCTTCGAACGCGGCGATCCACGCCAAATCCGTCGAACGGCTGAGACCATTGCTCCAAGAATTCGGACGAACCAATGCAGAACCGCGCGCGAACTAAGCGTGCCCGGTTCTGCATTGCGTATGGCGGGCACTTTCCCATTCTCCGCCTGTTCACTTTTCCCCTTTTCCCCTTTACAATTCCTACAATGAAAAAGCTCATCGAATGCGTTCCGAATTTCTCCGAAGGCCGCGACCTCGGCGTCATTAAACAGATCACCGACACGATCGAGGCGTCCGAAGGCGTCAAACTCCTCGACGTCGATCCCGGCGCGTCCACCAACCGTACGGTCGTGACCTTTGTCGGCGATCCCGAAGCGGTGGTCGAAGCCGCGTTCCGGGCCGTCAAAAAGGCTCAGGAACTGATCGATATGCGCCGCCACAAGGGCGACCACCCGCGTTTCGGAGCGACCGACGTCTGTCCGCTGGTCCCCGTTGCTGGTATCTCGATGGAAGAAACCGCCGAGTACGCGCGCAAACTTGCGAAACGCATCGGCGACGAACTTTCGATCCCGGTTTACTGTTACGAGTCGGCGGCGACCGAGGAAAAGCGGCGCAATCTCGCCAACTGCCGCGACGGCGAATATGAAGGACTCAGCGACAAGCTCGCGAATCCCGAATGGAAGCCCGATTTTGGCCCTTCGGAGTTCACCGAGTCTGTCGCGCGTTCGGGCGCGACGGCCGTTGGCGCGCGCGATTTTCTGATTGCCGTCAACTTCAATCTCAACACCACGTCGACGCGCCGCGCCAATTCGGTCGCCTTCGACGTCCGTGAAAAGGGCCGCGTCCGGCGCGAGGGCAATCCGATCACGGGCAAACCTTTGAAGGACGAGAATGGCGAAGAGCTGCGCATTCCCGGCACGCTTCCCGGAACCAAGGCGATCGGCTGGTACATCGCCGAATACGGTATCGCGCAGGTCTCGATGAACATCACCAACCTGTCGCAAACGCCACTTCACGTCGCCTTTGACGAGGTTTCCGCAAAAGCCGACGCACGCGGCATCCGCGTCACGGGGCTCGAGATCGTCGGTCTCGTCCCGAAAAAAGCGATCATCGACGCCGGCAAATACTATCTGACAAAACAGCGGCGCTCGACCGGGATCGCCGAAAGCGAGATCGTCCGGATCGCGATCAAGTCGATGGGGCTCGACGATCTCAAGCCGTTCGATCCGCAGGAGAAGATCATCGAATACGTACTCGCCACCGAAAACGCTGCGCCGCGCCTCGTCGATATGACCTGCGCCGCGTTCGCCGACGAGACCGCGTCGGAATCACCCGCGCCAGGCGGCGGATCGATCTCCGCGTATATGGGCGCGCTCGGCGCCGCGCTCGCGACGATGGTCGCCAACCTCTCGTCGCACAAAGCCGGCTGGGATGAACGCTGGGAGGAATTCTCCGACTGGGCCGCCCGCGGTCAGGCGATCAAGGACGATCTCCTGAGGCTGGTCGATGAAGACACCGCCGCCTTCAACCTCGTAATGGACGCCTTCAAACTCCCGAAGAACACGCCGGAAGAAAAAGCCGCCCGCAGCGAAGCGATCCAGTCGGCAACGCGATACGCGACCGAAGTCCCGTACCGCACGATGGAGCGCGCGTTCGACGCCTTCGAGATCATCCGCGCGATGATCGCCGACGGTAATCCAAACTCCATCACCGACGCCGCCGTCGGCGCCCTCTGCGTCCGCTCCGCCATCATCGGCGCCTTCCTGAACGTCAAGATCAACGCCGCCGGATTGAAAGACAAAGAGTTCTCCACAGAAATCCTCGCCCGAGGCTCGGAGATCGAACGCCGGGCGATCGAGATTGAACAAGATCTGCTGGGAATCGTCGAATCGAAACTCCGAACGGCGTAGATCGTTGCGGGCGCCCGAAGAGTAACGCGTTTACGCGTAAAATTCCGCCGCGCCACGTACAAACACCCTTCCAGTCCTGCGAATTCGAAGTTCAGGTTTGCGACGGCTACGGCGATCGGGAACGGCTTGTTTTGATTGGGCAAGAACATCGAAATGGTTCCCTACGCAAAACCGATCACATTAACGGGAATAGCGAGTGCAGAAGTCCAGCTGCCTGAAGGCGTTCGCTCAGTTTATCGTTCAGAGGGAGCCTCCACGGGTTCCGAAACCGGGAGAGTAACGCAACGTCAATGGCACGCTTCTCTCCTCCGATGTCGCTCGCCGTGCGGCGCAAAATGCGGCAAGTACGAGGCGCGATTTGGTTGCCGGGCCCGCTCCGTTCTGGCTCTTGTCGTACGCACCGAAAAAAAAATGAAAGGTTTTCGTTGCAAAAGACATAAACGAGTGTACTATGTCAAAAACAAAAAAGGGTTGTACGATCTCGGTGGGAACCATAGTGAGGATATGATATGCCAAGAATAGGTGCGATTTCTGCGTTGTTGCGGTTGAGCTTCAAGGGCCATTTCCAAGTGATTGGAATGGCTCTTTTTGTTTGCGGGCTCTTGTTCACGGGCCGGGCATTTGCCCAGAATACAGTGACCGGTGCATTTCAGGGAGACATCAGCAACAATAAAACCGGAGATCCGGTGGTTGGTGCCGAGGTGCAGATCACAAATGAGCAGACAGGCGCGGCATATAACTTGAGAACCGATTCCAAAGGGCGGTTTTATCAGGGCCTGCTGGCACCCGGGTTTTATCAGATTCGGGTCACGGTCAACGGGTATCGATCGAGGCTGTTGCGTCGGGAAATAAAAGTCTCGTTGACGGGCGAGGTCGTACCGGTGCCCGTATCGCTTGAACCGGATAACTCGCCAACTTCTTCGCAGGCAGTTTTGGAGGAACCTGATGACATTCGGGTTGAAATAAACACGACCGATGCACGGCGCGACGGCTCAACCAAAAAGGACGAGATCACAAAAATTCCCCTGGGTGGCAACAGTTTCACAAGGAGTTTTGATGAGTTCGCGTTGTTGTTGCCGGGAGTTGTCCCGCCTCCCCAGACGATCGGCGATGTCACCGGTCCCGGCGTCGGTCCGGGCGTCGGCTCGGCGGGACAGTTTTCCGTCAACGGTCTTCGTTCGCGTGGAAACAACTTCACCGTTGACGGATCGGACAACAATGATGAAGATATCGGTGTCCGTCGCCAAGGGTTTGTCGCGCTGATACCCCAACCGATCGAATCGATCCAGGAGTTTCAGATAATCACCTTGCTCGCGCCCGCACAGTTCGGACGCAACATCGGGGCGCAGGTCAACGCCGTTTCCCGTGCCGGCTCCAATCAGCTGAACGGCTCGATTTACGGATTCTTCAACTCAAACAGATTGAATGCCCGAAACTTTTTCGACACCATCAACGGCAACGATACGTTCGCTTTGAGAACCGCTTCCGGTCAGGCCGTTCTTTTGGATGGCAATCCATTTTCGGTTCGGAATCAAAGCGGCGGAGAAGATTCATTCACCTTCGGACAAGGTGGGGCCGTGCTTGGTGGCGCAATCATTCAGAACAAATTATTTTATTTTTTGTCGGGCGAGTATCAAAACATCAATGCGACGCAGGAAAAAAGTTTTGTTGTTCCTACGATCGAACAACGTGGACCTTTTGGCACAGGCGCGACAGGTATATTTAGGAATCCATTTTTGAGTCCGAATCCCGCGAACTATTGCACCACTAGCGTTGCGTTAAGCAACAATACTGTTCTTTGAAATTATTGTAAATAAGTAGCTTACGGCCATTTCTGAGTTAAACGATTTGAAATTGTTCGAGATTTGTCGGATTCCTTACTATCAGGGAGATCGATATGAACGA
>JBGSWK010000044.1:0-18028 GCA_041752475.1 Pyrinomonadaceae bacterium | reverse complement strand
TTCATATCGATCTCCCTGATAGTAAGGAATCCGACAAATCTCGAACAATTTCAAATCGTTTAACTCAGAAATGGCCGTAAGCTACTTATTTACAATAATTTCAAAGAACAGTATTGTTGCTTAACGCAACGCTAGTGATTCAAGGTTCAAGATTCAAGGTTCAAGAAATCCCAAATCCCAAATCCCAAATCCTAAATCCAAAATCCAAAATCGGATGTGTTATCGTATTTACCGATGGTTTTGTTGACGGAAAAGACACATCTGACCGCGCTCACGCCGGCCGAACTGGAGGAGTTCGTGACCGGCGTCGGCGAGCCTCGTTTTCGGGCGAAACAGATCTTCAAGCAGATCCACGCGCGTCGTCTGCTCGATTTTGCTGAGATGACAGATCTTCCGAAAGCCCTTCGCGACAAACTCGCCGAAACCGCAACCGCCTCGTCCTTGAAAGTCGAATCGAAGTACGTTTCCGTAGACGGCACGCGCCGGTTTTTGATGAAGACTCATGACAATTTTCCAGTCGAGACGGTCTTTATCCCGACCGAAAACCGCGACACGATCTGTTTTTCGTCGCAGTCGGGCTGTCCGCTGAAGTGCGATTTTTGCCTGACCGCAAAGCTCGGACTCTTGAGAAATCTGACTGCCGGAGAGATCGTCGAACAGATAATCATCGTCCTCACAGATGTTTACGGAGTTGCCGGCGAAACTCCGCACGGCACCAACCTCGTCGGAATGGGTGCCGGCGAACCTTTCTTGAATTTTGAAAATCTGATCAAGGCGACCGCGATAATGGCCGAAAAGAGCGGGCTTTTCATCGTGCTGAACCGCGTCACGATCTCGACCGCCGGAATCGTTCCGAAGATCCGCGAGTTTGCCCGGCTCGAAAAACGCCCGCATCTCGCGATCAGCCTTTCGGCTCCTGACGACGAACTGCGCGACAAACTGATGCCGATCAACAAGAAGTGGAACATCGGCGAACTGCTTTCGGCCGCAAAGGAATTCGAAACGACGCTCCGACGCGGCGAACGTTTTACGTTCGAGTACGTGCTCCTCGGCGGCGTGAACGACTCGGACGCGCACGCCGCGAAACTCGCCGGTCTGCTCAAGCGGCACGACCTTCGGCGGGCGAAGATCAATTTGATCCCGCACAACGCGGCGGAACCGCTCGAATACGGACCGCCGGCGCCGACCCAGGTCGCCCGGTTCAAGGAGATTCTCGAAGAAAACGGTATTTCGGCTTACGTCAGAACGCCGCGCGGCCGCGATATTTTCGCCGCGTGCGGTCAACTTGCCGCAAAGTCGACCGTTCAGATCGGCGGGCGGACGGCGGCAAACTGAATCTATGGAAATTTGGATCGTCGGCGGCATTATCGTCGCGCTTATGATTTACGCATCGACCCGGATCAAGCGGATCGCGGAAAACGCGTATCTGCAGGAAACCGTCGAGACGGAGGACTTCGTCATCGTCAAACCGGCCGGTTACATAAGTCCGGTCGAATCGAAGTTCGCGTTCGAGGCGTGGACGAAAGAGTTTGGGGAAAGCGAGGCCGCCGAAGAGATCCACCGTTCGTGGGCGGCGGTCGTCATCGGACAGGCGAAGTCCGCCGATGGGCCGACGAAGACCGAACGCGAAGAAAACGGCGTCACGATAAAGGAGTTTCGCAAGACGCTGAATCGCGGCGACCGATCATATGAACTGACGGTGTCGGTCCTCGCCGACCACTTTGACGAATTCAACGTCCGCATCCGGGAATTGCTCGACAGCTTTGAATTGAAATGAAACGTCTGTTTTTGGGGACAATACTGGCGCTCGCAGCGGCCGCCGCGGTCAGTGGGCAGACCGTTTCCGGCTCGGTCGCCGCCGTTAAGCGCGGCGGAACGTCGGCGGGAACGATCGTTCTCGACATTCCCGACGGCTACCACGTCAATTCCGACCGTCCGAATACAAAAAACCTCATTCCGACCGTTGTCAGCATACGCGCCGCCGGCGGACGGATCTTCGGTCTCAAGTATCCGAAAGGCAGGAACAAGATCTTCGCGTTTTCCGAAGAACCGCTCAGCATCTACGAGGGCAAGGTAACATTCGGCTTCAAATTGTCGATCCCGCGCGGTTTTCGCGGATCGGTCGTCAAGCTCCGCGTCGAGGTTGAAATTCAGCCCTGCACCGACGAAGTTTGCTATCCGCCCCGAACGGAACGGATAACGATCACGGCGCGGGTCAGATGATCAATCCTCAGGTTTGAAACTCGGCGGAAGGAATTCGACCGAAACCAGGTCGCCCGCGCTCAAAATGCTTCCGCGAAAGATCACCGAGGCGTTGAGTTGCGGGAGTTTCACGCCGCAACCGAACCGAAGCCCGGATGCATCCGGAGTGAACGATCTGAACTGCGGCGATTTGGCCCTCAGTTTCAGGGTCGCGTCGCCCGCAATGACGACGAACATCATCGACCCGCCCGAGCACTCAATTCTATCGACGACCCCGAAAACCCGCGTTTCGCCTTCGGCCGGGTTCCGGAGATTGTTCCTGATGCTTTCGATCATTGCCTCGCGGCGACGCTTTTCAAGATCTTCCCGGGCTCCGGAATCTTCCGGCTGATCCTCCTGATCTTCGATCACGACCGTCTGCCGTGCGACCTTCATCTCCTCTTCGGATTTTCGAACGAAGTATTCTGGAACAAAGGTCAGGGCCGTCAACGTTCCTCGTGACTTGGAGTTTGCGATCTTCGATGGAACGTAGATCGCAACCGCCTTGATCGCTTTGACGTCGGCATCGCAGCCGAACGAAACATCCTGAGCTTCCTGAACCATCGCGGTCAGATCGAGATCGGTGAAACCTTTGCTGGTCAGCTGAATCGTGCCGGTCTCCGTCCGGAAGGTGTACGTAACCTCTCCGCGCGCGCATGTCACGCGGTCGACGTAACCGACCGCTTCGGCCTCGCCGTCACCGGGGCGCTTGACGACGGTGTTCAGGCTCAAGAGTTCATTCTCCCTTCTGATCCGTTCGACATCTTCTTCGCTAAGCGGCTTGTCGCCGTTGCGTTTGACGAGTATCGGCGTTTTGATCCCGCGATCCTCGCGCTCTTTTTGCTGATCTTCGTTAAACGCCTTTCTTTCCTCAAATTCGCGAATGTTTGCGAGGATTGACTGCGCCTTTGCACGAAAATCCGGATCTTCGGCGGTTTTGACAAGTCTTTCGGCGATCGTCTTCGCCTCAGCAAGCTGCTCCTGGCGCAGATACAATTGCGCCAAAAGAAGCTGGTTCTGTTGATTTCCGGGCTGCAGAACCGCGGCTTTTTTCAGCATCTCGACCGCGTCCGCGAGATTTTCGTTGTTGACGAGGTAAAGAAAACTGAGCAATTGATAACTTTCGGTAAACGTCGGATTCAACTCGATCGCACGCGACAACGAGTCGCGCATCTTCTTGACCGACTCCGGAGGGAATTGGCGAACATAGCCGAATTCGTCCATATTCTCGCGGCTTATGACGTATGCGTAATGATAATGCGCGAGATAGTTCTTGGCGTCGGCGGCGATCGCACGCTCGAGATACTTCTTCGCGTCATCGAACTTTCGGTCGCCTGAGCGGATCAGCCCGAGCGCCGTATTCGCGATCGGCGAGTTGGGATCGAGCGAAACCGCTTTCTGCAGATAGGTTTCCGCTTCGGGGTCGCGTGTGTGATACAACAAATCGCCAAGATAAGCGTTCGCCTCCGCGTCACCAAGCGGCGCGACGGTCATCCCAGTGTCGAAAACGAGCTTCTCTTTGAATGTCAGGACCGACTGGTAGAATTTCGCTTGGGCGACGTATGCCGCGAGCGCTTTTTCCATCGCCGCGTAGTCCATCAGGAACGTCTTCTTGAAGGCCTCTTCGGGATCGGCGCCTTTCATAACGAGTCCGAGAAACGCGTCCAAACCGTCGGTACTGCGTCCCGACTTGCCCTGTATAAGATAATGGATCAGGGCCCAGGCCTGAGCGTAAAAGATACTCCGGGAATGGTTGCCGTTTTGATGGAGCGCGTAGTTGTCGAACTCAAAAAACGTCTTGAGCGGCATTAATTTGAATTGTTGCAGCAGATTCAAATGATTCGGCTGAATCGAACCGAGCGTCACCTTTTGGTCGTTTTCGATCTTGAATGTCTGGTAATACTCGGCGAGACCTTCGTTGAACCACGGCGGAACCTGTGATTTGCCGAAATTGGCCTCGAGAATGAAATGAACATACTCGTGAAAGATCACGCCGTAAGTCTCGTTGATGTCGCCTCCGGCGGCGAGCGTGATGTAGTTTACGTCGCTGCCGGGCTGAAAATATCCGGCGATCCCGTCGTCCGGTTTGCCGTTGCTGCGTTTCGGCTTGAACGGTCGGTAAGCGCTGTCGTCCTTGAAGACGATAACGTTCGTTCCGATCGATTGACTGAATTTGATGCGCGGGAAGATCTGGCGAAAGGTTTCGCGAAACTGTTCGAGTTTCGTCGCGACCTGCTTGATCTCCTTTTCGCTTGCGTTGCCGACAAGGAAGAAATTCTTACTGCGAACGTTGATCCAGGTGTCCTTTGCGGAAGCTGGGACGGTGAAAAGCAAAGCCACGCAAACGAGCGTGAGAATTGAAACGCGAGATCTCATCACTAAATACCTCCGTGAGCTGCCAAGAGCATCTTAAGACTAAGCGCTTTGCGGGTCAACGGCTTTTCAATGTGAGCCTTGTACGGGGGTCATCCGGAGCGGCCGATGACCGACATCAGCCGCCCCGTCTTCCCGTGTATCCGTTTTTCGACACGATACGAAAAGAACAGATCCGTCCGTTCCATCGTGCAATACTCCGAAATCGAAATACGACCGCGATCGACACCAAGCGACGTCAGTTGGTCGGAATTCGCCGTATGAAGGTCGATCTTCGCGTGGCCATCGCGCGTCGGCGTGAACAGCCTTTCGGATTCCCGGAATCGTGCGCGGAAGGCGTCGATCACATCCTGCCCGACCTCGTAGTTCTTTGCCGTCGCCGCCGGACCGATCGCGGCGACCAGGTCCTCCGGTCGAGTGCCGTAAACATCGCGCATTCTGGCGACGGCGTTGACGACGATCGATTCGGCGGTTCCGCGCCAGCCGGCGTGGACTGCCGCGAAGGCGCCGGTGCGCGTATCGCCCAGAAGAACCGGAACACAGTCGGCGGTTTTGACGCCGAGCATCACGCCGGCTGCGTCCGAGACCAGCGCGTCCATTCTGTGGTTGCCGTCCGCCGCGTCCTCCAGATCGCGCACATGCCGGACGTCGGCGCTGTGGATCTGCCAGCAAGACGCCAGGCGATATTCCCGCTCGAAAACACCCAGAAAACGGCGCCGGTTCTCGGCGATGTTCTCCGCCGAGTCTTCATCGTAACCGGCAAGATTCAGGTCGTTCTCGGGAAACTCGGAAACTCCGCCGAGCCGCGTCGAAAAGCCGTTGACGAAGCCGTGTTCTTCGAGACTGCGGCACACCAGCACCCGGACCCCGTCTTTTTCGCGCCAGTAAAACCCGTTATCTGCTAAAATGTCCATCGTTGAAAGTTAAAAACAAATGATTGCCGGTCGTTTTCGGTTCAACGGTCACGCCCGGATGTCCGTCTGATCACCGGCCACTGGCCACCGGACTTTGGTTGCGATCAGATGAAATTCTGACCACTAACCACTGGACTTTGGTTGCAATCAGATATCGTTCTGACCACTGACCACTGACCACTGACCACTGATGATAGTTTCTATCGGCATCGACATTGTTGAAGTTTATCGAATTCGGGAAACGATTGAAAGATCTCCGCGTTTCGCCGAACGTGTTTTTACGGCTGCCGAGCGCGCATATTGTGAAGCCAAGGGCGCGGCGGCGGCCCAGAGTTACGCCGCCCGTTTTGCGGCCAAAGAGGCGTTTCTGAAGGCGCTCAAGACCGGTTGGCGCGGACGCATCACTTGGCACGATATGGAGATTCTGAACGACGAGTTGGGTGTGCCGAGCCTCGGAGTCAAAGGCGAGGCCGGTAAACTTCTCGAAGAACTCGGCGCCGGACGGGTCCATCTTTCGATCTCGCACACGACAGAGCACGCGGTGGCGCAGGTGATTCTCGAAAGTGCGTAAGGTCAAGGGACAAAATTTTTTTGAATCTTTCGCTAAAATGCGAACGTAGATATAACAAGAATCTGTTCGACCGCCGAAATTCCAAATGTCCGACTGCCTGTTCCCTTTTTGGACTTTGGAATGCAGTTCCCGACGTCGGTCAGTCCGTAAATTTCCAGATTTGGGATATTTGGGATTGGGAATTTGGGATTCGTCGCGGCTTGCCGCCCGGATGTGCGGAAAAGCTTGGCTTTTCCGTGAATCGCCCCCAGACTTCAGCGGCTGTGCCGCGAACGGCGAAAAGGCGGCGGAGCCGCTTGGAATCATTGAAGAGACTTTCGGAAAAGCCAAGCTTTTCCGCACATCCGGGCGGCAAGCCGCAATAAATTCAACTAAATCAGAATCGCTTGCCTGATTCAGGGCAAGAATTCGCGGGGTTTTTCAAACCGCCAGATATCGGAGAAAACAAATTGAAGAAGCTCTTCTTGTCATCGCTTTTCGTGGTTACGCTGGCCGCATTGTCGTTTGCCCAGAGCCAGGTCACGTTGTTTCGGCAGCCGGCGATCAGCCGCACGGAGATTGCCTTTTCCTATGCCGGCGATCTTTGGGTCGTCGCGCGCAACGGCGGCGACGCGCGCCGTCTGACGACCGGCGTCGGAATCGAAACGAGTCCGTATTTTTCGCCGGACGGCACGCAGGTCGCCTTTACTGCTGATTACGACGGCAATACGGATGTTTTCGTCGTGCCGGCGGCCGGCGGCGTGCCGAAACGTTTGACGTTTCATCCGTCCGCGGACGAAGTGACCGGTTGGACGCCTGACGGACAAAACGTCCTTTTCACTTCTGGGCGCAACAGCAGCGCGAATTTTTCGAGACTTTTTTCGGTAAGTGCCGCAGGTATGGGATTTCCGGTCGAACTGCCGCTGCCGATGGTCGACCGCGCGTGGCTCTCGCCCGATGCGCAATTCGTCGCCTACGAGCCGCTTTCGCAATGGCAGTCAGACTGGAAACACTACAACGGCGGTCAAACGCAGCCGATCTGGATTGCGAAACTCTCCGATTCGACGATCGAAAAGGTTCCGCGCGAAAATTCAAACGACAAGTGCCCGATGTGGGTCGGCGACAAGGTCTACTTTTTGTCGGACCGCAACCGCGGCGTCGTGTCGCTGTTCGCGTTCGACACGCGCTCGAAAAAGGTCGAACAGATCGTCGAGAACAAAGGCCTCGACATCAAGTACGCCTCGGCCGGCGGCGGCGCGATCGTTTATGAGCAGTTCGGCGCCATCTACACATTGGACGTCGGCTCGAAGTCGCCAAAGAAAGTGAACATTCGTGTTTCCGGCGATTTTCCGGGAGTTCGCCCGCGATTCGAACGCGTCGGCAGCCGGATCGCCGACGCCGCGATCTCGCCGAACGGCATCCGCGCGGTATTCGAGGCTCGCGGCGAGATCATCACCGCGCCCGCGGACAAGGGCGACGCGCGGAATCTCACGAATACGACGGCGGTTATGGAACGCGAGCCGGCGTGGTCTCCGGACGGCAAGTGGATCGCTTATTTTTCTGATGAATCGGGCGAATATATGCTCCATCTGCGCGATCAGACCGGCGGCAGCGAAGTCAGGAAGATCGCGCTCGGCGACGGCAAGCCCGGGTTCTTCTCAGGTCCCGTCTGGTCGCCCGACAGCAAGAAGATCGCCTACAACCGCCAGGACGTCAGCCTTTGGGTCCTCGACGTCGAGAAGGGAACGAATACGCGCGTCGATCAGAATACATACGGCGATTTCGGCGACGTGATGGAGCCGAGTTGGTCGCCCGACAGCAACTGGCTCGGATATCCGAAACAGCTTGACAACCGTTTGCGGGCGGTCTTTCTCTACGCGCTGGACAAGGGTCAGGCGTATCGCGTCACCGACGGACTCGGCGACGCGCGGCACGTGGTTTTCGACAAAAGCGGGAAGTACCTGTTTTTTACGGCGAGCACGAATGTCGGGCCGACGATAAGTTTCGCCGATCTTTCGGGCATCGATCATCAGACTTCGCGCAACGTTTATGCGGTCGTTCTGCGCAACGATATCCCGTCGCCGCTCGCGCCTGAAAGCGATGAGGAAAAGGTCCAGGAAGAGAAAAAGGAGACGCCCGCGCCGAGTCCGTCGGCGAGTCCGGCGGTCGCGCCATCGCCGGCCGATAAGACTACGGAAAAGCCGACCGTACCGAAGCCGAAGTCCGTCGAACCGACGCGCATCGATCTTGATGCGATCGACCAGCGCATCATTGCGATTCCGCAGATCCCGTCGCGTAATTTCGCCGGACTTTTTGCGGGAAAACCCGGCATCCTGTACATCACCGAAATTCCGTCGGGTCCGCAGACCGGGCCGTTCGGATTGACGCTCCACAAGTTCGATCTTGATAAGCGCAAGTTTGAAGAAGTTCGCACCGGTATCACCGGATTCACGATCTCGGTCAACGGCGAAAAAATGCTGTTCAGGCAGGGCCCGATGTGGATGATGATCTCGACGCTCGTTCCGACGCGGCCCGGCGAGGGCATCGTTAAAACCTCTGATATGGAGGTTTACGTCGATCCGCGCGCCGAGTGGAAGCAGATGTTCAACGAGATCTGGCGCGGCGAGCGCGACTTTTTCTACGATCCGAATATGCACGGCCTCGACATCGAGAAAGCGAAAGCGCTTTACGCGCCGTATGTCGATGCCGTCGCGCACCGCGACGATCTAAACTACCTGTTCCGCGAAATGCTCAACCAGATCGTCGTCGGCCATATGTTCATAAATGGGGGCGACCAACCGCGGCCGAACTTTGTTCCCGGCGGACTGCTCGGCGCGGACTACAAGATCGAGAACGGCCGCTACCGTTTTGCGCGAGTGTACAACGGCGAGAACTGGAATCCGCAGCTCCGGGCGCCGCTCACCGCGCCGGGAGTGAACGTCAAAGCCGGCGACTATCTGCTCGCCGTCAACGGCCGCGACCTGAAGCCGACCGACAACGTTTTTCGGCTGTTTGAGAGCACCGCCAACAAACAGGTCGTCATCAGGGTCGGTCCGAACCCGGACGGCAAGGACGCCCGCGACGTCACCGTCGTGCCGGTCAGCAGCGAGACCGGTCTCAGAAGTCTGGCGTGGATCGAGGATAACCGCCGCGCCGTCGACCGTCTTAGCGGAGGCAAACTCGGCTATGTTTACATTCCGAATACCGGCGGACCCGGTTACCAAAGTTTCAACCGTTACTTTTTCGCCCAGACCGACAAATACGGCGCCGTCATCGATGAGCGTTTCAACGGCGGCGGACTGCTTGCCGACTACGTCGTGGAGTATTTGAGCCGGCAGCAACTCGCGAAGATCGCGTTCCGCGCCGGAAAGGACTGGAATGTTCCGGCCGGCGCGATCTACGGACCGAAGGCGATGCTGATCAACGAACTTGCGGGTTCGGGCGGCGACGCGATGCCGTGGTTCTTCAAGAATCAAAAGGTCGGCGCGCTTGTCGGCAAACGCACTTGGGGCGGGCTCGTCCGCGCGTCGGGGATTCCGACGCTGATGGACGGCGGCAGCATTCGCGCGCCGAACGGTGCGGTTTACGGGCTGAACGGTCAGTGGGAGGTCGAAAACGTCGGCGTCGCGCCGGACATCGAAGTGGAATACGACCCCGCGATGTGGCGTCAGGGCCGCGATCCGCAACTCGAAAAGGCGGTCGAATGGCTGCTCGAAGAATTGCGAAAGAATCCGCCGAAGGATTACAAGCGACCCGATTACCCGAATTATCACAAGGATACCGGGCTCGGACGGAACTGATTTCGATTTTGGATTTTGGA
Organism: Pyrinomonadaceae bacterium; assembly: GCA_041752475.1. Lineage (GTDB taxonomy): Bacteria > Acidobacteriota > Blastocatellia > Pyrinomonadales > Pyrinomonadaceae > JAFDVJ01. Next base: position 8,130 of record JBGSWK010000044.1, on the reverse strand, counting down.
TTTGGGGATTTAGGGATTTGCGGCTTGGAATAACTGGAATTTGAAAATTGGAATTCCAATCCCAAATCCCAAATCCCAAATCCCAAATCCGAAGTCCTTGAAATGTGGAACAGACTATTATGAAAACCATCGTAACCATCATTTTCGCGACATTTGTCTTTGCCGTCAGTGGTTTTGGCCAGGGCGGACCGTTGATCCTGCGGCAGCCGACGATGAACAAGACCGACATCGTTTTTGCGTTCGGCGGCGACCTCTGGAAGGTATCGCGCAACGGTGGCGCCGCCCAGCGCCTGACGAGCGGCGTCGGGGTTGAGACCGGCCCGTCCTTTTCACCGGACGGGAACTGGATCGCCTTCACCGGTGAATATGATGGCAACGTCGATGTGTTCGTCATCCCCGCGGGGGGCGGTGAACCGCGAAGGATAACCTATCATCCGAGCAACGACCTCGTCCTTGGCTGGACGCCCGACGGCGGTTCGGTCATCTTTATCTCCGGACGCGGCTCTTCGATGCCGACCGCGAAGATGTACTCGATACCGGTAAGCGGAGCGGGTATTCCCACCGAACTGCCGTTTCCGATGGCCGGCGGCGGCGCGTCTTTCTCGCCGGACGGATCACGAATTGCGTATATGCCGCTGTCTCCGGCGTTCACGCAGTGGAAACTCTATCGCGGCGGACGGACGACCAAGATCTGGCTCGGAAACCTGAGCGATTCTTCCGTTGAGGAAATTCCGCACATCAACGCCAACGACTACACGCCGATGTGGCTCGGCGACAAGATCTTCTTTCTTTCCGACCGCAACGGCCGCAATGTGACGCTCTATTCGTTCGACACGAAAACGAAAAAGGTCGCGCCTGCTTTCAACAACACCGGTTTCGATCTCAAAACCGCGTCGGCCGGTCCGGACGGTATCGTTTACGAACAATTCGGTTCGATCGGAATCTTCGACCCCGCGTCCGGCAAGGCGAAACAGGTCAACATTACCGTTGACGGCGATTTCCCGCAGGTCCGCCCGCGTTACGAAAGGGTCGCGCAGCGGGTCCAGAACGTCGCTCTCTCGGCGACCGGTGCGCGCGCCGTTTTCGAGGCTCGCGGCGAGATTCTCAGCGTTCCCGCGGAGAAGGGCGACCCGCGCAACCTGACCAATACGCCAGGAGTTGCCGAACGCGACCCGGCGTGGTCGCCCGACGGCAAATGGATCGCCTACTTTTCGGACGAATCCGGCGAATACGCGCTGCATTTGCGTGAGCAGTCGGGAATGGGCGAGATCAAGAAGATCAGTCTCGGCAATCCGTCGTCTTATTTCTACACGCCGAAGTTCTCGCCCGACAGCAAGAAGATTGTCTTTACCGACAAGCGTCTTAACATCTGGTATCTCGACATCGAAAAGGGAACGCCGGTCAAGGTCGATACGAATACCTTCGAGAATCCGTACCCGGTGCTCGATCCGAACTGGTCGCCTGACAGCAAATGGATCGTCTACACGAAGCAGCTCCGAAATAGATTATGCGCGGTTCACGTGTATTCACTCGAAACGGGAGCGTCGAGCCGCCTGACCGACGGTTTGTCCGACGCCCGCTATGCCGCCTTCGACCGCAACGGCAAATACATCTATTTCGCCGCCAGCACGGACAACGGGCAGACGACCGGCTGGCTCGATATGTCGGGCTATCCGTTTTCCACGACGCGCAGCGTCTATGCGATCGTCCTGAAGAAGACCGACCCGTCGCCGCTCTCGCCGGAAAGCGATGAGGAAAAGGTTGCCGACGCGTCGAAGACGGAAACGCCCAAAACGCCCGGAAAGCCGGAACCCGTGAGCGTGAAGATCGATACTGAAAGGATCGGCCAGCGGATCATCGCGCTTCCCGTCGCGGCGCGCGATTACGTCGGTCTCGTCCCGGCGCGTGCCGGATCCTTTTTCCTTCTCGAAAACGTTCCGGCGAGCGGAACCGGTTCAACGCCCAACTTCGGCGCGACGGTCCATCGGTTCGACACCGACAAGCGGAAGGCCGAAAAGGTCCTTGACGGCGTGACGCAGTTTGACGTTTCGGCGAACGGCGAAAAGATGCTTTTTGGGCAATTTCCGGGACGGTTCACCATCGCCTCGACATTTCTTCCGATGAAGCCCGGCGACGGAGTCTTGAACGTCGGCGGGATGGAAGTCTATGTCGACCCGCGCGCCGAGTGGAAACAGATGTACCACGAAGCGTGGCGGGTTCAGCGCGACTTTTTCTACGATCCGACGTTCCACGGCGTCGACATCAAGAAGATGGAAGAACGTTACCGGCCATTTGTCGACTCGCTCGTGACGCGTGCCGATTTGAATTATCTGTTCCAGGAAGCGCTCGGGAACCTGACCGTCGGGCACCACAATTCCTTTGGCGGGGACTCGCCGCAGCCGACGCGCTATCAGGTCGGATTGCTCGGCGCGGACTATAAGATCGAGAACGGCCGTTACCGGTTCGCACGCATTTACGACGGTGAGAACTGGAATCCCGGACTCGTCGCGCCGCTGACGCAGCCCGGCGTGAACGTCAGCGCGGGCGAGTATCTTTTGGCTGTCCGCGGCGTCGACCTCAAGGCAACGGACAACATTTACGAGCGTTTTCAGCAAACGGCGGGACGGCAAGTTGTGATCCGCGTCGGGCCGAATCCTGACGGCAAAGATGCGCGCGATGTGACCGTTGTTCCGGTCGCGAACGAGGGCGGGCTCCGCAATCTCGCTTGGATCGAGGACAATCGCCGAAAGGTCGGCGAACTCAGCGGCGGCAAACTTGCTTATGTCTATCTGCCGAACACCGGCGGTCAGGGCTACACGAATTTCAACCGCTACTATTTCGCCCAGACCGACCGCGAGGGCGCGATCATCGACGAACGGTTTAACGGCGGCGGCAGTGCGGCCGACTATATGATCAACTATCTGAAGCTGCCGCTGATGAACTACTGGTCGACGCGCGAGGGCGATGATTTCACGACGCCGGCGACTGCGATCTTCGGACCGAAGTCGATGATCATCAACGAGTACTCCAGCTCCGGCGGCGACCTCCTGCCGTGGCTGTTCCGCGAAAACAAGGTCGGCACGCTGGTCGGCAAAAGGACGTGGGGCGGACTTGTCGGAATCTACAACTATCCGACGCTGATCGACGGCGGCAGCGTGTCGGCCCCGCGGGTCGCGTTCCGCAATCTGCAAGGCGAACTCGATGTCGAAAACAAGGGCGTCGCACCGGATGTCGAGGTCGATCTCGATCCCGTGATGTGGCGTCAGGGACGGGACTCGCAGCTTGAAAAGGCGGTCCAGGTAACGCTCGACGAACTCAAGAAGCGCCCGGCGAAGAAGCCGCTGAACGGGCCGTTTCCGAAGTACCCGAAGCAGTAACGGACGAGATTCGGAATCGAAGGGGTCTGAGGTTCAAAGTTCGAGGTTCAAAGTTCGAGGTTCAAGATTCAAAGTTGAAGATTCAAGATTCAAAGTTGAAGATTCAAGATTCAGTTCACAATTGCCACTAGCTTCAGCTAGTGGGCCACGGCAATAAATGATCCCGGCTTTAGCCGAATCCTGCGAGGGTTCGGCTAAAGCCGGTTTTCTATTTGCAGCCGTTCCCACTAGCTTCAGCTAGTGGCAATTAAGAAGATACTTTGACGCGGGCTCGTCCGCAGATGGTTGTAAATCGGCGGCTCTCAACATTTTTGTCCGGACGTGCCGCGTCCAACCACCCGCTACTTGGTACTGACTTCGGCGTCTAGAATGGTCTACTCAAACGGCGCCTGTCAGCGCTTCCAGGCGGCCCAAATCGCAAATCGCAAATCGCAAATCCCAAATCGAAAGTTCCACATCACAGATCTTCTTTGTCGAGCCATTTCTCGAACGTCGCCGGCTTGAATTCGTTCATCTTCGACAGGAGCCGTTCCGGGTCCTCGTCTTCGATGATCAGGTGACGGTGTTCCCGGCGGAGGAAGCCCTCGGAGACGGCGTTGTCGCAGAGGGCGAGAAGTCCGTCATAGTATCCCGCGACATTGAGGATCGCGCAGGGCTTGTTGTGAAATCCAAGCTGAGCCCAAGTGAGAATTTCGAAGAACTCCTCGAATGTCCCGATCCCGCCCGGCATCGCGATGAAGCCGTCGGCGAGTTCCGCCATCAAGGCTTTGCGTTCATGCATCGATTCGACGACCATCAATTCGGTCACGGCCCGATGTCCGACTTCCTTTTTTTCGAGCGATTCGGGAATGATCCCGATGACCGTTCCGCCGCCGCGCATCACTTCGTCGGCAATGACGCCCATCAGCCCGACTTTTCCGCCGCCGTAAACCAGACGGATTCCACTGGCGACGAGAAGCTTTCCGAGCTCTTTCGCAGCTTCCGCATATTCGCCGCGAAAGCCGCTGTTTGAACCGCAAAAGACCGTGATGCTCTTCATTTGTTACTCAAGCCGATTCCAAAATTGTCCGGGATTCCGGGATCTCAGATTCTGAATTCCAAGCTTCCAGAGGACCTCGGAGTTGGCAAATACACGCCCAAGTCTTGAAATCGCCGAAACCTTGGCTTCAATTGCCCTGGTTTTCCTTCTCCGACGGCATAACGGGCCGGTTTGCGTCGGGCATATCGGGCGACGTGTGCAGGTGAACGACCTTCCAGTCCTTGCCGATCTTGTTGAAAACCAGCGTCATTCTCCCCGAAGCGCTCTCGGGCTTGCCGTCAAAATCCTGCGTTTGCTTCCATTTGCAGGAAACATACGCCGATATTGGACTCAGAATCTCCACACGGATACCCGTCGTTTCGAGCGTCACATTGGTCGTTTTCGAATAGAGCCTTTCACGGTTCGTGCGCATCGTTTCCCAGCCGATCGTCGCCGAACCGTTGTTGTTGAAGAACAGCGTGCGGTCGCTTTTTTCATAGACCGACATCACTTTTTCGACGTTCGACTCCTTGATTCCGTCGATGAGCGTGTCGAATACCGCCCGGACATCCTTCGATGGGTTCGGTTTGGCCTTTTGGGCCGGAACGGAAATACCGAACGACAGAAACAGAATCGCGAGTAGTACAAAATTCTTCATAGTGTTTAACCTCTTTTACGGGCAGTTTACAATCGGCGGTCCGTGCTTGCAAACGGCCATTCACTGAAGTCTGGCCTGGTCGGCGCTCGAAAGTTTTCCGTTCATAAAGATCGCCGTGACCTTGCCGCCGGCCTTTGATCTCCAAACTACGGTTTCGACGGTAAGTCCCTTCGACTGCGTGAAATCAGTCGATACACCGGGCGTTCCGAAAACCGCCGTTGCCTGGTAACGCGTCATTTGCAGCTTCAACTCACGGAATTTCGCGAGCGTGACGGTTCCGGCCGAGACCGCGCTTTCGTCCGAATCGGGCGCATACACCTTCGAACGCGCTTTCGACGTCACGCGCCCCTGCGAAAGAACGACGGTGATGGAGCCGCCCTTTATGTCCCGCCAGTCGAAGGTTTCGATGCGCATTTTCGCGTCTTCCGTCGATGAACTTAATCGACCGTTGCCCAGGATGCGCTCGACATCGCCGTAACCGATTCCCAAGGTGATCCGTTCAAATTGATCGAGGCTCAAGATCGGCAGGCTTTCGAGCTCGGCCGCCGGCCATTTGCCGAGGCCGAATTGCGATTTTAGAGTCAACCGGCCGTTGAGGAATGTAGCTCCGACCGAACTCATATCGGAAGCGGTCCAGGAATATGACTTGTTTCGTCCGGACGACAAGCCCGTCTGTTCGGTGCCTTCCGCGCCAATGATTCGAACGGTCTCTGCATAGTTCAAACCCATCTTAAGCGCGTTGTACTTCTCGAGTGAGAGTACGGCGACGGTTGCCCGCCGAATCGGTTCCAGAAGCGGTCCCGAAAGACCGAATTCCTGTTTGTCTTTGACCCGTCCATTCTCGAATTGAACGAAGACCTCGGCTTGATTCGTGCTCCATTCATAGTTCCCGTACTCGCCGGTTAAACCGCGCGACACGGAGGACCCGAGGAGTTTGCCGGGCGCGCCAAGAATCTGTTCAACCCGCTGATATGTCATACCGATCTTGATCTGATCGTATTTTTCGAGCGTCAGCTGAACCTGTTTCGTGTCCGAACCGGACTGGGCGGCGATTGAAATTGCAAGGATTACGGCGAGCGGCAAAATCGCAAAACCTTTCATTGGCATCGTTCTCCATTAATTGACTCGCGAAACGCATTTTAACGCGGGCGGAGACTTGAGATAGAATTAAAGCGCTACGACGGACGCTACTTTACTAAGAATATGCCAGAAACGTTCAGATGTCCCGCCTGCTCGGCACCGCTCGAGTTCGAAGGCAAAACGATGCAGAAATGCAAGTTTTGCGGAAGCAACGTGATTGTTCCGTCCGGAGTGATCCGCGACTCGTCGGCCTTCGGCGGCGTCGGGACAATGGATTTCGAGAATCTTGCGTCACTTTCGGGCAAGGGGTTGAAGATTGCCGAGGTCCAGCGCCTCCTCCAAAACGGTCAGAAGATCGAAGCCATCAAGGTCTTTCGCGAGACCTTCGGGACGAGGCTTGCCGAAGCGAAAAACGCCGTCGAGGCGATCGCCAGAGGCGAAAGCATCGATGTTTCGGGAATGTCGGGATTGCCGGCCGCGACCCCGGTCAGGATCGCCGTAAACGGCCGGGCCGTGCGGAGAGCCGCGCTCGGCGTCGGCGGTTCGTTCGCCGCGATTTTCCTCATCGCGGGCCTGATCGTCCTCGGCGTGATCTTTTTCGTCGTTTTCCAAGTTGGGGGGACGCGAAACGACTTCGTGAAGCCTTCATCGACCGCGACGCCGGCCCGCGAGATCAAACCGGGTTCAATTGATGGCGGATCATCGATCGCGACCGAAGTGCTCCGGTTCGGCGGCAAGGGGATCGGTGCCGGGAAATTCAAGGACAACCGGACGGTTGCGGTCGCGCCCGACGGACGCATTTTTTCGGCGGATTATTCCGGCGGGCGCGTTCAGGGATTCGACGCGGCCGGTCAATTCCAACTGCAGATCACCGCGGACCCGCAGAAGAGCGTCGACGAACTCCTGGTTGACCGGAAGGGAACGCTTTTCGTATTGCAGGGCTACAACATCAGCCGTTTCGACTCTGCGAACGGCGATCCGCGCGGAACGATACGCGTTGACAATGCCTCGGATATGGCGTTGGCCCTCGACGGGAAATTGTACGTTTCGACCCGCCGCGGCGATATCAACGTTCTCGGCCCGGACGGGGCGAAACTGGGAACGGTCAAGATCGGCAAAGATCTCAACATCGAGATCATCGAACAGATCGCGGTTGACGGTCAGGGCAATATCTTTGTTCTCGACGGTCGAAAGTTTGCGATATTCAAACTATCCCCGGACGGCAAACTGCTGACGCGGTTCGCCGGCCGGTCCGAAAATCCAGGTGACCGGTCGCCGAAGGGAATGTTTTCGGGTCGCCCGATGGATCTCGCGTTGGATTCGCAGGGACGGTTGTTCGTCAGCGAAGTGAGCCGCGTCTCGATCTTCGATTCGAACGGAAACTATCTCAACGACTTCAAGGCAACGCAGGCTTTCGGATTGGCAATAACGTCGGATGACCGCGTCTTCATCGCCTCGCGGCCGAACGTTGTCGCCTACAAGCTAAGCCTCTAATCGATTCGGGCGGATATTTGCTCACGAATTCAAACTGATCTTCCCCCGCGAAACACACGAAATAGGCGAAAAGGAGTCATTGGTCGGAACGCGGGATGTTGCTCGATCGCCTATTGATCCCAGATCCCGCAATAGCTGTCCAATCGGTTTGACGCCGCACGGCGCGCCGAAGAAACACGAACTGTATAAATCCTTTTGTTTCAGTCACTTGAAAATGTGTTTCTTGAGAGCTGGGCCGTCGGCGCGACCGTTCTCGCCGCCGCCGGCGACGTCACGCGCTTTCCGACCAAGCGAAAGGCGCGCCTGCTACTTCGGGATCACGCAGCGGATCAAGCAGACGGGCGGACACGCGCCGCGCATCGGGCGCATCTCGAAACAGGGCAACACCCATTTGGATTTTAGATTTTGGATTTTGGATTGCCGGGGTTCGATGATCTGTCCATCCGAATCACGTAGCGATACCGTGAGTCGCCGGCCAAATCCGAATCGCGTAGCGATGCCTT
>JBGSWK010000043.1:0-100415 GCA_041752475.1 Pyrinomonadaceae bacterium | reverse complement strand
CGGAACGGGCGGAACCGGCCAGCCGCAGGAACGCTACGAAGGCGCCGAAATGAACGAAGTCGTCACTGCCGAAACTGAGATCGCGGCGGCGGACTTTGAACCGGCGGAGAAACCGGCGCGCCGCCCGAGTCGCGGCGGGAGTCGGGAAGGACGCGATAGCCGTGACAACCGCGACAGCCGCGGACGCGACCGTTCGCAACCGACGATCACCGACCTTCTTCGCGAGGGTCAGGAAATTCTTGTCCAGATCGCCAAAGAGCCGATCGCCCGCAAAGGCGCGCGCATCACTTCGCACATCGCGCTTCCCGGACGGTTTTTGGTTTATATGCCGACGATCGAACATCTCGGTGTCTCGCGCAAGATCGAATCGGCGAGCGAACGCGCTCGGCTCCGAACGTTGATCCAAAGCATCCGCAAGGATGAAGAGGTTCCGTCGGGCGGTTTTATCGTCCGCACGGCCGGTGTCGGCATCACCGACGACGACCTTCGGCAGGACGCGCGGTACCTTGTGCGCACCTGGATCGACATCAAGAAACAGGCCGAAAAGGCAAAGTCGCCGGCGCTTGTCCACCAGGACCTCGACATCATCCAGCGCCTTTTGCGCGACCAGTTGTCGGATGAATTCGCCGCGATTCGCGTCGATTCGGAAGAAGAATACCTGCGCATCGTCGAGTTCATCAACCGCATCCAGCCGCGAATGGTCAGCCGCGTCAAGCTTTACACGCGCGAGGATCCGATCCTCGAAGCATTCGGCGTCCAGGAAGAGATCGACAAGGCCCTCAAACCGCGCGTATGGCTACGCTCGGGCGGCTATCTCGTCATCAACCAGACCGAGGCGTTGGTCGCGATCGACGTCAACACCGGCAAATTCGTCGGCAAGGGCAACGCCCGGCTCGAAGACACGATCACGAAAACGAATATGGAAGCGGTCGAAGAGATCGCGCGCCAGATCCGTCTGCGCGATCTCGGCGGCATCATCGTTCTCGACCTGATCGATATGGAAGACCGGCGCAACCGCCACAAGGTGATGAACGCCCTGCAGGATCATCTGCAGAGTGACAAGTCGCCGACAAAGGTGCTCTCGTTCAACGATTTCGGGCTTATCATCATGACCCGCAAACGCGTCAAACAGTCGCTCGAACGCACGATGTGCGCGCCGTGCGAATACTGTCAGGGCGCCGGTTGGGTGAAATCGCCGACGACGATCTGTTACGAACTGCTCGACGAAGCGCGCCGTCTGTCGAGAACGAACGACGATGTCAAGCAAACCACGCTTCGCGTCAATCCCGAAGTAGCTTTGGCGCTCCGCGGATCGGAAAAGGAAGTACTCGAAGAGATCGAAGCGTACCTCGGACCGATTGACGTCACGAGCGACAAGACCGTTCACCAGGAACAGTTCGATTTCGCATTTGTCTAACGGGTTGCTGAAGTCAAAGAAATGGGCCGGGTTGAAAAATTCAGCCCGGCCATTTTTTTTCGACCGCAGTCGCGGCTTGCAGCCCGGATTTGCGGCGAAGCTTGCTTTTCCGTTTGCTTACTTAAGACACCAGCGTCTCCGCCGGGTCCCTTCTCCCTCAGATTATCGATCACCTCGGGTCCGGTGAGCGCGACATCAGGCGAAGCGTCTTTTGCGTTGTTCAGTGGTCGAAGCAATAAAACCGGGACGGCGTTTTCACGCCGAACAAATCGAAACATCCGAATAAATTGAGGCCGTCTAACAAGAATTCTCAGCGTGCGCAGCATGCGCAAGGACGATAGCACCATGCGGAGCGTGGTGTCGGTCGCGATGTCCGCACAGAGCGTGTGTGCCACGCGTAACTATCAGTTTTACATAATGTTACGCGTGTTAAACACGCCCGTTTCGGGCTTGCCGCCCACCACGTTTCGCTTCGCTTCACGTGGTGCTATCGTCCTTTGCGCGTGCTACGCACGCTGAAGATCCGGAGGTTTTCAGGCAAACCGGTAGCTTTCGATGAACTCAAAGAACTCTTCAAGATCCAAAGGATAGATCGGGACGTCGAACGAGGCTTGGAGCGCGGCGAAGTTCATCCCGTCGAGCAGAATGGGTTCGTCGGATTTGATCGTGTGTTTTGGAATGATGACGAAATCGCCTTCGATCGCGTCGCGGGCCGCGAGGTAGTCTTTGCCCGTGAGTAACCCGGCGACCGAAACGTCGCCGCCGAAGTATTTGTTCGGAACGCCGATGACCGTCAAATCCATCTTCGCAAATCGGTTCAGCCTTTCGACCAGTTCACGCAGAATCGGCGCGAAAAGCTCGCCCGTGAAGATCGTGCCGCGCCTCGATTCGGGCATCGTTGACGGTTGACCGGAACCGGCGGGCGTGAATGCCGCGAGATGCGTCCGGACGTTCTTCGAATTTCCGCTTTTCCCCGGCCTGCCGCCTTCAAGGCGCGTAATGACCCGGTCGAACGAATTAAGGAACGAACGGATCATCCCGACGCCGTCCTCGATCTGCGGATAATTCCCGTAATGACGGCGCGACGGAATTTCGGCACCCGCCTTGATGTAGATCTCGTCGCCAAGGAAGGCGAACGTTACGCCGAGCGTCTTGCGAAACTCCTTTTGCAGTTTACCGACCTGCTTTATCGTTGCGCGGCAGAATTCCGGAGTGACGCGCGTCAGCCGTTCGTCCGTGTTGTAGCGCGTCAACGCGACCGGAACGACCGCCGTCGAAACCACCTTTGGATAGTGCGCCGCCAGATCGCGGAGCGTCTTCTCAAGCTGCGCTCCGTCGTTGATCCCGGGACAAAGCACGACCTGCGCGTGGATCTCGATGTCGTTGTCGAGCAGAAACTCGAGTTTGTCAGAGATGTCGGCGCGTTTCTCGTCGACGCCGAGCAAATAGGCGCGCGTTTTGAGATCGGTGGCGTGGACCGAAACGTACTGCGGCGAAAGGCGCTGTTCGACGATGCGCTTCATCTCGTCGGGCGTGATCGACGAGAGCGTCGTGTAATTGCCGTAGAGAAATGAAAGTCGAATATCTTCGTCGCGGACGAAGAGCGACGGTCGCGCGTCCTCCGGATTCCCCTTACAGAAACAAAAAAGACATTCGTTGGCACATTGGCGCGGCACGATCTGCTCGAAACCGAGCCCGAAATCCTCGCCTTCTTCCCGTTCGAGTTCGATCTCCCAAGTTTCCCCGTTCGATTTTTTGACGGTGAACTCGAGTTCGGTTTCGCCCGAAGTCTGAAAACGAAAATCCAGATAATCGCGGATCGAACGCCCGTTCACCTTGACGATGCGGTCGCCGGGCGCAAGATCGATCTCCGCGCCGACCGAATCGGCCGCAACATCGGTAATGATCACGCCCGCGCGTCTGAGTTGTGTAACGGCCGGTGTGACGGCAAATTCGTACATAAGCGGAACGTTCAGTGTATGTTGATTGACAAAAGCTTGGCAAGTTATTTAATCTTAATGCACTCTCATAGATTAACGTCTGCCCCTAAAGTTATTTATTCTCTTTAATTTGGAGGTAGTCGACCTCAACGGCACGAAAGGCTATGACGGTGGAAAACAAGAAGCGGATCTTACTCGTCGAGGACGACGCGTCAATGCGGAAGTTTATCTCGCTGACGCTCTCAAATGCGAATTACGAAGTGATCGAAGCGGCTGACGGATTGGCTGCGGTGCGTCTTGTCGGCGAAAACCGCCTTGACGCGGTGATAGCCGACGCGATCATGCCCAATCTGACCGGCTACGAATTATGCCGCATGATCCGAGCGAAGAAAGTCGGCCCGCCGGTCCCGTGCATCATCATCAGCGGACTCGAAGAAACGCTCGGCGACCGCGAGATCGCCGATGCATTTCTGGTAAAAGACACCGATCTGAAGGAAAGGCTATTGGAAACCCTGCGGGAACTTATCTGAATCCGCCGGTCGTCCGTCGCGCGCCGATCGACGGCGGAACTACCGACAACCGGCGTCCTTTTCAGACTAACCCAACAAATCGTCGAGCGGCGTATATTCGATGTTCTGCGAGGTCGCGACCGCTTCGTAGGTGCATTTTCCGGCGTACGTATTGACGCCTTCCTTGAGCCCCGCGTCATCGGCGATCGCCTGGCCGAAGCCCTTGTTCGCCAGCGCCAGGGCGTACGGCAAGGTCGCATTCGTCAGCGCAAAGGTCGAAGTTCGCGGGACCGCGCCCGGCATATTCGCGACGCAGTAATGAAGGACGCCTTCTTCGTAAAACGTCGGATTCGAGTGCGTCGTCGCGTGCGTCGTCTCAAAACATCCGCCCTGATCGACGGCGACGTCAACGAGGACCGCGCCGTTCGGAATATCTTTCAGCATATCGCGGGTGACGAGTTTGGGAGCCGCCGCGCCGACGACGAGCACGCCGCCGATGACGAGGTCCGCGTGCGAGATCGCTTCGCGGATCGCGTATCGCGACGAAGCCAGCGTTTGAACCTTCGAAAGAAAGATATCGTCGAGCTGCCGCAGCCGGTCGAGATTGATGTCGATGATCGTCACATGCGCGCCGAGCCCGACCGCCATTTTCGCGGCTTCCGTCCCGACCACTCCGCCGCCGATGATGACGACGTTCGCCGCCGGAACTCCCGGGACGCCGCCGAGCAGGATTCCGCGGCCGCCGTTCATTTTCTCGAGATACGTTGCGCCAACCTGGACCGACATCCGGCCGGCCACTTCCGACATCGGCGTCAGCAGCGGCAGTCGGCCGAACTTGTCGGTGATCGTCTCGTACGCGACGCCGGTGACCTTGCGCTTCATCATTTGCTTGGTCAGTTCGAATTCCGGCGCGAGGTGCAGATACGTGAACAGCACCTGACTCTCGCGCATCCGCGGATACTCCGGCGCGATCGGCTCCTTGACCTTGACGATCATATCGCCCGTCGCCCAAACCTCGTCCGCCGTGTCAAGCAAGATCCCGCCCGCGGCAACATAGCCCTCGTCAGTAAATCCTGAACCCTGTCCGGCGGTCTTCTGTACGAAAACTTCATGCCCTGCGTTGGTCAGCGCGTTAACTCCCGCCGGGGTAAGCCCGACGCGGTATTCATTGTCTTTGATCTCTTTCGGTAATCCGATTTTCATTATTCAACTCCAGAAGTTATGTATTGATAAGAATTGCGTTGGTAAATTCTACCTTGCTTTGGGGATTTGATGAAAGTCATAAGCAACATTTTTGGCTCTCAAGAAACACAATTTTCAAGTGCCTGTTACAAAGGGATTTAACTTAACCCGTGTTTCTTCGGCACGCCGTTCGCCGATTTGCCGAATGGACCGCCATTCCGTAATTCGGGATAAAAATCTCTGAGACATCTATGTGTTCTCTGTGCCTATGTGGTGAAAAACAAAAACTCAGAGGAACAATATACGCCAAAGGTGATACGAATCCGTGGAGTCTTTTGAAGTGCAAGCGAAACGGCTCGGCGGCGCGGCATCAGAAGAATCTCTCAAGAAACACAATTTTCAAGTGCCTGTTACAAAGGAATATCACTTAGTCCGTGTTTCTTCGGCACGCCGTTCGCCAATTTGCCGAATGGACCGCGATTGCGCAAATCATCGACTCCGATTGCGTCCGGGCTCCCAATTCCCGGAAACCTCGTCAATCTCTTTCCGAACGATCGTCACAAGTTGGAGGTTTGCGCAGCAGTCGTCAGATCCACGTCGCCGTGTTCGAATGCGGACGCAATTCGGTCGACTTCGCGGGCACCTCGCTCCTCCGCGACTCTGCGCCAACTTGACACGGCGGCGGCGACTACCGCGATGATCTCTTTTTCCTCGGAATGTGACAGCCTGAATTCCTTCAACACCGACATTGCAACTTCGAGCGAAGCTGACAACAAACCCGTATTTCCGAACTATCTTCGAACCGCAGTGAAGGCAGTTTTTTGCTCATCACCTTTGACGCGCCTCAAAGGTAATGCTATCAGTAAGTTACAGCCATTTTACCATTACAAATGTCTATTACGCCGGTTTTGAGGTATCGCTGTCCACTCCGGAGAATCTGCCCAAGTCCTTCTTGTAGGTCCGCGCCTGGGCGTAGTCGAGGCCCGTCGTTGAGATAACCGGTGAAGTCTTGGCGGACGCATCGCCCGTTTCATACCGCCCTGCCCGGAGGCAGGAATTCGCACTTTTGCAGGGAACACCCGAAAATGCTCCTCTGAAAAAAATTCTGAAGTGTTTTTCCCGGATTGCCTTATCAAGATGACAGGCAAGCACGAATGGCGCTGCCGGAGGTCGCGACGGCGAGACGCCGATCGAGTTGGCAAATCTTGAAAGTGGAGAGGAGAAAAACTATGGGATTCTGGAATGATCTGTGGAAACCGATACCGGTTCCGTTTTGGAACTTGAATGAGATGCGCGCAAAGATGATCAGTTCGCTGAGCGACGCTTCGGGCTATCTTGAGGTCGCGGAATACTTCGTCGACGACATGGGCAAGCTCCAGGAGTTTCGCTCGAGGATCGACAAGACCGTCGAGGTGCTTTCGCTGCCCGACACCGTCGTGAAAAACTATATGACCGCAATGAAGATCGTGCAAGCCGTTGCGGACTTGAGGGGCAATATCCGGCAAAACCCGCAGCGGGCGGCAAAGGCCTTCGGAAAGCTCTTCAGCGGAATCGGCGAACTGGCGCATTACCTGCCTTTTCCGGTCAACAGCTATATCGCGATCTTCGCCGAAGCCGAGGATTTCTTCGAAAACATCCGCGTACAGATGTCGCCGGAAGTGCATATGAAGGAACGAGGCTTACGAGAAGTGATCGATGGGATTTAGCAGCACGTATCGGTGCATATTTCGCACCAAGATGAACACTATTTCGCGCGAAGGTGAACACTATTTCGCGCGAAGGTGAACACCGGATTTCCGGTCGCGGCTGGTTGATGAACTGGCCGCGGAGCATCATTCTCTTTATCCATTTTTCAGGAGGAAAAAGAGAATATGCCCGCACATCGGCTTGATATGCGACTAATCAGAGAAGTACTGCGATTGAAATACGGAGCGGGGCTTTCACATCGCGCGATCGCCGCCGAGGTCGGCGTGAGCGTCGGAACGGTTTCGAACTATCTCGAGACGGTCTGGTATCTCGATTTGCCGATCGCTACCGCTCGCGTTCGGAGTTCCGCCATCAGGCGACGCGGCTTCTTCGTCTCAAAGGCCAGTCGCTACCGCTCCCGCTTCTGACCACTACCGCTCACCGCTCACCGATCACCGACCACCGACCACCGCTCACTGCTCACTGCTCACTGCTCACTGCTCACTGCTCACTGCTCACTGCTCACTGCTCACTGCTCACTGCTCACTGCTCACTGCTCACTGCTCACTGCTCACCAACCACCGACCACCGACCACTGGCCACTGATCACCGACCACCGCTCACTGCTCACCGCTCACTGCTCACCGCTCACTGCCTCACCGCTCAGATCTCGACCTCGTCGATCTGCGCTTTCTGCAGTTTGCCGGAATAATCGATGTAGAGAGCCTTCCATTCGCTGAAGATGTCGAGCACCTGCGTGCCGGCTTCGCGGTGGCCGTTGCCGGTTCCCTTCGTGCCGCCGAACGGGAGGTGGACCTCGGCGCCGATGGTCGCGGAATTTACGTAGCAAATGCCGGTGTAAAGCTCCTGCATCGCGTAAAACGCCTGATTGACGTCCTGCGTGTAGATCGCGGACGAAAGCCCGTATTTGACGTCGTTGACGATGTCGATCGCCTCTTCGAGCGTCGAGAACGGAATAACCGACGTCACCGGTCCGAAGATCTCTTCCTGTCCGACGCGATGATTGCGATCGACGTTCGTGAAAACGGTCGGCTCGATAAAGAATCCGTTCTTGTACGCGCCCTTCGTCAAACGGTTGCCGCCGACCGCCAGCGTCGCTTTGTCTTCGTTCTTGCCGATCTCGATATAGCCAAGGATCTTCTCCATCTGCTTTTGATTGATCACCGGTCCGACCTCGGTCTTCGGGTCGAGCCCGTTGCCGACCTTGAGCTTTTTGACCTTCTCGACCAGCTTTTCGCAGAACTTTTTGTAGATCTTTTTGTGAACGACGAGCCGCGACGAGGCGGTGCAGCGCTGGCCGCTCGTTCCGAACGCGCCCCACAACGAGCCTTCGACGGCGTTGTCGACGTCCGCGTCGTCCATCACGATGATCGCGTTCTTGCCGCCCATTTCGAGCGAAACGATCTTGTTGTCGGCAGCGCATTTCTCGGCGATGATGCGGCCGGTGTCGGTCGAACCGGTGAACGAGATCAGCCGGACGTCCTTGTGACCGACGAGCGCCGCGCCGGCGTCGCCGAAACCGTTAACGACGTTGACGACGCCTTTCGGGATTCCCGCTTCTTCGCACGCCTTGATGAGGTTGATCGTCGAAAGCGGCACGTCCTCGCCCGATTTGATGACGACGGTGTTGCCGCAAACGAGCGCCGGGATCAGTTTCCACGACGGGATCGCCATCGGGAAATTGAACGGCGTGATCAAGCCGCAGACGCCGACCGGCTGGCGGACGCACATCGCGAACTTGTTCGGCATCTCCGCCGGCGTCGTAAATCCGTGAAGACGGCGTCCTTCGCCCGCCGTGTAATAAGTGCAGTCGATCGCTTCCTGAACGTCGCCGCCGGCTTCCTTCAAGACTTTTCCCATCTCGCGCGTCATCTGCCGTGTAAATTCGTCTTTGTTCTCACGGAGGATCTCGCCGAGCCGGAACAATATCTCGGCGCGCTTCGGCGCGGGCGTCCGTCGCCAGCGCGTCGCCGCCGATTTCGCGGCATCGACGGCGCGGTTGACGTCGTCTTCGTTCGATTTAGGAAAGCGTCCGACGACGTCGGTCGTGTCCGCCGGATTGATATTCTCGAACCATTCGCCGGACGAGGATTTCACCCATTCGCCGGCAATGTAGTTGTGATAAGTCGCGGTTTTGGTAGTTTTCTTTTTCGATTCTTTTGCTTTTGCCATAACTTTATTGATTGTAAATCGTTGATTGTAAATTGTTAAACGTTGAACATATAGCGACCGGCCGCATTTCACCTCACGGTAAACTGGACAAGTTTCGGAACCGCGACGCGCGCGGTATTGAGACTCAGCACGTTGAGCACCACGGCATCGCCCTTTTTTAATTTTCCGGCAACATCGTTGAACGTTTTCGCGTCCGGAACGGCGACGCGGTTGATGCGGACGATGATGTCGCCTTCGCGCAGGATATCGTCGCCGTTCGGAGCGCGGGTATCGGCGATAAAACTTGTCGGCGCGATCGTTTTGACGATGACGCCTTTTTGTCCCTCGATCTTGTAGGACGCGGCGATCGTCGGCGTCAGTTCCGAAAGCGTCAATCCGAACGGATTTACCGGTGTCGTCTTGCCGTCGACGGGCAGCACGCGCCGGTCCGCATTCGGCGGCGGCCGGGTCGTCGACGGCCGCTCCCCAAGCTTGACCGAAATGACTTTCCGCTCGAGCCCTTGCCCGATCTCGCGGAGAATGGACATCTGAACGATCTGCTCCGGCGTGCCGGCGGCGATCTTCTCGATCAGATCCTGCGCGTCCGACACTTTTCGTCCGTCAACCTCAAGAACGATGTCTCCCGGCAAGAGGCCGGCGACGGCGGCCGCGCTTTGTTTGTTCGAGATGTTCGTGATCACCGCGCCGCGCGCCTCCGGTAACCCATAAACCTTTGCGAATTCAGGTTTTACCGAGTCCATATTGACGCCAAGATAGCCGCGGCGAACCCTTCCGAACTCGACGATCTGACGCAGGACGCGTGTCGCTTCCGTCGCCGGAAGCGCGAACCCGATGCCGTTGCTGTCGCCGTTCGATGTCGCGATCTGCGAATTTACGCCGATCACCTCGCCGTTCATATTGACGAGTGGCCCGCCGGAGTTCCCGCGGTTGATGGCGGCATCCGTCTGAATGAACTTTTGAAACGGGCGCATCGTCGTATTCGGCGTTTCCCGGTTGAGTTGCGAGATGATTCCGGCCGTCACCGTGTTTGCCAGCCCGAACGGCGAGCCGAACGCGAGTACCCAGTCGCCGACGCGGGCGGCACCCGAATCCCCGAAATCGAGTACCGGAAGTTCGCGCCCGGCATCGATCCTGATCACCGCGAGGTCCGTTTCGTCGTCGATCCCGATGACCGTCGCGACAAATTCATCACCGTTTGCCAGTTGGACGAAGATCTTCGACGCGTCCTCGATAACGTGCGAGTTGGTGACGATATAGCCCGACTTGTCGAAGATGAAACCGCTGCCGACAACCGTCGGCCGACGGCTTTGCCGCCGGATCAGGTCGCCGATATCGTCGGGCTTCTCCTGGTCGCCGCCGCGGACGGTAACTTCCGGCGTCCTGGAGCGAATATCGATATTAACGACCGCCGGACGGACCGCCGAGGCGATCTCGGCAAACGAAGCCGATAGTTTCTGGGGCGTGATCGCCGCTTCCCGTATACGCTCGACGCCCGACTGCGCAAAGATCGGCGCGCTCAGCAACGCGACCGTCAGCGAGGCCCGCAAAACGCGCCCGCAAAACTTCGAAACGGAACTTTCAGAATCAACGAACATCGGACTTTCCACTTAAAATATGCACCGATTATATCACGCCGCGCTACATCGTGAGCATCACCTTGAGGACGCCCTTTTGGCCGGCGCGCGCCATCGCCTCGACCCCGCTTTCGAGACGGAATTCGTCGGAGATGAGGTCCGTGATGTCGATCCGTCCGCTCGACATCAATTCAAGCGCCGGCGCGAACCGCCCGCAACGCGAGCCGACGATCGAAATTTCGTCGACCACGACGCGCCAGAGTTCGAGGCTTGTGCGGCCGGCGAACGTCGACTTCAACACTATCTTCCCGCGCGGCCTGACGAGTTCCGAGGCAAGACCGATTCCGGACTCGCTGCCGCTCGCCTCGACGACGACGTCGAACCCGGCGCCGCGTTTTGAAGCCTCACCCGCGAGCGCCGTCTCGATGCCGCGCTTGCCGGCGACGGCGAGTTTTTCGGGATGCTTTCCGATCAACAGAACGCGCCGGCTTTCAAGCGCGAGACTGAGCGCGCACAGAATCCCGAGTTTTCCGTCACCGATCACCGCGACACGGGTTTCCGGACCGACAGCGATCTGTTCGGTGATCCCGTAGGCTGCCGCCAAAGGCTCGGTAAAGATCGCCTGTTCATCGGTCACGTTGCCGGGAACCTCGAGCAAATTGCGCGCCGGCAGGCTCAGAAACTCGGCGTGCGCGCCGTCGCGGTCCTTGATTCCCAGCACCGTCCGCGTCGGGCAATGGCGCGGATCTCCGGCGCGGCAGAGTTCGCAGACTCCGCAGCCGACATTTATCTCGCCGACGACGCGTTTGCCGACGATCTCGGGCGCCTCCGCGCAGTCTTCGACGATGCCGACGAATTCGTGGCCGATCGTTCCCGAAAATCCGGCATAACCGCGGACGATCTCGAGATCGGTGTTGCAAATTCCGGAGCGAACGACGCGCACGAGCGCTTCGGATTCGTCGACGGGCATTTCCACGTTCGCCAGTTTAAGTTCGTTATCTGTGAATCTGAGCGCTTTCATCAAGAGGGCCGTTTGATCACCTTCAAGTCCTTTTCAAGCGTGATCAGCCATTTTCCGCTGATCTTCTCGAGCGTCATCTGCTGTTTGACCTTTCCGGCATTCCGGTCACCGGCGGCGTTGGTGAAGACCCATTCCTTATCGAACACCGCGACGGCGCGCGAATCTCCGGGACCGGGCGTGATCGTCATATTCGAAATCGTCATCTTCATCGAATCGAACTTCACGAAGGCTCGCTGCTTGTCGTCTTTGACCGCGGCGCGCGTCGTCCCGCGTCCGTTGTAGTAATCGATGGAGTCCGCATAGTTCGCCATAAAAGCGTCAAGGTCCAAGGCTTCGAGGTTCGTCCGCCACGATTCGATCCGATCGGAAACATCGGTTTTGACTTTCGCGATATCGGCGGCGGTCGCGGACGGAGTCGCCGCCGTCACAGGTTTGTTCGACGTGGCGTCAGTGCGTGATTTCGTGGGCGTGACGGGCCGGTCGGTGTTCGCGTTCGCGAGCATCGGGTTTGTTCTGGAATATGGCGAACCGCCGTTGTAAACGATCCACGCGCCGACTCCGACAAATGCCAAAAGGACGATCGTCAAAACAACTACCGCAACCAACAAAAATTTCGATTTCGTCGGCGGCAGCGGCGTCAGATCGGGTTCGGTCCGGCGTTCGAAGCCCGAAAACGGCGGATTTGTCGGGCGGGCGGCGACGAGCGTTTCGTGATCGCTGAACGAAACGGTCGGGGCGGCCTGCGGGGAAACGAGCGGCGTCCCGTCCTGAAGGCAAAAGCGCAGCGAATCGTCGGTATATTGTGATTGACAGTTCGGACAGGTTCTCATATTTGGGCAGTTCGAAAGTCCTATCATAAACTGACCGCACGGATTTAGTAAATTCCCGCCCGCGACGCCCTGTGTTCGAAACGGTCCGCGACCGGATTTTCTCCGAATGGCAGTCGCTGCAAAGAAATCGGGTGCGCGGTCGATTGTCGGCGTCGCCGGATTGCTTTATTATAGTTCGTTGAAACGAAAGGAAAGATTTATTATGCAGTTTGGAAATTTTTGTAAGATTGTCGCGCTGACGCTTTTCGCGTCGGTTGTCGTTTTTACTTTTGCGTGTCAAACGAGCGTCACGAATACGAATACGAAAACAGCGGTGAACTCCGGCAACACGGTCGTTGCGACGAACGCCTCACCGGAATCGAAACCGCCGACGATGACGGATTATCCGGTCGGCAACGCGAACACTCCGAGCGACGCCTACCGAATGCTTTTTGCCGCCGTCAAGAGTCAGGATCCGACCAAGATCAAATCGATGCTATCGAAAGGATCGCTCGGTCTCGCCGAAATGGCGGCGGGCCAGCAAAAAAAGACCATCGAGGAAGTTGTCAGAAACGGTTTTTCCGAAACGACGTTTGCGGATACGATGCCGCAGCTTCGGGACGAGCGGATCAAAGGCGGGTATGCCGCAGTCGAAGTCTGGAACACGACACGCAAGCAGTGGGACGACATCCCGTTCGTGCTTGAAGACGGAAGCTGGAAGGCCGCTTTCGGCGATGCTTTCGGCGGCAAATGGAAATCGCCCGGAAAGGGGCAGGCCGTGATCGAGCAAGAGGCCGCGAACGCGAACAATCCGAATCTCATACCGTTGGCGAATTCAAACGGCGACGTAAAATCGCTCAAGTCGAAGCCGGTTCGCAAAGAAAGATGATCGATACGGACGAGATCGCGGAGATTCTGAAAGTTTACAGGAAACACGGCTGGGTTCTACGCCGTGTTTTGCTTTCGGCGCAGGGTTTGAAGAGTCTTGGGGACGCGACCGAGAAGCTCTTCGGTGCGGTTCCGGTGACCGCCGACGACTTCGACGGCGTGTGGTTTTCGCGGGTTTCGAATGAAGGAAGCGAAGCCTGGGAACTTCGTCGGCTGACCGGCGGTCCGTATGCACTCGTCACGGTCATCGACGACGTCGTCGACCCGGCAACGCGCGAAGCGGAACTGGGTACCCTCGCCGCCAAGTTGCGGGCGACCGTCAACCGCGGAAACTAGCGCCGGAGAATCCGCTTGACAGACATACGGGTGAGGGGCAAACTTAGGTTGTTGAAATGATGATTAAAGATTTCGGCGCGCGGGTCGAAAGTGTTTGGGAAGGCCTGCGACCGATGACAAAAAAGATGATCGTCGGCGCGCTTGAAGCGAAGCGCGGGGCCGGTCTGACCTCTCCATCCCAGAAATTCTCTTACGATCCGCAGTCCGATTGGGAACTCAGCCGGCTTCTGACGGTTCTTGACGAGCAGGCCAAGGACTCGGCCAAAGTCGCCGACCTCGGACACCTTGACGAGATCTCGCAGCTGGCGGAAACCTGTGTTTCCGTTCTGCAAACACAAACCGAATCTGCCGAAGTCTTTATCCAGCTCGCCGAACGGGCGCTCGCCCGGCGCGACTACAAGCAGATCGATCGCCTGGCCGACGATCTCGGCGACCGTTTCTCGGTCGGAGAGATGTGCGAGATCGCGCGTCAAACGACGAATCCGGCCATCCGCGCGATCGCGATGGAGACCATCGCGCTGATGCCTGTTGAAGAGATCCTGCCATCGCTCGAAGACCCGATCTACGAAGACATCGCCCGCTTCTCACTCGAACAAAAAGCGATTGAATATGAATCGGAAGACGCCCGAAGGGCGCTCGAGGAGTGGTACGGGGAAGGATGATCGGGATTTGGGATTTCGGATTTGGGATTTCGGATTTGGGATTTCGGATTTCGGATTTGGATCGCCCGGATGTGCGGAAAATCGGCGTTTTGATCACGACCATCCTTCGCGTCGAAGTCAGTACCAAGTAGCTGTTGGTTGGACGCGGCGTCTTCGGAAGCCGTGGTTGCCGAACGCCGATCTGCAACCATCCGTTACCAAGGTTGTCAATACACACGGTTCCCCTTTGCCTACCGTCCTAATGTTGCCACGCTAGTGGGCCGGCAGTCGAAAAGTTCCCCGGCTTTAGCCGAACCCGCGCCATGATTCGGCTAAAGCCGGGATCATTTGCAACTTTGTCCACTAGCTGAAGCTAGTGGCAATCGCCCCGATGTGCGGAAAGCGAAGGGGAGGCCGTTCGCGGTCAACAACTCTCGTTCAACACTAACAACTCACCGTCAACCGTCGACAACGATCCGCCCGGACAACCAAAATGTTCCCGAAACGCCGTCACCGGGGTTCGGTTCGGTCAGCACCCATTTCGGGTCGCTCACGATGTCCACTTCCCCGCCTTCGGTGACGACCTTAAACCAATAAAAGTCTTCGCCTGAAAGCTCGTTCCGGCGTTTTTCAGACTCGATTATCCGGCCGCTAATCGTCGCGATCGGCCGCGGCGGAATCTCGGGGTCGATTATCGGCGCAGGCACGAACGCACTCTCCGAACCGGCATCTCCGATCTTGAAATCATTGGAGGCGAACGCCGTCAACTGAATTTGCGCCGGCCGCGGTAATTCGCCCTCGGCGACCATTCGATAATCGGGCACGTCAAAAACAAACTCCCCTTCGACGCCAGTAGAGTTGGCCCGAAATCCGCCGTCGAGTTCCGACGAATCGCGCTCGACCGCCGCGCCGAGCGTTACCGCCCGTCGGCTTGAACCGGCGAAATGCGGGTTGAACCCGACCAGTTCCTGGTCGAAGTTTCCCTGAAGAAAAACCTCCGCCCCCGACGGATCCGAATAGATCAGATAGAATCCACGCGCGGATTTTATCGGTTTCGCGATCTCGAGGACGTGGATGATCATCTCGTTGATCGCCGTCTCGTCAGGCGTCGGAAAGCCAATGTCTGAAAGATTGCTCATATTGGTGGTCAGTGGTCGGTGGTCGGTGGTCGGTGGTCGGTGGTCGGTGGTCGGTGGTCGGTGGTCGGTGGTCAGTGGTCAGTGGTCGGTGGTCAGTGGTCGGTGGTCAGTTCTTTCAACGCCGTTCTCATTCCAATGTGTAAAAAGAACCTTCCAACGTTTACCGGACAAAACATTTCGACAGTCTACCGTCTACCGTCTACCGTCTACCATCTCAATACAACGGAAAATGCTGCGTCAGATCGAGAACTTCCTGACGGACACGATCCTTGACCGTTTCCGATTCCGGTTCGTGGACGACATCGGCGATCATCTTCGCGATGCGCCGCATATCGTCCTCAAGCATACCGCGCGTCGTCAGCGCCGGAGTTCCGAGACGAACGCCCGAGGCGACGAATGGCGAATTCGTGTCGAACGGGATGGTGTTCTTGTTGACCGTGATATGGACGTCCCCGAGCGCCTTTTCGGCAACTTTCCCGGTAATTCCCTTGCCGTCCATAAAGACATCGACGAGCATCAGGTGATTGTCCGTTCCGCCGGAGACGATCCGCAATCCATGCTCCGCCAACTCATCGGCCAGAGCTTTCGCGTTGGCGATGACCTGCTGCTGGTATCCGGCGAAATCGTCGCGCAGCGCCTCGCCGAACGCGACCGCCTTGGCCGAAATGATATGAATCAGCGGACCGCCCTGCACGCCCGGAAATACTGCCTTGTCGATCGCTTTCGCGAATTCCTCGCGGCACAGGATCAGACCGCCGCGCGGACCGCGCAGCGTTTTATGGGTGGTCGTCGTGACGAATTCGCAGTGCGGAACCGGCGACGGGTGAAGCCCGGCGGCGACGAGCCCGGCGATGTGCGCGATGTCGGCCATCACCACCGCGCCGACCGACCTCGCGATCTCGCCAATGCGCGCAAAATCGATGATCCGCGGATAGGCCGACGCGCCGCAAATGATCATTTTGGGTTTCGTCTCTTCTGCCTTTCGCTGAAGTTCGTCGTAGTCGATGGTCTCCGTTTCGCGCGTCACGCCGTAGTCTTCGACCTTGAAATTGATGCCCGAAAAGTTCATCGGGTGACCGTGGGTGAGATGTCCGCCGTGCGCGAGGCTCATTCCGAGGATGGTGTCGCCGTGGTTCAACGCCGCGAGAAAGACCGCCATATTTGCCTGCGCTCCCGAATGCGGCTGCACGTTGGCGTGGTCCGCCCCGAAGATCTCTTTCGCGCGGTCGATCGCGAGTTGCTCGACAACGTCCGAAAACTCGCACCCGCCGTAGTAGCGCTTTCGCGGATAGCCTTCGGCATATTTGTTCGTGAAGACCGAACCCATCGCTTCGAGTACCGCTTCCGAGACAAAGTTTTCAGAGGCGATCAGCTCCAAACCGCTCGACTGACGATTGTTTTCGTTTTCGATCGCCTCCGCGACGATCGGATCGACATCGGCGAGTTTCGCATTGAATAACTTGTTCATCTTAACCTCGTTACCTTCAAGTAAAATTGAAATATATCTAAGTTTAGCGTTGATCGGGCGAATTGTTAAAACCGACAAATCAAATCCTCGCCCCCCCCGTCGCGTTGCCATGGAAAGCAGGGGTCTCGCCCATCGGTCGCGCGTCCGAGACAACGAAAAAGCCGCAAATTCATTGCCGATCCGCATCATCGACGCGCCGCAAAACGCGGACGACGTCATTCTTCCATATCTCGCGGTATTGGACGCCGTCCATCGAGGTCCCGGTGAGCGTCGAGATCACGAATTCCGGCGCCGGGCGCGATCCGGCCAAACGCTTCGAGACGTTGGTCACACCGACATGGAAGATCAGTGGCGGTGAACGCGGATCATCTTTGAGCAAACCCCAGAGCGGATAGTCAAAATCGTTGTAGTCGATGTGCAATCCGACCGCTTCGGGCGCGACCGGCTGCTGTTTGATGGCTTCGGCCGCCGCTGAGTAAAGCGGTTCCGCGTCGGGCAGATTCTTGAACAATTTATGGCGGCGTTCTCCGTCAAACAGCACGAATCTCCCATTGTCTCCAAGAACCCGGCGCGGCGCGGCGAATAACAAGAACGGGATCGCGGAAGCGAAGGCCAACGCGAGCAGAACATACGCCGCGCGGGGCAGGAGCTTGGCGACCGTATAGGCCACGAGCACCGACCCGAGCATCAACAGCGGCAACTGCAGGCGCGCCGACCAGATCTGCCATTTCAGCAAAGCGGAAAAGAGGAAGAACCCGAAGACGACCGTAAACGCCAGCCCGGCAACGATGACTCCGGAACCGTCTCGCGCACGACGAACTGCAAAGAAGGCCAAGAACAGGGCGAGCGTCACGAGGACGATGTGCAGAAAGTTCCCCGCGAGATCCTCGTGCGCCGAAAACTCGACCTTGAACTCATTGTCGAGCCACGTCGAGTTCGGATTTTTGAGTTCGGCGCCGAAGACTCGCTTCATCGCGCCCTCGATCGCATTCCTGAGCGTTACGGAGCTCGTTCCGAGATTGACGGCATAGTTTCTGGCGGCGTTGGCGAGCACCATCTGCGCCGTGACGTTCTTATTCCGCACCTCGTCGTCGCCCGAGGTAACCGGCGTTCCGAACAAGGAGAAGTTTCTCGCGAAATGTCCGAAGTTGAGTGCGAGCGCGATGACGATGACGATCGCCACACGGCGCCCAAACCGAATTCTCGACGCTCCGTCCGTCAACGTAAAGAAATGGACGACCGAGAAGAATGCGCCGACCGGAAAACAGTACAGATAGGAAGTTCCTTTGGTCAGCAGCGCGAGACCGAGCGCCGCCCCGGTCCATAAGTATCCGAATCCGGGATCGTCCGATCTGACCGAAAGCAGGAAGAACAAAAAGAACGCGAGCGTCAGCAACGAGGCGACGAGATCATTCTGCGTGCTCGACCCTTGAACGATCGCGCCCGGAAGGGTCACCACGAGCGCGGCGGCAAACGCCTGCATCTTCAGTTCGAGGCCGAGTTCCCGGGCGATCAGCGACGCCGCCGCGGCGCACCCGATCAGCGAAACCCACTGGACAATGTTCGCAACGTGGTCGCCGCCGCTGAGAATCTGCAGATGGAGCGCGGCGAATTCGGCCAGCGGCGGCTGGTACAACTGGCGCAGGATCGCGGTCGGGTAATGCGCGACCGAACCGTTTTGGGTCCAATGCGCGACCCGCGCGAGATGGTATGTCTGCGAGTCATACGTGTTCGGAGGAGATGCGACGGCGATCACGAAAATGATCAGCAGGAGCACGCCAACGCCGGCCGTCACAAGATAAGGCGCGCTTTTGAGTTGGGAGATCATCCTTTCCCAAAACGTGAGCGCCGTCTGTCTGAGGTGACCCGACACAACTGCCGCCAGCAGCACCGAGCCCGCGAGCCAGAAACCTCCAAATGTATATACGTTGAGTAGTCCGAAGAGCGAGAAGAATTCCGTCGCGAACGTTACCACGACAAATCCGAGGACGAGGGTCTTGACGAAAGAAAGCCGGATCTCGGCGCGGCCGGCGCGTTCAAACAGGTAAAGCCAAAGCAGAAAAAAGAAGAGCGGAACAAGAACGATGAGCATAACGTCCGCGCACCGGGCAAATACGCCCCGGCGTTGCGCTATTTCTCCAGATCGTGGATTTTCCGCACCCGGCCGGCGTGCCGGCCGCCCTCAAAGTCGGCGGCGAACCAGGCTTTGACTATCTTCGGGATCTCGTCTTCGGGGATCACGCGGGCGCCGATCGTCAGAACGTTGGCGTCGTTGTGCTGCCGCGAAAGGCGCGCGGTCTCTTCGTTCCACGCCTGAGCCGCACGAACGCCGTCGACTTTGTTCGCAGCGATCGCGACGCCGATTCCCGAACCGCAAACCAAGATGCCGCGTTCGACCGCTCCCGACCCGACGAGTTCACCGACCTTCCGGGCAAAATCCGGATAATCCACGGATTCGGTCGAATAGGTGCCGACGTCCTCATATTCGACTCCGATCTCGTCGAGAGTTTGCTTTAGCCGTTCTTTTTCTTCGTAGCCGGCGTGGTCCGCACCGATCGCAATCTTCATCTTTTTTCCTTAAGGTTTGTTAAGAATGAATTGTAAACGTTTCCGGGTCGGGCGCAAAGTGCGACCGCAAACGAGAAAACGCCACCGATTGATCGGCGACGTTTTTCTGCCCTTCGAATGAAACCTTCCCTTGTTCGTTAACCTACCCTTTGATCGTTCTAGTCCTTGACAATTAACCTTTCCGAATTCCGACAAGTGTTCTCAGGTCCGGAAACTAACCTCCGAGGAGCCAGTTCTCGGCGTCCTGCAGCGTATCGAATACCTGGGAATCAAGCCCGCGATTGTTGGCGACGAGGTTGCCGAAGCGGTTCAACTCCTGATGGTCGGGCCGCCGGTCGACGAACGCCAGCTTTGTGCCCGACGGAGCCGTCTCCGCAACATATTTCGCGACCTCATAAACTTCAGCCGCGGTTATGTTTTCAACCAGATTCTCTTCGACCAACAGCCGGGCGCGGTTACGCCGTTGCGATTCCCCAAACACTTCACTCCAGTATCGCTTGCGGATATCAGAGCTATCCTTCAAACCGTCAACGTACGCGTAAAGATACGCCGCGTGCTCGACGAACTCGAGTCTGAAATCCGATGCAACTGTCGAATCCTTGACCATAACGCGAACCGATCAGTGTTTCACACCTGAGAACACTTGCCGAAGTTCCCGATGCTAGTTCGGGAGCAGAACCGTGTCGATCACGTGAATGACACCGTTCGACGCCCAAACGTCTGCCGTCGTAACGGTTGAACTGTTGACCATCACGCCGTTCATCGTGTTGACCCGAAGCGTTCCGCCCTGAAGCGTCTTCACGTCCTGACCATTGAGTTTCGTGACGTCCTTCGCCGCGACCTTACCGCTGACAACGTGGTAAAGCAGAATTGCCTTCAGCTTTTCCTTGTTTTCCGGTTGCAGAAGCATTTCGAGCGTGCCTGCAGGCAGTTTTCCAAACGCTTCGTCGGTCGGCGCGAAAACCGTGAACTTGCCCGGCGCTTTCAACGCTTCGACGAGGCCCGCGGCCTGGAGAGCCTTCGCCAGGATCGTGAACTGACCCGCGGCGACGGCGGTGTCAACGATGTCCTTTTTCTCCATCTTCTTTTTGTCTCCCTGTGCGGAAACCGAAAGAGCCGAGAAAACGAGCACCGCCACTGCGGCGATGCCAAAAAATTTGATTCCAAGATTTTTCATAAAAGTTTCTTCCCCTTACTCGTTTAATTTTGTCCCATGCCGCGTGAGCGGTTTGAGCGATTTCAATCTTAGCCAAATCGCTCAGAGCCTGTCAAGTCCGATTGCACAAAAATTTCATTTTTCCTGCATTAACGCGTTTGCTAATGATTTTGTCGATTTCATGTTTGTGCGAATTGAGCGTTTTTGTTAAACTTTTCAGGTGGATTTGGCGCGCTTCTGCAATGCTGTTTTCGACGAGCCGTCCGCGTAGTTTTTTGGGGAATCGAATGACGGATCTTAAATGTCTAACAACTAAAGAGGTCGCGCGACTCTGCCGCGTCAGCGACGCGACGGTCAAGCGTTGGGAGGAATCCGGGCTGCTCCGTTCCGAACGAACGAACGGCGGCCATCGTCGTTTTCGGGCCGAAGAGATCGCCCGATTTCAGCGCGAGCAGGGACTTGGACTGAAACAAACGCACGGTGACGAATCCCTCTTTTCACCCGCGCGCCGCCGCAAACCCGGCTCCGCAACCTGCCTGTTCGACTCCCTGGTGGTGGGCAGCGAAGAGCAGGCCGCGAATCTGCTGATCAAAGCTTTTTTGAACGGCACGGATCTGGTGCGGATATTCGACGATCTGATCAGCCCGGCGATGCGTCAGATAGGCGAACTCTGGGTCAAGGGAGAATTGACCGTCGCTCAGGAGCACCTTGCGACGCGCGCCGCGCACGCGGCCGTCAATAAACTGCGGAACACTCTGCCGGTACCGAAAATAACCGGCGAACTTGCGTTTTGCTGCGCACTTGAAGGCGACTTTCACGAACTTCCGACGCACCTTTCGCAGATCGTGCTTGAAAATAGCGGTTGGGAAGTGATGAACTTCGGCGCGAATACGCCATTGTACTCACTCGCGGAAGAGGTCAACTACCATTCTCCGGAAGCGGTCTGCATATCGGTCTCGTTTCTCGGCGATCTCGACCGCCTCGCCCGTGACTACAAGCAGTTCCGCGACCAAGTGACAAAGCTGAAAATCCCGGTCATCCTCGGCGGACGCATTTTTGACAACGACGATATTCGCCGGCGCTTCCCGGCCGAGCTTTATCCCGAGTCCTTCGCCGATGTAGAGGATTTCATCAGCCGCATCTGACACTTTCGCGTTCCGTTTGCGAAGATCTTACAAAACCATTACGATCGTTCTGCTTCCCCTAGCGTATGATGTTCACGGCACGTCCAACGCACCGGACTCGTGCGCGGTCAAGAATTATGGTCAAGGCAAGACTCAAAGAATTAACGGTTGAAGAATTCGCGAATACGATAACTCACGGAGTCGGATTGTTGCTGAGCCTTTGCGGACTCGCGGCGCTCGTCACGTTCTCGGTGATATTCGGAGATTTTTGGTACATCCTGAGCAGTGTTGTCTACGGCTCGTCACTCGTGGTTCTCTACGCCGCGTCGACTCTATATCACAGCGCGACCTCGCCGGAACAGAAGACGGCGCTCCAGATCGTCGACCATTGCTGCATCTATCTGTTGATCGCCGGTTCATATACACCTTTCACTCTTGTTGTCCTTCGTTCCGGCATCGGGTTCGGACTCTTCGCGTTCGTTTGGGCGTTTGCGATTCTCGGCGTTCTCAGCAAGGTCTTTTTCCGCAAACGGTTCCGGTCTGCCTCAGTGATCTCGTACCTGGTGATGGGCTGGGTCGGCGTCATCGCCGTCGAACCCCTATTTTCAAAGCTCGGGTTCCCGGCGATCGCGCTGGTGGTGCTCGGCGGCATCGCGTATTCCGTCGGCGTCATATTTTATTCCTGGAAGGGCCTTCGTCACCATCACGCGATCTGGCACGTCTTTGTTATGTCCGGCAGTTTCCTGCATTTTCTCGCGGTGGCGCTGTACGTCATCCCGTTTGGCCTTTGATCCCGTTTTTTCCGCGGGGCAACCCGCATCGAACGCAAAACCTCCAAGCCTTCGACGTTCTATGTTGGAGTTGGTGGAGTTTTTGCTATGAGATTGAGAGTCTTCGGTTCACTTTTGGCGATCGTCTTCGTCGCGGGATCGGCATTTAACGCATATTCGGACTCGCGAGCGGAACTCGTGCGCGATGCCGTTTCGACGAACGAAGCGCAACGCGCCGACGCCATCGCCGGACTACGCGCAATGGGTGCCGACGGCCTCGACGCGCTCTTCGAAGGCTACTCGCGGGAGATCGCTGATTTTGTCCGGACCAATGACGACAGTGAGGACTGGAAGCGCATCGCCGCGGCGCTCGACTCGGTCGCGATGCAGAAAGACTCGTACGCGGCACGGCTTTTCTGGCATACCGATCTCGCCCCGGCGCTCGCGGAAGCAAAGCGTACGGGCAAGTCGGTCCTGTCGTTGCGGCTACTCGGAAACCTCAATGAAGAATTCAGCTGCGCCAACTCGCGGTTCTTCCGCGCGTTGCTCTACTCGAACACGGCGATCGCGAGTTATCTTCGCGAAAACTACGTCCTTCATTGGAAGTCGGTGCGGCCCGCGCCGAAGGTGACGATCGATTTCGGCGACGGCCGCAAGATCGAGCGCACGCTCACCGGGAACAGCATCCATTACATCCTCTCGCCTAACGGCGAGGTGATCGACGCGCTTCCAGGTCTTTACGATCCCCGGGCGTTTCTCGGATATCTGACGAAAGCGCGCGACTTGTCGGCGCGGATCGCGAATCTTGCGGCTCCGCAACGGGCGTCGACGCTTAACGGTTATCGCCGTTCACAGTTTTTCGCGCTGCGGGCAAAACGGGTGCAGGCGATCGAAAAGGCCGGCGTGACACTCAAGGAAACACAGCCGGCGGGCGAAAGGGCGATCGAGGTCGCACCGATCGCGGTCACAAAGATGGTGACCGAGGTCTCGATCCTGAGCGATCTGGACGACAATTTTTCGCGCTTTGAACCGCAAATTCCATCGGACGACTGGAAAAAACTTGCCGCGATCTATGCCGGTGACGCGAAGTTCGACGAATCGAGTCTCGCCTTCGTCAGACGCCAAAACCGCGGACTGAACGAGACGCAGTTCAAGAGTATGATCGCGAAACTCGCCGTCTATGTCGCGCTCGACACGACCCGCAACGACTTTTTGCTGCATATGCAACTGCTCCAGCGTCTCAACAACGACCGCAAACTCGACCTTGAACGGTTCAATTCAGCCGTTTACAACGACCTTTTCAAGACCCCCGACGCCGACAAATGGCTCGGCCTCTATACCGACGACGTCTACACGGCGCTCGACGGGAACGGGGTTCGATTTTAGATTTTGGATTTTGGATTTTGGATTTTGGATTTTTTTGAATCTTGAGCCTTGAATTTTGAACCTTTCTGCAGGGAACGAACCACCCCGCAATTCTGCAATTTGCTTCTGGCTCTTTTCACTAAACTCACGGTTCTTCGACGAAGTCCAGATCGTTGATGGCATCGGTAACCGAAACGAATCGCGGTGCGAAAATAGTTTCTTTCGACACGATTCTGACGAAAACGGTTTGTCCGACTGCAACCTCGTCGAAACGGTAATACCCGAAGGAACTCGTCCGCGCCGTCCGCGTCGTACCTGACGCGTCCGTCAGTAAAACCCCTGCATTTGCAAGACCGCGGCCGCCGTTCGTCATAACTCGTCCGCCGACCTGAACTGAAGCGGCCGTCGGGATGATGATATTCACCATACCGTCCTGGAATGTCGACGGCAGCACGTTTGCATCAACGTCCGAAACTTCCCGCGCAACCGGCGAATCGCTCAGAACCAACGGTGATTCTCCGGTTGCGGCACCGGCGCGGACGTCGAATCTGATCTCTACCAGTTGTTTCGTGCCGGCCGTTAATCCAACGCCGAACGGCAGCCCGAGAACGACGCCGACTCTTCCCGGCTGGAGCGTGTTCGGAATCAGCGTCGAACCCGGCACACCGTTTCCGACCGTCACGAACGGATTTGCGAGTTTCGTCGGATCATAATTCACCGAAAACCCAAATCCGTTTTCACCGCCCTGCGCGTCGGTTTCGACCGCGACGACAACTTGTGAATTGATCCCGCCGGTCGCACTGACGATCCGAACTCCGGTTGGAACCGCAAACGCTTTAGCGGTTCTTTCGGTCGTTAGAAGACCGCCCGTCAAACTCGCAAACGGTTGTCCGCCCGACGGCACGACCGGATCGATACCGGCGGCGTAACGTCCGGCCTGCGTATAGTCGGAAACCGTCAGAACGCCGTCGCCGCGCGAGACACGCGGAGCCGAATCGGCGCGCTGAAACTCGTTGAAATTCGGATTCAGCGTGTCGAGTCCGGCGACGAAGCGCCCGACCTGGGTGAAATCCGCAATCGAAACCGAACCGTTATTGCTTCCCGTCGGGCGCGGCGCGACGTCTGATTCGTAACCCTGAGCAAACGTCACGGCGCCGTCGATATACGTCGTCGGAAGCGGATCGGCGTTTGTATTGACGACCTGCCGCGCGATCGGAAGATCGCCAAACGTGATCGGCGAATTGTACGCCGCGGTCGGTAATGCATTGAATGTAACCGTCAGAATCTGCCGCGTTCCGGCCGGAAAACTGGTGCCCGCCGGCAACGCCAGCAGGACACCGAGTTTGCCGTATTGCAACGCATTCAGCGTCAGAATCGCGCCGGAAGCGTCCGCGCCGGCCGTCGCCACGGGATTCGCGAGGATCGCCGGATCAAAATTCAGCGTAAACCCGACCGAGTTTTCGTCGCCCTGCGCAACGAGTTCGACATTGACTGAAATATCCTGACCGGGCGCCGAGCTGCCGCCGATGATTCGAAGCTGCCGCGATGGCGCGGCGGTCGCCGTGAAGTTGGCGCTCGTCACGTCGGCCGAAAGATTTGCGTATTCACGGCTGATCGGCGAAAACGTGTAACCGATCGCCGCCGGCGTGACGGAATATGTTCCGTTCGGTGCGAGATTTGTGAACGAAAACTGTCCGAGATTATCTGTCAAAACCGAGCCCGATGCATCGCCCTGCAAAGCGACCGAAACATTGGCAACCGGCGAATTGTCTGCCAGTTTCACTGTTCCGCTGATCGAAAGAAGCGTTCCCGAATCGTTGTCTAGAATATTCACCGGCGCGACCGACGGCACGCCGAGCGTTGCGCCTCCGACGGGATTCGAAAGCACGACATTGAAGCTCTCCGTCGGTTCGATCTGTGAATCCTCTAATAATTCGACGGGGAATGTTTTCGACGTTTCACCGTCGGCAAAGACCAGATTTCCGGAAACCGGATTGTAATCGGTAAACGGAACCGCGCTGCCGCCGTTTGTTGCGTAATCGACCGCGACCGTGCCGGCCGTGCCGTTTGAACGCGTTACGGTAATGGTCACGGTCGTGTTTTCGACGCCGGAATACGGCGCCAAACTGAACGAAAATCTTCCCGGATTGTCGTCGTCCGTGATCGTCGCGATGCCCTGCCCGTCCAGAATTGTCGCGTTGACGGGATTTGAAAGATTGACCGAAAATGTCTCGTCGAGCTCAACGGTCAAATCGCCGAGAACCGTCACCGCGACCGTTTTCGACGTTTCACCCGGCGCGAAACTGAGTTGTCCGTTAGAGGGCAGATAATCCTGATTCGCGGTCGCCGTGCCGTTCGCGGTGGCAAAATCCACGGTTACCGGAAAAGTACTCGCGTTTGAGAGCTGGACGGCCAGGACGATCTGCGCCGAACCGATATTTCCTTCGAGAAGCGCTGCATCCGCGACGGAAAGCGTCGGCGGCGCATCATTGTCGATAATCGTCAGAACCGACGTTGGATTCGGCGTCAGCGAAACTCCCGAAGTCGGGTTGCTGAGCGTCAGATTGATCGTTTCATCGTTTTCGTCCGTCGGATCGTCGACGATCGGAACGTCGAAAGTTTTTCTCGTTTCGCCGTTCAGGAAAGTCAACGTTCCGGCAGTCAGCGCGTAGTCCGAAGGCGTTGAAGCCGTTCCGTCTGACGTCGAATAATCAACGGTGATGTCGCCTGCGGCACCGCCAAGCCGTTTGACGACAACGATTCTCGTTCCGTCGCCTTCGTTAACCATGTCGGTTGCCGCTGAAAAAGTAATAGTTCCGGGCCCTTCGGTAACCGTCACGCAGGGCGAAAATTCGGAAGTGTTTTTCGGTGCAAGCTGCGTCGTGGCCGTCGCCGTCACGGGAGTGCCGATCGGGAGTTCGACGGTCGAAATGAAATTGAACGCCGTATCGCCGTTGTTGTTGGACGTAACGCGCTTAGAACCCAGATAAACCCGACCTTCGCCGTTTCCGGAAGGATCGCAGGCGCCGTTCGCATAAAAATCGAGCGTGAATTCGGTTTGGGGCGTGCTGTTGAGCGTCCCGTCGATCCGGCCGCTGTTAAAAAGGTTCTGGGCACTCGTAATCTCGGGAAAGTTTTGCAGATCGTTCGCCCCCGTATCGGCATCGCCGACGTCGTTGGGGGTTTTTCCGTTCGGCGCGAGATCGATTCCGAGATTGTTGTTGCCGAAAATCGAGTTTCCGCGAATTTCGTTGCCGGATCCGTTCTGGAAAACATTGACGCCGTCGGCGTTGAAGGCGATCGTATTGCCGCCCGTCGGACCGCCGATCCTATTGTTGTTGGCATTAAAGCCAAGTTGGACGCCGTCGAGCGTGTTGCCAAGATCGAGCAGACCGGTGACATCGGTCCCGATCTTGTTGTATCCGGCATAGTTACGGAAAGAACTCGAAATCCGAATGCCGTTGCCGTCATTTCCGGAAATCAGATTTCCGACGTCCGGCGTCGAACCGCCGATAATTGTTAACAAACCTTCGTCGATGTCGATACCGTCGCCGGTGTTGCCGAGATCGGCGGTGCCGGTCACGTCTGTGCCGATAAAATTACCGACGATCTCGTTATCAGCGGAACCCTTGCCAAAAACGAGGATGCCGTCGGCGTTGTTACCGGAAATTACGTTGCGATCGGAGACTGAAGAACCGCCGATGCGGTTGGCCGTTGAATTGTCGAGACGAATTCCGTTGCCGCCGTTGCCGAGGTCGACCGTTCCGGTAGAATCGGTTCCGATATAACAGCCGACGACGGTGCTGTTGCCCGAAAGCAGCTCAATTCCGCTGGCTTGAAACCGATTGACCGTCAAGCTCCTGATCGTGCTTTCGCCGCTGCTAATCCGCAATCCGGTCGTGCCCGTACCCGCCGCCACGCCGTTGAGTTCGATGAGCGGAACGCCGGAGAATCCTGGCTGCGACGAGCCGTCGATGATGACCGGATCGGTAATTTCCGGAAGCGCCGAGAGCAGATTGATCGTCTGGACTCCGGACGCCGGAATGTCGAAAGTGATCGTGTCGAGCCCGAGGATCAGATTCGCATCGCCTATCGCCTTTCGGAGGCTTCCCGGTCCGGAATCGTTTGTATTGGTGACGATAAACGAATTCGCGCGGACAACCTGGATACATTGTGAGAACTCGGAGGAATCGCCGGTTGTGTCACTGGTAGCGGTTGCCGTAATGAACCGTCCGAATTGGACGGCACTCGGAGTCGTGAAAGAAAAATTGGCGATCGTAGGATCAGATGCGGTCGTCGATCCGAGAAGCACTTTTCCCTCGCCATTTCCTGTGGCATCGCACGACGGATTTGAGAATAACTCGATCGAATATGTATCTATGGGGACTCTGGGGAAAACCGTCAGCGTGCCATTGATCGTCGTCGCGCCGTTGTCGGTGACCGCGGAAGTCAGAACCGGAAAATTCTGAAAATCGTTCGCTCCGGTATCGCTATCAGCAGGGTCGTTTTCTGTTACGCCCCGCGTACCATTTACTTGCGCAAGATCGATGCCGAGAGATCCGTTCGAATAGATCGAGTTTCGAAGAATCTTATTGCGCTTCGAGGCGTTCCCCCGAATTAAGATTCCGGCACCGCCGGAAAAGGCGATGACGTTTCCGGCGCCGGATGCGATACCGCCGATTCGGTTGGATTCGGCAGTTCCGGTTTGACCATCCCAAATGAAGATACCGTCGCCGCTGTTTCCAATTTCGGTTGAACCGTCGGCCGCGGTGCCGATTAGGTTTCCGGTGATAATATTGTTGTTTGCCGCCACCGGGCCGTCAACCGAAAAGCTCGGCTGAATATAAATTCCTTCCTCGTTCCCCGAAATCAGATTGCCTTCACCCGGCCCGTTGCCGCCAATCGTGTTCGATTCGCCTTTGATCTTAATCCCCGGACCGTCGTTTCCAATCTCCACGGCTCCGGTGACGTCGGTGCCGATGTAGTTGCCGAGTATCTGAGTATCGCGCTCCGTTTCGATTCCGGAACCGCCGTTGCCCGAGATAATGTTCCGTTCCGGCGCTGAATTCCCGCCGAACACGTGGCCGCTCCCTGTCGCGCTGATACCGCCCCACGCGTTTCGCCGCCTGATCGTCCCGGTTGAATCCGTTCCGATGTAACATCCTTTGACGGTAACCCTTTGGCCGCCCAGAATACTGATTCCATAATGATCGAAGCGGTTGATAATCAACCCCCTGATCGTGATGTCCGTACCGTTGCCGTCAATGATAAAACCGCTTGCAGCGCCCGCAAGATTGCCGTTTATTTCGATCAGCGGCGGCCCGTTGTAACCGTTTCCGCCCTGGCTCCGGCCGTCGATGGTCAAAGCCCGGACCAAAGCACCGTAAGAACGCAGCGGACTGATCGTCTTGACGCCTGCGCCGGGAATTGCAAATTCGATGGTGTGACCGACGCCCATGGCGGCGCCACTTTCCTGAATCGCCGCGCGAAGCGTGCATTCCAAGACCTGCGGCCGCGTTTGGCAGATGCCGTCGCCGATATTGAAGTCTGAGTCGTCGCCGACTGAATTGACCGTAAAAGTAGCCGCCTGCGCGGCTGCGGCAAATGTCAAACAAAACAGACTCGCAAACAAAAACCGAATGGACAAATTTCTCAAATTACGCATAGCTCTCTCCCGGAGTTTCTTAAAATCAATGCGGCCGCGCGGTCATTTCGACCGGCGTTTCGGTAAATCGATAAGAAACAATTCACCGTCGCGCGGATCGCGATTTTGGGCTGTGCGAGATCGTAGTCGCACAGTGCTTGGTTTGTCTTCAAACAATCGCTCAAAAAATTCTCAAAGAAAATCTCAAAGGGCTCTCATGGTAGTAGATTCAACGAGTTAGGATTTCTTGAGGAAAAAGCGCGAAACGATGGTGGCATTATTTCGGAGAATTTGATGCGCGTTTCCGGCGACGCGGAGTTTTTTCGCGGGCTGTGTCGGAATCATCTCTATTCTCATCCTGCAAATGCCCGGGGCGATGTTCCGGTTCGATTGGTTCTCAGCCAATGATTTTCGGCACTCTGAGAATCATTGGAAAACGATCGGGACAGCATTGATTTTGGATTTTGGATTTTTTTGAACGCTATTCCTTGAATCCTGAACCTAGAATCCGGAACTTTAACCTTGAACGTGAATCCGACCGACCGCGGCAACTAGTTTTGTTATTCGTCGGCGTCAGCATACAATTGGTGACATCGGCTGCCGGCAATCCGAAATCCGAAATCCAGATTCCGAATTAACAATTTGTTTTGGTCAAACCTTTTTATACCGACTCTTAAAGAAACGCCCGCGGACGCCGAGTGCGCCTCGCACCGTTTGCTTTTGCGCGCCGGAATGATCCGGCAGCTCGCCGCCGGCATTTACTCGTATCTGCCGCTCGCGCAGATCGTCCTCGGCAAGATCAGCGCCATCGTTCGCGAGGAAATGGCGGCGATCGGCGCGCAGGAATTTCTTCTTCCGGCGCTAAATCCGCGCGAGATCTGGGACGAGACCGGGCGCTGGGACCTGATGGGCGACAATATGTTCCGCCTCAAGGACCGCAAGGGCGCCGATCTTTGTCTCGGGATGACCCACGAGGAGGTCTTTACGGCGATCGCCCGCAACGAATTGCGCAGCTACAAGCAATTGCCGCAGATCTGGTATCAGATCCAAACGAAGTTTCGCGATGAAGCGCGTCCGAAATCGGGACTGCTGCGCGTCCGCCAGTTTACGATGAAGGACTCGTACTCGTTCGATCTGAACGCGGCCGGGCTCGACGAATCGTTCGAAAAGCACCGCGAAGCCTACAAAAGGATCTTTTCGCGCTGCGGCCTGCGGTTCGTGATGGTCGAGGCGTCGTCGGGCGCGATGGGCGGATCGGCGTCGACCGAATTTATGGTCCGGACCGACGCCGGCGAGGACCTGATCGCGGTTTGCGGGGACTGCGGCTACGCGGCGAATGTCGAAAAGGCGACCTCGCGGCTCGCGGCGGTCGAGGACGATGCGGGCCCCGAAACGCCGGAGCAGTTTCCGACGCCGGGCGTGCGGACGATCGATCAGCTTGCGGTCTTTGACGGTGGCGCCGTTGCCGAGAGACAGATAAAGTCGCTGATCTACGTCGCAAATTCCGGCGGAACCGAGAGTTTCGTGATCGCTCTGTTGCGCGGCGACCACCCGCTCCAGGAAACAAAACTTCAGGACGCCCTCGGCGCGAACGAGATCCGGCCGGCCGTCGACGACGAGATTTTCGGCCTTCTCGGCGCGCACGCCGGCAGCCTCGGCGCGGTCAATGCGCGGCAGAATGCCGCGGAACGCGGAAAAACCGCGACGATCGTCGCCGACATTGCGCTTCGCGGACGGAAGAATATGACTACGGGAGCGAACCTAGACGACCATCATCTGCGCGGCGTCGGTCCCGAACGCGACATCCCGGTCGATCAATGGGCCGATCTGCGCCTGGTCGGTTCCGGCGAGGGCTGCCCGCAGTGCGACAACGGCGTTCTCGAGGTCGCCAAGTCGCTCGAGATCGGCCATATCTTCAAGCTCGGAACGAAATACTCGCTGTCGATGGGTGCCAACGTGCTCGACGAGAACGGCAAGGCCGTGCCGCTCGTAATGGGCAGCTACGGGATCGGCGTCGAGCGCATTATGGCGTCGGTAATTGAACAGAACCACGATGCCGATGGTATAATCTGGTCACCCGCGACGGCGCCGTTCGATGTTGTTTTGACGGTCACCAACGTCCGCGACGAAAGACTTTTGGAACTTGGAACGCGGCTTTATCGTGAACTGACGCGTGACGGCTTCGACGTTTTGCTCGACGATCGCGACGAGCGTGCCGGGGTCAAGTTCAAGGATGCGGACCTGATCGGATTTCCGTTCCGCGTCAACATCGGCAAACGCGCCGACGAAGGTATCGTCGAGATCGTCAGCCGCGCTTCGAAAGAACTGACCGAAGTTC
Organism: Pyrinomonadaceae bacterium; assembly: GCA_041752475.1. Classification (GTDB taxonomy): domain Bacteria; phylum Acidobacteriota; class Blastocatellia; order Pyrinomonadales; family Pyrinomonadaceae; genus JAFDVJ01. The sequence goes on along the minus strand of JBGSWK010000043.1, from coordinate 68,647 downwards.
GGATCGACGAGGTTGCGGACCGGCTCAACTCACTGCGGGGTTAGTAAGTTAGCGAAGGCGCAGATTTTTTGATGAAGTATCGGGCGATCATTTTTGCAGGGTTCGTCGTGTTGCTGTTTTCGGCAACCACGCATTTTGCGCAGGATTATCTCCCTGAACTTGTCAAACGGATCAAGCCGTCAGCCGTCGCCATCGAGACCTTTGACTCGCGCGGCAACGTCGTCTCTCGCGGTTCCGGTTTCTTTGTCGCCGCCGACAAAATCATCACCAACAAACACGTCATCGAAAAAACCGCACGCGCCGAGATCCATCTTTTCAACGGCCGGAAATATCCGGTAAAGGGCGTCCTCGCGGTCGATGGCGAGGGAGACCTGGCGCTTCTTCAAGTCGATGTCCCGAAGGAATTCGCGATTCCTCTTCCGGTCGTGCGAAAGGTCCCGCTCGAGGGTGAGTCGATCGTCGTCATCGGCAATCCGTTCGGACTCGAGGGCTCGGTGTCGAACGGCATCGTCTCCGCGGTACGCGAGATTTCGGGATACGGAAAGATCATTCAGATCACCGCGCCGATCTCGCCCGGTTCGTCGGGAAGTCCGGTGGTGAATATGCTCGGCCAGGTGATCGGCGTCGCGACGCTTCAGGCCGCCGAGGGCCAGAGTTTGAACTTCGCCGTCCCAAGCGAACGCATATCATTGCTCCGCGTCGGCGAACTTCAGACATTCGCGACGCTCAACAGCGAGACCCAGAAATCCAAGCGCGCCGCCGCCGAACGACTCTACTCGCAGGGACTCGCGCAACTGTCGCGGGACGACTACGCGCGCGCCGCGCCGCTTTTTGAAAAAGCCGCTGAAACTGATCCGAACTATGCCGAGGCCTGGTATCAGGTCGGATTTTGCTATGGAATGATCGGCCGTCACGCCGAGTCGCTGCGGGCTTCAAGACAGGCGGCAAAACTCCGGCCTGAGTGGGCGGAAGTTTACGTCAATATCGGCGCCTCGAGCTACGCGATGAAGGAGTTCAAAGATGCGGCCGAGGCATACCGCACGGCAACGCGGCTCGATGCCGGCAACGCCGACGCGCAATTCGCATACGGACTAAGCCTCGGCAAACTGAACCGTCCGGAAGAAGAAATTCTCGCGTACCGCCGCGCGGTCGCCGTCAAACCCGACTACGCGGCCGTTTACGAGCAGCTTGGACTCGCACTCTTCAAACAAAAGCGCTTCGCCGATGCGGTCGGCGCGTTCGAACAGCTCAAGACGTACAAACCGGACGCCAAAACATACAATTACCTCGGCGAGTGTTATCTCGAATCGGGCCGGGGGCAGGACAGCATCGACGCCTTCAATTCGGCTATCGGTTACAATCCCGACTTCGACAAGGCCCGTTACAACCTCGGCCGCGCCTATCTCAAAGCCGGCGACCGCGATGCGGCGCTGATTCAATACGAACTGCTCAGAACCGCAGGATCGGACTGGGCGGACCGGCTTTTCGTCCTTCTGAATCCGTAACTTCCAATCCACAAGGTTAGCCTCGTGAGCCGCCTGACCGGCAGCCACCGCTTCAAAATTCCAGACCAAACCGAAATTCCATTTGTCTAAACGGATGTCGGATTCGTTTTTTCCGGAGGATTTTTATGAAGCGATTTCTCGCGATCCTACTGCTGTCCGCGATTGCTTTTTCAGCTACGCTGCCGGTTTCCGCCGCGATTTGCAGCAACACATCAACCGGCCTTACGCCGCTGACACAGCTCGGTGCGGCGAACTATCTGGGCTTTCAGGGCGGACTCTATCCAGGTGGCAGCAACGTCCGTCCGACCGCGCACGAAGCGGCCGGCATTATCCAGTCGTTCGGCGTTCGGCCGCGGAACGCGAAGGGCCTCATCGTTCCGCACGGCAAGATCGTGCTCCTTTCGATCGGGATGTCGAACACGACGCAGGAGTTTTCGACGTTCATCGGAATGGCGAACGCCGATCCGCTGAAGAATCCGAAGCTCATTCTCGTTGACGGCGCGCAGGGCGGAATGTCCGCTGACCGTATCTACGATCTGACGACAGCGACGGCGCAGAGTTACTGGGACGGCAACGTCGCCGGGCGTCTTCAACAGGCGGGCGTTACGCCAAAACAGGTTCAGGCAGTCTGGATGAAACTGGCGGATGCGTTGCCGCTGACAACGTTTCCAGCTCACGCGAATCAACTCAAGACCGAACTGACGGCGATCGCGCAGATCCTGCGAGCGAGATTTCCGAACTTGAAGCAGGTTTACGTTTCGAGCCGGATCTACGGCGGATATGCGGACTCTCCGGCGACACGCGGCGAACCGCTCACTTACGAAACCGGATTTTCAGCCAAATGGCTGATCGAGGATCAGATCAACGGCGCACCGGAACTGAACTTTCAGCCGCGCAACGGCGAGGTTCGCTCGGCGTGGCTCTCCTGGGGGCCCTATCTTTGGGCTGACGGGATGACGCCGCGCAGCGACGGCTTGTTCTATCAGTGCTCGGATTTTCAGTCGGACGGAATCCATCCGGCAGTCAACGGGGCGCGCGAGAAGGTCGCCGGACAGTTGCTCGATTTCTTCAAGACCGATTCGGCTTCGCGCCGATGGTTCTTACGCAATCCCTAATCCCGGTCGGTGGCGCGGTTGATCAGGCTCGCTACGAACCCGGCGCCGAAGCCGTTGTCGATGTTGACGACCGTCACGTTCGAGGCGCACGAGTTGAGCATCCCGAGCAGCGCGGCAATCCCGCCGAGACTCGCGCCGTAACCGATCGACGTCGGCACGGCGATCACCGGGACGCTGACCAGACCGCCGACGACCGACGGCAGCGCGCCTTCCATTCCGGCGGCGACTACGACGACCCGCGCGCTCCGCAGCATTTCCCTTTCGGACAAGATCCGGTGTATTCCGGCAACGCCCGCGTCCCACACTCGTCGGACGCGATTGCCCATCGTTTCGGCCGTCAGCGCCGCTTCTTCGGCGACCGGGATGTCGCTCGTGCCGGCGGTGACGACCGCGATCTCTCCCGATCCGAGTTCGGTCTTATCACGAAAAATTCGTATGATCCGCGCGTCTTCGTGCCATTCGGCCTCGGTAAACACGTTTCGAACCTCGCCGAAGACCTCGGACGTCGTGCGCGTGATGAGCACGTTCGGCGAGCGCGCCGCGAGTTTTTCAAAGATCCCGACGATCTGGGCCGTCGTTTTCCCCTGCCCGAGTATCACTTCCGGGAAGCCCTGACGGCTCGCCCGCGCGTGATCGACGCGCGCGTAGCCGATGTCTTCAAACGACAGATCCTTGATCCGCCGCGCCGCTGCTTCGCGGTCGAGTTCCCCGCTTTCGAGGAGTCCGAGAATTTCGTCGATTGCCTGCTTGTTCATTTCAAAATACTAGCACACGCCTTGGCGATTGCGCCCCGACACGCGGGGCGCGTATCATAAGCAAATGCGGATTTATGAATTGTGATCCCGGAATCCTTTGGGTTCCGGGATCCGAATTCGCGAATCCCGATTCCGAAATCGTCTTATGGAACTGACACTCGCGATAACCGGTGCATCCGGAACGATTTACGCATACCGAACGCTGCAGCTGCTGGCGGAGAGCGGAGCCGTCGAGACGGTCAATCTGATCATGTCGGGCGTTGTGCCGACGGTCGCGCAGGTCGAACTCGGCGTGAATCTCAAGGACGCGGACTCGGCGCGCATCAACGAATGGCTCGGACTTTCGAAGGATTCGAAACTGATCCGGCTGTGGCGGCTCGACAATCTGGCGGCCAAGCCCTCGTCGGGATCGAACAAACAGGCCGGGATGATCATCGTTCCCTGTTCGATGGGAACGCTCGGCGCGATCGCGAGCGGCGCCGGGACAAACCTGATCCATCGCGCGGCCGACGTTTGTATGAAGGAAGGGCGCAAACTGGTGATCGTCCCGCGCGAAACGCCGTTCAACGCGATCCATCTTGAGAATATGCTGCGGCTCGCCCACGCCGGCGCGCGGATCCTGCCGGCGAGTCCGGGCTTTTACCACCGTCCGCAGTCGATCGGCGAACTGGTCGATCATTTGTGTTTCCGGATTCTCGATCAATTCGACATCCCGCATTCGCGCAAGTCCCAATGGACGGGCGAGGAGATCGGGGAAGCGTGAAGTGGGATTTGCGATTTGCGATTTGGGATTTGGGATTTGCCGACGGGAGCCTTTTGAGCACGACCCTTCTGCGGGCCGAAGTCAGTACCAAGTAGCGGTTGGTTGGACGCGGCACTTCCGGAGGAGTATGTTGAGAACCGCCGATCTGCAACCATCCGCTACCGCAGATGGTACTGACTCGTCTCGGCTCGATTATCTGTATGTGACGGGGTTTTCAAACTTCCGGATTTGGGGCTTGGGAAAGAACTGCCCGCGAATTTCCGCGGATCTTCGCGAATTGCGGTTATGCGTTAAGGTAGTTTCCCGCGAAACACGCCAAAAACGCGAAAAACGGCGGCTTCCGTGGTTAGTTTCGCGTGTTTTGCGGGAAGTTCGTTCCAAGCAGTTTTTTGAGCCAAATGCAGACATTCGCAAAAATTCGCGGGTAAGGACCCCGATTAACGATTAACGATTAACGACTTACGATTTACCGATGAAACCAATCTCCATCATCCTGTTCGTTCTTTTCTGCTTCTTCGGCGTCGCCGCGCAGGAGCGGTTTGTCAGGCCGGTTGACGATGCGACAAAGGACCCTTCGTTGGTTGCGTTTCGCGCGAATCTGATCGCCGCCGCCAAAAAGCGCGACAAGAAGTTCGTTCTGAGCATTCTCGACCCGGGCATCGTCAGCAGTTTTGGCGGCGACGAGGGGGTCGAAGATTTCAAGCGCTTTTGGAAGTTCTCGGATCCGAAATCCGAGTTTTGGGGCGAGTTTCTGACCGTCATCACGAACGGCGGGCGTTTGGCGAGCGACGACACGAATCTTTTTTGCGCGCCGTACCTCTTCAATTCGTTTCCGGACGACCTCGATTCGTTCCTCTATATGGCGATCTTCGGAAACCGCGTCAATCTCCGCGCGGCGCCGTCGCTTAACGCTTCGGTCGTCGGGCAGCTTTCGTACAACATCGTCGAACCCGTCAATCGCGACGCAGATATCGGCGATTGGGTCGAGGTTCGGACGCTTGGCGGAAAGAAGGGGTTCGTCAATTCCAAGTTCGTCCGTAGCCCGATCGACTACCGGGCCTGCTTCGAAAAAAAAGGCGGCAAGTGGCGGATGACCGCCTTTGTCGCGGGAGACTGAAGAAGATGAGCGATACGATCGAGAGATTTTCAAACCGGGTCGCAAATTACGTCAAATACCGACCATCCTATCCCGCCGAGATGTTCGACGTGTTTCGCGATGAGATGAACTGGACCGAAGACTCTGCCGTCGCCGACATCGGTTCAGGCACCGGGATCTCCTCGAAACCGTTTCTCGAACGCGGCAATCGCGTCTTCGGCGTCGAACCGAACGCGGCGATGCGCGCGGCGGCCGAGGAGTTTCTTAAAGAATTTCCGAATTTCGTCAGCATCGACGGCACGGCCGAACAGACATCCTTGCCCGACGATTCGGTCGATCTCGTCATCGCCGCGCAGGCATATCATTGGTTCGACCCGGAAACGGCACCCGCCGAGTTCGAGCGCATCGCGAAGCCCAACTCGTTTCTGGCGCTGATCTGGAACGAAAGACTGCTCGACGCGAATGCGTTTCTGCGTGATTACGAAGCGCATCTGCGGGAGTTTGCCAACGATTACGACAAGGTCCGGCACGATCAGATCGGGACCGAAGTGCTCTCCGCCCGGTTTCGAAAGGAGTTTGGTCAGCGCTCGTTCGAAAACTCGCAACTCCTTGATTTTGCTGGGTTAATGGGCCGCATGCTGTCCTCCTCGTATATGCCGACAGAAGCTGATGACCGTTATCCGTTGATGATCGCGAAACTAGAATCCCTATTTGATAAATACGCCGAAAAAGGTAGAATACAAATTCCGTATCAAACCAACGTTTTTTACGCACGACTATAAGAAGTTATATGGACGCGAAACCAGAAGTACGAACCATCACTGTTGCCCATTCACCCGACTCGGACGACGCATTCATGTTTTACGGCCTCGCCACGAACAAACTCGAGACCGAGGGACTTAAGTTCGAGCATACGCTGAAGGATATCCAGACCCTGAACGAGGATGCCAAGAGCGGAGTCTTCGACGTTACGGCGGTAAGTTTCCACGCCTACGCCTATATTTCGGACAAATATGCGCTCCTCCCTCACGGTGCGAGCATCGGCGACAAATATGGTCCGATTCTCGTCTCCAAGGAACAGTACAAGCCGGAAGACATTCCGAACCTGAAGATCGCGGTTCCCGGCGAATTGACCAGCGCCTTTTTGGCGATGCGCCTTTACAACCAGGATTTCGAATACGGCGTCGTGCCGTTTGATGAGATCATCGACGAAGTCCAGCGCGGCAAGTACGACGCCGGGTTGCTGATACACGAAGGCCAGCTTTTTTACAAGCAAATGGGTCTGAGCAAGATCCTCGATCTCGGAGAATGGTGGTATGAACGAACCGGACTCCCGCTCCCGATGGGAGGAAACGCGATCCGCCGCGATCTCGGCGAAGACCTGATGAAGCAGGTTTCGACGCATCTTCATCGGAGCATCGTTTATTCGCTTGAGAACCGCGAGGACGCGCTGTCTTACGCGATGCAGTTTGCCCGCGATATGCCGCCCGAACTCGCCGACCGGTTTGTCGGGATGTGGGTCAACGAACTGACTCTCGACTATGGCGACCGCGGCCGCGACGGCGTCCGGCTGCTCCTCAAGGAAGGATTCGAAAAAGGCATCATCCCGCATCAGGTCGAAGTCGACTTCGTGGACTGAAAAGGGAAAAGAGGGGAAAGTTAAATCTCGCCCCTTACCAGTTTTCCCCTTTTGACCTTTTAACCTTCTTACCCAGATTAAGTACTAGAGAATTTCGTTCCCGCGAAACACGCTAAATACGCTAAAAGGTGCCCGGAAATAGCATCTTTTGGCGTATTTAGCGTATTTCGTGGGCAAACCGCTTTTCAACACTTTGGCCCGTCCAATGGCCCAATTTCAAAACCCTGCTTCTTTCGCAGCGCTTTGGACGAGATTTCCATTCGCGCGGATTCGCGGAAATTCGCGGGCAAAATCCCCCGCCTTTCCGCAATTAGCGGACAAAGAGTATCATATGGTTATACATCTGATTACTGGCGACGATTTGGCTGCCCCCGAGTTCAGCCCCTGAGGAGGAAACAAAATGAGAATCAACAAAATCTACACAACAACAGTTTTATTCGTGGTTGCGTCGTTCGTCTTTGCTTCTGCGGCAGTTGCCCAGCAAAGCCGCTATACACGGCGCGACGTTGGCAACATCATCACCAAACTTGAGAAGAGCAGCAATACGTTCCGACAAGATTTCGACAAGTATCTCGACCGGAGTTCGCTAAACGGTACTAACGAAGAGAACCGGATCAACCGTATCGTTTCGAATTACGAGTCGGCGCTCAACGAGTTGCGACGCGATTTCGACCGCAACGATAACTGGTGGACGAGCCGCAACAACGTCAGCCGAGTGATGGACGAGGCGCGGGCGGTGAATTCGATGATGAACAATCTTTCGTTCGCGAACCGGCTCGAGAACCAATGGCGGAATATGCGCCGTGACATCAACACGCTCGCGTCAACCTACGAACTGGCGAATCTGGACAACAACACGACCGGCGTCGGCCGCAACGTACCTTCGTGGGCAGTCGGCGTCTTCTTCGCTCGCAACCCGCAAACCGGAGGTACGATCACGCTGACGATCAATCCGAATGGCTCGGCCAATGCCGACCTCGGATTTGGCACGGCGTCGTTCGGAACGGTCAACGGAACGCTTCTGACGCTCGGCAACGATACGGCGCGGCTGTCGCAGATAAACAACGGCATCCGCACGACCCGCACGGACAACGGCGAGCGCATCGACTATTACCGCAACAACACCAACACCGGCGGCGGCAACGATAACTGGACCAACGGCAAGCCATCGAGATGGGCTGTCGGCACCTGGTACGGTCGCAATCCGCAAACCGGCGGCACGATCACGCTGTTTATCAATTCAAACGGCCAGGTAACGATCACGCTCGACAACGGATCCGTCACTTACGCGTCGATGAACGACGACCGGCTGAACAACAACGGCATCATCGCCCGCGTGACGCGGATCAACAACGGCATCCGCACGAGCCGCCTCGACAATGGCGAACGGATCGACTATTTCCGCACCGGATACTATGACGGCAACAACAATCAGAACGACGTCCGAAAAGGTAATGTTCCGAACTGGGCGTTGGGCACGTTCTACGGCCGCAATCCGCAAACCGGCGGGAACATCACGCTGACGGTGCAATCGAGCGGCGATGTGTCCGTGAGTATGGACGGCGCGATGAGTTACGGCTCGATGTACGGATCGACGTTCACGCTCAACGGCGAGACCGCGCGGGTCACGAAGATCTCGAACGGTTTCCGGATGACCAACAACAGAAACGGTGAACGGATCGACTACCGACGGCAGTAGACCGATTCCGTATTCATTGAAAAAGAGGGCTTGCGGGCCCTCTTTTTTTGTTATTCAGGCGATAACTGATAACATCTTTTTCTGATTTCGCAGCATCTATTTGTTCAATTCGTTATGAGAAATACCGCTTTTTTTATTGTTGCATTGCTTGTGTTCGCTTCGGCGACGATGGCCCAGTCGTCGAACATCGTCAGGGTCGATCTCAGCCAATCCGAGATCGACCGTATCATCAAGAAATTCAGCGACAACGAGTTTGAATTTCGCCAGGCGCTTCAGATCTACGCCTTTAACCGCGATGCCAAGATCCAAACGATCGGGCTCGGCGGCCAGGTTACCGGAACCTACATTCGCAATTCGTACTTGACCTTCAAGGACGACGGATCGCGGTTCGAACGGATTCTTTATTCGCCGGTTTCGACGCTCACCGAGATCAGCGTAAGTCCGGAAGATATCGAAGATCTTAGCGGCATCAATCCGTTCGCGATCGAGCCCAAATCCGTCAAGGAATACAACTTCAGTTTCGTCGGCAAAGAAAAGATCGACGAACTCGATCTTTTTGTCTTCGACGTCACGCCGAAAGTAATCCCGAATTGGAAGAAATCGAGCCTTCGCCTGTTCACCGGCCGGATCTGGGTTGACGATCAGGATCTGATGATCGTCAAGTCGAAGGGCAAGGCAGTTCCGGAGGGCAAGCAGCGCTTTCCGATCGTCGAAACCTGGCGCGAGAGTGTCGACGGCAAGTACTGGTTCCCCTCGTTCTCGCTTTCCGACGACGAACTCGTGTTCGACAACGGCCGGGTCGTCAAGATGCGCGTCCGCGTTAAATACGCAAACTACCGCGTCGGCCGCAGCGAGGTCAGAATTCTCGACGACACCGAAGAGGAAGTAAAAGACCCGAAACCGACGCCGACACCGACTCCGGCGGTGAAAAAGCCGTAATCATCGATAAGTCGAACGGCAATCGCACAAACTGCGATGGCGGTGATTGGATGACTGGGGTTTAATGAATTGGTTTTGATCAATTGGTTTTGATCAATTGGATCTGATCAATTGGTTTTGATCAATTGGTTCTGATGAATTGGTTTTGATCAATTGGTTCTGATCAATTGGTTCTGATCAATTGCCACGGTCTTTAGACCGTGGGGCAAGCCATATCCCCAACCGGGCTTTAGCCCAAACGCATCATTGGGCTAAAGCCCGATAACCGTATTGACCCGTAACCACGGTCTGAAGACCGTGGCAATTAATGCAAGCAACTTGTGCAGGCAATTAATGCAAGCAACTTGTGCAGGTAACTTGTGCAGGCAATTGATTCAGGCAATTTATGCAGATCACCCGAGCGCTTCGGCGATCGCGGCCCGCGTCTTCTTCATTACCGGCATCAGATCAGTTTCGACGGATAAGCCTTTGGTTTCAATTGGCGGGAGCAGGATCATCTCGATCGTCCCACCGTAGGCGACCCCAGTGCGTTTGCCCATCATCCGGTCGGTCTCGCGGATCGCGACCGGGACGATCGGCGCTTCGGTCTGCATCGCGAGGTGAAAAGCGCCTTTCTTGAACGGCAAAAGCTCGCCCGGCATCGCGCGCGTGCCTTCGGCGAAAACCCCGAACGAATAACCGCTTTCAAGCACCTCTTTCGCCTTGCGCATCGACTGCATCGCCTTTTCGGGATTGCGCCGGTCGATCGCGATGATGTTCACGTACTGCATCCCGACACCGAGTATCGGAACCTTCAGCAGTTCTTTTTTTCCAACCAACCCAAGCCGTCGTCCCGTGAACGCAAACAGCATCGCCGTGTCGAGATAACTTCTGTGATTCGAAACAAATACGTAGTTCTCGTTCGGGTCGAGGTTCTCCGTTCCTGTCACCTTGACGTTCGCGCCGCACGCCCAAAGCCAAACTCTCGCGCCCCAGAAACACCATGGATAAAGCCAGAGCTTGCGGTTGATGATGCGCAGCAGAATCATCAGCGGCAGCGCCACGCACACCAACAGCGTACCGGCCACGATCCAGCCCCACCAGTATCGGAGTTTGCCGAAGAAACGAGATTTGTTAGACTCACTGACAGGAAAAGTCAGCGTCTTGTTTTGCTCAATTGCTTCGAGAGAAAGGTCTTGCATGATCAATAGTCATAAATCTATATTGTTCGCGTCGATTTCCAAAATCGCCATCGTTTTTTTGTCCCTTTGCGCGGCATTCGCAAACGCCCAAACGCCGCCGTCGCCCAAATCGGTCCTCGGGTTCAATCCGACCGACGACCGGACGATCGCCGACTGGAAACAGATCACCGATTATTTCGCGAGACTCGATGCCCGCAGCCCGAAGGTAGCGGTCCGCGAGATCGGCAGATCGACGCTTGGGAAACCTCAGATCGCCGCCTTTATATCGGCACCGGAGAACATCAAGAATCTCGAAAAACTACGCCAGATCAACGCCAAACTGGCGAACCCGGGATCGGTAAAAGACGCCGCCGAACTCGATCGACTCTTGAAACAAGGCAAAACGGTCGTTTCGATCTCGTGCTCGATCCATTCGACCGAGATCGTCGCGTCGCAGATGTCGATGAACCTCGCCTACGAACTTGCGACCGCGACGGACGACAGCACGCGCGAGATCCTCAAGAACACGATCCTGATCCTGATCCCGACGTCGAATCCGGACGGTGTTGACATCGTCGCCGACTGGTATCGGAAGACCCTCGACACGAAGTTCGAGGGCACGAATCCGCCGGAGCTTTATCATCATTACGCCGGCCACGACAACAATCGCGACTGGTTTATGCTCAATCTGCGCGAGACGCAGAACATCACGAAACTCTATTGGCAGGAGTGGTTTCCGCAGATCGTCTACGACATCCACCAGCAGGGACAGAATGGGTCGCGGATGACGTTGCCGCCGTTTTTCGATCCGCCGAATCCGCGCATTTCGCCCTTGATCCTGCGCGATCTAGGAACGATCGGCTACAAAATGGCGTCCGACATTCAGGCCGCCGGAATCGCCGGCGTGGCGACGAACACGACCTACGATACCTGGTGGCACGGCGGTTTTCGCTCGGCGCCTTACTTTCACAATTCAATCGGGATCTTGTCGGAAGCGGCGAGCGCGAGTTTGATGACGCCGGTGACGGTGACGCGAGAACAGCTGCAGCGAAGTTCGACGCGCGGGCTGCGCTCAGTGCTCGAAACGGCGACCAACTTTCCGGACGTCTGGGCCGGCGGCGATTGGCGTCCGGCGGACATCGCGCGGCTGGAGATGATCGCTTCGCGGTCGCTGCTCGAAATGGCTGCAAAGTTTCGCGTGCGCTACCTCAGAAACTTCTACGAACTCGGCAAGGCAAACCTCAGTCCGCGATCCGACGAGCCCGAGGCGTTTCTTGTTCCGGCGGGTCAACCCAACGCCGAAACCGTCGCGCGTTTTCTTGAAATTCTGATGTGGCAGGGCGTCGAGATCCAACAGATGACGCAGGAAGGCTATTTCGCGATGGACCCGAAGAAGCCGGACGACGTTCACGAACAACCGCTCGGGTCGTTTCTGGTTTTCGTCAATCAGGCCCAGAAAAACAACATTCTGAGTCTTTTCGAGAAACAGGTCTATCCGAACCGGCTCAATCCGAACGGCGAGGCCGAAGTTCCGTACGACGTCGCCGGCTGGACGCTGCCGCTCCAAATGGGCGTCGAAACGATGGAGGTCTGGAAAACGCGTGACCTCGAAAAATTCCGCACGACGCTGAAACCGGTCGCGGACATCGATCAGGCGCGCGCCGTTTTGAATCTCAAACCGTCGTCCGCGCCTTTCGACAAGCTTTCAAATCCGTTGAAAACGAACCCGCGCATTGGACTTTACAAGGGTTTCACCTCGTCGATGGATGAAGGCTGGACGCGACTTGTCTTCGATTCATATCAAATTCCCTACACGTCGGTATCGGATAAGGACGTCCGCTCAGGCAAGCTTGATGTCGATTCGCTGATCCTGCCGGCCGACGGCGAAAACGCGATCGTCCGCGGGCTCAACGCCGAACGCTATCCGGCCGAATACGCGGGCGGGATCGGCGAGGAAGGCGTCGAGCAATTGAAGAGGTATGTCGAAAACGGCGGGACGCTGATCTGTTTCGACGACAGCTGCGAACTCGTCATCAAGCGTTTTGCTCTTCCGATGAAGAACGTTCTGAACGGTGTGAAACGCAGCGAGTTTTACAATCCGGGATCGATCGTCGAACTCGACGTCGACCGGCGTTTCGGTCTCGCCCGCGGGTTGAGCGACAAGACGGCCGCGTATTTCACCAACAGCTCGGCCTTCGAGATAACCGATCCCGAACGGGTTAAATCGGTCGCGAAATATGCCGCGAAAGACGCCCTGTTATCGGGATGGATGCTTGGCGAAAAGTACGTCAACGGGAAAACGGCGCTCGCCGAAACGACGTACGGCAAGGGCCGGATAATCCTGTTCGCGTTCCGCCCGCAGCATCGGGGACAGACGTTCGGGACGTTTCCCTTTATTTTCAACGCGCTTGAGAAACTCTAATTCAAGCCTGTCAAAAGCCTGTTCAGGTTCAAGAGCGCTTCAAGTCTCGGGCGGACGGAAGTTTTTGCCGGCAGTTCTGGACAGAGAGTATGTAGATCCGCCCTTCGACGCGATCAAAGTCATAGATCAAGCGAAATCTCCGCCGGATAACGATTTGCCGGAATTTTCTTAGGACCGTGAAGCGACTGCTGAGCGTTGATCCCATTTCAGGAAACTCGGATAGCAGGTCAATTCGTTGGACGATCTCAAACGCGGTTTGCTGAGGTAACGATTCGAGAGTGAGAAAAGCCCGCGACGTCCAATAAACTTGAGTCATTTCATTTGAGGCCCAGTCTTTCTTTCACATCCGCGTGGGCGATGATATTTGCATCAGCGACGTCTTGTTTGGCGTCTTCAATCAGTCGAATCAGTTCAAGATCGTCCAACGTTTTGAGGTCTTCCTCAATCTCAGCGTAACGCTCCGCTGAAATGAGAACGGCCGACGCCCGTCCTCGCTGAGTAATCACGACAGGTTCGTTGTCGTCGAGGCCGTTCAGGATCTTTGCCGCCTGCCGCTGCAGATCAGTTACCGGGATGATATTCTTCATAACTAACTACATGACTAAATGCAGTGATGACATTGTATGCAACTGCGCTCTGAAAGTAAATTCAGACCCGCATCATCTCAGCGAAAAGGAAGATCATCAATCGCGATGGCCGCGCACCCCCGCCGGCAGGTTTCACATTTGTCGCCGGAACTCTTATCATAAAGGGATGATAATCAGCCGCCTTTTTATTGCTTTTTTCGTCTTCGCTTCCCTGATTTCCAACACCGCCGCCAAAGAGAACGGGTATTTTAGTTTCGCCGCCGAGCCTTCGGTGCGGATCGGGCTCTCGACAAATTCCGGTAGCGTCACCATCACGACAAGCGACACGTCGCTCGTTGCGGTCGGCTATGAGGGTCCGGACAAGGTCCTCGCCGTCAACCGCATTTCGGTTGCGCCGCGGCTCTACCGGCCGCCGGTCATCGAGTTTTTCCGTTTCGAGATCCAGAATCTCGAGACCCAGACCGATGCCGAGGATCTTGCAAAAGACGTCCGCGCGGCGGGCGAGACGGCGACCGCATCGCTCGATCTGACGAACAACAAATGGCGCGTCGAGATCGGAGTGTCGCGAGACACGATCGAGGACGCCAACGACTACAAGTCGGCGCTTGCCGAGAAAGGCTTTGAAGACGTCGTGATCGTCACGGATAAGAAGACGCAGCCGTCGGAAGAAGCCGTCGCGCTGTCGGAACAGCTCCGCAACAATCCGAACCCGAAGTCCGAGGTGCGCAGTCTGATCAAGCCGACCGGCTCTTCGCAGCCGACGACCGATGCGGTGGTCGATCCGAACGTCAAGGAAATTATGATCTCCGGCGCGTCCGAATCGGCGAAATTCTCGTCCTTCCGGCCGATCTCGTTCGGCTCGCTCAATCAAAGGGCAGTTCCGGTGAAACTGAACGGCAAGGCCTACCGCGGACGGATCGAGGTCTTCGTCAACGCGCGCGGAAGCCTGACCGTCGTCAATGTCGTCCCGATCGAGGAGTACTTGCTCGGGGTAGTTCCGCGCGAACTCGGACTGCCGGCGATCGAGGCTCAAAAAGCGCAGGCCGTTGCGGCGCGAACGTACGCCCTCGCGAACGTCGGCGGGTTTTCCAAACAGGGATTCGATCTGCTGCCGACCATTTCGTCACAGGTTTACGGGGGCGTCTCGGCCGAAACCGCGATGGGAACGACGGCTGTTACACAGACACGCGGCATCGTCGGAACCTACAAGGGCAAACCGATAAATGCTCTTTACACTTCGACTTGCGGCGGCCGCACCGAAGACTCTGAGAACATATTCGACTTTAACGAGCCTTATTTGCGCGGTGTCGAATGCTCGCTCGAAGGCCGCAAGCACTTTGAACCGTTTATGATCCGCAGTTCGCGGGAACTGCCGAAGGTCGATTCGGACGACGGACTCAGCCTCGTGCGGCTCGCGTCCCAGCTCGCCGTCAACGGATTCGTACTCGCCACAAATCGTTACACCGACGAATGGTTCGATCTGCCGCCGAACGAAACCGAGTTGCGGAGTTGGGTCAATCAACTGGCGATCAAACTCGGCAAACCGTTGCCGACATACTCGTACGACATCGTCAAAGCCGGCGAATTCGGGAATATGCTCGCAAAGATGATGTACGCCGAAGGTCAGACCGACATGCTGATGAGCGAGTCCGACATCAACTATCAGCTTTCTTTCGCCGATGCCGGCGACATCGACAAGGATCAGCGGGCGAACATTGCGATGCTCTTCCGCGACGGATATCTGTCGCTCTATCCGAACTCGAATTTTCATCCGCACCGGCCGATGCCGCGCGCGAAGCTGCTGCGTTTGATCGAAACGATCTACACAAAAAAGAAGATAATGCCGACGTTGCAGACCGGCGAGGCGCGTCCGTCCGCGGACGGCAAGCTGATCCTCAAAAGCGGCCGCAGCGAACGGCCGATGCTCGTCAATCCCGGCGTCTTTTTATTCCGCGAATTCGGAGGGCAGTTTTACCAGGTAAAGGAGATCGCGCTGATCGGCGGCGAGCTGGTCGCGTATCAGGCAAATGCGGCCGGCGAGATCGTGTATCTTGAGGTGCGACCTTCCGCCGAGCCGACTGTGGCGGAAAAGATGTCGCCGTTTACCGTCTGGAACGAGAATCTGAGCGCGTCCGCGGTTCAGTCCCGCCTGTCCCGCTACGTCCGCGGGATCGGCGGCCTGATTGATGTAAACATTGTAAAGAAAGGCTTTTCGCGCCGCGCAACGGAACTCGAGATCATCGGCACGAACGGCCGTTTTTCGCTCAAGGGCGGCAAGATCAGGTCGGCCTTGCGGCTCCGGGAACAGTTGTTCGTGATGAACAAACGATACGATTCGGGAGGACGGGTCCTGTCTTATCAGTTCACCGGCCGCGGTTGGGGACACGGCGTCGGAATGTGCCAATACGGCGCCTTCGGACTGGCAAAAATGGGCGTCAAATACGACGCCATCATCAAGCACTACTACACCGGAGTCGAGCTGACGAAAGCTTACTGAAAGGGCGCGGACATTCGCGCCCGCCTACCAGACCGGCTGAAGCCGGAACTCCAAACTACGACCGCACCACAAGCACCGAACACGGCGCGTGGTGAATGACGAAATCCGAGACCGAACCGAGAAGAACCCGGCTCAGGAATCCGTAGCCATGCGAGCCGACGACGATCAGATCCGCCCCGAAGCGTTTCGCGGCTTCGATGATCTCTTCCTTGACGTTCCCTTGATAAACTTCCGTCTCGATCAAGTAATCTCGTCCGGCGCATTTTTCGGCGATCATCGCCTTCGCGTCGTCCACAGCGTTTCCCGCCTGTTTTCTGAGGTCCGCGGCGACCTCGGCGTAGTATTGATTCGAAACCCCGAACGGTTCCGCCGAAATCGGCGTCACGTTCTCGGCCGCTGAAATGATCAAGATTTCAGTGCGGCCTTCGGGCGCAACGAAGTAGGTGCATTTTTCTATCGCGTTTCGGCTGTATTCCGAGCCGTCTGTTGCAACCAGGATCTTCATAATTCCCTCCCGGCGGTTCCCTTTCAGGAAGCCGCGACGATCTTGAACGCGGCGTAGCCGAGATGAACCGGCATTGGATCGACCAGCGACAAAAGCGTTTTCGTCCCATTTGTTTCTTCGATCTCGAGCATCCCGCGATAGCCGCTTTCCTCGTCAAGGTAGCGGACCGCCGTTGGTTCGTGGATCGTGTGTGTTTGATGCGCGTCGCTGAGACCGATGAGTATTTCGATTTCATCTCGTTCCGGCCGACTCTCAAACGTCAAACCGCTCAGCGGAAGTCCTTTTGACAGGATCTGGTCACCGATCAATTCCGAGATGATCTCGACCTTGGTCTCCCAGCCAAAACGCCGTTTGCTGAAATCGTTCAGAAACTCCGCCCATTGTTCTTTTGGAATATCGAAAGTCATTTCAATTCCTCCCTTGATACACTGATACTCTTCGCAAGGGCCGTGCCGTACGGAAACCCTTGTAAATGCTGGATCGCGAGTTGAAGTCAGGCCAGGTTTGAGCGTTTTTCCAACGCGGGGCGTGTATTTTTGCGCGGCTCAGTTATTAAATCCGAGTCGACGGATGATCGCCCCGCGCGACTGCGCGCCGACCAGGCGGTCAACCTCGGCGCCGTCTTTGAAGATTATCATCGTCGGAATGCTCTGCACGTGAAACCTCGACGCGACGACCGGATTCCGATCGACATCGAGTTTGCCGACCAACGCCCGGCCGGCCAGCTCGTTCGCCAGCGCGTCGATCGTCGGTGCCAACACCTTGCAAGGCGGACACCAAACTGCCCAGAAATCGATAAGCGCCGGAAGTTTCGAACGTTCGACCACTTCACCGAAGTTCGCGTCGGTGATCGTCACCGGTGCCGTCGGGACAAGTTCGGTTCCGCATCGGCCGCAAACGGCGAGTTTCCCGGATTTTGGCGAGACGCGATTGATCACGCCGCATTTCGCGCATTGAAGAGTTGACGACATATTACCAGAGCCCCCGAATTCTCTTTTTCTTCAACGAACCGGGCTGGCCGGCGGGGATTATCGCGTCGAACTGTTCGTTGTACGAGTGATGGCCCGTGATCTTGTTGATCACGATCTTGAAGAACACCGGAATTTCCTCAAAATCGGCGCGCTCGGAACCAACGAAATAAGCGGGTTGCCACCATGTGGGCGATTTTGCCAGAAGTTCGCGTGCTTGTATCCTCTCTTCGTCGAAATCGGGTTCATCAGGCAGCTCGACATAGCGGCCGTAGATCACAAGCGTTGTCCAGTTTTGTTTGTCCTTGATATCTTCGACCTCGACGCAGACCTTCGGATTCTCGCGCATCCATTCGATCTTCTGTCCGACGGTTGAAAAGGCGTAAATTGCGTCACCGTCCGCGTAGGCGAGAGTGAACGGCACGACATACGGTTGACCGTCCTTGGCGCATGCGAGACGCCCGAGCCGGGCCTTGCGGAGAATATGCCGGCAATCTTTGTCGTTGATTGTTTTGACTTTCATAGCATTCGATCCCCCATTCCGAGGTTATTGCTCAGAACCGCTTTGTTTGCGCGCGGTCGGTCAGATTCCCTTTGCAACCGTTCCGTGATGGGCTGCGCGCGACTGAAATCCGTAGAACAAGAACAGAACCCCGGGAATCAGGAACGGCAGAAACGCCCAACCCTGCCAGAAACGTCCGCTCAGAAGAGCGCCATAGATAATGTAGAAGGCGGCGATCGACAAGCACGCTACCGCACCCCCGGCGAGTTCTTCGCGCCACGCCAGAACGAGGCCGATCAGCACTCCGAGCGGAAAGAATACAAGTCCGATGTACTCGACGGGCCGAACCGCGCTGAAATCGATGCCCTCACCGACGAAAAAGAAAAAGATGATCGCGAGGCAAACGACGCTCGCGAGCCGCGCCGCCCATCGCAGCGAGAATAAAAAAGCGTTTTCGTGTTCACGATGTTTGAACATAAGACCCCCAAGGGATTTTGGATTTTGGATTTGGGATTTCGGATTTCGGATTTTGATTCCCATTTCCGAGTTCCGAGTTCCGCGTTCCAATTATTCAAAGATCAGTCCTGAAACAACCCACAACCAACGATTGACGATCAACCGCCCGAAATCTTCACAACTCTGACCGCCGTGACCTTGTACTCGGGCGTGTGTACAAACCTGTCGCGGTTCGGCGTCGTGATCCGGTTCAAGAAGATCTCCGGGTTGTGGAACGTCGCGAAAAGTTCGCCGTCGCGGACGATGGGGTTTATCTTGACCGGCATCTCAACGGCGCCGTAACGGCTTTCAAGCTTGACGACCTCCTTGTCGCCGACTCCGAGTTCGTCGGCGTCGGCCGGCGAAACGTAAAGCAGATCCATCGGCCGCAGTTCCTTGTTTTTCGTTCTCAGAGTCATCGTCCCGGCGTTGAACTGGTACAGCGTTCTGCCCGTGCTCAGAATGAACGGAAAATCTTCGCTGACGACCTCCTTCGTCGGGATGAAACGGAGCCGCCGGAGCGATGTCTGGACGCCGCCGCCGAACGATTCGGAATGCAGGACCTCGGTTCCCGGATCATCTTCATCGAGGCAGTTCCACTGCAGCCCGTGCGAGTCGATGCGGTCATAGGTGATGCCGTTACAACCGGGCCACACAGCCCGAATCTCGTTCCAGATCTCTTCCGGCGAGGCGAAATCGAAGTGTTCGCCCTTTCCGTAAGCGTGCGCGACGTCGCAGATGATCTCCCAGTCGCTGCGCGAATTCCCGATCGGTTCGATGACCTTTCGGACGCGCGACACGCGACGTTCGCCGTTCATAAAGGTGCCGTCCTTTTCAAAACTCGACGCCGCCGGAAAAAAGACCGTCCCGAACTCGCGCGCCGTCTCGTTCATAAACATATCCTGAACGATGACGAGTTCCATATTGTCGAACGCGGCGAACGTTTCGGAGGCGTTGGCATTGCTCAGGAAGACGTCGTAACCGATGACCCACATCGCCTTGAGCTTCTCGGCCCGCGCCGCGTCCATCATTTGCAGTTGGCTCAACCCTTTGCGCGACGGGATCTCGGTCTTCCACACGCTCTCAAAATGCGCCCGGCCGTCCTCGACGGCGATCGACCCGGTCAGAATTCCCGGATCGCAGCCCATATGCGCCGCGCCCTGAACGTTGTTCTGGCCGCGCAGAGGATTCACGCCCGTCCCGCGTTTTCCGAGGTTTCCGGTGAGCAGCGCGAGATTGACGAGCCCCATTACGCCTTCCGTGCCCTGCGTGTGCTCGGTCGTGCCGAGACCGTGGACGCACATCGACGGTTTCACCGTCGCATACATACGCGCGGCGCGCCTGATCAGGTCGGCCGGAACGCCGCATATCTCCGATACTTTTTCGGGTGTATGATCGCGGACGAATCCGGCGAACTTTTCGTAGTCGGTGACGCGCGCCTTTATGAATTCTTCGTCCACCAAGCCTTCTTCGATGATGACGCACGCCAGCGAGTTGAGCATCGCGATGTTCGTTCCCGGCCGAAGCTGCAAATGGATCTTCGCAAAACGCGTCAGTTCGATCTTGCGCGGGTCGATGACGATCAGGTTGGCGCCGTTGTGCCGGACGGCCTGCTTGATTCTGGATCCGAGAACCGGATGGTTCTCGGTCGGGTTTGCGCCGCAGATCATGATCGTCTGCGCCATCTCAATGTCGCGGAACGAATTCGTCGCCGCGCCGGCGCCGAGCATCATCTTGAGCGCCGCCGCCGATGGCGTGTGGCAGACCCGCGCGCAGTTGTCGACGTTGTTCGTCTCGAGACAGACGCGCGCAAACTTTTGGGCGAGGTAGTTCTCTTCGTTGGTCGCCCGCGCCGAACCGAGGACCGCCGCCGCGTCGGGCCCGTCGCGGTCGACGATCTCGTGTAGTTTTTTCGCTGCAAATCCGACGGCCTCGTCCCAACTAACCGTTCGCCAATCGCCGCCTTTTTCGCGGATCATCGGTTCGGTCACGCGGTCACCGGCGTGGACGAATTCGAACGCGTACGCGCCTTTGACGCACAAATGGCCGTGATTGACCGGTGAATCCTGAACCGCTTTGATCTGCACGAGCTGCTGTTCGCGGCGGCCGACATTGATCTCGCAACCGGTACCGCAATACGGGCAGACGGATTTGGTCCAGTCGGTCGGAACGCCTTTTTCGATGATCGATTTGTCCTCGAGCGCGCCGGTCGGACAAGTATCGACGCAAGCGCCGCAACTGACGCAGGTGCTCTCGCGGAGAGTCGTCCCTGAATTGGGCGTGATGCGCGTATTCTGCCCGCGGTCGAACACCTGCCAGACGTATTGGCCCTGAACCTCGTCGCAGATGCGAACGCAGCGGTAGCAGTCGACGCAGCGCGACATATCGACCTGGATGTAAGGATGCGAATCGTCCTTCATTCGCCCATTGGCGTCGGCCGCGAAATCACTGTCGACGAGCCCGTATTTTCGCGCGAGTCGGTGAAACGGTTTGTCGGGATACGCCTTGAAGGCCGCGAGCGGATAGCGCCGCGCGAGCATCTTCAGGTTCATCAGCCGCGATTCTTCGATCTCCGGCGTATGCGTTTCGATCTCGAGGCCGTCGAGAAGCTGGTTTTCGCAGGAAACGATCGGATGGATCGATCCGGCAACGCGCACGAGACAGAGACGGCACGCGCCGACGTCCGCCAGTCGTTCGTCGTGGCACAACGTCGGAACGTCAATCCCGATCGACTGCAGCGCTTTCAGAATCGACGTCTTTTTCTCGAACTGAAACGGCTTTCCGTTGATCGTTACATTAAGCATTTTGTTTAATATCTATGGGCCAACGCGTCATATTCCTGTTGGCAATCCGGGCAAAGGAACGGGCTCTCGGTGGTCTCCTTGATGACCTTGATGATCGCCTCGAAAAGCCGGTCATCGACAAAAAAGATACCGCCGCACATCCCGCAATAAACCCTGTTCCTGTTCTCATCGGTTTTGAAAACAGATGGATTGAACTGATTTTGACGGTTCGCATCCAAAAAACCTCGCAATCGAACCATTTTCGACCTCCGGCATCAGCGTTTTGCGGGCAATCTTCCAGAGATTGCGCTCGGTAGTCTACTCATAAAGCAATACGTATGCCTGTACGAAAACCAACGAATGCGGGCGATTGACCGGAGCTATCGCGGATTTTCCCACGAACGGTGCGGAAACTTACACAAGGAATTTGGGAATTGAGATTTGGGATTTGGGATTTGGGATTTGGGATTTGGAAGATTTGAAGAAATTCGGCAGTCCCCCAGCAAACCCGTAGACTACGCTGATTTATTTGCAAACCTTGCGGCTTGCCGCCCGGATGTGCGGAAAAGCTCGGCTTTTCCGTGAGACGCTGATCGATCCACACGGCTGCGCCGCTGATCTCGGGCGTGCGGCATAGCCGCAGAAACGGCGGAACGTTGAACGGAAAAGCCAAGCTTTTCCGCAAATCCGGGCGGCAAGCCGCATTGAGTAGCGCAAATCGCAGGTCTCGGGAATTGGAAATCGCAAATCGCGATTCGTTGCGATCTCGGCGTACTTTGCGCGGGATCTGATGCAAAGTTCGCGGAGTCCGCAAAGCAGTGATCAGGGCTTCTTTTGCTGACCGCCGCCGGTCTTCGACCAGTCGCGACCTCAGCCGGGTTTGTCAAAGTTCCCGATTTGGGATTTCGGATTTGAGATAACCCGTCATTCAGATCCCAAATTCCCGATACTCGAGTTATCAGGTTCCGAACAAAAAACCTGTGGGAGCGCTGCCAGAAATCTGATTAACGACGGCCCGACGTCGTTTCTGACACAGATAAACACAGATAAATCGGATAGAAGCTGATGCTTCGAGATCAACGTTTCCTGAAATGCTCTTTGTCTCCATTGAGTGAATCAAATCCTCTCCATCACGTCAATCTGTGTTCATCTGTGGAGAAAACGCGATCTGTTTTCACATCAGGTCGGTTTTCAAAGCTCCCGATTGGGGATTTGGGATTTGCGATCTTTCAATCGTCCGCTACCTCAGTATTTCTGACTTTCGATTCACGATTCAGTGATCTACCATTTACGATCTACCATTAACGATTTGACGGTCACTTCGGTTTGCCTTGCGCCGCGGACCTGTCGGACAATCTCCAAATGAAGCTCACACGTTCACAAATCGCCGGCGCCCTCATCTTGCTTGCCGCGACCATTGCGTTTTTGACTCTGCGCTTTGCGTTTTCGCGTTGAAGGCGGAAAATTGTAAATGTGATTCAGCCGAAGACCATCTTTTCGATCGTCGGACCTACCGCGTCGGGCAAAACGACCCTCGGCGTCGAGCTTGCGCTCCGCCTCGGCAACGGCGAGATCATTAACTGTGACTCGGTGCAGATCTATCAACGAATTCAGATCGCGACGGCAAAACCGACCGAGGAGGAAAAATGCGGCGTACCGCACCATCTTATCGATTACGTCCCGCCGACCGTCAATTACACCGCTGCCGACTGGGCGGACGATGCGGGACGGAAGATCGCCGAGATCGAATCGCGCGGCGCCGTGCCGAT
This sequence comes from Pyrinomonadaceae bacterium, assembly GCA_041752475.1. Taxonomy (GTDB): domain Bacteria; phylum Acidobacteriota; class Blastocatellia; order Pyrinomonadales; family Pyrinomonadaceae; genus JAFDVJ01. Next base: position 45,448 of record JBGSWK010000043.1, on the reverse strand, counting down.
CCTCGTCGGCGGCACCGGGTTTTATCTGCGGACCCTGCGCGAACCTTTTTTTGAAAGCCCGAAAACGGATCCCGACCTGCGAGAACGAATACGCGGGATCAAGGAATCGAAAGGTCCGGAATACTTGCACCGAATGCTCGGACGAGTCGATCCGGCGGCGGCGGCGCGGCTTTTCCCGCGCGATTACGTCCGCGTCGCGCGCGCGCTTGAAGTCTTCTTCCAGACCGGAACCCGGATCTCCGAGGCTCAGCCAAAACGGGCCGAACCGCCGGAGTTTGCCCGGCGCATCCGGGTCTTCGTCCTCAATCCCCCGCGCGACGAACTGTACGCGAAGATCAACTCGCGGGCGCTGACGCACTTCGAAAGCGGACTCGTTGAGGAGGTGGAGCGTTTGCGCGAAAGTGGAATCCCTGACGACACCAACGCGCTTGGCGCACACGGATACCGGCGAGTTTGCGAGTACCTGCGCGGCGAACGGGATCTTGAAAGCGCGGTCGAAAAAACGCAACAGGACGTCCGCAATTACGCAAAGCGGCAGTTGACCTGGTTTCGCAGGGAAACGGGCGTTAGGTGGCTCGACGGATTCGGCAAAGACCCGCGTCTGCTTGATGAACTGCTCGCCGCGTCCTGACAATCTCCTTGTCTGACGGGGCAAATCTGCTATAATCCAATTCTGTTCGTTTTATTCATTTCGGCGTTAGAAAAGGTTATGGAAAGATCAACGGCTCAGAACATCCAGGATGCTTTTTTGAACTCGGCGCGGCGCGACAAGGTCTCAGTGCAGATCCACCTTCTGAGCGGTGCGACGCTGAACGGTCGCATCAAGAGCTTTGACAAGTTTTCGGTCTTGCTCGATGCCGGCGGTCAAGAGTTCCTAATCTTCAAACACGCGATCTCAACCATTTCACCCGAGCGCCGCAGACCTGACACGGAATAAAGATTTGCGCGGAAAATTCATCACTTTTGAAGGTATCGACGGAAGCGGCAAGTCGACGCAGCTCAGAATGCTTGCGGGGGATTTGCGGATGCGCGGACTCGATGTCTTGACGACGCTCCAGCCCGGCGGAACGCCGCTCGGACGCCGTCTTCGCGAGTCGTTTCTTGAAACCGAAGAGAACGTGCACCCGATGGCCGAACTTCTGCTATTTGCCGCAGACCGCGCACAGCACGTAAATTTCCTGATAAAACCGGCGCTTGCAGAGGGCAAGATCGTCATTTCCGACCGGTATGCCGATGCAACGACCGCATACCAGGGTGCCGGCCGCGGTTTCGACGAAAAACTGGTCGCGCAAGTGATCAATCTCGCGACCGACGGTTTGAAGCCCGATCTGACGTTGTTTTTCGACATTCCGATCGAAAAGGCCATCGTCAGGGCCAACTCGCGCGGCGACGACGAAACCAAGCAAAACAGAATGGACCGCGAAAACGCCGCGTTCTATACTCGCGTCCGTGAAGCCTATCTGAAGATCGCCGAGCGCGAGCCGAAGAGATTCAAGGTAATCAACGCTTCGGGCTCGATCGATGAAGTTCATCATAAAGTGACTGAAGCCGTGGGAAATTTTTTGAAGTGAAAACGGGTCGGGTCTCTCCGCTCGCATCTGGCCAAGACGGATCAATGACATTTTGAAGCGCTTGGCCTGAGATTGCGTTCGATCCGCCGTTTGTTCCAGAAAGGCTCCGTGCTCATCGCAGGCGGGAACTCTTGCGCTTCATCCGAATTTCGAAAATATGTTTGATAGTCTGATCGGCAACAACGAGATCAAAGCGACGATGCGGCGGATGATCCGAAACGGACGCGTGCCGCGCTCGATGCTGCTTGCCGGACCGGACGGCGCCGGCAAACGCGAATTCGCCTTTGAACTCGCGAGAGCCTTTGTCTGCGTCGCCAAGGTTGACGGAGAGTGCTGCGGAAAATGCTCCGCCTGTGTCCGCTGCGACAAGTTTGTTTTTCCCGCGCCGGATGCGAAAAAGGATCTTTTCGAACGGGTCTTTTTGAGCGAACATACGGACGTCGGAACGGTCATTCCCTGCCGCAACAACATTCTTGTCGAATCGATTCGCGAACTCGAACGCGAGGCCAATTTCCGCCCGTATGAGGGCGAGGCGCGCTTTTTTATCATCGACGATGCCGACAAAATGAACGACGCGGCGTCGAACGCCCTGCTCAAGACGCTCGAAGAACCGCCGACGACGTCGTATGTCTTTCTCGTCACGTCGCGCCCGGACAGTCTCCTTCAGACCATCCGTTCGCGCTGTCAGATGATTCGTTTCGCGCCGGTCCCGGCAAACGAGATCGCCGATTTGCTCATCTCAAGGAAACCGATCGGGCGTCCGGACGCAGAACTGATCGCGCGGCTCTCGGCGGGAAGCGTCGGTCGCGCAATGGCATTTGATCTGGAAAAGTTTCGGGCTCAGCGTAATGCGATGCTCAGCGTCGTTGAAAGCGTTGCGGGGCGCGGCCGGCCGGACTTTCTCGAGCTGCTGAAAGCGTCCGAAATGCTCAGCGACGCGAAATTCAAGGATGAATATGCCGAACGGCTCGACACGCTCCAGTCGCTGATACACGACATCTGGACGATCGCCGCCGGCGGCGCGGACACCTTTGTCGTCAACGCCGATATCAGCGCGAAACTCGCGAAACTTGCGGAAGCGCTTGATTCGGCGCGGCTCGCGGGATGGCTCGGCGAGATCGAGGTCCTCCGCGAACGGCAGATACTGAATTTGAACCGGAAGATCAGCAGCGACGCTTTGCTGATCGGGATGGCTGCGGGCTAGGAGCGATTCTCAGTCATGAAGTTGGTCTTTTTCTTTCTGTTTTCTGTCACCGTTTTCTCCGCGTACGCGCAGAGGCCGGCGCTCAAACAGCCGAGGACAGCACCGGAGATCAAAGAGGAGCTCGGCTTTGCGGGATACAAGGATTTTTTTTCGGTCAGCGAGGTTAAGGGCCGGATCGCGCCGGCAAAAGCGATTTATCTTCCGAAGCCGGTTTTTTCCGATGAACTACGTGACGCCGGCCTCGACGGCAAAGTCCGGGTCGATATCGTGATCGCGACCGATGGCACCGTTTCGTCGGTCAATGCGGTGTCGGGTTTCCCCGAGCTTTATCCGGCGGCGGAAACGGCGGCAAGAAACTCTCGATTTCTGCCGTCGCCGAATGAGATCGACGCGTATCTGGTCTATGAATTCGTCATTCGCAGCCCGGACTGGTTTCTTGTCGCTTACGATCTATACGCGGTCCGGATCTCGAATCCGGGCGTGATTCGAAAGGCCTTTCCCGAAGATTGGACCGAGGAGCGCGAACTCGCCGCCAAGCTGATCGAACTCCGTCGGAGTCAGCCGCGGCGGCCCGAACTCGTTCCGGGCTTGAAGACTACGGATAATAACCGATCTCAGGTTTCCGCGGCCGTGCAGCTTCCGGTCTCGCCCTTTGAAATGAATTCGGTGGCTTCGAAACTACGCGAAATGGTCCGTACACGCCTCGCCGCTGACCCGAATGGTCTGCGCCGGTTCGAACTGGGAGAGGCCTTCATTATGGCGATGTCGGTCAGGAACCCCGATATGCGGGCGATTTCGAACGGGATACTGCGGCCGTTCGTCGAAAGATCGCCGGCGAATCTGCCGCCCGCGTGGGTCGAACGGCTGAGATCGTTCCTCGCGGACGAACGGAAACTGGTTCCAGGCGCCTACACCGATCGACTGCGGACGATGGCCCTCGAGTTTCGGCTTCTCGACGGAAGATAAGAGTTGCTGCGAGGTCGAATTTTATGGACGAACTGATTCCGAGACCCCTTCTGTTGCGACCGGTGGAACGCATCGTCGCCGGCACCTTTGCGGGCGGGATCGGGGTCGGCGGCGTTTTGGTCGCGGTCCTCGATCCGTCGCGGGCATCGATCTTTCCGGCGTGCCCGCTGCTTTCGCTGACCGGGATCGCATGTCCCGGATGCGGCCTGACGCGGGGTTTCCACGCACTGTTTCACGGCGACGTCGTGACCGCGCTCGATTTCAACGCATTGATACCGCTTTACGCGGTTTTGATCGTCTTTTTGTTTTTCTCGCTGACGCTGACCGCGATCCGCGGCCGCGGCCTGAGCGCGGACCGCATCCCAACCTGGAGCATCTACGGGATCATCTTTCTTTCGCTTGCTTTTGCCGTGCTGAGAAATCTCCCGTGGGAACCGTTTCGTGTGCTTTATCCTTGATCGGGCCTGGAGAGATCCCGATGTTCGGTCGTCGGAAAACCTGCCCTAAAACAAGATTGCGCGATCGAATCCAACCAATCAGCCAATGTAATAATTTGAACCCGAATAACGTTAGGGCGGTCCATTCGGCGTACGGGCAAATGGCTTGCCGAAGAAACGCGGGCAAAGTTAAATCCTTTTGCATGGACGGCCCAAAGTGTTGAAAAGCGTTTGCCCGTGGCCCAATTTCAAAAATCCGCCTCTTTCGCAGCGCTTTGGAGCAGATTTCCATTCGCGTGGATTCGCGGAAATTCGCGGGCAAAATTTCCCTATTGCGCAATTTGGGTTTATTCACCACATAGGCACAGAGAACACATAGATGTTTAGGACAATGGCGGTCCGTTCGGCAGATTGGCGTACGGCGTGCCGAAGAAACGCGGGCTACGTTAAATCGGCTGATTCAGGCACTTGAAATTGTGTTTCTTGAGAGAGAACTGTTTGCCGCGAAAATCGCTCAAGGATATTATTTTCCGGCCGTTTTCGTGTATTTCGCGTGATTCCTGGGCAAGAAGATCTCTAACGCGCAATCTAGGTTGAATCGAAGTTGCACGCTTTACGATTTCATTTCTCGGCGACTATTTCCCTGACGATTTGCGGGTTCAAACTCGGGACGCTCGGGCCTTCGGTCCGCAGAAGCTCGACTTCCTTGACGAATTCCTCGACGATATCGACACCCGCGACCTTGCGCATCGGCACGCCGTTCTTGAAGATCATCCCGACCTGGCGGCCAAACGTGATCCCAAGCTGCGAATCGTGGGCCTCGCCCGGACCGTTGACGGCGCAGCCCATGATCGAAAGATGCAGCGGCTCCTCGATATGCGCTAGACGCCGTTCGACCTCGGTGACGATCTCGACAAAATTGTCGACGTCAAGCCGCCCGCAGGTCGGACACGCGACGACCGTCACGCCCCGTTCGCGCAGTTCAAGCGATTTCAGGATCTCCCAACCGACGCGGACCTCTTCGTGCGGTTCCGCCGCGAGCGAGACACGGATCGTGTCGCCGATCCCGTCGTGGAGCAGGATCCCGAGTCCCATCGCCGATTTGATCGTGCCGCCGAACGGAGTTCCCGCCTCGGTCACGCCCAAATGGAGCGGGTAATCGACCTTATCGGCCATTAATCGATACGCCGCGACCATCCGGTTCACGTCCGACGCCTTGAGGCTGATGACGATGTCGGAAAACCCGAGATCTTCGAGGATCCGGACGTGGCGCATCCCGGACTCGACCATCGCCTCGGGCGTCGCCGTGCCGTATTTTTGGAGCAGGTCTTTTTCGAGTGACCCGCCGTTGACGCCGATGCGGATCGGGATCTTGCGGGCCTCGGTCGCGCGCACGACCTCGCGAACGCGGTCGATCGAGCCGATATTGCCGGGATTGATGCGAAGCTTGTCGATACCCGCATCGAGCGCGATCAGGGCCAGTTTGTAATGGAAATGGATATCCGCGACGATCGGCATATCCGTCCGCTTGCGGATCTCGGACATCGCCTTCGCGGCGTCGTTGTCGGGCACGGCGATGCGCACGATCTCGCAGCCGGCGGCCTTCATTTCTTCGATCTGCCGGATCGTTCCGTCGACGTCGGTGGTGTCGGTCTTCGTCATCGACTGCACCGAAACCGGCGCGCCGCCGCCGATCTGAACCCCGCGAACTTTTACCGATCTTGATTTACGCATAGCGTTCGGAGTTCCGCCTTCAGGCGGCCTCGCGTTTAAGTATTTTGAGAAATCATCGCCGCCTGAAGGCGGAACTCCAATTCTAGAAGAATCTCGAAATGTCCAGGACCATCGTGAAGATCATCAGCAGGACGATGATCGCAAGCCCGGCGAGCTGGATCCGCTCGCGGAACGCCATCGACATCGTCTTGCCGAACCACGACAACACCTTTTCGATCCCGAGGACCATTATCTGGCCGCCGTCGAGAAGCGGGATCGGGAGCAAATTGAAAACGCCGAGGTTCAAACTGATCACCGCCAGGATCGAGAACAGACCCGCAATTCCGGCTTCGCGCACGACTTGCGAAATGATCTGGACGATCCCGACCGGTCCGGCGAGCCCCGCATCCTTGACCGAGCGCTCGCCCGAAAATAACTGCCCGAAAACACGTCCCGTCAAACGCAGGATGTCGAGGTTCGAGTTGACGGCGAAACCGGCGGCGGTGCCGATGGTCGCCGGGTCGCGAGCCGTTTGGACCGTATTGCCGAATGCGATCCCGATCTGCCATTTGTTCTCGCTGACCTCTTTCGCGGAGGTCGTGATCTCTTTTTGCTCGTTGTTTCGCGAGATCGACAACACGACAGGCTGGCCTTTCGCTTCGGCGATCGAATTCCGGACTTCCATCCGGTTGCGAACGACCTTGCCGTTGACGGCCGTGATCATATCCCCTTTTTGGATGCCGGACTGCGCTGCCGGCATATCGGCGACGACATCGTTGACAACGACCGGCTCCGCCCCCATATCGGGGTCGAAATCGAGCTCACCGATACCGTTGCCGTTAATCGAGGCTTTCGTCGGCGTGATCGTCAGCGGAAGCCGTTTGCCGTCGCGCTCGACGACGATCGCCACCTCTTTTTCCGCCAGAATCGCCGCGTCCTTACGGATTCGGTCAAATGTCGGATTCTCGATTCCGTCGAAGGCGACGATCCGGTCGCCAACCTTTATGCCCGCCTTGTCGGCCGCGCCGTTCGTTTCGACAAGTCCGACGACCGGAGCCGGCATTGCCGGAATTCCGTACATCAATGCCGCTCCGAACGGGATCGCGAGCGCCAACACGATGTTCATAAACGGTCCGCCGAGCATCACGAAGAACTTCTGCCAACGCGGGCGGAGTTCGTAAAGTTCGCTGTCCGGCACTTTTTCGCCGTCGGACGAGCCGCCCTCAAGCGACGCCGTCGCCTCGTCTCCGTAAAGCTTGACGTATGCTCCGAGCGGAATCGCCGAGATCCGGTAATCGGTATGGCCGACCTTGAATCCCCAAACTCTCGGTCCGAGCCCGAAAAACGAATACGCCTCGACGCGCATCCCGAAAAGCTTGGCGACGATGAAATGTCCGAACTCGTGAATGTTTATCGCGACTCCGAGAACGAAAATAACTGCGAGTATGACAACTAAAATATCCGGCATTCTTTCTTAACCCTTTGTTTGATCTGAAACCAACCTACTTAGAAACTTGAAATTAAATTCAAGTTGCAAACATAAAGAATAAAACGCAGAACGGCAGTAAGGCAAACCGAATCTTACGCCGTCGCCCGCCGTTCGAGCCCGGCGACCGCTTGCGCGCGCGCCCAGGCGTCTGTCGCGACCACCGTTTCGAGATCCGAAACCGCGACCGGGGTGTGCTGATCCATCACCGATTCGATGATCGACGGAATCTCGCTCAAACGGATCCGGCCTTCAAGAAACTCGGCGACCGCGACTTCATTCGCGGCATTCAGGACCGCCGGCATCGTTCCGCCGGCGCACAGCGCGCGGTAAGCGAGCGCAAGACACGGGAAGCGATCGGTGTCGGGTTCTTCGAACGTGAGTTGCGACACGCGCCGGAAATCGAGCGGTTCGAGACAGTTTTCCGTGCGCTCGGGATACGTCAGTGCGTATTGGATGGCGTGTTTCATATCGGTCACGCCGAGCTGTGCGATGACGGATCCGTCGACGAGTTCGACCATCGAATGAACGACCGACTGTGGATGGACGATGACCGAAATGCGGTCCGCATCGAAACCGAAAAGCCATTTGGCCTCGATTACTTCGAGGCCCTTGTTCATCAATGTCGCGGAATCGATGGTGATCTTGTCGCCCATCTTCCAGTTCGGATGATTGAGCGCCTCGGCGCGGGTCGCGTTTTCGATCTCAGATCTCGATTTGGTCCGGAACGGTCCGCCGGATGCCGTCAAGATCAGGCGTTTGACCTCTTTCGACGACTCGCCGCGGAGACATTGATGAATCGCGTTATGTTCGGAGTCGACCGGCAGGAGTTCGGCGCCCGATCTGGCGGCAGCGGCGGTCATCAGTTCGCCGGCCATCACGAGCGTCTCTTTGTTGGCAAGAGCGACGCGTTTGCCGGCCTCGATCGCGCGGAGCGTCGGGACAAACCCGACCGCGCCGACCGTCGCCGACACGACCGTTTCAGCTTCGGGGTGCGTCGCGACGGCGACCAAACCGGCCTCGCCGGTCAGGATTTCGGGTCTGTTTGATTTGAGAAGTTTGCCGAGTTCATCCGCCGCCGATTGATCGCAAACGGCGACAAGTTCGGGCTTGAATTGTTCGATCTGCTCGGCGAGAGCCGCAACGTTGCGGCCGGCGCCAAGCGCCACGACACGAAACTGCCCCTTGAGATGCTCAACCACCCTTAACGTGTTACATCCGATTGATCCGGTCGAGCCGAGAATTGAAATCGCCTTCATAAATGACAGGAATCAGATTAACACATTTCGATTTTGGATTTTGGATTTTGGATTTTGGATTAAGGATTTTGGGTAAAGTGTTGGTGAGATGTCCACGAAACGACTGAATCCGAAACCACAAATCACAATTCCGAATTGTCCAAGAATCCAAAGCGATCAGCCCTTGAACTTCCAGGATGACTCGATTCCCTTTCCGTCTCCGCGCTCTTGCTTGTCCGCCAGAAACTTGTTGAACGCGTCTGACCGGCCGCGCGGAACGGACAGCGACTTCCAATCTCCGGCCCGAAAATGCTTTGCGACAAAGGCGATCTGGCCGATGTGATAAGCGTAATGGGTGAGTTGACGATTGATCGCCTCGACGATCGCGTGCGGTTCGCCGCGGATGGTCACCGTCTTCTCGAAATCGGAGACGACCAATGATTCGAGCGTCCCAAAGAGCGTCGCCCAGCCCGACTCCCAGAATTCCATCATCGAGGCGCGCGTCTCGTCCATCATCTCGAATTCGGTGTCGCGATTTCGATCGGCCTTCTCGCCGTCGGTCGTCAAAAAATCGCGCCAGCGCGACCGCTGATTACCGGCGATGTGCTTGACGATCAGCGCTATCGAGTTCGATTCTTCGTCGATCTGCCGGAAAAACTCCTCGTCCGACACCTGCTGCATAGCTCGATCTGCGAGTTTTTTGTAATTGCGAAACGACTGGATCGCGTCGGCGAGATAGTTTTCGATGATTGACATATGTTCTTGTTGAGCCGGGCCGCCTGAAGGCGGAACTCCGAACTGGCCGCCTGGAGGCGGAACTCCGAACTGGCCGCCTGAAGGCGGAACTCCGATCTTTAGATTTCGCTTGTAATAACTCTTGATGTAATCGCGCATCCACACCTGCCACCAGCCGATTCCGTGTCTTTTGGCTTCGCGGTTGGCCTCGCGGTCGGTCCAGCCTTCGACCAGCATGCGGTAGATCGCGATGACCGTTCCGGTGCGGTCGGCGCCGCGTTTGCAATGGACGAATACCGGATGGTTCGCCGGATCGCGGATGATCTCGATGATGCGGTGCATCTCGTCGTCGGTCGCCGAAAACCAGTTGCTCAGGCGTATATTTATGAATCTGATCCCCTGCTCGGCGGCGTACTTCTGTTCGCGGAGGACCGAACTCTGCCGATCGCGAAAGTTGACGATCGTCCGAACTCCGAGTTCCGCAAGTCGCTTGACTCCGGCCGCGGACGGCTGACCGCCGCGGAAGAGAGTGTCGTTGATCTTTGAAAAATTCGGCAGGTCTTCGTCCATTGGTTTCCGAAAATTACCAGATTTAGGGCGCGATTGCTAATTTTCGGCGATTGGAATAATAATGAAGCAGTTTTTTTCGAGAGCATGAGACCCAAACCAATCAACCCCCTGATCTTATGTCTGCTTTTTGTGGTTTTGGCATCGTCGGCGGCGTTTGCCGAACGGCTCCCGGTGAAGATGTACACTTCCGCCGACGGCCTCGGGAGCGGCTTTGTCGACTCCATTTTTCGCGATTCGCGTGGTTTTCTCTGGTTTTGCACGCGCGACGGGCTGTCGCGTTTCGACGGCTCGCGTTTCGTAAATTACCAGATCGGCGACAAGGGAACCTCGCCCGGCGTTGAATCGATCTACGAAACGCGCGGCGGCGATTACTGGGTCTCGACGACGAGCGGAACCTATCGATTTAACCCGAACGAGAATTCGATCACCGGGAATAGTTCGACGGATCTTAACGCCGAATACGTTTCAGGCGTGCGCGGGAATTTCCTTGAGGACAGTCACGGCACGCTTTGGATGTCGTCCGGAACGTTGGTGCGACTCGACGTGTCAGACGGTCGGCGCAAATTCGAGAATGTCGACTGGAAGATCCCGCAAAAGGCCGGAGCCGGCTTTAATACGTTCGGAATTTCGGAAACCGAAGACGGATGCCTCTGGCTCTTCACAAGTTGGGGACTCGCCCGGAAGCTGCCGGATGGGCGCAAGATCGTTTACACGTACGACCAGACGGTTTTCGGAGGAAACGGGTCGGTCGCGATGATGCCCGACAAGAACGGCCGGATTTGGGTCTCGCTGATGAATGAATTGTTCGTCATCAAGCCGGAACCGATCGAATCGCTTGGTCAGGCGGGAGATATGACGCTCAGACCGCTGAAGCCGACATCGGTTCTTAAGCTCGTTCCCGGTGACGCGGTGCCGATGCCGAAATCCGGCGGCGAGATCTTCTCGCTGCAATTCGACACGCAAGACGCGGGCTGGGTCCGACGTTTGTTCCAAAGTTCGGACGGTGATGTTTGGATCACCGCCGGCGACCGCCTGTTCCAGATCTCGGAAAATAAACTCCTGCTTCACACAGCTACCGAAGGGCTTCCGGAAACGATGTCGCGCATGGAAGAAGACGCCGCAGGAAACCTTTGGATCGGCGGCAACTCCGTGCTTTCGCGGCTGGACCGCCACGGAATGATCACTTTCGACAAGCGCGACGGCGCAAACTCGTCGCGTTTCAGTTCGATAGGCGAGGGGCCCGACGGCTCGATTTACTTCTCAGACGCGGACTCAAACATAGCGAAGCTCGAAAACGAAGGGCTTCGCACCGTCCGGCCGTCGCTTCCTTCCGAATTGTCGCATCTCTGGACATCGCGATTTCTGTTCGTCGATTCCGGCGGAGACTTTTGGCTGCTGTCAACCGGCAGTTTGTATCGGTTCTCCGGTGTCAAGAACTTCGCCGATCTTGACGGCCGCCAACCGACGCGCATTTACACGTCGGCCGACGGACTCAAATCCAACGGAATGTTTCAGATCTTTGAGGATTCGGGCGGAGACATATGGGTTTCGACCCGCGGCGCGAACAATCTGGATCACGGACTGGCGCGTTTGCGCAAGGGAACGGACAAATTTACCGCGTTCACCGAGGCCGACGGATTGCCGCCGCGGCGGTCGCCGTCAGCGTTTGCGGAGGATCGGTTCGGAAACATCTGGATCACGTATTACGAAGGCGGACTTTCGCGTTTTGACGGCGAACGGTTCGAGAACTTCGAGCCCGGCGATAAATTGCCCGAAGCCCTTCTTTCGGACCTGCACATTGACGCCAAGGGCCGGCTCTGGATCGGCTCGACGATCAGCGGGCTGATCCGAGTTGACGACACGAGCGCAAAGGAACCGGTTTTCAACATCATCACGACCCGCGACGGACTTTCAAGCAACAACGTCAGGACGATAACCGAAGACCGCTTCGGACGCATCTACGCCGGAACCGCGAGCGGCGTCGATTGCCTTTCGCCCGAATCGGGTCATGTCAAACACTATTCGGTCAACGACGGGCTGGCGGCCGACTTCGTTGTCGATTCGCATCGCGACCGGGATGGCAACGTCTGGTTCGCCACGAACAGCGGGGTTTCGAGGCTGACGCCCATTCTCGACGACGAACGCGTCGCGCCGAGCATTTTCATCGGCAGTTTCAGGATCGCCGGGGTTGAGCAGCCGCTATCGAGTCTCGGCACGCGCGAGATCGAACGCGGCGAGCTCATCCATATCGAAAACAATCTTCAGATAGACTTTTTCGGGCTCGACTTTCGGGCGGGTGAAACGCTTCGTTACCAATACAAGCTCGAAGGCGCCGACACCGATTGGGGCGCTCCGACCGATCAACGAACGGTGACGTTCGCCAACCTGTCGCCGGCTTCGTACCGGTTCCTGGTGCGCGCGGTAAATTCGGCCGGTGTACCGAGCGAAATTCCGGCATTCATATCGTTCCGAATTCTTCCGCCGATCTGGGCCCGTTGGTGGTTCATCGCGATCTCGATCCTTGTCGCGGCGCTGCTTGTGACCGCCTTTTACGGCTATCGGGTGGCTCGCCTTCGTGAAGTGAATGCCGCGCTTGAGGAAGCGCGGCTCGCCGAAGAGAAACTGCGGCGATCAAAAGAGGATCGTCTCGCCGAACTCGAACAAGTGCGCTCGAGGATCGCGACCGATCTGCACGACGACATCGGTGCTTCACTGACGCAGATCGCGATATTGTCGGAGGTTGCGCAGGCACAGTCGAGGAACGGCGAGTCCGAACCGTTGATGATGATCACCAATGTCTCGAACGAACTCGTCGGAACGATGAGCGACATCGTTTGGTCGATAAATCCCTCGAAAGACCATTTCTCGGACCTGACCCAGCGAATGCGCCGGTTCGCGTCCGACGTACTGTCGGCAAAAGGCATCGGGCTGCAGTTCAATTCATCTCATTCGGACGAAGCGATCACGGTCAATTCGAACATTCGGCGCGACGTTTTCCTGATCTTCAAGGAAGCGGTCAATAACATCGTGAAACACTCCGACGCCGGACGCGTTCAGGTTGACGTCGGGATCGAGACCGAAAAGCTGACGGTCCGGATCCGCGATGACGGACGGGGATTCGATCCGGCCGGCACGCAACCGGAATCTGAGGGCGGATACGGCATTCCGAGTATGCGAAAACGTTCTTTGGGAATGAATGGTGATATTCACATCGATTCGGTTCCGGGTTCGGGAGCGACCGTCACGTTCAGTCTGCCGCTTGAATCGACCGCCCAAACGGGTGGCGAGACGCCGCGCGAAAGCGTCTAAGATATATCGGGTGATGGAAAACGCGAATTCAACAATCAAAACGGCGATCGTCGAGGATATGCGGAACATCCGCGAGGGCCTCGTGACGCTCATAAATTTTACTGAGGGATTCGCCTGCAGCGGCGGTTACCGTTCGATGGAAGAGGCGATCCCGCGAATCAGGGGCAACGTGCCGGACGTGCTGCTCTCCGACATCGGGCTGCCCGGAATGAGCGGAATCGAGGGCGTTAAGATTCTCAAAGAAACGCACCCGGATATGACTGTCCTGATGCTCACGGTGTACGAGGACGACGAACGCATCTTCGACGCGCTCTGCGCCGGCGCCAGCGGTTATCTGCTGAAGCGCACTTCGCCGGCGAAGATCATCGAGAACATCCGCGAAGCGGTATCGGGCGGCGCGCCGATGTCGCCGGAGGTCGCGGCTCGCGTCATCCGGCTCTTCCGCGAAGTCCGGCCGCCGGAAAAGGTCGATTACGATCTCACGCCTCATGAAACGCGGCTCCTGAAACTCCTCGTCGAGGGACACAACTACACGACCGCTGCCGAAGAACTCGGCGTCAGCTACAACACCATCAAATTTCATATGCGTCACGTGTATGAAAAGCTGCAGGTCCACTCCAAGTCCGAAGCCGTCGCGAAGGCTTTGCAGAATCGGCTTATCGGCTGATTTTAGATTTTGGATTCGGTTCAGGCATCCCAATTCAAAATCCCCAATCCCCAATCCAAAACCCCATATCGATTCCCCCACCCCAACAGGCGGTGATTTGGCGTTTTGAATCGAACCGTTCGAATTGTCGGTTCACGGTCGACCCCATACCGATTTGAAAGGCGCGATCAGGCGTCGCGTACCATTTGATCCGATTTACGAAAGATTCGGTACCGTCGCGCCGAAGTTGAGTTCGCGAAAGAACTCGGCGACAAGTTCGTCGCGCGAATAAAGAAGTTGGACGAGCAGTACCTCCGCTCGGTCGGGGCGTTTTAGAGCTTGATTCGAATAAGCTCGGTAGCGGCCTTTGTCAGGATCGCGGCCCGTTGTCCGGGCCGGACGACGACACTGTCACTCGACGCGGCCTCGAAACCGGAACCGTCGATCTCCGCCACTGCAAGGCCCGAGACGACAAAGAAGAACAGGAATTCACCATCGTTCGCCTCGCTGAGATCCGAGTCCGCGTCGGCATAAAGAACGCTAACATCGGCCAAGCCGCCGGTGGCCGCGGCGATGCCGGCGTCGCGTGTTTTCCACCGACCGGCGTCGGTGAGTTCCGCCAGATCCGCTCGGTGATGCGCGAAAAGCTGGCCACCGAAATAACGTTCGGGATCGACACGTTCGGTAGGCAGATCAAATCCGTGTTCGACGAAGGTCGGATGTTCAGCCGGAGTTCCGATCTCCAGTACTTCAAAACCGTCCGAACATTCAAGAACACGGTGACGAATCTCGGGCGGTTGAAGGACGCAATCGCCGGCGCGGAATTCAAACGGCCCGCCCTGATCCTCGTAAACAAGACGCGCGGTGCCTCTCAGGCAATAGATCATCTGAAACCGGACACGATGATAGTGAACGTAATCCGGGATCGGTCCGCCTTTTGGAATTCTGATGTGCGAAGCGATGAATCGTCCGCCGAGCCGGTCGGGGATCAGATCGCGATATTCCATTCCGGCCCGTCCGACGTGCCATTCGCCGTCGGGCGCGTCGACCGCCTCCGCCTCCTGCTCGAGCCTGACCGTTTCCCCGAAGCGGCTGAGAATCGCGGCACGCGGTGCGTCTGCGGGAAAGATCATCTCGAGCCGGTACCCGCGCGCCGCGTAACGGTCGATTTCGCCGGCGAGATCGGCACAAGTCAACACTGTTCTGTTTTCCGCACTGTTCATGTTGGAATGTTCCGGAATAGCTGAAAACTGTGATGGACCGTGGTTAGGCCCCGCTGTCATCTATCATCTGTCCGCTATAGTTGTTCCGAAGTTGTCTGCCGCAGGGATTAGGTCCGGAATAGCTGAAAACTGATAGATGATAGCTTATGGTTCGCCCATCCCCTGTCACCTTTCATCTATCCGCTATCGGCTGTTCCGAAGTTCACTGATCCTCGGAAGCAATTTGTCCCGGGCGAGCGTTTCCTGCTCGCCGGTCGTCATATTCTTGAGCGAGACCGTGCCTTCGGCGATCTCGCTTTCGCCGAGGACGCAGACATACGGGATATTGATCTGGCCCGCATACTTGAACTGTTTGCCGAGCTTGTCGGCTTCCGGATAAACCAGCGAACGCAGGCCCGCCGAGCGAAGTTCGCCGGCGAGTTTCAGCGATTCGCCGGCCGTTTCATCGTTCCAGACAGTGACCAGAACGTCCGCCGAACTTTCTGATAGTTCCGGCGGAAACATTCCGCGTTCCTCCATCACGACGAGGATCCGTTCGAGCCCGAGCGAAAAACCGCAGGCCGGGATCTGTTCTTTGCCGAACATTCCGATCAAGCCGTCGTAACGGCCTCCGCCGCCGAGACTGCCCGCGAGATCCGGAACACTGATCTCGAAGATCGCACCGGTGTAGTACGACAGGCCGCGGGCCAGACTGGGATCGACGGAAATCGGGGCATCGGGCGCGAGTTCGAGAATCCGAACCGTCTCCGACAGCGTCTCGTCTTTGACAGAATTCGACAAGGATTCGATTATGTCGGCGTTTCCGCGTCCGGCGACGCTTTCAAACAGGTCCAGGACCTTTGCCGCAGATTCGGTCTCGATCCCGCGCTCCGAGAGTTCTTTCGAAACTCCGTCACGGCCAATTTTGTCGAGTTTATCGATCGCCACGAGCGCGTCCGTTTGCTTTTCGGCCGGGATCAATGCGGCGTCTAGCATCTCGGTCAGTATCTTTCTGCTGTTTAGTTTGACGACAAAATCGTTGAACCCGAGCCTTTTCAGTATTTCGCTGACCGCCGAGATCAGTTCGGCTTCGACGATCATCGATCCGGAACCGATGGCGTCGACATCGCATTGGTAAAATTCGCGGTATCGGCCGCGCGCCGGACGGTCGGCGCGCCAGACGGGCTGAATCTGATAGCGCTTGAAGAACTTCGGGAGTTCGTTGCGGTAATTGGCGACGACGCGCGCCAGCGGCACGGTCAGATCGTAACGCAGCGCAAGGTCTGCAAGCCCCTGTTCGCCTTTCGAAACATCGAGCTTCTCGCCGCGTTTGAGGATCTTGAAGACCAGTTGATTGCCTTCTTCACCGTATTTTCCCATCAGCGTCTCGAGATTTTCCACGGACGGAGTCTCGAGCGGTTCAAAGCCGTAGGATTCGTAAACTTCCTTGATAATGCCGATGACGTAATTGCGTTTCCGCACGTCCGCCGGCAAAAAGTCGCGCATCCCGCGCGCCGGTTGAGTCTTGCTCATAACGTTCTGAGTTCCGCCTTCAGGCGGCGATCGCTAGCGGTTGTATATCTCCGACAGGCTGACGTAATTTCGCCAGAATTTCTGAATTCCCTCGACTTCCCCGTCAGAAAGCTCGCGCTTGACGCGGGCCGGACTGCCGATGACGAACGAGCGCTCGGGGATTATCGTGTTCGGGGTAACGAGGCTTCCGGCCGCGACGAGCGAATTTCGGCCGATCCGCGCACCGTCGAGGACGATCGCGCCGATGCCGATCAAACATCCGCGTTCGACATAACAGCCGTGAAGCGTCGCGCTGTGTCCGACCGTAACCTCTTCCTCGACGATCGTCGGATACTCCGCGCCGCGCGAAACGTGGATTATCGTCCCGTCCTGAATGTTCGACCCGGCGCCGATCCGTATGTAATTGACGTCGCCCCGCAGGACGCAGTTGTACCAGACGCTGGCGTTCGCGCCGATCTCGACGTCGCCGATGACAACCGCGTTTTCGGCGATGAACGCCGACCCGTCTATCTTTGGTTCGATGCTTTGAAACGATTTGATCACATTACGTCCCGCCCAATGCTATCCTCAGTCTTAGTTTCCAACAAAACGTAAGCCAAATTATAAGCGTCCGCGGTCAGCTTCGACAAACTTGTTTGAAATAATCCGTACGGGACGTGTAATCTATGGTTCGATGACATACAAACCAAAAATTCTAGCCTTCGCCGGAGCGTTGCGAAGGGATTCGACGAACAAGAAGACCGTTTTGGTCGCGGTTGAGGGAGCGCGCAACGCGGGCGCGGAGGTGACCTACATCGATCTGCGGGATTTTCCGGTTTCCCTTTACGACGGCGATCTGGAAACCGCGGAAGGGCTGCCGGAACAGGCGATCCGACTGCAGCAGTTGATGCTTGCACACGACGGCTTTTTGATCTCGTCGCCGGAGTACAACAGCGGTATTTCAGGAACGTTGAAAACCTATATTGACTGGACCTCGCGTCCGCACGGCGACCTCCCGGCCGGCGCGTGTTATGGCGGGAAAGCAGTTGCGCTGATGTCGGCGTCGCCCGGCGCGCTGGGCGGAATACGCGCGTTACCTAACGTCCGTTCGATTCTCGGGACAATGGGCGTTCACGTCCTTCCGGAAGAATTCTGTCTCGGAAGATCCCACGAGGCTTTTGACGATAACGGAGCCGCGAAGGACGAATTCGTCCGCGGAAAACTCGAAGGTCTCGGGCGGAGCTTGACCGAGTTCCTTATTAAGCACAGAAGTTAAGGAAGTTTGGAGTTCAGCCTTCAGGCGGCCGAAGGCGGAACTCCAAACTTCCTTAATTCGCAAATTAGAACTTAAACCTCAGTCCCAACTGCGCCTGTCGCGGTTCGCCGAATCCCGCCGTGACGGTTCCGTCGAAGTTGAACGTCAACGGGCGCGGCAAACTGCGCAGGTTTCTGCTGTTTGTCAGGTTGAACGCCTCGAAGATCGCTTCGAGCGACATCTTCTCCGTAAATTTGAAGGATTTCGACGCCCGAATATCGAACGTGAAAAACTCGTTATCAAGCCGCTGCGTGTTGCGTTTGATCAAATTCGGATAAACTCCGCGATCGACCAGCGAGATCGGCTGCGCCGAGCGGTACTGGATGATCGGTGAGATCGAAATGTCATATGGCAGCGCAAACGTCGCAAATGCATTGAATCTGTGCCGCTGATCGCGGTCCGACCAGTTGTATTCGGAACTCAGATCACGCGGATCGGCGTAGCGGAACGTGAACGGGTCGCGCTCGTTGTCGTCGTCGGATTTGTCGAACGACAGCAAGTAGTTGATCTGGAACTGGTAGCGGTTAGAGAATCGCTTATTGAGCGTGAAGGTCACACCCTGATAAAGCGATTTCGCCGAACTCTCGGTCGACCGGATCTCGCCGACGCCCGAACCGTCCGGACGTTCGAACGGTGACACGCCGCCCGGATAAAGACGACCGTCGCCGCGGTTGACGAAACGCGTCAGGCGGTCAGATTTCGCAAAGTTGTACGCGACCAAAAACGACAGGTCCTTTACGAGTTGGCGCTCCACGCTCGCGCTGTACTGGATCGTCCGCGGATTCTTGAAGTCTCTGGCAAAAGTCGCGATTCCCGGATTGAACGGCGTGAATCCGGCGGTCGGGACAATCCCCGGGTACGCCGGGCAGCCGTTGAGACCGCCGACTCCGACGGTCGATGACTGGCACAAGAAGTTTGCGAAAAAGATGTTTCCGGCAATGGCTCCGTCGGTGTTGCGGGGGCCCGCAAGAACCAGTCCCGGAATTCGCGCGTAGTAAATGCCGGCACCGAGACGGATCGCGGTCTTGCCGTCGTTGCCCGGCGACCAGGCGACCGCGAGACGCGGCGAGTAGCCGTCGGTAAAGTCCGGGATCGAACCGTCGGACGGAAAGCGCGGATCGTTCAGGAACTGTCCGTAACGCGTATCAGTCGGATTGTTGATCGTTGACGGCTCGTACTGGCCCTCCCAGCGGAAACCGAGATTGAACGTCAGGTTGCGGCGCGCCTGCCAGCTGTCCTGAACATATATTCCGGGTTCGACGACGGCGAACGATTGCGTTCCGGCCTCCTCGACCGTGCGGTTTCCGATCGGCGCGAACTGCAGATAAAGCGCCAGCGCGTTGGCGTTCACATTGTTGATGTAATCCTGGAAACCGGCGATGGCGTCGGCGATCGTCGGCGCCGCAAAGATATACCGGCCGCGGGCAAATCCGATGAAGGTTTGCGCGACCTTGACGCGGTTGATGTCGGCGCCGAACTTCACCGAATGGTTGCCGGCGATGACCGTAAAGTTATCGGTAAACTGCCAGCGCGTGTCGTTCGACGGAACCGGCAGGAAGAAGGGACGCCCGAAGCGGTATGAGATCGAACCATCGAAGGTTCCGATCGTCGTGTCCGGAAGATCGGGACCGTCGTAGAAACGCGGCCTTTCTTCCTTCGCCCACTGGAACCGGAATTCATTCAGGTACTTTGCTCCGAAACTCGAAACCAACTGACCGATGAACGAGTTCGACTTGTCGGTCTCGCGTCCGTTGGCGCTGATTCCCCACGTCGGAACATCGAACGTTCCATTGACCTGTTCGGCGCGGCTGTAGTTGTGCCGCAGCGTCAGGATATTGCTTTTGCCGAGATTGATGTCGACCTTCGCGAGAAAGACGTCGGCGTCGTTGGTGCGCTCGATGATTCCTTCTTCGATCGAGTTATAGCGCGTTCTGAAGATGTTCGCGAGCGTCGGATCGATCGAATTCGGTTTCGAACTCCGGCCGTCATTGCGCTCATAAGCGAGGAAGAAAAATGCTTTGTCCTTTTTGATCGGACCGCCGATATTGCCGCCGAGCTGGTAATTGCGGAAATCTTCCGTCGGCAGGTTCGCCGCGACCGCGTCGGGATTCTGTCCCGAAAGGCCCTGATTGCGGAAGAAAAGAAACGCCGCGCCGCCGAATTCGTTCGTACCGGACTTCGTGACGGCGTTGATAAAGCCGCCCGAACTGCGGCCGAATTCGGCGGATGCGCCGACCGGAACCACCTGAAACTCCTTGACGGATTCGAGCGAGATCGTGAACGCCGGACGCTGCCCGCCGCGCTGCTCGCCGAAGAACGGGTTGTTGGCGTCGGCGCCGTCGATCGAAACGTTGTTCTGGATTCCCTTCTGGCCGTTTATCGTGATCTCGTCCCCGTCAGGTCCCTGGACGATCGATACGCCCGGGGTCAAAAGCGCGAATCGCGAGAAGTCGCGCCGGTTGATCGGAAGGTTCTCGACAGACCTTTCATTGATCTGCGTCGAAAGCTCGGTCCGGCTCGTTTCGATGCCCTCGCCCTCGGCAGAGACGTCAATGCTCGTCACGCCGCCGCCGACCTTCATCTCGATTCGCAACGACAGTGTCTGGCCGATACTGACCACGACATTAGTCAATTCCGAATTTGAAAACCCGGAAGCCGTCGTCGTCACGACATACTTTCCCAGCGGCAATAACGGAGCAGTAAAGAAACCGTCCGAGTTGCTCGTGACATTTCGTTCGAAGCCCGTTCCCGTATTTTTGACGTTGACCGATGCGCCGGAAACTACGGCTCCGTTCGGGTCAACCACCGTGCCCTGAATTACGCCGGTTGTCGCCTGGGATTGACCAAACGCCGACATACAGAACAAAAACAAAGCAAATAAGCTGATCAAAGCTCCTGATTTGCGGTTCATAAGCATTTTCCTCGTTTTTCGAATTGTAATCGTCCAATTTTGCCTTGTTCGCGGAACACCAGCGGAATGCATACATAAATTCGGCCGGCATTAACTTATTACAAGGATGTTAACGAGTGATTATAGACCCGTCGCCAAGACCCTTCAAACGTTCGCATGTTAATTTTTCGATCGTTTCCGATGGCCGACGGGCGTCTTCATCGGTTGAGTTTTTTGCCCGGAAATATGGTAAATTGCATCCTTGGTCCGAGTTTCGGAATCAATACATTCTGATCACGAGACCGGCTTGATGACCAAATCGAACAAGACTTAGATGAAACCCTTTAAGATCAGAGAGATCACGATCGATCCGCCGCTTATCCTGTCACCGATGGCGGGCGTGACGGACTATACGTTCCGGCGGCTGATCAAGCGCCGCGGCGGCGTCGGGCTCGTCGTGTCGGAGTTCATTTCGGTCGAAGGATTGACGCGCCATAATCCGAAATCGAAACGGCAGATGCTTTTTGACGAAGAGGAACGGCCGTTTGCGGTGCAGATCTTCGGCGGTCAGGCCGAGCGAATGCGAATGGGCGCGGAGATGGCCGAAGAGGTCGGTGCGGATATTCTCGACGTCAACTGCGGATGTCCGGCGCCGAAGGTTGTCAAGCACGGCGGCGGCTCGGGATTGCTGCGCGACCTTCCGCGGCTTGAGATCATCCTCAAAGAGATCAAGAAGGCGATCACGATCCCGCTGACGTTGAAAATGCGCGTCGGGTATTCGGATTCGACGATCAACGCGGTCGATGTCGCGAAAATGGCGGTCGATTGCGGGGTCGAGCATATTCAGGTTCACGGACGGACGAAGGAACAGGGCTACAAGGGCCTCGCGAACTGGGAACTGATCCGCGCCGTCAAGGAAGCGGTTTCGGTGCCGGTTTCGGGCAACGGCGACATCACGACGATCGAGTACGGGATGCAAAAGTGGGAAGAATCCGGCGTCGACGGAGTATTGATAGGCCGCGGATCGATGCAGAACCCGTGGATATTCAGACAGTTTTCTGACGCTCTCGCGGGCCGCGAACCGTATCAGCCGGATCTCGGGGAAAAGAAGGCCGTCCTGCTCGAATTCTTCGAAATGCTCCGCGAAGAGATGCCCGAGATCGTCGCGCTCGGAAAGATGAAGCAGCTTGCGGGGCAGTTTACGAAAGGCCTCGTCGGCGGCGCGCAGTTCAGGCAGACGCTGTATCATTCGCATTCGGCCGAAGAAATACTCGACAACATAACGAGCTATTTTGAAACCCTCGAGGCGCGCCGGACATTCGGCGACGGCGTTACCGAAGCGGACCGCGATCTCGAGATCATTTCGTGCGACACCTTCAGCGGTGCCAGCGCCGTCGGAGTTTAAGATATTCGCCGGACCTTGATTGAGATTCCGCGATTTACCGCCGCCGAAAACCGGGCGACGACCACAAAGGATATGACCTGCAAAAACTTTTTTACGTTTGCGACCTTGTTGTTGCTGACGATTGCGGTTTCCGCGCAAAAAATAAAACCGGAAGAAATTCTGGCCAAGCACCTTGACTCGATCGCAGCGTCCGAGAAGCGGGTCGCAACGAACTCGATCTTTGCCGTCGGCGACGTCGTCGTGACGTTCGTGACGCAGAAGAACCAGACCGCGCAGGGGCGCGTCGTGATCGCGTCAACGGGCGAAAAGTTGTTTTTCGGAATGAATCTGAACGCCGTCGATTACCCGCTTGAGAAGTTCAGTTTCGACGGCAAGAATGCGAAAGTGGCTTACGTCAGGACGACGGAACGGTCGACGCTCGGCAACTTTATCCTCTCAAACAACCTCTTGCTCGAGGACAGCTTGCTCGGTGGCACGCTTTCGACCTCTTGGGCGCTGTCGGGATTGACTGACAAGAAGGCGAAACTATCCTCCGGCGGAACGAAAAAGATCGACGGAAAAGAAGTTTATGTCCTCGGTTACTCGCCCAAGGGCGGCAGCGACATCGACATCACCCTTTATTTCGACAAGGAAACGTTTCAGCACGTCCGAACCGAGTACAAACGCATCGCCTCGGCCGGAATCGGCCTAAGACCCGAACAGTCGAGCGGTTATGACGAAACCCGGATCAAACTGACTGAGGATTACGGCGATTATCGGGACGAGAGCGGCTTGATGCTTCCGCATTCGTACCGAATCACATATTCGATTTCGGGCCAAAAAGGAACGAACGAGGTGCAGTGGAAATTTACGCTGAATGAGTTTGCGTTCAACCAGAAGCTCGACGACAAGACATTCGACATTGATGCCAGGCAAAATGATTGATATGAAACTGAAATGGATTGCGGGCTTGTTTGCGTTGATCTTATCGCTTTCCGGCGGCGTCGGGGCGCAGGTCAAACCAAAGCCGACGCCGGTTCCCGCGGCGGTTTCGGCGGTCAAGGCGACGGCTGCCTATTCGGAAGTGTTGCTTCGGAAAGCCGAACGGACCGCTGAGCTCGAAGGGCTCCTCAGCGAGTACACCGAGGAGTATCCGACCGTCAGGCTGATCAGGACAGAACTGGGTTTTCTCCAGAAAGAGATCGACCGACTTCTCGCGGTGCCTGCGACGGACACCGCAAAGCTTTCGACGGCGCTTGGGAAACTGATGGTCTTGAAAGTTCAGGCCGAGACGGAACTCTGGAAACTCCAGCTCGATTACGCCGATGAACATCCCGACGTAAAGTCCGTCAAACGCAAGATTTCCGTTTTCGAGTCCGCGATCCGTGAGATCTTGGGCTAATTCGACGGCAGAAAAAGTCGCTGGCTCGGATCGCCGAACAGGATGAACGTCCGACGCATATCGACCGTCGGATAGAGCGACTTGACCTCACGCACGGCGTCGCCGATCGGCATTCCGGCGAAGATCCGCGGATAAAGGTCCTTTCCCATCAGTTCCTCTTCATATGCGGCGTTCCAGCCCGAGGCGGCCCAAACCGCAAACGCTCCGCCCTGGCCTCGCTTCATCATCGCTTCCGCGAATCCCGTCACCCCGAAGACGGTATTGTCGCCGTTCAGGCAAGCGAGCGATACGATAAACGGCGTTCGCTTGAGATTGAAAAGGCCCGCGGCATCGGAATTTCGCAAAATCCCCGCACTCGTCCACGACGTCACCGATCCGTGTCCAAAGAAATTCACGATCAACGCCCCGGCATTTATACGGCCGATGAGGTCGGTCCGCAGCTGACTCGAATTTGTCGCGTTGCGGTCAAGGTAATTGACATTGATCGAAGCCGGAATCCGGGAAGCCATGTTGCGCGACGCGGCGGCAAAGTTGTAGCCGAGATTGTCATCTGAAACGAAATGCACTCCGCGCTCGTTCACTTCGGCGGAGCCCATCTGATATGTGTTCGTGATCTTTTCGACCATTTCCGCCATCTCGTCGCGATTCTGGGCCGGCAACCTTCCGACGGCGATCTCGCCGATGCTGTCGCCGTCGAAGTCGACGAGCATCTCATCGGTCGGAGCCTCGATGTTCCACGTATCGGTGAACATCGTCGGGACCTGATTGTAGCCGTCGCCGCCCATTCCCGAATAGTTCCTCGGATCGGCGCTTGAATCGCCGGCGAGGATCACGTAATCGGGCTTCACCGCCCAGTTTTGTTTTGCGAACTGAAGGAAACTGCGAAGCGCTTCGGCGCTCTTGATACCGTCGCCGAACTCGTCGTAGATATCTTCGATGTCCACCATAAAGGTCGGCAGTCCTTGCACTTCGCGTTGCCACTGAAGTCCGTAGAGCGGCTTCATAAATGAGGATTGCGAGATGATGATCAATCGTCCGCGATTTGCGGTATTGCGCAGATCGGAGGGCACATTCGGCACGAGAGGTTCGGCCGATAAGGGTTGAACCGTTTCGCCCGAGGCGATCAGAAGCTTCGGCGTGGAGGTGCCGCTGACCGTCACGGTGTAGGTCCCGTCGGTTTCAAGTCGGCTTTCCGGAACGATCTCGCCGACCTGCGCCGGATCGGTCACGTCGAAAACGCGTACGACGGGAGACAGAAAGCCGCGGAGTTTCACCGCCTGGTTGCTGTCGTGGGTGAACTCGAGTTTGTTGCCCGAGGCAACCAGTCGCTGCGGATACGTGATGCGCAGCGACTCGGTAACGCTGTAATCGGACGAAGTGTTGAGGCTCTGCAGCGAGATCGTGTTCGTGCCCTCGACAAGAGCCGACAACGGGACCGACACGCTCCATTCCTTGCGGTCGAACGCGTTGAAATTTATCTGCCCCACGTTGTTGCCGTTGAGTTTGACGTCGATTTGATGAACGAGATTCGTTATTCCTTGAAGATCGATTCCAAGAGTTGCCGTTTGATTGCTTTCAACCGCGATGTCTCTGAGATCGAGGGTCTTCGTCACCGGCGCGTTCGCGACGTAGGAGCCGAACCAGTTCTCGCGCGCGCCGTTGATGACGGACGATAAACGCATGGCTCGCTCGCGGCGTTCGACGACCACGCGGCTTGATGAATCGAGGGCGGAATTCAGGTAGTTTTGATTTGTACGGTTGATTCGCCGGCCGGACGTCACATCGGTTGTCAGCCAGTAAACGTTGGCATCGGTTTGAATCGTGTCGATGCCCTTGCCGTAAAATTCGATCGAACCGTCCGCTGTAACGTTTATCGGCTGCTCAACCCCGCCGTTGTAAACCTTCCAATCGGCGGTCTGCGTCAGTTCGAACCCGAGTGCTGAAAGGCTCTGGGCGCTGATCCGGTAAATGCCACGATCCCGAATCCGCATTTTCAAAGCCGAACCATCGTCGGCGAGTCTCGAAGAATCGATCGAAATGGCCCGTTCCGGAGGCAGAACATCTTTGACCGAAGCGAATAACGGTCGCTCGGTTTGCACGTTGTCGATCCGTGAGGCAAACGCCTCGATCTTTGCAGCTTCGTTGTCCGGGTCACTGTACATCGTCGTCGCGAACACCGGCCCGAACCACCGCGAACGCGAGTTTGCGTCGACGGCTTCGAGCCAGTACGGCGAGCTTTCGTCCCCGGAGGGATCGTACGCAACGTATTCGTCCCCGGCTGGGAGTTGTCCGCCCCGAACCTTACCAATGCTGCCGCCGACGAGTCCGGGCGTGACCGAAAGACGTCGTCCCGCGACTTCGCGCCAGACTTTGAATCCGACGATATTCTCCTCAAATTCAGTTCGCCAAGATACCTTCACTCCGGTCGCATATTTTTCCGCGGCCATCGTGGCGACGCGTATGTCCGTCTTTAGAACTTGACTGCGTTCGTTTTTCAAACGGGGTTTTGAATCGGGTTTCGAAGCGGCGGCCGAGATCGGCACAGCAGCAGCCAGAAAGCAAAGAATCAAAAAGGCCGAGACTAGTCTTTGGCCGGAAAAGTTGATCGCACTCGAAGGAACGGACGTTTTCATTTCGGGAAGTTCTCCTGATTGTGGGTCTGGGGTTTATGAGTTATCTTGCTGAATTAACGAAAACCGGTCAGAATGACTGATTTTGCTGGCGTTTTTGACCGACTGCCATTACCAATCTAGGTGGTTGAACAATGTTTTGTCAAGATAAAACTTGTTGTCGATTGGAAGTGACGAAATCTAAGTTGAATGTTCGTTCCAGCCGGAATGCGATCTCGATCGGGCGGTCTCCCGAACCCGGTTCTTTGGAGCCGGCGCGTTCGTGTCCGGTCGCTCTCGGCCCGGAATCACCGGAGAAGTTTCTGTGAAGGATCGCCGAAGTAAATGAATGTGCGCCGCAGATCGACCGTCTGAAACAGCGCTTTCGTTTGCCGTATGGCATCTCCGACCGAGTTTCCGGCGTAAACCCGCCGGTAAAACTCGCGCCCGAGAATTTCTTCTTCATAAGCGGAGTTCCAACCCGACGATGCCCAGACTCCGAAGGCACCGCCGGGCGATTTGATGGTAGCCTCCGACAACGAATCGATGGAGGTTTCGGCAAACGTCCCGTTCAAACAGGCGAGCATCACCGCCAGCGATGGCCGGGAATAGTTCGCAAGTCCCGACGCATCGGAGACACGGTAGATCTGCTGGCTTGCCCAAAAAAGGACTGACGCATGACCGAAGTAGTTAACGACGGCCGGTCCGGAGTTCATCGTGTTAAGCACGTTTTGCCGGAACACCGCCGGTTCAGAGCCCGAAAGATCCGCAAACACGATATTGGCGCCGAACGGCATCGACTGCGCCATCGTCCTCGAACCGGTTTCGAAATCGTAGCCAAGATACGCGTCGGAGACCATCAGGGCGCCGCGGTCAAGTATCTGTTCGTTCGTGAATGAATCGTGAACGAGGATCTTGGTGATGACAGCCGACAGTTCGGCACTCGTCCGAACGGGAAGGCGTCCGAGCGAAACATCTTCGATGCTGTCGCCGTCCAGATCGGCGAGCAATGCATCCGAGACGGCCTCGATGTTCCACGTATCCGTAAACATCGTCGGAACGAGATTAGCTTCGCTTCCGCCGAGGCCCGTAAAATTGCGGGGGTCGACGCTCGCGTCGCCGACGAGAAGCACATAATCCGGCTTCACGGCCCAATTCTGCTCGGCAAATTGCAGAAACGAATGAATCGCTTCGGCGCTTCGAACCCCGTTTCCGAATTCGTCGTAAATATCGACCGGATCGACGAGCATCAACAGCAATCCGCCGGCTTCGCGCGCGTTCCGGAGCGGGGCCAGATCGGAATGAAACCGCTCCGGCGCGATCATAACGTAGGTTGCCCGATTTGATGTGTCCCGAAGATTCGATGGCTTGTTTTTGGTGCAACCGGTGACCGACATTGAAACCGCGCCGTCGCCCTGAGCCACGAAGAGCCGCGGACTTGACGACGAGGCGAGCGTCACCGAATACGTACCGTCCGCCTCGAGCCGGCTCGCAGGATTGGTCTCGCTTACCGCTTCGGGATTCGTGACGTCGAAGACGCGGACCCGCGAACTTGAGAATCCACGGAGCTTGACGTTTTTTCTTGACGGCACGGAGAACTGCAGACGATTGCCTTCGGCAGTCAGCCGGCGAGGGTAGTTGATCCGCCACGCCTCAAGCAGCGAATAGTCGTTTGCCTCTCCGATCGAACGCAGTTTGAGTTCGTTCGCGCCGTTCCGCAATGTCGAAAGCGGAACCGAACCCATCCATTCCGTGCGCTGATAATCGCTGAAGTTTATTCGTCCGATCTCGACGCCGTTGAGTTCAACCAAGATACTGTGGATGTTGCTGCCGAGTCCCTGCAGATCGACGCCCACCGTTGCCGATTCGCCGCTTTCGGTGGCGATATCAATGAGGTTCAGGTTCGAGACCGTTTCAGTCGAGCTGACATATGAAGAGAACCAGTTCTCGCGTTCACCGTTGATGACGCCGGACAGCCGCATCGTTCGATCACGGCGCTCGGCGACGACCCGGGTCCAGTAATTCGGTGCCGACTGGGTGAATTTTTGCGTCGAGCGGCTGTTTCGTTTTCCAGTCCCCGAACCGTATGTCAGCCAATAAACCCCAGCGTCACTTTGGATTGTATCGATACCGGCACCGAAAAACTCGACCGACCCGTCGGAATTGACGGTGATCGGCATTTCGCGGTTATTGACGTACATCTTCCACGAGTTCAATGAGTTAAACGGAAAGCCGTTCTCCTGCATAACTGTCGCGGGAATCCGATACCAGCCTGTCTCGCGAACCTCCAATTTCAAGGCATTCGGATCAAGCGGGAGTGGAACCGCGGATCGGGCCGCCGATTCCTCGGAAAATGCGCCCTTTTCAAGAAAGAGCGCGTTTGCCGGAAAATCGACCTTTTCCGACTGCGGTCGAGCGCGGAATGATTCAAACGCGACACCGCTGAGCGTCTTTGATTGATCGACGGCACTATTTCCAACGCCGAATGCGGCCTTGATCGGCCCGATCCAGTTTGGCCGGCCGGAAAGAAACACCGCCTCAATCCAGTAAACAGCGGCGTAACCCGCGTTCTGGTCGATGAAAAGATATCCGTCTCCGGCGTCGAGTACGCCGTTCGCGGCCTTTGCGACGCTTCCCGCGATGAGTTCGCGGTTTAGCCGTTCGCGGCCATTTTGAGATTCACGCCAGATGTTGAATCCGAGAACGTTCGATTCATAGCCTGTATTCCAGCTCAGGATCGTCATGTCGTTCTGCCATTCGGCGTTTGCTGCGCCGAAAACGATCTCGGAATCCCGAATCGGTGAATAAGGCTTGCCGGCGAACGCGTGTGTGCGCAGGGCCGATGACTGAAACAATATCGATATGAGCAGAAACGCGACGAGGGATCGTCCAAAGCGATGGGTTGCGCTGCGAAAAGCGCCGAAAAATGATGACATTTTGAGATTACACCTGCGGATGCAGATTGGAGGGGGCTAATTTGCGGAGAAGTTACCGTTCGGCTCGGGCAGCGAACGACACACACAGGCTATTATTTTGAAAGGTGTTGTGTCAAGTTAAATTTTGTTGAACACACACTGATTGCCGAGGTGAGATGCAGTGCTCGGCAGAGGCTATTTCAAGGGAATCACAAGGCGACTGCCTTTGCGGGTGACGGTGATGGCCTTGCCTTCCGCCGACTTCACGAAGACGGTATCCGGCGCGACCGGCTTTTCGTCGATCGCTTCGATGACGTCGCCCGCGAGAAGGCCCGAACGATCGGCGAGACTGTTCGCGCGAATCGACCGGACTACCCATTTTCCGCTTTCGGCGGAGGCTTCGATGCCAAGATCGGACAAAACTCCGCTCACCGGGATCGTGGCCGAACGCTCAAATTCCGCATTTCGCGCCGCCCGGATGTTCACATCGGTCCGCGGCCGACTGACGTTGCCCGGCCTGACCGAAAAGTCGATCGAACCGCGCCCGTCATTCGATTCGATACGTGTCGGAACATTGACTTTATTGGGCCTGGCCGGAGTAGTTGCGGCGCGCTCAATTTCACGTGGCGAGAATTCGGTCGACGTATTCGCGGCTGAAGTCGCTGGCCGCATTTCATTTACCGGCAGGACGAATTGCGGTTCGGGTTCGGCAACGGCGACGGATCCCGCGTCCTGGACTTCCGAGCTGAAGTACCAGATGAATGCAAACAGTGCGAGCATTGCCGTTATCGGCGCTCCGATGCGTACGAGCCAGCCGTACGGGCGTGCCGAACCCGACGATCTCCGTGCAGCAACCCGCGCTCTCACACGAACGCCAAAATCCGTCGGTGCAGAGACACGATCGAGCGATCCGAGCAATTTGATCAACTCAACGTCAGTTTGTGTCTCGTCTGATTTTTGAAACTCGCTTTGCATTCAATCCAAGTAACCCTTCAGCTTTTCGCGCAACAGCGCGCGGCCGCGGCTGATCCGCGATTTGGTCGTTCCGAGGCCGAGTTCAAGTACGTTGGCGACCTCTTCATAGCTCAATTCCTGCACATCGCGGAGCACGATCGGCGCCCGGTACTTGTCGGGCAAAGCCGAAATTGCCTTTTCGATTGCCCGTTTTCGTTCGGCGTCGATCACATCGGCATCCGGAAGCGACTTCGGATCGGGCGGATGAAACTCCTGATCGTCGTCCTCGTTGGACGAGAAAAAAGTCGCGAGCGAAAGCATTTTTCGTCGCCGGCGCCGACGGATTTCAGATATCGCCAAATTTGTCGCGATCCGGTAAATATATGTCGAAAAAGCGTAGTCAGTGTGGTATCGGTCGAGTGCAAAATAGACGCGCACGAACGATTCCTGTGCCAGATCGACCGCCTCTTCGTAGTCGCCGAGCATCCGGAACAAATAGTTTGTCAACTGGTTTCGATACCGGTCAACGATCTCGGCAAACGCCGCTTCGTCGCCGTTCTTTACGTTCTCGATGAGTTGATGATCGGACGTCGATTTACCGGGCACGGATCGCTGCACCTCCGAACCCGGGATTTCGAACTTGTCCAAAGCCATACATTCATACTCTTTTACAACAGAACGCCGAGCGATACAAAAGTTCTTCCTCGTATTAATTCACGCCCGGCGATTCTGAAAGTTCCGATAAATTTGATCGGCATCAAAGGTCTGAACGTACGGTCAAGACCAGAAACATCATCTCGCCGGGCTTGCCGGTCGCCAGACTGCTGACCAGCGTCGGTACGTTCTCGCGCAAGCTGAACCGTGCCGAGGTAATGCCGATCGACTCATAAACGAACCGCGCATCTGACTTTTCATCAGCTTTCGGAATCGCAACCGGAATTCGGACGCTGAAACGAAAGCCCTCGATCTCAATCGATTTCGGCGTTTGAACTTCGGCCGTCCGACCCAAAACGCGAAGCGACCAATCAGCGAATGCCGGTGCACCGCCCGCGTTGGCACCGGCGAGTTCCGGTGAAACGGTTTTGTATTCGAGCGCTCCGCCCGCCCGCACATACATCGACGCGGCGAGGCGATAGTCCGAAAATCCGTAAATCGTCTTCAACCTGCGAACGGTTTCGGACAGGTTGGGCGGAATGCTGGACTTCGAATTTGAATTGTCGGCGGCGATGACCTGCAGGATCAACTCATACGGTTCGTTCGCCGGGCGAACGCTGGATTGCGCGCTTCCGGAAATGGCGCCAAAAACCAGAAGCAGAAAAAAAACGAATATCGGCTTGTTCATAGGTGTTCTCTCCTAAAAGAAATCGGGTACTAAACCCTAAACACCAACAAGCCGAAGCAAAGTTGCAAATTATTGATCTTGAATTCGAGGCCGGCCCCGGAGATCAACCCTCTTGAAAGAGCGTATCTTCGATCTTTTGTCCGAAGGTGACTGTCCCGATATCTGTTTCTTCGACTTCCTTGTCCCCGGCCCAAAGCACTGACCGATACGGGACCAAAGTTCCCTGCGCGTAATTGTAATCGTAAAACCGGCGCTTGTAGCTGACGCCTTCCGACTCGTATTCGAGCATCATCACGCGCAGAGATTTCACCGAAACGTAAAAGCGCGTCTTCCTCTCCTGCTTGTCCGTTAGATCGAGGATGTAGAAGTCCACGCCCATGATCTTCTCGCGCTTGACGAGTTCGAGTTTAGACTCGTTCTCCTTATAGCGAAGGAGCGAATCGATGCTGTGCCAGACCTGATTCTGAAAAGCCTTCGTCGCGTCCTCGCGCGGCGTAAATACGGTCTCATTGTACAGTCCATAAATTTTATCGCCGTTGAAAACAAGCGAAAACTTCACGTCCGGAAAGGCTTGATCGACGCGAAGCTTGTCCTTGGACATCGTCTCGCCGCGAACGGCAAACCGCTCGTAGGTCGCGGTGTTCTTTCTGCCGGTGGCTTCGGTTATTGTCGTTTTCCCGCGCTCGAAAGCTGTTTTGCGGATCTGTTCGAGGTTCTGTCGGCCAAGCAGTCCGCCATAGATGAAAACCGTAGACTCCGCAACCTGTTCGGCCGTCGCGCTTTCCGGCGTCGTCTGTTTACTGTCCGTCTTTGCCGTCTTATCCGGTTTGGTTGTCTGCGCCGGAACGGCAATCGTGGCCGTCATCAAAATGATCAGGGGTAGAAAGGTTAAACGCAAAAACACTCGGTAATCTCCTTCTGTCACGGACAAGAATCCGGCCGCTTTTCAGAAATGTAATCGAATCTCAACTCGGAAAGTCAAAGGCGGATTGTAACATAAACATCCAAAAACGGCACAATCCGCCCCGCACTCAACATTGATGAAAGCAGTCCGTGAAAAGATGCCAGGACGATTTGGGATTTCGGATCCGGGATTTGTGATTCCGGGATTCCAGGATTCCAGATTCCAAGGTCACCGATGCGGCCTGCCACTTCTATGATGATATGAAATTCCGGTTCATCCGGGTTCATCTGTGGTTAGAACCACCGGAGTTTCTCAACGCTTTTGATTTATCAACCGGACGTAAATGTTGAGAGCCGCCGACTTTATACCATCCGCTTCCGCAGATGGTACTGACTCGTCCCGGCTCGGTTATAAAGATCCTTGGGGGTTTTTCAAAGCTCCCAATTTGGAATTTGGAATTCGGAATATCTGGAATTCGGGATCTGGAATTTGGAATCCCGAACCGATGATCTATCATCTCGTTCAGAGATAAGAAACTGGAATTCCAAATGCTGCACGTTGCTCTCGTCGAACCAGAGATCCCGCCGAATACCGGAAATATCGCACGGTTGTGCGCCGCGACGTTTACGGCCCTTCACATCGTCGGCGTCACCGGCTTCAGGATGGACGACCGGACGCTGAAACGTGCCGGACTCGATTACTGGAATGAGGTCGAACTTCACCGGCACATCGACCTCGACCGGCTTTATGCCGCGCTTCCCGATTCCAGATTTCTGTACTTTACGA
The DNA here is from genome assembly GCA_041752475.1 of Pyrinomonadaceae bacterium. Classification (GTDB taxonomy): domain Bacteria; phylum Acidobacteriota; class Blastocatellia; order Pyrinomonadales; family Pyrinomonadaceae; genus JAFDVJ01. The sequence continues at coordinate 12,358 of JBGSWK010000043.1, read as the reverse complement.
CCAAGTCGGATCGGGTTTATACCGACTGGCGGTTCGAGATCAACGACTGCCTGATATTCGGCCGCGAGACGCGCGGACTGCCCGAAGACGTCCTCGCCGCAAATCCTGGCCGCTGTCTGACGATCCCGATGCCGAATCCGAACGTCCGCAGCCTCAATCTCGCGAACAGCGTCGGCATCGCTCTCTACGAAGCGCTACGGCAACTAAGAAGCTAGATCAAGCCGTCAACCTGCCTTCCGAACTCGGTCGATCCCTCCGGATTCGCGTGGACGACGAAACCCGGCAAGATAAAGGTATGCATCCAATTCGCAACTAAACTCATCAATCTATTACCGGTTGATTTATGACCGAGGAGGTAAAGATTATGAGGGTTTTCAAGGGATTTACAGGGATTTTATTTATCGCCATTCTGTTCGCCGCGGTCGCGGCCGACGCCCAGGACATTTCGGTCCTGAAGTCACAGCAGACGGTCGAACGAAGCGTGTTCAAGAGGATTCTCGCGCTTCCATATTACGGCGTTTTCGACAACATCCGATTTACCGTTGACGGCGGAACGGTGACGTTGACCGGCGAGGTCGCCGAAATGCGCAACCGTACCGACGCCGAATCTGCGGTCAAGCGGATCGACGGAGTTGAACGGGTCATCAACAATATCGAGATCTTGCCGACGTCGAGATTCGACGATTCGATCCGCCGCCAGACGCTTCGAACGTTCAACCGCGACGGCGCGAGCCTGTATCGGTATCTGCTCGAACCGCGGCCGTCAATGCGCATCATCGTCAAGAACGGACATCTTACGCTCGAAGGCTACGTCGCGGGCAAGGGCGATTCCGAGCTTGCATACATTCTCGCCCGAACCATTCCGGGGGTCTTCAGCGTGACGAACAATTTGGTCGTCGGCAAAGAAATGTATCGATGAACTTTTTGCCAAGCATCTGCCGGTCTCGCGTCTTCTACAGCCCGATGAAAATGGTGATTGACCGCCGGGTTTGAGAACAGTTTGCGACATTGCGACTCGGCTTCTTTGCATAATTCGGCAAAGAAGCTGAGTCGCCTCAGTTTCCGAGCTTGGAACGGACTTCAAGAAGTTCCTTGCGCAGCCTCTCGAGATCATCAAGACTGGACCTTTTCAGTGGCTTCCGGCTTTGCATTTCCTCAAGGATCGCGATGCCTTTCACAAGGTACGTTTCCGATAGCCTCAAGTTCTGCGGTCGCGCCGGGTTCGTTTGAGAATTCACGGGCCTCGAATAGAACTCGCCGATCGCCCCGTAAGTGCGCGAAAGAAGCGACTTCTTGTCCGCGTCTTGCGGGTCCGCGCCGGAGATCTTCTCGGCCAACTCGACCGAGCGCTTGAAATCGGCTTCCGCTTCGGCGGTCTTGCCCAATTCCGCCAGAATCGCCGCCTTTGCGGTGAGACTCCTGACAAAGGCCGCCCGCGCGAAAAGATTCGCCGCGTCGTCCGTCGTGATCTTCAGCTGAATCTCAAGTGAACGCTCGATAAACCGCAGGGCTTCGCTGAAACTTCCTTGCTTTTTCAGAGCGTTCGCAATCGACGAGGTCGTGAACGAAAGATCAAGCTGACCCGCCACATTGAGCGAATCGGCGGCGGCGTTCTTCTCGTCGATCGCGAGAGCTTTCCGGTAATACTCGAGGGCCGTCGCGATGTCGTCCTTTGCTTCGAGGCCTGCCCCGTAGGTCTTGTAAGTCAACGCAGCATTTCTCAAGTGCGTGGTACGACCATTGTCATCATCGGCCGCGAGTTTTTCGTAGATCTCGGCCGTCTCCAAAAAGAGTTCGTTGGCCGCGTCATAATCGCCCCGCATTCTTACCGCGAAGGCGACCGCCCATTTCGCGGATGCGATCTTCGACCGCAGCGCCGGCTCCGCCGGATCGGCAGAGGCGAGTTCTTCACGCAGTTTCAGCGCGAGCCGTGCGAACGCCTCCTGGTTTTCGAGGTCGCCGTTGACCGAATACCGATCGCTCAGATCGAGGTAAAGTCCGGCCAGCGTACTTTTGTCGTTCAAAACTTCCGCCGTATTAAGCGAAACCAGCGCCTCTTGCATCTTGACGGCTTTTTGAAGATTCTCGAAGGCTGCCGACGCGTCGCCGATGTTCGCGCCGCCGCGACTGCTCTGGATCTGCGCGACTTTCTGGTAAGCCAGAGCAATTTCGCGCTGAAGCTCGGGCGGATTCTCGCCCTGCGCCGCGAGGTTGTCCAGATACTCAAGCGCATCGGTGACGATCTGACGGCGGACCTCGGTCGTGCCGGGCAGATCCTTGATCTTGTCCTCATAGTCAAAAAGCATCGCCCGCGCGAGTTTTCTGACCTGCTCGAACCGCGCCTGTGCCCGCGACCGTTCGCGGGTCGCGACCACCGCCTGCCAAACGGAAAATCCCGACAACAGCACGATCAACGCGGCGATCGCCGTTCCGAACCGGTTTCGCCGGACGAATTTTGAAAGCCGGTAAAACGCGCGGTCGGGTGTCGCCGTGACGGGCAGGCCGTCCAAAAGCCGATCGATGTCCGCGGCGAACTCCTGAACCGACTGGTACCGTCGCTCAGGTTCCGCCCGCAAGGATTTGAGCACGATGTTGTCGAGGTCGCCGCGCAGCGAATGCCGGCCCCGAATACTTGATCCCGGCTTGATTTCGCCCGTCGCCGATCGAGCGTTCGCCGAGGTCCTGCGCACGACCGGCCAAGCGTCGGCGACCACGGACGACGGTCTGGCCGGCTCTTCGATCGACGCTCGGCCGCCGGCGGACCCGGAATTCCGGCCCGCTGCTTGGAACGGGCGCCGTCCGCTCACCATTTCGTACAACACTACTCCGAGCGAGTAAACGTCCGAAGAGGTCGTTATCGGCGAACCGTTCAACTGCTCCGGGGATGCGTATTCCGGCGTGAACATCCGGCCCTGGGTCGCGGTCGCCGTCTCCTCGTTGCCCTCCCCGGCGAGAAGCTTGGCGATGCCGAAATCAAGAAGTTTCGGAGTCCCGTCTTTTGTGATCAGGATGTTGGACGGCTTCAGGTCGCGGTGGACGATCAGATTCCGATGGGCATAGGAAACCGCGGAACACACCTGCCGGAAAAGTTTCAGGCGCTCGTTGATGTCAAGGTCCAGAAGCCCGCAATAGCGCGTTATCGGCTCACCCTCGATATACTCCATCACAAAATACGGCAAACCGTCTTCGGTCGTGCCGCCGTCGAGGAACCGCGCGATGTTCGGGTGCTCGAGACGCGAAAGGATCTCGCGCTCCAGAATGAATCGACGCAGCACCGCGTCGGTATCCATTCCGCGCTTGATGATCTTGAGCGCGACCCTTTTATCGAGGCCATCCTTTTTGGCAAGAAACACCGTCCCCATTCCACCGGCGCCGATGTCCGCGAGGATCTCATAGCCGCCGATCGAGGTGCCGACGAGCGTCTGAACACCGATGCCGAGCGCCACCGGAGCGGATTCCGAGATGAAGTTTGAGGCGTTTTGGTGTGCCGCGATGAGTTCGCCGACCTCGCGCCGGACCGGCTCTTCAAGCTCCGAAAGCAGAGCGTCCCGCTCAGATTCGGGAAGGTCGAGCGCTTGGTGGAAAATCTCCTTGATCTTTGACCAGTCGGCTGTGTGCATTGTGGTTCCACTGATAAACGCGCAACTTTCCGGATTATTTTTCAGGAACCGTTAACTTTTCTGTAAAGCCAGGCCCGGGCAAAGGTCCATTCACGGAAGACCGCAGATGTCGAAAGCTGGAGTACGGCCGCCGTTTCTTCAAACGTCAGTCCCGCAAAATAGCGCAATTCGACGATCTTCGATTGTGTTTCGTCAAGACCCGACAACTCGGTCAGGGCCGAGTCGAGATCGAGAAGCGATTCGTTGATCTGGACCGACATCGTTTCGGCGTCGCTGAGCGTCACCTTGATCCCGTCTCGCTTTTGGGCGTGGCGCTCGCGCGCGTGATCGACCAGAATTCGCCGCATCGCCTGCGCCGCGATCGCGAAAAACTGACCGCGGTTCTCCCAGTCGACGGAATGCTGATTGACGAGTTTCAGATACGCTTCATGGACGAGCGCCGTCGTCGGCATTGTTTCGGCATACTCGTTTTTCAAAAGCCGGTGGGCGACGCGACGCAGCTCGTCGTAAACGATCGGCAAAAGCCGGTCCAATGCGTCCTTTTTGCCGTCATGCCAATCCTGCAGGAGTTGCGTAACTTCTCGCGCCATAAATTCTTTTGGAACGTGTCTGGAAAATCTTACCAAAACTTCCGCGTTTGTGCACAGATAAGCTTTTTTCGTTCGAGGAGTCCGTTATGAAATTGTTTGCGATCGTCTTTTCGATATTGTCCTTCTTCACGGCAAGTTCGTTCGGAGCGCCCTCGATCTGAAGTTTAACGGTAACGGCAAAACGAAGTTCAAGTTTGGCGAACCTGTTGGAAATTGCCATGAAAAATCGAACTTCTGATGATCAAAGCGACTTGTTTTGGGATCGACCAACGGCGTTAACGGCGCGACCGCCGATACGAATGTCGGAATCGGCACGTCGAGTTCCGGTTTTCGACTCGATCTCGTCGGACGTATGAGGATTCAGCAAAGGCCAGACTCGACGGGCTCGACCGATACGGCCGGAATCTGGTTCTACCAGCGAACCCCCAATGCCGAGCGGGCGTTTGTCAGTATGCACGACGACGGGAAGGTCGGGTTTTACGGAAACAACGGCGGCGGCGGACTCGTCATGAACACCGCAACCGGCACAAGTTAACGGCCTCGACGCGGCCGGCTCAACGCACCTTTGCCGCAATGCTTCGAATGAGATTTCTAGCCGTTCGTCGTCGATTCGTTACAAAGACAACATCAACGCATTCAGTTCGGGCTCGCCATGATTCGTAAATTACGTCCCGTCTTATTCAACTGGAAAGACGGGGGAGTAGCGGACATGGGTCTCGTCGCGGAAGAGGTCAACGAAGTCGAACCGTTGACCGCCGGAACCCTGATCCAGAACTTCGGCGCAGTGACCGATATTCCGGTTCCGAATGCATTTATTAGATGAATTCTCCGGATTCCAGATTCCATTGATTCCATCTTCGGGAAGTTTGCAAAACCATCGCTGTTTTACCCCCAGATAGGATGAGATCAAGTAGATGTGTCCCATCAGAAAACATCCGTCTTGCGGAGGTCGACCCCAAAACGCCTGATCTTTGCTTTGCGGACTCCGCGGACTTTGCGTGAGATCTCGCGCAGAGTTCGCAAAGTTCGCAAAGGATCGACGATCGCAAATCCCCGAATCTGGAATATCTTGCATCTGGAATATCCGGTATTCCTTCGACCCCACTAATTTAGGTTCATCCGCCGAATCAAGGCCGCAAAACGCTCTTCGTTGCGAAGGTTGTTCCATTTCGGATCGACTTTCAGGAAAGCCATTTTCGGATCGTGCTGTTCGAATCCTTTTTCCAACCAGTCAAGCGCTTTGTCGCGCTCGTCCAACCCGGCAAGAATCAGGGCGATGTGAATCGGCGGCACGAAACGCTCGGTTGAAAGTGCCATTAGTCCGTCTAGAACGGCTTGCGCTTCGATGCGGTTTCCCGATCTTGCCAAAGCGTAGCCTTCAGTAGCGGCCGCAACTGTTTGGGCGGGCGAAAGCTCTTTTGCCTTGCGGGCTTCCGCGATCGCTTCCGGGTACATTCCCTTCTCAACATAGGCGCTCGAAGCGAATAGATGAGGCATCCAAAAATTCGGGGCCAGTTCAAAGGTCTTTTGAAATCTGGCAATGGCGGCATCCGTCTGACCGGCGTGAAGAAGAAATTGCCCCTCAAGCGCGCCGACAAAGGGAAAAAGAGGGTCCAGTTCCCGGGCAATTCTTGCTTCGTTCAGGGCCTCAGCGTGCCTTCCCAGGTTAGAGAGCAAGTGTGCGTAGAAAATATGCGCATTCACCTCATTCGGATTGAGTTCCAACGCTCGTTTGTATTGATTTTCTGCCCCGGTCCAATCCCATTCGCCCCAGAAAAGTGTCATCCCGAGACTCGTATGCCCTTCCGAGAGCGCCTCGTCAATTTCGATTGCCTTGAGCGCCGCCGCTTTCGATTTCGGAATATACTCGGCCGGTGTCATCTCGCCCGCAACTGCCATCGAACGATATGCGTCCGAGATTCCGGTGTATGCGAGTGCATAGTTCGGATCGATCTCGATCGCCTGTTGGAAATATGAAATGCCTTTGCTGACTTCCGGCGGCGTCAATTTGAAAACGTGAAAACGCCCTCGCAGGTAAAGCTGGTACGCTTCGACGTTTGCCGTGTAACTTTTGCCGAGCTTCTGCTGCTCCGAAGTCGTTAACCTGACCCGCAGATTCTGCACCACGGCTTGGGCAATCTCATTTTGCACCGCAATTATATCAGCGGAAGTCTTTACATATTGGCTTCCCCATATCTGCGAATCGTCGCTCGCGTCGATCAGGCGAACATTGATGACGAATTTATCGCCGATCTGTTTGATATCGCCGGTTACCAAAGTTTCGACGCCCAGTTGTGCGGCAATACTCCGGGTGTCGGTTTGATCGTTCTTGAAACGAAATGCCGAATTCCGCGACATCACTCTCAACTGCGAAAGCTGTGACAAATTGTTGATGATGCTCTCGGTGATTCCGTCCGAAAGATAGTCGGCGTTGGCATCCTGACCGGCATTGACGAACGGCAAAACGGCGAGTGACCTTTTGACGTTCGACGTCGAAAACTGTTTTCTGACCGACCAGAAATAATAACCGACACCAATCGCGCCGATCAGTAAGACAGCGATCACGGCCACCGTAATCGGTTTCCGCTGTTTGATTTGTCCGGTGAAATCAAGGGTTTCTGCGGTAACGTCACGCACATCTCCCGTCGTTGTTTGTAAGAATGCGGTCTTGCCTTTTGACGAATGCGATTTTTCCAACCGCTCATCAAATTTTAGATTTTCACGCAATTTTTTCAGATCCTCGAGCAGATCTTTCATCGTTTGATAACGCTCGTCTTTGTTTTTCCGAAGCGCTTTGGTGACGATCCTCTGCAGTTCTTCCGGCACGCTTTCTGAGAATCGCGAAAGCGGAAGCGGTTCGGCATTTATCAAATTTGCAAAGCTCTGGGACATCGAATCACCCTTAAACGGCGCCTTGCCAGCAATCATCTCGTAAACGACCGCACCGAAACTAAAAATGTCCGTTCGCTCGTCGATCTTTTCGCCCTTTGCCTGTTCGGGCGACATATAATTGACCGTTCCCAAAATGATGCCTTTTGCCGTTCGATTCTGGTCAGAAACTGACGCATCGGACCCAAATGCCTTTCGCTCGACGAGTTTTGCCAATCCGAAATCGAGGATCTTCACAAAACCGTCCGGGCGGATGATGATGTTCTCGGGTTTGATGTCGCGGTGAACGATTTTCGCGGCGTGCGCGGCGACCAGAGCATTGGCTGTTTGAATTGAAATGTCCAGAGCTTCGGACAAATTCAACGGCGATCCTTCAATTACCTCGCGCAGGGTTTCGCCTTCAATAAACTCGCTGACGATATACTTCGAGGTCTCCGATTCGCCGATTTCGTGAATAACTAGGATATTCGGATGATTCAGACCCGACGCGGCTTTTGCTTCCTGAAGAAATCGCTGAAGATTTGATTCGTGGCGGCTATACTCCGCGTTAAGCACCTTGACGGCAACCTGGCGATCGAGTTTATTGTCTTTGGCGAGATAAACTTCGCCCATTCCACCCTCGCCGATGAGCCGGATGATCTCGTAATGCCCGAACATCGTGCCGGCTTCCAGATTCCCTCTTTGCGGCATAACGTCCGCGACCTCGCCGATGACGGGCGATTCCATAAAACTGTCGGCGTCTTCATTCGCTGCAAGTAGTGATTCGACATCGCTGCGCAATTCGTCATCGGTGCCGCACAATTCGTCGAGAAACTCCTTGCGTTCAATCGGCGCAAGTTCGACGGCGGCATCGAATACTCCTTTGACTTTTTGCCAACGCTCGGAGTTCATTTTGTAATCTCCCGATACAGCCACGCCTTGGCGGATCTCCAATCGGATTTGACGGTCGCGGTTGAGATGTGGAGAACTTCCGCGGTTTCTTCGATACTCAAACCGCTAAAATATCTGAGTTCAACGATCCGCGCCTGCCGGTTGTCCAAAAGAGCGAGGCGCGTCAAGGCTTCGTCGAGCGCTTCCAAATCAATGCCCCTCGCACCCGAAACCGCTAACGAAACTGCTTCAAGCGGCAAATTTTCGTTTGCTCCGCCGCGCTTTTCACGATGTCTGGATTTGGCATAATCAACCAGAATCCGGCGCATTGCTTGCGCGGCAATCCCGAAAAAATGGGCTCGATTCTGCCAGTTTACATTTTGCTGGTCGATCAATTTCAAATAGGCTTCGTTGATCAGCGCCGTCGTTTGCAGAGTATGCCCAATCCGCTCTCGGCGTAAAAATCGTGCGGCTTGCCGGTGAAGCTCGTCATAGACGAGCGGGAAAAGCGTTTCCAAGGCTTCCTGCTTACCGTCGCTCCAAGCGCGCAGTGTTTCAGTTATTTGCCTTGATTTTCGTTGAGACAGCCCCATATTTGTTGAAGTTGTTGTGACTTCAACAATATGTCCTTTTGCAGCTTGAGGTCAATTTGCTTTTCAAATCACAAAAAAACATTTTGAAAAATAATCATCCTTTTTTTGTCTTCACGTCGCGTTTGTAGTTGAAGAGAAAAAATCGCGGCAGCTAAACACTTTCTGCGGAAATAAATAAAGACAAACGAGGAAGAAATTATGAAAAACACGATCTTGACAACAATCGGAACAACTGCCTTGGCAATTTTGATGCTGACAGCACTTACACAAATTTCGGTATCCGCGCAGGATGGCGATGATCAAGACCAAAACATCCGGCAAAAGCGGGCAAACAACTCGACGCGGCGCCCGGACGGACAACAACTCATCGGCACCTGGGAAGTGCAGGTCACGGTCCGCAACTGTCCGACGGGAGCGGCGTTAAGGAGTTTTCCGTCAGTCACAACATTTATCGCGGGCGGAACAATGCTCGAATCGACCTCAGGTATTCCGCAGGCTCTGAAAACACCTGGACAAGGCGTTTGGAGTCACGTCGCAGGAAATATATACCGGTTAAAGTTCAAATCATTCAACTTTGACGCCGCCGGCAATTATACCGGCTGGACGATCATTAAACACGAGCTGCAACTCGATCGCCTGGCGAATGAAACGACTTCAGCCGGAACTTTCGAAGTTTATGCACCGAATGGCGTCTTAGTGTCGTCAGGCTGCTCAACGACGACAGCCACGCGGTTTGAATAAACCGGAGAGGACAGGTGAGAGGCGGCGAATGCTTCCAAGTAGTATTCGGCTATTAAGGGAATTAAGAGATCTTTCAACACGCTGTTTGACGAAAACGGCGCTGCAATTCCCGGAGCGACCGTTGACCAGACGCTAACCGTAACTAACGGCGTCTTCAACACGGCGCTTGATTTCGGCTCCGGCGCGTTTCCTGGAGCGAATCGATGGCGACGACGAGCAATACATTGATCTTGGGGAGCATCAACGGTCTGAACGGAGCAAGTGCAGATACGAGCGTCGGCATCGGCACGACCACACCGAAAGCGAAATTGGACGTCACCGGCGGCGGCATTTTCGTCGGTTCGCCCGGGCAGGGAATTATCCTGAAATCGCCTGACGGCGCGACCTGCAAACTATTTTCGATTGACAGCGCGGGCGCGATTGTTTTAGCGGCCGTCGCGTGTCCGTAAGAAAAGGAGAAAAATGATGACTTACAAATCACGCATGCAAAATACTTTGCTGGCCCTGATTTTCGTTTGCCTGACGGCGAGCGCGTCAGCGCAGACGACGGCGTTCAATTATCAGGGCAGACTGACCGATACGGGAACACCGCAGTCCAGTTATCAAATGCGATTCGAACTCTACGATGCGTTGATCGGCGGCACTCAGATCGGCGCGACGGTTACCAATCCGGCGGTCGCGGTCGCGCTGGGTAGTTTTTCTATCCAGCTTGATTTCGGCGCGGCGGCTTTTGACGGAACAGACCGCTTCCTGGAAATCGCGGTCAGAAAAACGAGCAACGACAATTGGACGGTCTTAAATGCTCGTCAACCCATCGGTTCGACGCCGTATTCGATCAAAAGTATGACCTCGACCACTGCGGACTCACTTTCAGCGGCGTGCGTCGGCTGCGTCCAAGACGCGAATATCGCCACCATTTCGGGCAGTAAAGTGATTGGCCAGATCCCCTCACAAAGCGTCCCGACCGGTAGCGGCAACTATATCCAAAATGCGGCGACTGCTCTCAGATCAGGACAGAACCCAGTTCAGGACGCTGCCGACTTTAACATTGACGGCAGCGGCGTGATCGGCGACAGCCTTGGCATCGGCATCGTGCCCCGCGCCGGAATAAAACTTGATGTCATCGGAACCGCAATATTCTCTCCAGTCGGCGCGGGTTTCATGCAATTCGGCAATCCCAATTCCGAAACGGGTATGACGACCATCGTCGGGAATGGCAGGACGGATCTGAGGTTTGACGGCACAACGCTCAAACTGGTTGCCGGTCTAGTCGGCGGACCGCCGTCTTCAACAAACGGAATTGTTATCAACACATTAGGCAAAGTCACCATCGGCAACGTGTCGTCAACTCAGGTTTACGGTAACTTAACGGTCGGAGGGAACGGGTTTGATACTGCAGTCGTTGGCGACAGTGTCGACGGTTACGGTATCTTCGGCAAAAGCGCGAACTTCATTGGTGTTTATGGCGAAAGCAATTGCCCCGGCTGTTATGGCGTTTACGGCGCCAACAGCAGTGGCGGATTCGCGGGTTATTTCAACGGTTTGACACACGTTGGCAGACTCGAGGTTGGAGGACTCGGAACGGCAGGCACAACACCCGTCTGCTACAACACCCTAAAATTGCTTGCCAGTTGTTCATCGAGTCTTCGCTACAAGAAAGATCTTCAGCCGTTCAGCGACGGCTTGAGCTTCATCTACCAATTGCGTCCGATCGCCTATAAATGGAAAGCGGACGATCAGCCCGACATCGGATTCGGCGCGGAAGACGTTGCGAAGATCGATCCGCGGTTCGTCACCTTTAACGATAAGGGCGAGGTCGAAGGCGTGAAATATGATCGTCTCAGCGTCGTTTTCGTCAATGCGTTCAAAGTACAGCAGTCCCAAATTGGTGAGCAGCAAAAACAACTTGAACAACAGCGGATCGAAATCGAAAATCTAAAAAAACTCATTTGTCTCGACCATCCAAACGCGGATATTTGTCAGGCGAAATGAGGTCTTGATCCTTGAACACGGCATTACTTAAGGGAAGCAAAACAATGATTCGAAGATATTTATTAGCGAAACAAGTCTTCATCATCGAGGGATTTTACGCTAATTCTGCAATGATCATCGGCGAAAACAATGCTCGCTGTATAAGTGGTTTGTAAACGGCCGAGGAATGATCAGGAGACAAGGATCAATGAGTAACAAAAACATAACAACTGTCACAATGGCCCTGCTTTTGCTAACGAGTGGCTTATCGGCGCAGTCGGGCGGCTCATTTGTCATCGAGAAATCGGTCATCGCGGGCGGCGGCGGGAGCGTTGCCGGTGGTGGGTTCCAGGTTGACGGGACGATCGGGCAGCCGGTCGCCGGCGGGCCCGTGACGGGCGGGCAATTCTCGCTGACCTCGGGTTTTTGGGGCGGCGGATCGGTGACCGCGCCGACCGTCCGCTCGCCTTTCGATTTCGACGGCGACGGCAAGACCGACATCTCGATCTTCAGGCCCAGTCTCGGACAGTGGTGGCTGAACCGGTCTAATCTCGGAACCATCGTCCACACGTTCGGCAACTCGGCGGACAAACTCACGCCGGGCGATTTTACCGGCGACGGGGTGACCGACGTCGCCATCTACCGGCCGTCGGCCGGCGAATGGTTCGTGCTTCGCAGCGAGGATTTCAGCTTCTATTCGTTCCCGTTCGGCAATTCTACCGACATACCGGTCCCGGCCGATTACGACGGCGACAACAAAACGGACGCCGCGGTCTTCCGGCCGTCGAATCTGACGTGGTACGTCCAGAAATCTTCGGGCGGGACGACGATCGAGACCTTCGGCGCGCCGGGCGACGTTCCGGTCCCGGCCGATTTCGACGGCGACGGCAAGACGGACATCGCGACCTACCGCCCGTCGCTCGGGCAGTGGTGGCTCAACCGATCGACGGCCGGGATCATCGCCGTCACGTTCGGGATCTCGACCGACCGGGCGGTACCGGGCGATTACACCGGCGACGGCAAGGCCGACGTCGCGCTCTTCCGGCCCGCGACGGGCGAATGGCTGATCCTGAGGTCCGAGAAT
>JBGSWK010000042.1:0-123454 GCA_041752475.1 Pyrinomonadaceae bacterium | reverse complement strand
TGAAGAATCCGTCCAGGCTCCCACTAGCAGCAGAGGCCGGGAAATTACCGATCAATTGGAGCTGCCTATCAATTGCCACTAGCTTCAGCTAGTGGACCATCAGGAAAAATGATCCCCCGGCTTTAGCCGGCTAAAGCCGGGAGATCAGCAGCCTTTTTTCCACTAGCTGAAGCTAGTGGCAATTGAGGAAACCAAGACAAGCCTCAATTGGATGAAGCTTTGTGGCAATTGAGGAAACCACATCCCTTCAGCTTGTTGGCAATTGAAGAATCCAAGACAAGCCTCCATTGGCTGAAGCTAATGGCAATTGAGGAAACCACATCCCTTCAACTTATTGGCAATTGAAAAGACTCCAATATCCTCGATTCGGGATTCGGCGTGTTAAAATAAGCCTACAAATCCAACACAGCGCTCAGGGCGCGATCTTTATTAAGGAGTTTTTATGAAAAGAGTATTTGTCGTAGTCTTTACTTTTCTGGCAATGGCTTTTGTGATGAACGATCTCAAAATTGAAAAACAGTTTGCGGCGGAGGAGACGAATCCGCTGCTGGCCGAATGGACCGGGAACTATGGCGGCGTGCCGGCGTTTGATAAGGTCCGCGTCGCGGATTTCAAGCCGGCGCTCGAGACGGCGATGGCCGAGAATCTCAGGGAAGTCGATGCGATCGCCAATTCGACGGCGGCGCCGACGTTTGAGAATACCATCGCCGCGATGGAACGCACCGGCGCGGCGCTCGATCGCGTCGGGACGATCTACAACGTCTGGACAAGCGTGATGAGCACGCCCGAAGTTCGCGCGGTCGCCCGCGAAATGGGTCCGAAGCTGGCGGAGTTCAGCGACAAGATCACGCAGAACTCGGCGCTCTTCAAACGCATCGAAGCGGTTTACAACTCGCCGAAGAAATCCAAATTGACGTCCGAACAACAGCGGCTGACGTGGCGCTACTACACCAACTTCGTCCGCGCCGGCGCAAAGCTCGGAGATGCCGAAAAGAAGCGCCTTTCCGAGATCAACCAGTCGCTCGCGGGGCTTTACACCCAGTTCAGCCAGAACCTTCTGGCGGACGAGACCGATCCGTTTGTCGAGCTGAAATCGGAAGCCGACCTTGCCGGACTGCCCGAATCCCTGCGCGACGCCGCCTCGGCGACCGCCGAATCGAAGGGGATGAAGGGCAAATGGGCGATCGCCAACACGCGCTCGTCGGTCGATCCGTTCCTGACCTATTCGGACCGCCGCGACCTGCGCGAAAAGGTCTGGCGGATGTTCGTCAACCGCGGCGACAACGGCGACAAGAACGACAACAACGCGATCATCCCGCAAACGCTGCAGCTCCGCGCCGAGCGCGCGAAACTGCTCGGATATGAAACCCACGCCCACTGGCGTCTCGAAAACGCGATGGCGAAAACGCCCGAGCGCGCGATGGAATTGCTCGAGGCCGTCTGGAAACCCGCTGTCGGACGTGTCCGCGAAGAGGTCGCCGATATGCAGGCGCTGGCCGACAAATCCGGCGCGAAGATCACCATCGAACCGTGGGACTATCGCTACTATATGGAAAAGGTCCGCAAGGAACGCTACGACCTCGACCAGAACGAGGTCAAGCCCTATATGCAGCTCGAAAAGCTGCGCGAAGGCATGTTCTGGGTCGCGGGCGAGCTTTTCGGGTTCAACTTCACGCAGGTTACGGATGTGCCGGTCAATCATCCGGACGTCCGCGTCTGGAAGGTGACCGACAAGAAATCGGGCCGCTACATCGGTCTCTGGTATTTCGACCCGTACGCGCGCGCCGGCAAACGCTCGGGCGCGTGGATGAACGCCTACCGCAGCCAGGAAAAGATGGACCGGCCGGTGACGACGATCGTCTCGAACAACTCGAACTTCGTCAAAGGCAAGCCGGGCGAACCGGTGCTGATCTCGTGGGACGACGCTTCGACGCTGTTTCACGAATTCGGCCACGCGCTCCACGGGCTGTCGTCGAACGTCACCTATCCGTCGCTTTCGGGGACGGCGGTCGCGCGCGACTATGTCGAGTTTCCGTCGCAGTTGATGGAGCATTGGCTCTCGACGCCGGAGGTCCTGTCGAAGTTCGCGCTCCATTACGAAACCGGTAAGCCGATCCCGCAAGCGCTGGTCGACAAGATCGACAAGGCGGCGACGTTCAATCAGGGCTTTGCGACGGTCGAATATCTGGCGAGCGCGCTGATCGATATGAAACTGCATCTCGCGGGATCGCAGACGATCGACGCCGACAAGTTCGAACGCGAAACGCTGGAACAGCTCGGAATGCCGCGCGAGATCGTGATGCGCCACCGGACGCCGCAGTTTGGCCACGTATTTTCGTCGGACGGTTACTCGGCGGGGTATTACAGTTATCTCTGGTCGGACGTGCTGACGGCGGACGCCTACGGCGCGTTCACGGAAGCCGGCGGGCCTTATGACAAGAAAGTGGCGGCGCGTTTGACGAAGTACATCTTCTCGGTCGGCAACACGATGGACCCGGCCGAAGCCTACCGCAAATTCCGCGGCCGCGACCCGCAGGTCGAAGCCCTGATGAAGAAACGCGGATTCTTGAAGTAGCCCCGTAAGAGTAACGCGTTCGTAAGAGTAACGCGTTTACGCGTGACTTACGTTGAGCCACGCCAACGTTGGGTCACGCGTGAACGCGTTACTCTTGCGGGTTGGGCTGTTTTTACGGATCCCACTCTTTTCCAAAATCGAGAACCGGAAAATTTCTCCAAATTTCGACCGCCGCGCCGCGTCCGATCGCTCTAAGGTAGTCTCTGGCGCTCGAGTATGGCCAATCGGTCCAGTTTTTCACGTATCCGTGTTTCACCGGATTGTTGTGGACATAATTGAGCGCCGCCCAGAAATGATTTGCACCGCGAATCTTACGCTCGAGGCATCGAAACCAAACCTTTCGGCCGACCGTCGAGTCTTCTCGATTCCATTCGAACGACGTTCGGCCGTGGATCTTTCCGAGTTCCTTCTTGAACTGCTTGATGTTGTCGGTGCGGATCAGCACGTGATAATGATTCGGAAGCACGCACCAGGCATAGAGGTGAACGCCCGTCCGATCGCACATCGCGATCAATTCCGATTCGAGAGCCGACATCCGTTTCGAGTTTTTCCCGACGATCTTCTTGTGTTCGTAGCAGGTTGCGGTAACGAGAAACCTGTTCGTTCCGACGTATTCGAATTGAGGTGGCTGGTGCCAGGCCCGCTTCTGGACTTTTCTCTCTTTCAGAGCGCACCGACGCTCCTTTTCAGTCATCTTTCTCCATTCGTACATATGAGTTGTGAGTGATCGGCGCAGAATTCGCCGATCGGTTGAGTATTAGTAAGAGTTACGCGTTAGAGTTACCCGTAAGAGTTACGCCTTCAGGCGTGAGTTACCCGTAAGAGTTACGCCTTCAGGCGTGAGTTACGTTTTGAGTTGAGACGAGGATAGCGATTCTGCTTTCAGAGGTCAAGCGGGTCACGCGTGAACGCGTAACTCTTGCGGGTTGAGCCACGCCAACGTTGGGTCACGCGTGAACGCGTAACTCTTGCGGGTTGAGCTACTCAAAAAAGTCTTCGATGACGCCGCGCATTCTCGCCGCCGTTTCCCGAAACTATTTCGGCTTTTCCCGAAAGGTTCGCGTCGTAATATATAATAATCGCCGAGAATATGAGAGCCAAGTCTTCTACACTAATCGCAACGCTTGTCAGCATTCTGCTTTTTGGCATTTCTCATAATGCGCAAGAGGTCCGAAGAATTACCTACAACAACGTCAGCGTGGATGTCGTCATCGATAAGCCTGCAAACTATTTCGTAGATGTTCTGATTGCGTTTCCGGGAACGGTTATGACGGACGATCAGATTCTTCCGGCGGCAAGGAACATGCTGCAGAGGACGAAGGAGATTACAAGTCGAACGGATATGATGATCGTCAGCGTGGCTTATCCTCAAGAGGGCCGGCTGCTCGGGGACGGAATCCGCGAGGCAGAGGCCGCTTTGCTTTGGGTCAAAGAAAAAAGCCGAAAGGATTTGAAACGAAAGGTCAGGAGGATCTTCCTGATCGGTCATTCACAGGGCGGATATATGGTCACCCGGCTCAATACGATGTACGCAACAGACGGCGTCATCGCCAATGGTCCGGGACCGTTGAATCTGGTTTATCGGTGCGGACTTGAAGAAACCGGTCAAGCCCCGCCGGGCGCCGTTTGCGGACTTCTGAGACAGACCTATGGAACCACGGTCGCTAACCCTGCGGCATATTTTGAAAGATCGCTTCTGAATTTTACGGAGGGTCAGAGGTCCGACATTCTTTTCGTGCAGGGCTTGCAGGATGCGCCAATTCAACTGGCTTCGTGGCCAACCTTCAGGCAACAAGTAACAAATTGCACCACCTGTCAGAACCGCCAATTCGTCGAGATTGCCAACGCGGGGCATACGGCATTGTTCGATAGTCCCGAAGCTATCAATGCCTACAACGCCTTCATCAATCGCTGACCTGGGTCAAAAATGCTCGTCGCACTTTAGCTCCGGAGTTGTTTCCGTAATTTTTCGATCCGCACATCCGGGCGGCAAGCCGCTTTGAGCAACGCAAATCGGAATTCCCAAATTCCAGATTCCAAATCCCAAATCCCAAATCTCGAATCGGGAGCATTGAAAAACCGACCTGACGTGAAACCAGGTCGCGGTTTGTCCACAGATGAACATAGATTTACGGGATGGAGCGGATTTGATTCACTCAATAGAGACAACGAGCGTCTCAGGCAACGCTGATCTCAAAGCATCAGCTTCTATCCGATTTATCTGTGTTTATCTGTGTCAGAACCGACGTCGGCCCGTCGCTAAGCAGGTTGCCGGCAACTCCCGCTGGTTTTTGTTCGGAACCTGATAGCTGGAGTATCAAGAATTTGGAATCTGAATTATGGGTTGTCAAAAATCCACAATCGGAAATCCAAAATCCAAAATCAAAAGAGTCTTCTTTGGCCGTCGATGACACTGCGGATGATCTTTTCGATGTCGCGTTCGTCGGCGGTCTCGCAGTCTTTCAGAACTTCCCGCTTTTGGGCTTCGGTAAGATGTCGCCAGAGCTTGAGGAGCGCCGGCGACTGGTTGATGAAATAGATCGTTTGATTTTGAGTCATCTGCCGCTGATCTGTTTCCAGCTTCCCGCAAAACACGCCACCCACGAATCCTCGCTCCCGAATTACGCAATAGCTATTTACCCGCGAAATACGCTAAAAGAGATTACTTTCCGCCAAGTTTTCGCGTGTTTCGCGTGTTTCGTGGGAAAGAAATTCTCTAAAGCGTAATCCGAGTCAATTCAAAGACGATATCTCGCGGAAACACGACTTTGGTGTGTTTCCGCGGGCAACCCCGCGCCCGGCGTTCAATGATGATCTTTCCCACCCTCGGGCGCGTTGCCCTGATAGATCTCCGCGCCGGACGCCATAAATTCCTGCGCCTTTTCCGCCATACCGACCGCGAGCGCCTTTTCCGCCTCAAGACCTTCCTGCGCGGCGTATTCGCGGACATCCTGCGTGATCTTCATCGAGCAAAAATGCGGTCCGCACATCGAACAGAAATGCGCCAGTTTCGCGCCTTCGGCGGGCAGGGTTTCGTCGTGAAACTCCTTCGCGATGATCGGGTCGAGCGCGAGATTGAACTGGTCCTCCCAGCGAAACTCGAAGCGCGCTTTCGAAACCGCGTTGTCGCGCATCTGCGCACCCGGATGGCCCTTTGCGAGATCGGCCGCGTGCGCCGCGAGCTTGTAGGTGATGACGCCGTCCTTGACGTCTTTTTTGTTCGGCAAACCGAGATGTTCTTTCGGCGTCACATAACAGAGCATCGCCGTTCCGAACCAGCCGATCATCGCCGCGCCGATCGCCGACGTGATGTGATCGAATCCCGGCGCGATGTCGGTCGTCAGCGGCCCGAGCGTGTAAAACGGCGCTTCGCCGCAGACCTCAAGCTGCTTGTCCATATTCTCTTTGATAAGGTGCATCGGCACGTGGCCCGGGCCTTCGATCATCGTCTGGCAATCCATTTCCCAGGCGATCTTCGTCAGTTCGCCGAGCGTGTCGAGTTCGGCAAACTGGGCTTCGTCGTTCGCGTCGGCAATCGAACCGGGACGCAAACCGTCGCCGAGGCTGAACGCGACGTCGTACGTCCGCATGATTTCGCAGATCTCGCGAAAACGCGTGTAAAGAAAACTCTCTTCGTGATGCGCGAGACACCATTTCGCCATGATCGAGCCGCCGCGCGAGACGATTCCCGTTGTCCGGTTCGCCGTCATCGGGATGTAGGGCAGACGCACGCCGGCGTGGATCGTGAAATAGTCAACGCCCTGCTCGGCCTGTTCGATAAGCGTGTCGCGGTAGATCTCCCACGTCAGTTCCTCGGCCTTGCCGCCGACCTTTTCGAGCGCCTGATAGATCGGCACGGTCCCGATCGGCACCGGCGAGTTGCGCAGGATCCATTCGCGCGTCGAATGAATGTTCTTGCCGGTCGAAAGATCCATCACCGTGTCGGCGCCCCAGAGCGTCGACCAGCGCATCTTTTCGACCTCTTCCTCGATCGATGAGGCGACCGCTGAATTTCCGATGTTGGCGTTGATCTTGACTAAAAAATTGCGACCGATCGCCATCGGTTCCGATTCCGGATGATTGATGTTGTTCGGAATGATCGCGCGGCCGCGCGCAACCTCGTCGCGGACGAATTCCGGCGTCACGAATCTGGGGAGCGATGCGCCGAACGACTCGCCTTTGTGCTGATGATAAAGCGAGTCGCGATTTTGGATTTTGGATTTTGGATCTCGTCCGATATTCCGTCCATCGCTCCCTGTAATTGTTCGAATGCGACCTTGCGGCCGAGGTTTTCGCGGATCGCGACGTATTCCATCTCGGGCGTGATGATTCCCTTTCGCGCGTAATGCATCTGCGTCACAACCTGCCCGCTCCTGGCGCGAAGAGGCGCCCGTTTCAAGCCCGGGAATTCGTTCTGAGTTCCGCCTTCAGGCAGCCTCGCCGCGATCCCTTCAGCTCCCTTTGTCAAATAGCCGTCGTCCTGCGGCAAAACTTCGCGGCCCTCGTATTCCTCGACGTCGCCGCGGGCGACGATCCAATCGCGGCGCAATCCGGGGAGTCCTTCACGGATGTCGAATTTGCTGTCGGGATCGGTCCAGACGCCGCTCGTATCGTAAACGCGGATCGGCGCGTTCTTTTCCAATTGGTCATTGACGTCGCGCGTCGGGCTCAGGCTGATCTCGCGGAACGGCACCCGCAGTTCGGCCTTTGCGTCGTTTCGCGTATTGCCGTTCGTCGTTATGTAGATCTTGGTTGAATTGGGAAACCTGATCTCGTCGCTGGTTAGTTCTTTCTCGTCTTTCATAGTTTTTCTTCCTCCGGCGGCATTATCCGCGTCAGGTTTTTAGGGTAATGCCCGCTTTTGCGAACAACTCTCAGCCGGTTCGGCTCCCCTGAAAACTGGTGTTTTTTGATTCTAACGAAATACGGCGAGTTTGCCCATAGTAAGAGTGACGCGTTTACAGTAAGAGTGACGCGTTTACGCGTGACCCCAAGATTGGCGTACGCCAACGCAGTCACGCCTGAAGGCGTTACTCTTACGGCTTCTGCATTACCCACGTGGTCATGCAGCGCAGATTCTGAACGTTGGTCGTCTTGATCGGCTCGATCAATTCGGCACCGAGTCTGTTGGTTGAATCGAGTAAAATCTCTTCGTCAACGACAAATCGCTCGGTTCCGTCCGGCATCAGAAATCGGCCGTTTGAGGTCGGGACGAGCCGATCCTTGATGCCGATTGACGACGCTATCCGGGCGAAGAACATTCCGCCCGGTTTGAGAAGGCGCCACTGCTCAGCCATCCATCGGTCGAATTCCGCCCGATCTTCCGCAAAATGCAGAACCGTATTGCAGATGATCCAATCGAAACTCTCGTCCGGAAACGGGATCGACCCAAGCCCCGCAACCTGAAAGTTCTCTGACGGCAAGTGGGGCGCGAGCGTCCTGGCGAGCGCACGAATGTCCGCGACGACACGCTCATCGACGTCGATCCCGAAAACTTCAAAACCGTTTCGCAGGAACCAAACGATGTTGCGCCCGCCGCCGCAACCCGCGTCGAGGATCTTCATCCCGGGCCTGAAACGTCCCTTTTGGATCTGATCAAAGACGTAAATGTCGATGTCGCCGAACTCTTCGCGGATGTTGTTCATAGTGTCGAAGGACCGTACGACAACGCGTAAGAGTAACGCGTTTACGCGTGACAATAACGTTGACGTACGACAACGCGTAAGAGTAACGCGTTTACGCGTGACGATAACGTTGACGTACGACAACGCGTAAGAGTAACGCGTTTACGCGTGACGATAACGTTGACGTACGACGACGCGTAAGAGTAACGCGTTTACGCGTGACGATAACGTTGACGTACGACGACGCGTAAGAGTAACGCGTTTACGCGTGACGATAACGTTGACGTACGACGACGCGGTCACGCCTAAAGGCGTTACTCTTACGGCGTTACTCTTACGGCGTTACTCAAGGACGAAAATGTTTTTCGCCCGGCAGATCTCCTTCAGGATCTTCGGCCAAACGGTGACGCTAACCTCGCCGAGATGCGCTTTCTTGAGCAGCGACATCACCGTTCGCGACTGTCCGATTCCGCCGCCGATGCTCAGCGGCAGTTCGCCCGAGATCACTCCCTGATGATACGGCATCTTCAAAAAGTCGAGCTGGTTCGTCATCTCGAGCTGCTGACGCAGCGTTTCGGCGTTCACCCGAACCCCCATCGAGCTCAGTTCGTGACGCCGTTTGGTGACCGGGTTCCAGACGAGGATGTCGCCGTTCAAACCGTGCATCGGTTTGCCTTCTTTCGAAACCGTAGGCGTCACCCAATCGTCATAGTCGGCGGCGCGCATCTCGTGCGGATAGCCGTCCGCGAGCGTCCATCCGATGCCATAAATAAAGACCGCCGGATATTCCTGAAGGATCGCCGTTTCGCGCTGCTTGCGCGGCAGGTCCGGATACATCTCGAGGATGTCCTCGGCGTGAATGAAGGTCAATTTGTCGGGCAGGTTCGGATATTTCGTTTTGAGCTGCGGAAATCGGTCTTGGATGAAGAGTTCCGCGCCCTTGATCACTTTCCAGATGCCCTCGACGGTCTCGGTCAGGAAATCGAGATTCCGCTGTTCAGCCGAGATCGCTTTTTCCCAGTCCCATTGATCGACATAGGCGCTGTGGTCGTGATCGAGGAAATAGTCCTTGCGGACGGCACGCATATCGGTCACGAGCCCCTCGCCGATGTCCATTCCGAACTGTTTGAGCGCGACCCTTTTCCATTTCGTCGCGGCCTGAACGACCTGCGCTTCGACCGGATTCAGCTCGTTGTCGTTCTTGATGTGAAACTGGACCGGCGTCCGCGAGCCGTCGCGGTCGAGATAGTCGTTGACGCCGCTGTCGACATCGACGATCAGCGGCACCTCGACGCGGATCAGATTCAATTCCTCGCACAATCCGTCCTCGATGAATCGCTTGACCGCGGTGATCGCTTCTTGTGTTTCTTTCGGACTTAATAATGATGTGTAATCTTGCGGAAGGACTTTTTCGACTTCCGTATAATTGCCGATTCCCGGACCCGCCAGGTCGGCTCTTTTGTCTAATGTAGCTTGCATATAAATTACTCCTTCAATGGTTTCTACTTATTTGTGTTGTCAAATATCGCCGCGAAAGTATGCTCAAATTATAGCACCAACCGCGCGGTCGGCGGCAGATTTTCTTGACCCGCGAACGGGTCTTTCGAATCTGCCGACTTGATTCTACGGGCGTTGGTTTTGCTATCATATTTCCGCAAACAGAAAATTGAGTCGCAAGGTCACGAAACTGGAATATGCCGAAACCCGAACGCAACAACCCGGCGGCGGCCGGAAAACTGAACGAAGCATTGCCGTATCTGGCCTGGGCGGCGGCGCTTGCGGCAATGGTCGGCAGTCTGTTTTTGAGCGAGGTGATGCAGTTTCCGCCGTGCACGTTGTGTTGGTACCAGCGCGTTGCGATGTATCCGCTCGTCGTCGTCATCGGTGCCGGGATCGTGATGCGCGATCCGCGAATGAAAACATATGCCCTGTCACTGATCTTTTGCGGCCTTGCGGTCGCGATCTATCATAATTTGCTCTACTACGGCTTTATCCCGGAAGCGTTGACACCGTGTTCCGAAGGCGTTTCGTGCAGCTCACGGCAGCTCGAATTATTCGGCTTCGTCACGATCCCGCTGATGTCGCTTGCGTCGTTCATCTTTTTGGGTCTCTTGATGATTCTCCATAAACCGAAAGAACTATGAAAAATGAAGTAAAACTTTTGATCGTGATAGGCGTCGCGATCGTCGGTGTCGCGATTCTTGGAATGAACTATTACCGTAGCTCGGTTCAGAGCGTACGGGTTACCGGAAACACGAATTCCGGCGCACCGGCCTTGAATCCGGAAGTTCTGATCAGGCCCGACAGTCCGACGTTCGGCCCGGCGAATGCGCCGGTGGCGATCGTCGAGTTCGTCGATCCGGAATGCGAATCGTGCGCGGCTTTTGCGCCGGTCCTCAAGAAGATGGTGACCCAATACGATGGCAAGACGAAACTCGTGATTCGTTATATGCCGCTTCATCCCAATTCGGTCAGCGCCGCCAATATGCTCGAGGCCGCCGCTGAACAGGGCAAATTCTGGGAAGCGAAAGAGCTGCTCTTCGAGAGACAGCCAGAATGGGGCGAACGCCACGGACCGCCGACAGGAGAACCGCCGCCGAACGTTCCGGTCCTGTTTGAGAAATATGCGAAGCAGCTCGGGCTCGACGTCGAAAAGGTCAACGCCGCGATCAAGGAAAACAAGTATCAGACGAAAATCGACCGCGACAAGCGCGACGGTCAATCGTTAGGAGTCCGTCAGACTCCGACAATTTTCGTCAACGGCCGCAAGCTTCTAAACTTCAGTGAAGCAGGTCTGAAAGCGCTCGTCGAGAGCGAGATAGCCCGGTAACCAATAACGTATGAGTTACGCGTTTACGCGTGACAACTCGGAATCGTACGCCAATGGGTCACGCCTGAAGGCGTTACTCTTACGGGATCACGCTTACTTCGTACGCGTCTCTGCATTGCTTTTCACGTATTTTTCGAACCAGGCGAGAAAGCGTTCGTGCCGGTCTTTGATGAAGGTCGGGCGCTTCAGGCCGTGGAACTCGCCGGGATAGACGACGAGCTGCGTCTCGCGGCCGAGGCGCTTCATCGCCTGGTACATCTGTTCCGAGTTCAGGATCGGGACGTTCCAGTCCGCGCCGCCGCCGATCCATAGGGTCGGGGTCGTGATCTTGTCCACCTTGTTGAACGGCGAAATGCGTTCCCAGGCGGCGGCGTTTTCCCACGGCAAACCAAGTTCGGTCTCCCACCACATCTGATAGTGATCGTGGCCGTAATTTGCGCGATACAGCGCCTCGCTGGCGCCCGAAACCGCGCCTTTGAAACGCGTCGTCTGCGTGATCACATAGTTTGTCAGGATCCCGCCGTACGACCAGCCGCAGACGCCGAGCCGTTCCGGATCGGAATAGCCTTTCGCGATCGAATGATCAACGCCGGCCGACACATCCTGAAAATCCAGATTTCCCCAGTCGGCGAAAAGCGCGTACGAGAACGCCTGGCCGTAGCCCGACGATCCGCGCGGATTGACCTCGATCACGACATAGCCGTTCGCGGCGTAGAGCTGCGGTTCAAAATCGAAACTGAAATCGTATTGCGAGACCGGACCGCCGTGGTTCCTGAGGATCGTCGGATATTTCATCGACGGGTTGAAACCGAGCGGTTTGTATATGAATCCTTCGATCTCGGTCCCGTCCTTGCTTTTGAACTGAACATTCTCGACCTGCGCCAGTTGAAGTTCGTCGAGCAGTTTCTTGTTCGCGAAGGTAACCTGTTCCAAACGGCCGCCGGCCAGCGAAAAGATCTCGCTCGGCAGATCGGGACGCGAAATCAAGGTCGCGACCGAACCGCCCGCCGCGTCGAAATCGAGAACCGTCGTTTGGCCCGTGACGGCGCGCGTCAGCGCTTTGGTCGCAAGATTGATCGCCGCCAGGTTCTGTTCGCCGCTGTCCTCTAAAATGAACCAGACCGCTTAGCCGTCGGCCGCGAACTTCGGCTTGATGACGTTGCGGTCAAGCGCCGTCGTCCAGACCGTCGGCGCGCCGCCTTTCGCGGAAACGGTTGCGAGATGATTCGTCGCGTACCACATCACTTTGAGCGGCGCCGTGACCGTGACGTACGCGATCGTCTGGCCGTCCGGGCTCCACGCCGGCGCCGAGTCTTCGCGCGGATTCGTCGTCACCTGAAGCAGGGTCTTGCCTTTGTCGGTATTGTCCGCCGAAACGATCCAGATGTCGGTGTTCGGGTTGCCGTCCGCGTTGTCGGAGCGGTTGCTGACGAACGCGATCGACTTTCCGTCAGGGCTCCAGGCGGGATCCGATTCGTCAAAATCGCCGGACGTGATCTGGGCCGGTTCAGCCTTCTCGTCGCCGACCGTCAGGGTGTAGAGATGCGTCCGGAAACGGTCGAGATACCCGACGGTATCGCGTTTGAACTGCAAACGGTCGACGACGACCGGCTTCGCCTTTTTGTCGTCTTCCTTGTCCTCGGTCAGTTCTTCGGGCTTCGGATCGCGGATCAGGAGCACGAGACGCTTTCCTTCCGGAGACCATTCGAAACCCGAAACGCCCTGTTTGACCTTCGTCACCTGCTGCGCCTCGCCGCCGAGCCGGTTGAGCGTCCAGACCTGTGCGGGCTCGTCTTCGCCTTCTTTGTCCTTGCCGCGCGAGGCGACGAAGGCCAGATATTTTCCATCCGGACTCCAGCGCGGATTCCCGGCGGAGTATCCTTTCGAAGTCATCGGGATCGCCTCGCCGCCGGCCGCCGGCACCATCCAGACGCGGGTTTCCGACTTGTCTTCTTTGAGATCCATCTCCGAAACCGTATACGCGATCCATTTGCCGTCGGGACTGACGCGCGGATCCTCGACGTTCTTCATTTTGAAGAGATCATCGACCGTTATCGCGCGCTTCGCGTCTTGCGAAAAAACATTGATTACGGCCAAAAGCGCGACCGCGACGCTCAAATATCTGAACTTCATTTCTTTATTTCGGTTGATTCTAAGTTTCGCTGGAACGTGTCGGGAAAATAATACACCCGACGGCGAGAAATTTCACATTCCCGCGCCGAGGAGTACGGCAAGGCGGAAGATCTTGCCCGCGAATTCCCGTGAATCAGCTGATTCTTTTGTCCGAATCCGCGTTCGGGGGAACATCTTTCGCGCGCAAACAGTTCTCTCGCTTCCAATAGCTCGTTACCGCCTTGGTCTCTGTCTTAATGATGCGAGGCTGTCTGAAAAGTCAGTGTATTGTTTAGAGATCAAGATCAGGATCTTCAGCGTGTGTAACACGCGCAAGGACGATAGCACCACACCACGCTCCGCTTTCGCTACGCATGGTGCTATCGTCCTTGCGCATGCTACGCACGCTGAGAAGACTTTTCAGACAGCCTCCAACAACCGTTTCTTAACACAGCCTCCAAACCTCGCGGCAACTCGGCAAAGTTCATTTCTTCAGCTTATCGAAGAAGACCTTGCGAAACTTCGAGACCTTTGGCGCGACGACGGCGGCGCAGTAAGGCTGTGTCGGATTGTTCGCAAAGTACTCCTGATGATAATTCTCGGCCGGCCAGAATTTTGTGAACGGCACGACTTCGGTGACGATCGGGTTGTCGTAGATCGCCGCTTCGGTGACCTCGCGGATGACCTCCTCCGCCGCTTGTTTCTGCGCGTCGTCGTGATAAAAGATCGCCGATCGATATGACGTTCCGATATCGTTTCCCTGACGATTGAGCGTCGTCGGATCGTGCACGGCGAAGAAGATCCGGAGGATATCCGCGAACGATATCTCGTTTTCATCGAACTCGATCCGGACCACTTCGGCGTGTCCGGTCGTTTCGGAGCAGACCTTCTGATATGTCGGATTCTCGGTGTGTCCTCCCGAATAACCCGAAACAACGTCCGTCACGCCGCGCAACGCGTCGAAGACCGCTTCGACGCACCAAAAACATCCTGCCGCAAGAGTTGCTGTTGCCATGTTGCAATTATTGCACAATGCCCCGAAACTATTCCAAACCGGCGTTCTCCGCGGATCGGGTAAATCGACTCTGAGACGGGTCGGAATTCGCGGAGCAGCCGAGGATCTGACAATAATCGCGAGTATTCAAGCGCTAAAACGAATGGTATGAAAATTGATGTGAACACAATTGCAGGGCTTCACGCGGCCGGCAAATCAGCCGGAAAAGAGATTCCGACGAAACGGAGTCCGCTCTTCGTTCTGTTGGTCTTGTCCCTCTTTCTCGGCGCCGGTTGCGGGAAGCCCTCGAACGTCAACACGACTCCGCCGCCGCCGGTCGAGACCAAAAGGTCGAAGGCGACGTTCGTTGCCGTCGGCGACATAATGCTGTCGCGCGGCGTCAAGGGCGTCATTGAACGGGCGAAAGACCCGCTCGTGGTCTTCAGCAAACTCGATGAACTTCTTTCGGGCACCGACTTCAATTTCGGCAACCTCGAATCACCGGTCTCCGGCAACGACAAGCGCGAGGGCAAGGGGCTGGTTTTCAACGCGCGGACGCAGGACACGCAGGGCCTCGTAAAATACAAGTTCAAGATCGTCAACCTCGCGAACAATCACGCGCTCGACCAGGGCATCAACGGCCTGCGATTTACGCGAAGCCATCTCGCCGGATCGGGGATCAAATTCGTCGGCGCCGGCGACACTCTCGAAGAAGCCTGGGCGCCCGAGGTCGTCGAGGCAAACGGGATCAGGATCGCTTTCATCGGGGCTTCGTACGCGTCGATCAACGACGGCGGCGTGGCGACCAACAATTACGTGGCGCGCATCGAAGATCGCGAAAATCTTCGGCGGTCGATCGAAAAGGCGCGCGCCGAAAGCGACCTCGTCGTCGTCACGTTTCACGCCGGTATCGAGTACACCCGAAAGCCGCACCAGCCGCAGATCGATTTCGCGCGGGCCGCCGTCGATTTCGGCGCCGATGTCGTCATCGGCGGGCATCCGCACTGGATCCAGACTCTCGAAGAATACAAGGGCAAGTACATCTTTTACTCGCTCGGGAATTTCATATTCGACCAGCGCAAACCGGACACGAAGGAAGGATTGGTTCTGAAGATCGGCGTCGCCAAGGAAGAAGGCGCGTCGGGCAAGAAAACGACGATCGACCGGATCGATCTGATTCCGGTGATAATCGAACAACTGGCGATCCCGCGTCCGGTTTCAAATGCCGAATCAGCCGCGATCCTCAAAAAGATCGGCATTACGGATCCCGTTCTGATTCCTGGGAAATAGCGTCATTCAACCGAGATTGCGCGTCCAATCGGGCTGATGCCGCACGGCGCGCCGAAGAAACACGAACTGTATAAATCCTTTTGTTTCAGTAACTTGAAAATGTGTTTCTTGAGAGAGAATTTCTCCCGCGAAATACGCTAAACACGCCAAACGAAAAATCTGACTAAACCCGAATTGCGCAATAGGGAAATTTTGCCCGCGAATTTCCGCGAATCCGCGCCAATGGAAATCTGGTCCAAAGCGCTGCGAAAGACGCGGGTTTTTGAAATGGGGCCAAGGGCCAAAGTGTTGAAAAGCGGTCTACCGGTGCGGGTTCGGATAGAATCTTATTCGCGCGGATTCGCGGAAATTCGCGGGCAAAAGCTCTCTAGAAACACAATTTCAAGTGCCCGTGTGACTACGGCACGCCGTCCGCCAATCTGCCGAACGGACCACCATTTCGTAATCCGGGATAAAAATCTCTCAGCCATCTATGTGTTCTCTGTGCCTATGTGGTGAAAAAACTCAGAAGAAGAATGTCTGTCAAAGGTGATACGAATCCGCGGAGTATTCTTAAAGAGCAAGCGAAAACGTTCGGCGCACCGGCATCCGAAGAATCTCTCAAGAAAACACAATTTTCAAGTGCCTGATACAAAGGGATTTGACTTTGTTTCTTCGGCACGCCGTTCGCCAATCTGCCGAATGGACCGCTATCGCGTAATCCGGGCTAAAAGAACTTTTGGCGTATTTCGCGTATCGCGGTAAAAATTCCCGAAGCGTAGGCCCGGTTCAGATCTGAAGATCGGCGAGCGACGCGACCGCGTCGTGGTGGATCGGATGGCGGACGACTCCGTTGCCCTCGCGGATCGAGAGGATCGTTCCAAATCCCGCGGCGCGCGCCGCATCGAGTTCGCTGACGGCATCCGAGACGAAGAGCATCTCGGACGGTCTGAATCCCATCTCGCGCGCGATCGACGTATAACTCCCTGATTCCTGTTTCTTGCCGGTGTTGGTGTCGAAGTACGCCGCGATCAGCGAACTGAGATCGCCTGAATTCGAATACTTGAAGATCAAGCGCTGCGCGAGGACGCTTCCCGAAGAGAATATCGCCGTCTTTTTTCCCGACGAATTCCAGCTTGAGATTGCGGGCGGAACATCTCCAAAAACATTGCTGATCAGTTCGCCCGATTCGTAGCCGGACTGCCAGATCCGGCCCTGGATCGACTTGAGCGGCGTCGATTTGCGGTCCACGTCGATCAGAAACTCCAAATAATTGACGACCGTGTCGGGATCCGTTTCGGTGAACTTGCGTCCATAGATCTGATCCTGAAAGTCCTTCTTGTATTCGGATTTCAGTTCGGCGATGTCGTTTTGGAGTCCGGCGAAATTCGAACGGACGAATTCGGCCATTTTCGACTTCGCGAACGGAAAGAGGGTCCCGTGGACAAAGTCGATCGGGGTCGTCGTGCCTTCGATATCGAGTAAAATTGCTTTGATCATCCTAAACAGGCGGAATCGACGGGAATTTCCCGATTCTGTCTTTTTGCAGTTTTCTCGGCCGTTGATTATGTCGCCAAGGCGCCGGGTGCCCCGAAACAGAGCGGTTGATATTTTGCATCAACGCCGCTCGCCGTGTAATGCGGCGTCCAGCCGGATGGATCCTGAAACAAACGGATCGCGCGGACCGTGCGGTCGCCGCAGAGATTGAACCAGTGGAGAGTTCCCCGCGGTACGCGGATCAGGTCCCCGGCTTCCATCTCGATCGAAACGACCGGCGCATTCATCGGCGCGATATGAAAAAGACCGTGACCTTTGACGATGAAGCGGATCTCGTCCTCGTCGTGCCAGTGTTCCCTGTTGAACCGCGCGAGCATCTCGCCGAGCCCCGGAGTCGTCGGAAGGACGTTGATCACGTCCGCCGTAACGTAACCGCCCGCGAGCTTCAATTTTTCGATCTCGGGCGCGTAGGCGGCAAGGATCTCGGACTCTGAGGCATCGGGCGCAACCCGCGACTCTTCGGCGTCCCAGCGCGCGTAGTCGATACCGATGGACGCGAGAGTTTCGCAAATCGCGGCCGGTTCGTCCAAACGGATTTTCTTGTCGGGAATCTCGACGATTGCCATAGTCTATCGTTCGCGATCTTTGATCAGCGTCCAAATCTCGGCCGCGATCGCCGGAACTTCGGGTCCCGCGGCGGTGACTTCATCAAACCACTCGAGCAGTTCGCGCTCGATCACTTCGCGGACCGCTTCTTCGGAACTGCATCCTTCAAGCTGATAAACGATGGTTTCCGCTTCGGGCCGGTACTCGTCCGGATTGAACCCGAAATTGAGCGCCGCCGGATCGTGACGGAACAGGATCGCCGTGATCGCTTCGAGCAGTCGCCTGTATTCGGATTTTGCCTCGCGATTCGTCATCGGCTCAGACTCAGTGTTCTGCCGATCACCTCGAACAAAAATTCGAAGATCTCGATGTGCCGCTTTGCCTCGGCGACATCCTTTCCCCACGTATAAATTCCGTGGCGCCGCAGGTAAAGCCCGTGGATGCGCGGATTCTCGCGCAGAACATTATCGATGACGTGCGACAGCGCGATGTAGTCCTGTGAGTTCTCGACGATCGGAACGGCCTCTCGGTGCTCGTGCGTCATCACGCCCGCCAGGCCTTTGAGCATTTCGTATCCCTCGATCTTGATCGCTCCGTCCTTGTAAAAATACTCTGAAAGAACGTTTCCCCATACCGAATGCGTGTGCAGGATCGAGCCCGCGTTGCCGCGCATCCGATAGATCGTCAAATGAACCATCGTCTCGGCGGACGGCTTGCCAAACCCCTGCAGAACTTCGGCATTGTCGTCGATCTCAAGAAAATGGGTTTCGTCGAGCGAGCCCTTCTCGTTGCCGCTCGCCGTGATCGCGATACGCAGCGGAGAATCCGAGATCTTCGCGCTGAAGTTTCCGCTCGTGCCCATCACCCAGCCGCGCCGGTAAAACTCATACCCGACGACCGACAATCCCTCTGAAAGTTCCCGGAAACTCATCAAGTTTGAGTCTATCAAACTTCGGCAAAAAGCAATATGACTTTTCGCGCGCCCTGTCAGCGAACATCAAGAAGCTCTTCGTCAAGAATACTCGGGGCCGTCGGCATCATCGTCAGATCGTTTGAGATGATTCGGTTTCGGCCAACTTTCTTTGCCCGATAAAGCGCCGTGTCGGCGGCGCGGATCAACTCGGATTCGTTCGTTTCGAGCATCGGGAAGATCGTCCCGATCCCCGCGCTGACCGTGAGGAATTCACTCGTTGTGGAACTCAAATGGGGGATCAGCAGCCGGTCGATGTTCTCGATCGCCTGCCGGGCGATATTTCGCGCGCCGTCGGCATCGGTTCCGCCGAGAATGATCGCAAACTCCTCGCCGCCGAACCGGGCCACGAGATCGCTCGGACGGTTGATCGCGTCCGCCAGCGCTTCGGCAACCCGCTGCAGGCATTCGTCACCGGTTTGATGTCCATACGTGTCGTTGTAAAGCTTGAAGTGGTCGATGTCGAGCAACACGAGCGAGATCTCGGTCCTGAAGCGAACCGCACGGCTCCATTCGTCGGTCAGGAACTGTTCGAAACGGCGGCGGTTTCCGATCTTCGTCAGGCCGTCTGAGTTCGCAAGACATTCGAGTTCGGCATTGACGAGGCGAAGTTCCTCGGTACGCTCGGCGACGAGCCGCGTCAGCTTTCGTTCACGGCGCCGCAGTTCGAGAACGCTCAGTTTCCAAATGCCCGCGAGCAGGCACAAGCCGAAGCCCGCGCAAACGAAATAGAACCAGAGCGTTTGGTAAAAGAACGGTTCGATGGTCAATTCGAGAACGGCGCCGTCTTCGTTCCAGACGCCCTCGCTGTTGCCGGCGAGGACGTGAAACTTGTACACGCCCGGCGGCAGATACGAATAATGCGCTTGTCTTCGGCTTCCGGCTTCGACCCAATCGGGATCGTAGCCCTCAAGCCTGTACCGGAATTTGATCTGATCGGATTTGAGAAGGCTGATCCCCGTGTAATAGATCTCGATGTCCCGCTGTCCGGCTCCGACCCGAAGTCCGCCGCGGAACGGCGCCTTTTCGCGTTCCACGGTCGTGTCCTCGACGACCACTCGCGGCGGCGACAGATTTACCGTTTCGGCTTCGGGATCGACGATCGAGATGCCTTCCTGCGTCGGAAACCAAAAACGGCCGCGGTCGTCGACGAGACTCGAAGGCTGCCGGCCGCCGTTGCATTCGGTCGCCAGCATTCCGTCGCTTTTGCCGTAGCCGGTGCTGTTTATCCGCTTGATCTTTCCGTCCGCGAAGTCGTTGAGTTCGTTCCGGCTGACCCGGTAGATCCCGTTGTTCGAACTGATCCAGAAGTTTCCGCGGCGATCCTCGCGGATGGCGAAGACGCCGTTATTGAACAGTCCGTTCGTTGCTTTGTAATTGACGAATTTTCCGTCTTTGAAACGGCTCATTCCCTCGTCATACGTGCCGATCCACAACACGCCGTCGGCATCCTCGTAGATCGTCCGCACATAGTTCCCGGCGAGGCCCTCGCGCGCGGTGTAGTTGATGAATTTTCCGTCGCGAAACTCCGAAAGTCCGCCCATTCCGCCGAACCAGACACGTCCCTTCGAATCCTCGAAGATCTCGGTCATAAATTCATTGGGCAATCCTTCGGGCACGCCGTAGACGGCCTCGCGCTCGTAACCCCGGTATTGCCACAGGCCCTTGTTGGTCGCGACCCAGGTCCGCCCCGACGAATCGGCGCGGATCGCAAAAACATGGCTTCCCTTTGTCTCAGGCAAGAAGCGTCCGGATCCGTTTTTCGCGACGTATAACCCGCCGTTGATACCGATCCACATTGCGCCCTCTTGGTCCCCGAACAACGATTGGACCGACAGCACGCCGTCTCGCCACCGGTCGGTCGGCGGCGCCGACGGATCCAACGGGCGAAAATCGACTTTTTCGAACTGTCCGTCGCGATACAGCCGAACGCCCTTGGCCGTGCCGACCCAGATGTCGCCGCGTCGGTCGCGGAGAAGCGGATAAACTTCGGAATACTCGAGTCCCTCGTTTTTGCCGAGTCCGCTGATTACGCGCTTCCGCAACCGGCTCAGCCCCTTGTTCGTGGCCAGCCAGACATTTTCCTCGCGGTCGCGAAAGATGCTGTGGACGGAATTATCCGGAAGTCCCGATTTCATGTCCCAGAATCTGAACGCTCCGTCTTTCCGCTGAACAAGTCCGACGCCGCTCGTCATTCCGCCACCGGTGGCAAACCATAAAGTGCCGTCGGAATCCTCCCAAAACGAGTGATTGATCGAATTCGTCGGGAGTCCGTCCCTTTCGCCGAAGGTCTCGATCTTGCCGTCTTTCAGCCGGTGAACGCGGTATTCGCCGAGCCACAGCGCGCCTTCGCGGTCGAAATAATGTCCGGGACGAAAGCGGAGTTCGCTCAGATCGATCGGATACTCAACGATCCCGCCGTCGCGGAACTGTCGCGTGATCTTCGGTCCGACGACCCAATGCGAACCGTCGGGAGCGTCAAACTCGGCCGGATCAGCGTCGGGCGTGTTTCGTTTGGCAAAAACGAATTCCCCGTTTCTGAGGTAATACCAGGATTTCGATTTGCGGGAAATGTCCTCGCTCAAAAAGAGCAGCTCGCCGTTTCCGTCGGGTTCGATCCGCTGAATGTAATGCCCCGGAACCTGGTCCGAATTAAACGAGCTGAACTCTCCGTTTCGGTAGATCGTGAGCACTCCGTCTTCCATAGACGTCGCATAGAGTGTGCCGTTGAGATCGACGTACAGATAGGTAAAGCGGTTATTGATGATGCCGGGCGTGTTGCTTTTGTTGAAAACGGTGAAGCGCAGACCATCGAAGCGCACCAATCCGTCAAAGGTCGTGAACCAAAGGTAACCGTCGGGAGTCTGTCCGATCGACCGGACTCCGTTCTGCGGCAGTCCATTATCCGCGGTCCAGGTGTCAAAGCGATAGTCCGCCGCGGCGCGCGCGTTCAGCAAGCACAGCAACAGCAGACCGCATAATAGAGAAAGGATCTTGCCGGTATTCATTTCACGGACGATGAGAATGGCGGACAAAGGCGCGACGGGAAGTCCAGGCAACTGCCCGAAGTAATTAAAACAGTTTTAACACAGGTGAGTCAACGCTTTTCTTTGTCGGAAACAGTCGTAAAATCGTCTTGAAGTCGCCTCATTTCGAAGACTTGACGATCAGGTCTTCGATTGTGGAAATCTCGCGATCGAATCCGTTGCCGACGTCTTCGGGCAAACGCTTGACGACGACGTCGGGGACGACGCTTTCGTCCGGCTGAGGTTTCAGCGGCGCCTGGAAATACACCGGGATGTCGATCTCGACCTTCGAATTCGGCAGCCTCAGAAAGAAGTAATTGCCGCCGTTGATTCCCTGTCGATTGCCGCCCGTAGTTTGGCCGACGATCGTCGCTAGACCGTTTTGCTTGACGTAATCGAGAAACTGAAACGTCGCCGATGCGTTTGAAGAGTCGGCGATAATGAACGGTTTCCCCTCGAATCGGTCCGCGTAAGGCTCGACCGCGGGATAGCTCTCGCCAATGACGATCTCGAAGTAATTCTCGTCGAACTTGCGGTACATCAATTCCGGAACACCGCCTTTGACCGCCGCCAGGAGTTCGTCGCTGTAGGTATCGAGATACTTCGCCAGTTCCGGCTGCGCGGCCACATTGCGAACCAACCGCCGACTCTCGGCGTACGGCGCAAGCTTTCGCGGCGCGAGATATCGCGCGAGTTCGAAACCCGGATCCATACTTCCGCCGCCGTTTCCGCGGAGATCGATGATCAGGTTGGGAATCCGTTTCGCCTTCAGTTCGGCAAAGGCCGCCGCGAGAAACGACTCGAACTTGACCGTTTTCAACCGCCAGGTGATCGAGTTATCGATCTTCAGATAGCCGGTCGCCCCGTTGCGGATCTCGAATTTCCAGCCGTCATCGTAGGTCGGCGTCGGTCCGTAACGCTTTGCCATCTCGGCGGTCCGTTCTTCTTTGGTCATCGCGAGGACGCTGAACGTCGCGGTCTTCTTGGATGTAAAACCGACTGCCTCGATGTCGAAGATCTCATCCTTGACGGGGAAGAAAAGCGGAAAATACCAATCGAAAAGCGCGTATGCCTCGGCGTCGCCACGGCTCAGGCCGATCGAGTCGATGCGGTGTTCGAGCGTCGATGTTCCGTCGCCCTTCGTCACCGTCAGCAGTTTCTCGATGATCTCTTTGACCGCGATGCCGTTTATCTTCAGGATCTCGCTTCCGACCGAAATGTCTTTCGACGATGCGTTGGCGGTGATGATGAACCGGCCGTCGACAATGCGAAAGTAGAAAGGCAGATAAGTTCGGCCGCCGAAGAGCCTCGCTTTCAGCTTTGCGTCCTGATTGTAGAAATTGACGTAGGTGTGGCCGCAGTTCAGTTTCGAAACGAGCTGCGAGACGGTGACCAGAAACTTGCCTTCCTTCATCGGTGTGTCGAGTTTTGACTCGACCGCGGCAAACTCGCGTTCGAGCGACTCCGGGGTTTGGTAGCGGTAAACTCCGGGATGGATCGCCGTCAGCGTCCGCTTCAAGACGGCAAGATCTTCCCTCAACTGCTTCGGTGAGAGGACGACTTCGGGCTCCTTGTTTTCGACGATGCGGCGCAGCGTTACCACATTGCGAAACTGCCACGGCGATCGCGTTTCCTTGAGAATCGTCAACGAATCGTTGGAGTAAGTTATCGTTTTGCGCGTCGGTTCAAAGGCGTTGCCGTCCATCGTCTTGCCGATCAGGACGAGCTTTCCGTCCGAAAGCGATTCGATGTCAAACTCGGTCTTGTCCTCAAAGAACTTTCGCTTTGCCGGATCGATCCGCTCCTTGCCGTTGGACTTGTAGATCTTGCCGAAGTCGTCGTAGACCGTGAACATCTCGGCCGAATTCCCGTCGGCGGAGGACCTGACGGTGATGATCGTGTTCATCGTCACGCGCTCGCCGGAGGTGTAGTCCTTGTACTCGAGCGTGCCCTTCCATTTGCCCTGAATCGCCTGGAAGAATGTCGGGCCTTCCTGCCCGAGAGCGCCGACCGCCATCGTCGCGATCACGATAATTGTCTTAATGATCTGGTTTTTCATATTCGTCCCCTTACTGAAGTCCGGATCGTCGATCCGCTTCCAGAGTACGACCGGCGAAACTGAAACTCGACTCAAATAATGATCTGAGTCGAGTTTGTGAGGATTTGAGGCGGATTTTATGATTTGACCCGAGGCAGAACTCTGATGACTTCGTGATTTGCAACGTCGCGGATTTCCAAATTGCCACTGACTTCAGAGGCTGTGTCAAAACGCACGGTTCCCGTTTGGCTTTCCGTCTTGATGTTGCCACTAACTGAAGAGCCTGTGTCAAAACTCGTTAACGCGACTTTGCTCTCTGTCTTCATAATTACCACTAGCTTCAGCTAGTGGACTGGCAGTCGAGAAATTCCCCGGCTTTAGCCGGTCCCGCGCCCGGATTCGGCTAAAGCCGGGATCATTTGCAGGCTTGTCCACTAGCTGAAGCTAGTGGCAATTGTGAAGAAAGAAAACCAGGCCGCGTGCTTCTTCCTGTTGTCTTGACGTTGCCGCCGTCTTCATAATTGCCAGTGGCTTGATGATTGCCATCAGGTTCAAAATTGCCGTCGTCTTCTTGATTTCCACTGTCTTCTCAATTGCCACTAGCTTCAGCTAGTGGGCCGGCAGTCGAGAAAGTCCCAGGCTTTAGCCGAACCCGCGCCCTGATTCGGCTAAAGCCGGGATCATTTGCAGCCTTGTCCACTAGCTGAAGCTAGTGGCAATTGTGAAGAAAGAAAACAAGGCCGCGTTAACGAGTTTTGACACGGCCTCTGAAGCTAGTGGCAACATCAAGAGGGAAAGCCAAACGGGAACCGTGCGTTTTGACACGGCCTTTGAAGCTGGTGGCAGAATGAATACCGAAGGCAAAGCAACGACTCACGCCTTTTGACGCAACATCGAGACAGTATTCCGGCGACGAAAGCCGTATACCTTTCGCCATCGCGGCTTTGAATTACCGACTGTTCAAATTCATACTGGAATCGAACCAAGGCAACGAATGACCCAAATCACGACACTGACATTTTTCCGGTTTTCGACGGCCGCCGACAAATTCTGGGCGTTCCGGATGATGCAGTTCGCTCACCGGGACCTGAGCCGGGCGAAGGGCGAGACTTTCTACAAACTTCTCGGCAGCGGCAAGGGCTTCGGATTCAACCCGCTTCCCGACTGGTCGGTTTACAGCCTGCTCCAGGTCTGGGAAAGCGAAACCGCCGCGGATGAGTTTTTCGGTTCTTCGGAGATCTTCGCCAATTATCGCTCGCGTTCTTCGGAGCTTTGGACGTTGTATATGAAGAACGTCGCCGCCAGGGGCGCCTGGTCGGGCGGAAATCCGTTCGAAGCTTCGGCCGACATCGACATCGGCAATCCGTATCTTGCGGTCATCACGCGGGCGACGATCAAGATCAGGCACCTTTCGAGTTTTTGGAGATTCGTTCCGCGCTCGCAGGAACCGCTTGAGAGATCGAACGGCCTGATCTTTACCAAAGGCATCGGCGAACTCCCCGTCGTCCGGATGGCGACTTTCAGCCTTTGGGAAAGCGAGTCGGCGATGAAAGAGTATGCCTACAAAACACCCGAACACCGCGAGGCGATCGCCAAGACGCGTGAACTCGGTTGGTACAAGGAAGAACTTTTCTCAAGATTTCAACCATACCGTTCGGTCGGAACCTGGAACGGAAAAGGGTTCGATTTTGGATTTTAGATTTTGGATTTGGAATTTCCATCGCCGGTGAGGCTGCCTGAAAAGTCAGTGAAGTTTATTTTGTTTAGAGATCAAGATTAGGATCTTCAGCGTGTGTAACACGCGCAAGGACGATAGCACCACGTGAAGCGAAGCGAAACGTGGTGGGCCACAGGAATAAATAATCCCGGCTTAAGCCGAACCCGCGCCGTGATTCGGCTAAAGCCGGGTTTCTATCGGTTGCCGGCCCACTAGCTGAAGCTAGTGGCAATTTCTAATACGGGAAGCAAAGCTGCGATTACGAGTTTTGGTACGGCCTCTAACGCTGATGATACCGACCTGAACCTTGAATATCTTGAATCTTGAATCCCGAACATCCCGAACCTTGAATCTTGAATCCTGAACATTGAACCCAAATTGCGCAATAGGGAAATTTTTCCCGCGAATTTCCGCGAATCCGCGCGAATGGAAATCTGGTCCAAAGCGCTGCGAAAGAAGCGTGGTTTTGAAATCGGGCCACAGGACGGCCCAAAGTGTTGAAAAGCGTTTTGCCCGTGCGGGTTCGGATAGAATCTTATTCGCGCGGATTCGCGGAAATTCGCGGGCAATCTTTCCATTGCGGAATCCGGGTTGAATCTAAAGCGGCCGAGCGACGGCGGTCATCAGTCCAAGAGGTTTCGACTTTTCCCGCAGCTTGGTCGGCGCAAACGCGAGCATTCCGGCGACAAAACTCCAAAATTCGCTTTCCATGCTCTTGTTCCATTCGATCCCTTTTTGCTCCATCCGGCTCATCCAGTCGAGGACGTACGGGTCGAGCGTGCCGAAACGGTCGATCCGTTCGACTTCCCAGCCGTTCTTCCCAAGCAGCGTTCGCAGATTGTTTTCCGAGAAGACCGAAATATGCCGCGGCGTGTGGTAGCCCGCCCAAAACCCGCCGTACTTTTCGCGTCCGGAGGATTCGAAATCCGGTACCTCGACGACCAGCGTCGTTTCGGGACGCGACAGACTTGCGATATGCCGCAACGTCCGTCCGGGATCGTAGTCGTGTTCGAGATAATGCCACATCGTGACGGCGTCGGGCCGCAGGTCCGGCGGCAGGTCAGCGACCTCGCCCACCATCAAAGTGAGCTTTCCAACGTCGACCGATTCGCCGCGCCAGCCCTGATCGGAAAAATCGAGACCGAATCCGCGGCAGCCGAACCGTTCGACGCACCGTTCGAGGAACGCAGGCTTTCCGCATCCGATGTCGAGCACCAGACTCTCCGGTCCGAGGCCCCGGTCCGCCAACAAACCCGCGCGCTTGTCGTTCAGTTTCCGGTCGCTGTCTTCGACCATCCCCGAGTACTTGCCCCACGCCGCCGGTCCGCGGTACGGCAGATAGAATTCGGTGTAGTAGTTCGCAAGCTCGGACATCGCGGCCGGGGGATTCAGAAACACATAGCCGCAGTCCGCGCAGCGGTCGAAATTGAATTCTTCGCGGACGGGATGCATCTGCGCGAGCAATTTCGTAAAGCTCGCGCAGTTTTCCGATCCGCAGACCGCGCAATTTTGACGTTTATCCATCTGTTCCGTCGATCTTTTCGAATTCCGGCAAACCGTCCGGCTTCGCATACGGAAAAGCCGCGATCTGTTCAACGCGGTGATACGTAACGAGCCCGGAGACACAGACATCTTTGACCAGGTTCAGATCCAGACTGCCGTCGGGCCGCAAGGCGTTCTCCGGATGAAACAGGTGCAGAACCTCGCCGATCAAAAGGATCGTCCGGTTGACCGCGATCGGAATCTCGTCGACCAGTTTGAGGCCGAGCTTGATCTCGCTTTCGGCGACGAACGGTGCCCCGAATCCCTCGACATATTGTTCTTTGAGCCCGCATTTCTCAAATTCCGACTCACCGCGCGCGAACTTGGCGGACGTAAAATGCGCGTTGGCGACGAATGACTCGTGAACGTGGTTGATCGTGAAAACGCCGGTCGAGCGGATGTTCTCTAAGGTATGCCGCGGGACATCGCCGGCGGGACGCACGATAATTCCCATCAGCGGCGGATTCGCGCCGACGTGAACGACCGAATTGAACACGGCAAGGTTCGAACCACCCGATTCCGAGGCGGTCCCGATCAGGTTCACGGGTTTGAACCCGCCGGCAGAATTTATCAGGTTCGCCCGGCGGCGGCGGTCCATCGCGTCGATGTCGCTTCGCAATAGATGGATCATTTCATTAGCTTGACGATCTTCTCGCATTTCTTCCAATAACCGAAAAATGACGGGAAAAGCCCGCGGACCGTCGGAAACATCCACTCGCGATGCTCGCTGGTTCCGCGATAATGCGCCGCGGTCGGATGTTTTTTGAAGCGTATCTCGCCGCCGCCCGTTTGTTTCGCGAGATCGTCGAACTCGCCGACGTACGTCCGAATACCGCCGATGTTCTCCGCCACCCTCGCTGCGAATTCGAGCGATCTTGCGGAAACGGGATACCTGGCAAAATGCGACGGTTCGAGCAGCAGCACCCGGTTCGCCTCGGCTTCCGAATGCCACGCCGGGTCGAGATTGTAGAAATTATAGACGAGCGTCGGGAGTTTTTCATCGATCGAAAGCGACGATGATTCCGGCAGAACGGTCACCAGTTCCGGAGTTTCCGACGGCTTAAGTATCTCGGGAATCGGAAGCTCCGCGAAAGCGGCATACTCGACATCGAGAAACGTTCCGCTCTGCGAAGTCCCGCAATACTTGTTGATGTTTTCCTGGTTCGCGTAATACTTTTTCGAACTGAAACTCGCCGCCGTCCACTGCCAGCTAAGCGCGTTGCTCGCCGCGTCGGCGTCCAAGAGATGAAAGTAGAACCATTTCGCCGGCAGATCCCAGCGGCATTTCGCGACGTTGCAGGTCACCGACGCGATGTACATCCGCAGATGATTATGCACGTAGCCCGTCTCGTAAAGTTCGGCGATCGCGCGGTCGATCGCTTCGATTCCGGTTTCGGCGCGGACGATCGCGGACGGCATTTCGGAATTGACGGCATCAGGCTGCGGCTGCATAAGATCGCTGTCGATCCCGTCGCCCTTGATCCGCCAGACGTTCTGGAAATAGTCGCGCCAGGCGAGTTCCATCACGAGTTTTTCGATCTCGTGAAATCTGCGCCCTTGCTTAAGGATCTGCTGAAGGACGAACGCCGTCGAGATCACGCCGCGGCTGATGTACGGCGAAAGCCGTGTCACGGCGCCGTCTTGAAAATTACGTGTCCGTCCGTATGCGACCGGATCGATGGTTTCGATCTTTTCGAGGATCGCCTGATAATTGGTTTCAAACATTGTTACTTCAGATTGTCTTGATACTCGCGCGGCGTCAAGCCCGTAAACTTTTTGAAGGCGCGGTTGAAGGTTGCTTTTGAGTTGAACCCGGACTCGAAGGCAATTGCCAGCAACCCGGCGTCCGAAGGATCGGCCAGTCGCGACCTTACCTCTTCGATCCGAAGTTCGTTGATGAAATCGTTGAAGTTCTTGCCAAAGCCGCTGTTTATGGCGAACGAAAGTACCCCCGTGTTGACGCCGACCTCGCGCGCCAGATCGTTCAGCGTCAGCTGCGGTTCGAGATACAGTTTGCCTGTTTTGACAGCGGTTTCGATCTTGGATAACAGCCTCTCAAGTTCGGGAGCGGAGAGCGGCGCTCGTTTTTCTTCGGCCGCCTCGTCGCGGAAATTCAGTTCGATCGTCTGGGATCGCAAGTATCCAACCACCGCCAGACAGTAGGTCGAAAGGGCGAGGACGATCTGGAAATAAAAATACTGGATATAACTCAGCCTTGCCCAGAAACTGTTGACGAAATCGAACGCCGCGCCCAAAAGCAGGATCGCCGTAAAGGCATAAAGAAAGTTGCGAAGCCAGTCAAACTTGATCTTTTCCGTGTCCGAAAAATTGTCGTCGAGCCAGACGCGGTAATGCCGGTAGCGCCTGATCGAGAAGATCATAAAGACAAGATTCCACGTCAGTTCCGTAACAAATACGAACGCCTCGAACAGAGATCCATAACTATTTCCGAACCAGTCCTTCCATTCGAGATCGTGAGCGAAAAGAAAAAGCCGGAAAAGAACATACGCCGCCGAGGGCAAAAATAGAAGCGCATCGGATGCCGACGGCCGGCGTTTGGAATCGGTCAGGTGGACGGTGTACAACCAGATCAGGATGCCGTACGAGTAGACGATTGCAAACGGGAAATACGTCAGCCACTGGTTCAGGTCGTAGACGTTTGCAAAACCGATGAAGGGAGTGACGAGGCTGAGGCAGAGCACGATCAGCAGCGCGGCAAGGTAGAGATCCGCGACCTGTCGCTTTTTTGCAAAGCGGTACGCGAGCATCACCGCGAAAACCAGTCCCTGAAGGATCGCGATCAGACAAAGAATGCTTCTTGGATTGAGAAAGTCGATCTGCACCTTATCCGCCAATAAAGCTCATCGAGCGCGATGCCGGTGCGAATTCCGGATCGTTGATGTAATGACGCGGCTCCTTTTTGTTGACCGCGGCGCGGATGAATTCGATGATCTCTGGACGCGAGGCGCCGCGGCGAAGCTCGTCACGCAGATCGTATTCGACGCGCGAAAAAAGGCAGGTGCGGATCTGGCCGTCAGCGGTGAGCCTGATCCGCGAACACGCGCCGCAGAACATCTCCGTGACCGGCGCAATGATCCCGATCTCGCCCGGAGCGCCGTCCTTGAATCTATATTTCCAGGATGTTTCGGCGCCGCGCGAACTTTCGACCAGTTCAAGCGGATAGACGGCGTCGATCGCGGCGAACATCTCGCGCCCGGAAACGACCTGCTCGCGCTTCCAGTCGCCGTCGGAATCGAGCGGCATAAACTCAATGAACCGCATCTTGACGTCGTATTCGCGGGCGAAACGGGCGAAGTCGACGACCTCGTCCTCGTTCCAGCCGCGGACGATGACGGCGTTGATCTTTACCGGTGCGAGTCCGACGCGGCGCGCCGCCTCGATCGATTCGTAAACCTTGTCGAGCGCGTCAACTTCCGTGATCTTCTCGAATTGTTCGCGTTTCAGGCTGTCGAGCGAGAGCGTAATGCGGTCGAGCCCCGCGGCCTTTAGCGCTTCGGCCTTCGGCGGAAAAAGATAACCGTTGGTCGTCAGCGCGAGATCCTTCAATTTCCGAGTCGGGATTTGTGATTCGGGATTCTTCAGATCGCTGATTGTCTTCACGAGAGTTTCGATGTTCTTACGAAGCAGCGGTTCGCCGCCGGTGAGCCGTATTTTTTCGATGCCGAGCCCGACGAAGATCGAGCAGATCTCGGCGAGTTCTTCAAAGGTCAGTATTTTCGCCTTCTGGTTCAGAGTCGGCTTCGTGCTGGGCAGGCAGTAAAAGCAGCGGAAATTGCAGCGGTCGGTGAGACTTATCCGCAAATCCCGGATCGCGCGGCCGTACGAATCCGTCAGGGGATTTTCGATCGTCGGTCTCCGATCGTCGATTTTTGTTTCGTCGATGTTCAGCACTCGTTTAGCTAACCACAGTTGAACGCGACTTTCAATCTCAGATCGGACCTCGCGACATACGACCGCGAATCGCCTCGCCGGGATCTAAAATCGCCGCTTCCGAAGTTCGCAGTTGCGGCTTGCCGCCCGGATGTGCATCGTTCTCGAGATCCTGCGGCTGAGCCGCACATCGGCGATTTGCGGCGCAGCCGCTTGGATAGTTTGGCCTTCCCGGAAAGGCACAGCCTTTCCGCACATCCGGGCGGCAAAGCCGCATTCAGAGGCGCAAATCCCCAATCCCCAATCGCAAATCCAAAATCCAAAATCGCAAATCCCGCTTACCGGTACGCCTCGGCGATCTGACGCAACTGTTGCAGCGTGCGTTCCTTTTCGACGTAGCCGAGACGCGCGACGATCGTGCGCATTTCGGCGATCAGATTGTTAAATTCGGCGCGGTCCGTGACGTCTGTCGGGCCATTGTAGACTTCCTTGCGGTTCGAATCGGCGACGATCGGCTCAAGATAGTTCGTGATGTTCGTCAGCGCCTCGGCCGAGTGAACTCCATTCGGGTGGTGGTTCAGGTACTCGCCGAAACGCATCCGCAGATCGAACAGGTGGCAATTGATGTAGCCCTCGCACTCGCCCGGCAACTGATTCTGCGCGGCTTCCCACGCGATCGAATCCGAAATCACGCTTTTCGAGTATTTGGTGTGCAGATCCCAAAACTGGTTGGCCGTCACGAGATAGGTTCCTGCCGGCTCGTTGTAAACGATCGCAGCGTCGTGGCTGTTAAGGAAATCGCGGTATGGCGCAACCTCGTTCTTGTCGGCGGCGATCTGTCTGAGCGCCGATCGCAAAATGAGCAAGCGCTTGAGTTCGAGCTCTGCGGAGGTGTCAGACCGATCAATCTGGCCGGAGATCCCGTCCATAAACTGGAGCAGCTCGGCGGCGGACGAAAAGTCCATATCTGCCCGATAGCTGCGTTCGATGATCTGTCGATAGATCTGAGTCCTGTCCGCGGAGCCGAGATCGTTGACCGTATTGGCCGATATCCAGCCGCTTGCGGATCGGCCGCCGCTCTGGTAGGCAACCTTATACCAGCCCGCGTTTTTTTCCGTTACGTTGAGGACCG
This sequence comes from Pyrinomonadaceae bacterium, assembly GCA_041752475.1. GTDB lineage: Bacteria > Acidobacteriota > Blastocatellia > Pyrinomonadales > Pyrinomonadaceae > JAFDVJ01. The sequence goes on along the minus strand of JBGSWK010000042.1, from coordinate 91,631 downwards.
TGCCGATCGGAATCCGGGACATCGTCGGCGCGCTCGGGCGCGCTTCCCCGCGTACCGGAACCGAAAACGAGGTGACGATGACCTCCGGCGCATTTTCAGGCAAAACGATCGGTGTTTGCTTTTTTGCGGTCTTAACGGCCGGTTTTTTCTCAACCGGCTTAACGGCCGTTTTCGGGGTCGTTTTGGCGGGCGATTTTACGGGCGTTTTCGCGGTCTTCGAATTCGTCTTTGATTTTGACGTCTTCTTGTCGGTGTTCCCGGATTTAGACGCGGTCTTTGAGTTCTTGTTCTTGTCACCCGTTTTGGACGTCGTCGTTTTCACGGGCGTCTTTGTCGTCTTTGAGTTCTTCGCGGGGGTTTTTGCCGCAGTTTTGGGTGTCGTCTTCGCCTGATTCTTCTTTGGCGTAGGCGTCGCCTTCGCCCGCTTCGGGGTCGGCGTCGTCTTCTTTTTCGGTGTCGGCGTCGGCTTTTTCTGCGAGCGCGTCTGAACCGTTCCGACGGCCGATGCGATAAACGCCGGGAACGCCAGGATCAGCAATGCGAACAGAAGTGCAATTTTGCCTCGGGAAATAGACTTAAAAAACATTTTTATCTCCGTGGTAAATCGACGGGGCGAAAAACGACGTTCTCACGTTCGGCTTCGGCGTCGGTTCGTCAGCGCCAGCGCGTTTCGTTGCAGTCCTGAAAGTTTTGTACGTTTGATCGCGCTGCGACGAAACCTTTCAGCATACTCCTCAGGGGACAGCGACAAGACTTCGTTGAGATTCGCCGAAACATTTCCGGGACGCGGTTCGAATCGCTTCTCTTCGGTCGGCTTCTCGAATCTGTTCCAAGGACATACATCCTGACAAATATCGCAGCCGTAAAGCCATCCGTTCAAGTTATCGGAGATGTCGTCTGAAAGCTCGGGGGAACGAAGTTCGATAGTAGTGTATGACAAACATTTTGTTGAATCAACCACATACGGAGCGGTGATTGCCGCCGTCGGGCAGGCGTCGATACAAGCCGTGCACGTGCCGCAATGGTCGGGCACGGCATCGCCGGTCTCATCAAGTTCGAGACTGACGAGAATCTCGCCGAGAAAGACCCATGAGCCGTAATCGGTCGTGATGACGTTCGAATGTTTGCCGAGCCAGCCGAGGCCGGCCCGAACCGCCCACGCTTTGTCCATGATCGGCGCGGTATCGACGCAGATCTTGGTTTCGGCAGACTCGTCGAAGGACCTGACAAACTCCGCGAGGACCTCGAGCTTCCCGCGCATCACGTCGTGGTAATCGTCGCCCCAGGCGTAACGCGAGATCTTGCCGGTCGACGGATCGTCGGAATGCTCTTGCGGCGTGTAGTAGTTCAGCGCGACGACAATGACCGACCGCGCCGGCGGAAAGAGCAGACGCGGGTCTCCGCGTTTTTCGGGTTCGCGCTCCATCCAGGCCATTTCGCCGTGGAATCCCGACGCGAGCCATTCGCGCAGCCTCTCGCTCTCCGGTACGAGCGAGTCCGCGCGAACGATTCCGACCTTGTGAAAGCCGATCTCCGTCGCCTTCGAAACGATCAGTTGCGAAAGTGCGCTCATCCTCAGAGGAAGTTCCAAAAACGAAGGCCCGCAAACTACGCGGGCCTTTGTCATTTATTTAAGTTTGCCCTTGCGAGCCTCAGTTAGAAGCTGAACTTCGCTCCGAACTGGAACTGGCGCGGATCGAAAGCGGCGGTCGAACGGCTGTAGTAGCGGCCATTCGATGCGCGTTCTCCAAAGGCGTTCACATCGGCGAACAAAGGAGTTGCCGAACCTTCATTGAAACGATTGAAAAGGTTGAAGCCCTCGGCAATCAAATCGATGCGGAAACGCTCCCCAAACCTGATCGCCCTTGAGATCCTCAGGTCAATCGAGGCGAACGGATGGGTCAGACCCATATTGCGTCCCAGACTTCCGCTGGAAAACCGTCCGTTGGTAATCAAAGGCGTCACGCAACCCAGAGTTCCGGGGACGCAAAGCGTTCCGTCCGGGTTAACGCTCGGACGGTCGGTCTGGGTCGACTGATCGTTGTTCGCATCAACGTTGGTGATGATGTTGAACGGGCGGCCCGACGAAAGCTCGATGATCGGCGCAACCGTGAAATCCGAAAGGAACTTCTGCCAGCCGCTGCCTTTCCGCCATGAATCGGGGGAAGCCATCACGCCGCTGAAAACAAAACGATGCCGTTGGTCAAAGAGCGAGTTCGCCTTCTCGGCAGCGAAGTTGTTGACGTCCTGAGCGATCAAGAGCGTCTGCAGATCGGACGAATCGTCGATCGAATGCGACCAGGTGTAGCCTGCCAGGAACGTGAAATTATTGGCAAACCTTCGCTTCAGTTCGACGTTCATCGCGTTGTAGCTCGAATTACCGTCCGAGACCTGCGCGTTGACCGAACCGAACGGCGAAATTGCACCCGGCCTTCGAAGCGAACCGCCGAGTTGGGAATCAAGCACCGCCTTCGTGACCGCACCGCCCGAAAGCGCCTGCGCCAAGAAGTAGTTCGGCGCGTTCGGCCGGAAGAAGTTCGCGACTGCCGGAGCGACCACGCGACCACCCGGACACGAAGCGACCATTCCCGGAATCACGACGAAGCATCCGACACCGGTCGATGAACCGGGGGCCGTCGAAGCGATCGAGAATGCGACCGCCGCTTGTGTGGATGTCGGCAATGCACCGCCGAAAAAGCGCTGGAAATTCTGGATCTGCAGTGCCGTGTCCGGTGTATTCAGATCCGTCGGATGCGGTAGATGATGCGCACCGACGTAGAGATACGAAACCGACATCGACATATTCTTCGTCAGCTGGCGCTCGATCGATAGATTCGCCTGAGTCGCCGACGCATACTGAAAATCCTTCGCGATCGGAAGCGTGAACGGCAGAACTGCACCGAATCCGGTGAATGTCTGATCGTTGAATCGCATTCTGCCGAATTGATATTGGGCAGATGCCGCAACGCCCGGAGTGTTGAATCCAACCGGACAGAGCGGGTTTCCGGAAGCGGTCGTGCAAACCGTGCCCTGGAAAACCTGCGAGGCGTTGAAAAGCGACGTCGGCGCCGGACTTCCGGCCGTCAGCACGGATTGCTGCTGCTGCGCGGCGTCGGCGATGTCCGAGTTGAACGCGACTGCCAAAAGCGGATGGTCATAGTACAAACCGATCGAACCGCGAAGCACGGTCTTTCCGTTGCCGAACATATCAAACGAAAATCCGAAACGCGGCGCCCAATTGTTGTTGTCGCGCGGAATGCCCTGCTGGACGCCGAGCGCGTCCTGCGCCACCAAAAGATCGTTGGCCGTCAGGCTGATGCCCGACAGCGGATCGCGAAAGTCGACCGGCGCGATCGTGTCCGTGAATTCGACGTCATAACGAACGCCGAAATTGATGTTCAAACGCGGCGTGACTTTCCACGAATCCTGAGCGAAGAACGCGATCGGCTTGTTCTTGATACGGCTCGTTCGGTTGCTGAAGCCCTGGATGTAGATCGACGGCAGTCCGAGTCCATAACTCTGAACCGGCGTGAACGCCCCCGGAGACAATCCGCCGACGTTCGGGAACGCCGCCAGATTCGTCGCCGCGAAATCGCCGAAATTGAAAAGTCCGGCGAAGTTCAGTTCAAAGACCGCTTCCGGTATGGCGACGGAGTTGAAATCGCCGCCGAACTTCATCGTATGGTTGCCTTTAACCAATGTAAAATTGTCGATGTACTGAAAACGCTTTTCAGTGCGATCGACGGGCGAGAACAGTTCGCGGCCGATGAAGGCCGTACCCGAAATATTGAATGCGACGGCCTCGCCGTTTTGCGATTTGAAGATCGTGTCGCGACGGCCGAAGCTGAAACGGAACTCGTTAGACATCGTGCCGCCGATCGTCGACGTCAAGCCGATTCCGAACGAATTGTCCGTGATCTCGGTAATGCCGGTACGCGAAAAATCGTTCTGTCCGAGCGATTGGTTCTGCGATTCAACCTGAATACCGGTCAAATTGCCCGTGTTGCGGCCAAAACGAACGGTCAGTTGATTGCCGTCGTTGATGTTGTAGTCGCCGCGGAGCGAGAAATAATTCGCGCGTTCCGTAACCGGAAAAACTCTCTGCAAATCATTCAGCGGTCGAAAAGCGATCGGCAAACCGTTGGTTCCGATCGTGCCGACCGGAACCGGAGCGCCGGTCAGGAAAAATCTTTGCCCGACGACCTGACCCGCCGGAATCGCGCCGCCCGCGCTGATCAGCGGATTGGTTCCGGTCAATGCCGTGTTGCCGCCGCTCGACGCGAGATAGAGATACTGAATTGCCGTCGACGGGCTGACTCCCAGCAAAGCATTGGCATACGCTGCCTGTGAAGCGGTCAATCGATTGAAAGTCTGCGTGAACGGCAAAAACGGCGGTCCAAGCGTAACCGAACTGGTCAGAGCGTTGGCGCCCTCGCCGATGACATTGCTTGTAAAGAATCCCGATTCGTCACGTTGACGGCGTTCAAAAGCCGCGAAGAAAAAGACCTTGTCTTTGACGATCGGTCCGCCGAGGGTCGCGCCCCATTGGGTGCGGCGGTAATCAGGCTTGTCGACCGGCGAAAACGCGTTGCGGGCCTGGATGCTCTTATCGCGGATAAAGCCGAAAACGTTTCCAGTGAATTGATTCGTTCCGCGCTTGGTGACGACGTTTACCACGCCGCCCGTTGCGCGTCCGAATTCCGCCGTGTACGAGTTGGTGGAAATCTGATATTCCTGAACCGCTTCCTGCGAAACCGTCGAACGGGCGGCGTTGATCGAGTTGTCGGTAAAATCCGAGCCGTCAACGTTGATCTGCGTCGAGCGTCCGCGCTGTCCGCCAACGTTCAAACCTGAGGTCGGGGCCGGTCCGATCGGACGGCCGTTGTCGCGGCCGACGGTTGAAAGCGTGAGCGCGAAACCGGTCGCGCTGCGTTCGTTGGTCGGAAGGGACTCGATTCGCTGTTGGTCGATCGTATTGGAGACGGAACTCCGCGTTGTTTCGATAAGTTCGACCGAATCGCCCGAAACATTGACGATGACGTCTTGTTGTCCGAGTTCAAGCTTGACCTCGACAGACGCGCTCTGCCCGACGGTGAGTTTGACACCGGAGATGACGGTCTTCTTAAAGGTCGCCGCTTCGACGGTCAGGTCGTATTCACCCGGCGGAAGGCCGATAAACTGAAACTCGCCGGAATCATTGGCGGTGACGGTACGGGTGATGTTCGTGGCCGGACTTTTCGCCGTCACGGTCGCTCCGGGCACCGCGGCGCCATTCGGGTCGACCACCGTTCCGCCCAAGTCGGCGGCGCTCACCTGCGTTTGCGCGAATGCAATAACGGCATTGAGCATCACCAATGCCGCGAACGTAATTATTCCGGCGGCAAGACCGGCGATCTTTCTCTGAAACGATTTCATCAATTTTTTTCTCCTTTAACAACTTTCAATTGCCCTGTCGGAGGGGACAACTTTTGATGCGGAGCGCCCACAAATTTTTAGTTTGAAAATTTGCGTTATCGTTACGCGAACCCGAATTGTAAAACCGACAGTATTTTCCAGTTATAGATTGATTAGATTTGCTTTGAAGTTTTTATCCTAAAATCCTGCGAAAGGCAAGCAAAAAATGGATGGTTTCCTGATTTTTGACGCAAAAGCGAATGCCCGAAAGTTGGGGACATCATTGCACCTCGGAACGAGCTTCGACCGGGCGTCCGGCGCCCCTCGTGGCGCGCGCCAACAGTTTTACTGCCGTTTGGCTAAATCCGAGCGCAGTGATCACTGCCGCGGCGGCCCCCGGCCAGAACGCAGCCTGCCGCAAAAGTCCGCAGATTCTCAGCCGTCGGGCAAACTTGAGCTCGTATGCCCGAGCGTATTCCGCCGCGGGTTCGGAGCCGGCGAGCGCCGCCGCGAGAAGTTTTGCGCTTTCAAACGCCATCAACATCCCGCTGCCGGTGAACGGATCGATAAACGCCGCGGCATCGCCGACCGTAAACAGGTTTGGCGCCGGCAACAGTTCCTTCCGGCCGAAACTCTCGACCGAGACCGCGAGCCAATCAAACACGGGGCGGGAGTCGCGCATCGTCGCGCGGGCGCGGCGATTGCGAAAGACCACGGTTTCGAGCAGCTTCTCGACGGTTCCGGCTTCTTTGAAGCGTTCCGCGGCGACCAGAAAGCAATGGTTCGCCCGACCGCCTTCGACGTAGCTGAGACCGCCGTAGCCGCCCTCGAAAAAATAGATCTCGCAATTGCCGGGCTCAATTCCGACATTCTCAAGGTGAGCCTTGAAACCGATGAGCCTGTTTTGGATTTTGGATTTCGGAATCGTGAAATTGGATTTCGCGACAAGTTTGGCAACGTGATTCGAGCGGCCCGTGGCGTCGATGAAAACATCGCCGTCGATTTCGAAACGGTCTGCATCGTCAGAACGCGCGCGAAGACATCGGATACGGCCGGCCTCAAACTCGATGCCGGTTACCTGGGTTCCCTCCAGAACTTCAACTCCCGCTTCGCGCGCCCGTTTCAAAAGAAGATCATCCATCACGGCGCGGCTGATACTGAGTGCGCCGGCGGCGTCTCCGAACCAGTCGCTCGACACTGAAACGCTTTTCCCGGAAAGCGAAAAGAAAGACGTCCGCCGGATCCGGTCGCCGCCGACCGCGAGCATCGCATCGAGCACGCCAAGTTCACTGAAGTGCTCGAGGCATTCCGGTGAAACGAACTCGCCGCACAGTTTGTGCCGCGGAAACCTCTCCTTCTCGATCAACGTCACGCGAAAACCCCGATTCGCCAGTCGAATTGCGAGACTCGATCCGGCCGGACCGGCGCCGACGATGACGATTTTGGATCTGCGGTCGATGGTTGCGGATTGATTGTTCATTTGGGCCGGTACGGTTATTATAGCGTTCTGTCCGAATTCGTCTTAATCGCCGATCGACATTCGCACTCGTTAATGAAAATCATACCGATCTCAGTTCCAACACCGTTCTACGTCGGCGCCGTCAACGTCTATTTGATTCGAGCGGAGCCGCTGACGCTGATCGACGTCGGGCCGAAAACGGCCGAGGCGGCGCGCGTGCTTCGGGAAAAGCTCGGTCGTGAAGGAATCGAGTTCAAGGACATTCGCCGGATCGTCCTGACGCACGCCCACGAAGACCACTGCGGCCTCGCAAAACAGATCCGCGACGAGGCAAAAAATGCCGAAATACTGGTTCACGAATGGGAAACGGGACATCTTTTCGGACGGCTGGCGCGCGAGGAACATCACACGCTGATGATGCGAGCGGGAGTTCCGAACGAGGTTTTTCGGGAAATGCAGGCGCTGTACGCGGAGATCTCGTTGCTCACCGACGCGCTCGACGACGGCGAGTTCTCGACGCTCCGCGACGAGCAGGACATCGAATTCGACGGCGGCTTTCTCAAGGTCCTGCACACTCCGGGACACACGCCGGGGTCGTGCAGTTTTGTTCGCGAATCGGACCGGACGTTGATTTGCGGAGACTGCGTTTTGAAAAGAATAACGCCGAATCCGATCGTTTCGCCCGATCCGGTCGATCCAGACCGGCGTTTCAGTTCGCTTGCCGAATATCTTGTTTCGCTCGCGAAGGTCCGCAGTTATCACCCGACGCTCGTTTACGGCGGACACGGCGAACCGATAACCGATTTCGAAGAGATCTTCAACCGTTACGTGCGCGCGATCGACGAACGCCAACGGCGAACTATCGCATCGGTTTCAAAAGACGGCGTGACCGCTTTTGAAACGGCTCAGAAGCTGTTCCCGACCGCCGTCGGCGACGACGTCCATCGATTCCTCGCGGTCTCCGAGGCGATCGCGCATTTGGACTATGCGGAACAAGAAGGAAAGATCGCCGTCGAATTCAAGAACGGTGTCGAGCTGTATCGCAAGCGCTGACGCCATTTCCGTTTTCCCCTTCTCCCCGTTTTCGTTTCAAACGCGATTTAGCTAAACTGAAGGTTCTTGATTCAACGAAACACAAGGAAGGGGTGGACATACGTTATGAGATTTTTGTACTTGGCGATAATTCTGGCGACGGTCGCGACCGTTTCGGCGCAACCGGGCCCAATTCAATTCGAAGGCGAGAAACATCTTCAAAATATCAAACAGTTGACTTTCGGCGGCGAGAACGCGGAGGCGTATTTCTCGTTTGACGGGAAGAAACTGACGTTTCAGTCGAAACGGGACGATCTCAAATGCGACCAGATCTTCACGATGAACATCGACGGTTCGAACGTGACGCGCGTCTCAAACGGAGAAGGCCGCACGACCTGCTCGTACTTTTTCAAGAACGGAAAGAAAATGCTCTATGGTTCGACCCATCTCGGCGCGAAGGAATGTCCGCCGAATCCGGACTTTTCGAAGGGCTACGTCTGGGCGATCTATCCGACCTACGACATCTTTACGTCCAACACCAACGGCAAGAAGATCAAACAGCTGACGAAGACGAACGGTTACGACGCCGAGGCGACGATCTCGCCGGATGGCAAACACATCGTTTTCACATCGACGCGCGACGGCGACCTCGACATCTACACCATGGACATCGACGGCAAGAACGTTAAACGTTTGACGACCGAACTCGGATATGACGGTGGACCGTTCTTCTCGCCGGACGGAAAGCAGATAGTTTTCCGCGCCTACCATCCGAAGACCGAAGCGGAGATCGCGCGCTACAAACTGCGTCTGAGCGAAGACCTGATCGAGCCGAACAACTTCGAGATCTGGGTGATGGACGTGGACGGATCGAACAAGCGCCAGATCACCAAGCTCGGCGCGGCCAGTTTCGCTCCGTTCTTCACGCCCGACGGAAAGAAGATCATTTTCTGTACCAACCATTTCGCGAGCGACTCCCGCAAGCGCAATTTCGATCTCGCGCTGATCAACGTCGACGGTACGGGCATCGAGCGCGTCACGTATAACGAATCGTTCGACGGTTTCCCGATGTTCTCGCCCGACGGCAAAAAGCTTGTCTTTGCCTCGAATCGCAATTCGGAAAAGGTCGGCGACACGAACGTATTCATCGCCGACTGGGTCGAATAATTTGGGATTCGGGATTCGGGATTTCGCGCTGCTGAATGCGGCTTTGCCGCCCGGATGTGCGGAAAGGCTGTGCCTTTCCGGGAGTTGCTAAAATCCATGCGGCTGCGCCGCCAATCGCTCGACGCGGCATAGCCGCATGATCGCGACAACGTTGTGCGGAAAGGCGGAGCCATTCCGCACAACCGGGCGGCAAGCCGCCCGGACGGCCAATTGACCATTGGAATCGTAAATCCCTACGATTTTTGCGGATGACACTATGAAAAGACAATTCTTGAGTTTCCTGTTGTTACTGTCGTTCGTCCTGAGCGTTGCCGCGCAAAAGGCCGATGTCGTCGATCAAAATCTGCGCAACAATGTTGCCTATCTGACCTCCGATGCGCTTGAAGGGCGCCGGACCGGAGAGCAGGGCGCGACCGCCGCCGCCGGCTTCGTCGCGAATATGTTTTCGCAGTCGAAACTGAAACCGGGAGTTGAAACGGTCGCCGACGGCAAGACGGTGCGCGGCTTTCTGCAAAAGTTCGATTATACGACCGGCGTCGAGATCGCTCCGACCGGGAACGAATTCAAGCTCAATCTGAAAAACGCTCAGGGAACGGCGGTCGAAACCGAAGGCGCAACGCCGATCCGTCCGCTGCTGTTTTCGGTCAACGGCGAAGCCTCGAATGCGCCGGTGGTTTTCGCCGGTTACGGTATCGAGTCGGCCGAATCGAACTTTAACGATTACGACGGCCTCGACGTCGCCGGCAAGGTGGTCCTCGCGTTCGACGGAAATCCGGAGAACGATTCGCCGCGGTCGCCGTTCGGCCGCTTCAATGTTCACGCGAAAGCGAAACTGCTGAAAGACAAGGGCGGCGTGGGGCTCCTCCTGATCTCGCGCGAGGAGAAGTTCGAGAACGACCGAAACGTCAATGCCAAATATGAACAGACGACCGGCGAAACGGCGGTTCCGGTGTTCGCGGTTTCCCGCACGACGGCCGCGAATATTCTCGGATTGAAAGAAACCGAGTTGAAGACGATTGAAACTCTGACGGCGATGAAGAAGGACACGACGGCCAAGGTCAGAGTCGGATTTCGCGATCTGAGCCCGACCGTCAGTTTCAAGACCAATCTCGTCAAAAAGCAAACCGACGCCTACAACGTCGTCGGAATCCTCGAAGGCAACGATCCCAAGCTGAAAGACGAAGCCATCGTTATCGGCGCGCATTACGACCATCTCGGCCGCGGCGGCCAGGGAAGCCTTGCGGTAAACTCGACCGAGATCCATCGCGGCGCGGACGACAATGCTTCGGGAACTTCGGCGATGCTCGAACTCGCGCGGCAATACGCGAAGGAAAAGAAGAATAAACGGACGCTGATCTTCATCGCCTTCGGCGGCGAAGAAGAAGGCCTTATCGGTTCGAAGTTCTACGTCAATAACCCGCTGTTTCCGCTCGAGAAAACGGTCGCGATGATGAATATGGATATGGTCGGACGGCTGAACGAGGACAAACTGAACGTCGGCGGCATCGGAACGGCGACCGAATGGCGCGACCTCGTCACCAAAAAGAACGAGATCATTCCGCTGGTTTACAACAAGAAATCGAACTTCGTGCCGAGTGTACCGGAGAGCTCCTATCGCTTTACGCTGCAGCTGAACGAAGACGGCTTCGGACCGTCCGATCATTCGTCCTTTTACAGCAAACAGATTCCGGTTCTGTTCTTTTTCACGGGAACGCATGCGGACTACCACAAGCCTTCGGATACGGCGGATAAGATCAACTATTCCGGATTGAAGAAGATCCTCGAATACGTCAAGGATATCGCGAATTATGTCGATCAAAGCCCGACCCGCCCGACTTACAAGGTCGCGCAATCACAGCCGCAGGGCGATGGCCGGCGAGGGTTCGCGGTAACCATCGGCGTTATTCCCGGCTATGGCGAATCGAACGACGGAATGCTCCTCGACGGTGTCCGCGATGGTGGCCCCGCGGCGCTCGCCGGGATCAAAGGCGGCGACAAGATAATCAAGTTCGCCGGCAAGGAGATCCGCAATGTCCAGGATTACACGTTCGTGCTCGGCGATCTCAAAGCGGACGTCGAATACGAGATCATCGTCCAGCGCGGAAACGAAACGCTGACGCTGAAAGTCAAACCGTCTGCCCGGCGCTAGGGACCGTCGGGCTGCCGATTTTCGGGAAGCTGGAGGTTCGTTCAAAACGAACCTCCCAAACTTCCCGAACTTCCCGAACTTCCCGAACTTTTATGGTGTGTTTCTCCAAGTTTCACGGTTTTGGAAACGACTACGTCGTCATCGAAGCGCCTGAACTTTCGCGTGTCGCGGACATCGGCGCGTTTACGAAGGAATTTTGCGACCGGCATACGGGCGTCGGCTCGGACGGCATCGCGATCCTCGAAAGACTGGACGATCCAAACGCGGACTTCTCGTGCCGGATAATCAACCCCGACGGCAGCGAGGCCGGATTCTCGGGCAACGGCACGCGCTGCGCAGTCGCCCACGCCTACTTCAAGAAACTATGGACCGGCCCGAACCTGCGTTTGAAGATGATGACGGGTGTCAAGAACTACCGGCTCGTCGAAACGATCGCCGACGGCCATTACTGGTTCGACGCTGAAATCGGAAAACCGAAACTCGCGTCGGACGAGATCCCGTTTCTTTCTTCGACCGAACTCCATTCGGTCATCGACCAGCCGGTCGCGGTACTTGATCATTCATTGCTTGTCTCGTGCGTCAATGTCGGCAATCCGGTGGCCTGCGTCTTTGTTCAAAACTTCGATTTCAATTGGCGCGAGATCGGCCGCAATCTCGAAAACCACGCCTCGTTTCCCGATCGCGCGAACATCGTATTTGTAAAGGTCATCGATCGTGAGAACATCGAGCTCCGAATCTGGGAGCGCGGCGCCGGCGAAACCGCGGCGTCGGGAACCTGCTCCAGCGGCGCGGCTGTTCTGACCGCGTTCCGAGGCGAGACAGGACGGCGCGTCAATGTCCTCTCAGAGGGCGGAACGACGGTCGTCACCTGGCGTGAAGACGATGAGATCCTGATCCTCGGCCGCGCCGATTTCGTCTTCAGCGGCGAGTATGAACCTCGAGTCGCGTCTGCTTAGGCGCCCGCCTGAACTTTTTCCCGAAAAGACACAGCCGAAGACGCCGTGCTGCAAATTGAAACGCGGCTCTTTGGAAAGCCGCGTTTCGAAGGGGGGTTGTTTTTGGCAGGCGCGTTTGACGGGGTCTTTATCACCTCGCATCAGGCGATATTACCGGTGGGTGGTAAAACGGTCCGAAAGTCCTCAGATTCTCAGTGTCGAACTTTTTGAGCGCGCCGCAATTAAGACAGGCGCGGTATGACGATCTTTGATTTGAAAACGGACGGCTCAGTTCCTTGTGCCAGCATCCGAAGAGCTTGCCCATGATTCCGATCCTGTCACCAAACACCTTGTCCTTCCGAAATTCCGTTCGTTCCGTGATTCGATTTTGACCTAAAACTAACTCCATCAGATTCCTTACCTCATTTGCTTATTAACCAGCTACCCTTCCGTCTTCTTAGACGCCGCACCAAATTGTTTTTGCACTTTTTATGATGCTATTTTTGAACGCTGATTTGTCCGTGCGCTTGCACACAAATCCCTTACAAGTCGGTCGCCGCTCCTTTTTTTAATTCCGCAACTTCGTTAGAATCTTCCAATCGGATCCAAGGAGTCGGTCAATTTATGAAAAAATGTTGTTTGATGCTTGCCGCGTTTTTTGCGCTTTCACTCCCGGCTTTTGCCTGGAATGATGTCGGACACAAGATCTCGGGATACATCGCCTGGCAGCGGCTTTCGCCGGCCGCGCGCGAACGCGTAATTGCGATCCTTTCGAAAGCACCCGAAGACTCGGGACTGGCCGCCCTTTTTCCGCAGGATTCGCGTTCGACGGCAACGAAGCAGCGCGAGTTCTTTATGATCGCGACCTTTTGGTCCGACATCGTTCGCGACCGCAATTTCCCGTTGCGCAACAAATACCACCGGAGCAACTGGCACTACGCGGACACGTTTTGGCGAACCGAAAACGGCAAGAACGAGATCTTGCCCAATCCGAGCGAAGACGGCGGCAAGGCGTTGGAACAATTGACCGCGAGCGAGAAGACGCTTCGCGACCCGTCCGCGACCGATTCCGACAAGGCGATCGCGCTTGCCTGGTTCCTGCATCTCGGCGGCGACATCCATCAGCCGCTCCACACATCGGCGCGTGTTACCGACCTCGAACCGAAAGGCGATCAGGGCGGAAATCTGTTTCTTCTCTCGCCGAAAGACGCGCCGCGCGAGAACCAGATGAATCTGCACTGGTACTGGGATTCGATCGTCAACCGCGCCGTCGGACGCAAGAACGAGGAGCCCGACGGCGCCTATCTGCCGCCGATCGCCGAACGCATAATGAAACGGTTCCCTTATGCCAGGTTGGCGAGCGAACTGGAACTTTCAAACTACGACGCTTGGCAAAAACAGAGTTTTGAGCTGGCGATGCGGGACGTTTTCGCGGCCCCGCTCACGCGCGGGCAAATGCCGCCAAGATCTTACGAAAAAAGCGCTTACAAGATCGCCGAAGCGCAGCTCGCGATCGCCGGATACCGCATCGGCGAGACGCTTAACAAGATCTTCGGCGAACCGAAATAGTCCTTATGGATCAATTACAAGAGTTTTTTGAGGGCCGCCTCGAACGCATCGTGCGGCGCATCCAGCAGCTCGTCGAGATCGAGTCGCCGTCGCGCGACGAGGCCGGCAGCCGGATGGTCGCCGGATGGATCGAAGACGAGGCGCGGCGCATATCGAACGACTTCCGGATCGAACGGACGCCGGTCGAAGGATTCGGCGAACATCTCGTGATCCGCGCCTTCGGCGGAGATGAAAAGCCGGCACTGCTTCTCGGACATACCGATACCGTCCATCCGCGCGGGACGAAAGAAAAGAACCCGACGCGGATCGAGAAAGGCAGACTCTATGGCTGCGGAACGTTCGATATGAAGGCCAACATCGTCTTAATGCTTGAGGTTCTGTGGGCGTTTAAGGAACTCGGGCTGACGCCGCCGCGACCGTTGACGATCCTGCTCAGTTGCGACGAAGAGATCGGAAGCCACAGCGGACGCGCGGTCGTCGAACGCGAAGCCGCGCTTGCCGGTTATGCGCTCGTCTGTGAACCCTCCGCCGACGGTCGGGTCAAGACCGGACGCAAAGGAACCGGAATGTTCACGATCAAGGCCCATGGCATTCCGGCGCACGCCGGACTCGAGCCCGAAAAGGGTGCTTCGGCGATCCTCGAGATCGCGCGGCAGATCGAAAAGCTCCACGGGCTGAACGATCCGGAAAAGGGCACGACCGTGAATGTCTGTACGGTGTCGGGAGGAACGACGTCGAACGTCATCCCATCAGATTCGGAATGCGAGATCGATGTCCGTTTTTCTTCGATGAAAGAGGCGAAACGGATCGAAACGGCGATTGCGAAACTCAAGCCGTTCGACCCTCGCGTCAGGCTCGAGATCATCGGCGAGATCAACCGTCCGCCGATGGAACGCAGCCGCGCCGTGTTGAAACTCTACGAACGCGCGAGGAAAACGGCTCTCAAGTTTGGCTACGAACTTGGCGAAACGACGGTCGGCGGCGCCTCGGACGGGAATTTCGTCGCGGCGCTCGGAGTTCCGCTTCTCGACGGCCTGGGAATCCTCGGCAACGGAGCACACACGCTGGACGAGTACATCGTCGTCGACGACATCCCGAAACGCGCTCTGCTGCTCGCGCGCCTGATCCTTGAGAAATGAGTTTATGAGCGCTCAGAAACCGCAAAAGATCCGCGCCCCAAGAAACCGGACGATCGAGATCGGATCGTCCGAGGCCGCGGAATTGCGTCAACGGATCGCGTTGGATGCGCGTGAATTCCGCGACAGGGTGATTTGCGGTGATGCCTTTTCGATACTCGGAACTCTTCCCGTGTCGACGTTCGATCTGCTGTTTGCCGACCCGCCGTACAATCTTACAAAGACTTTCGGTCAGGCGTCGTTCCGCCAAAAAACGCTCGACGCGTATGAAGACTGGCTCGATTCGTGGCTGAAACTCTGCGTTCCGTTGCTCAAACCGACGGCGTCGATTTATGTCTGCGGAGATTGGCGTTCATCGGCCGCGATCCAGCGCGTCGGGATGAAATACTTCAATCTTCGCAACCGCATCACTTGGGAGCGCGAGAAGGGGCGGGGCGCGAAACGCAACTGGAAGAACTCGTCTGAGGATATTTGGTTTTTTACCGCCTCTGACGACTTCGTGTTCAACATCGAGGCGGTAAAGGTGAAGCGACGCGTGATCGCGCCGTACACCGAGAACGGCGCGCCGAAGGATTGGGAACGGTCGGCCGAAGGAAATTTCCGGCTGACGCATGCGTCGAATCTCTGGACCGATCTGACGGTTCCTTTCTGGTCGATGCCAGAGAACACCGACCACCCGACTCAGAAGCCGGAAAAGCTCTTGGCAAAGGTGATCCTGGCATCGACGAATCCGGGCGATCTGATACTTGATCCGTTCGCCGGGAGCGGGACGACGGCCGTTGCGGCGCTGAAACTCGGACGGAGTTTTTGCGTCATCGAAAGCGACGAGCGCTATTGCCTGCTGGCACAGAAGCGTTTGGATATCGCCGCCCGCGAACCGTCGATCCAAGGGTTCGATGACGGTGTATTTTATGAACGAAATTGGGGAAAGTGAGCGCGGGGCAGGTGTAATGGACAATGGACAATGGACAATGGACAGTGGACAGTGGACAGTGGCGACATCTCTTGCCTGCGGCCTACCGTCTACCGTCAACCGTCTACTGTCTACCGTCTACGGTCTACGGTCTACCATCTACTGACTATGAAAATCGCAACCTGGAACGTAAATTCGATCGCGATTCGGCTTGAAGCCGTTTTGCAATGGCTGGAAACAACTCAAACCGACGTGCTCTGTCTGCAGGAAACCAAATGCGTCGACGAGAAATTTCCGCAAATGGACTTTCTTCAGGCGGGCTACAACTCCGTTTTTATGGGCGAGAAAAGCTACAACGGCGTCGCCATCGTGTCGCGGAGCTCGATCGGGAACCCGCAGTACAACTTTGCCGACGACGCGCCCGACGCGCCGAAGCGTTTGATCGCCGCAACGATCGACGGTGTTCGGATCGTCAACACGTACATCCCGAACGGCACCGAACTCTGGACCGACAAGTTCACCTTCAAACTGGACTGGCTGCAGCGTCTGCGGCGAATGTTCGATGACGATTGTCCGCGGGATTCGGACGTTCTGCTTTGCGGTGACTTCAACGTCGCGCCGGAGGGAGTCGATGTTTGGAGCGTCAAGAATTGGGAAGGCAAACTCCACTTCTCAAAACCGGAACGGGCCGCGATCCATCACGTCAAGCAATGGGGATTTACCGACGTCTTTCGCCGGATCAACGGCGACTTGCAGGAGTTTTCGTGGTGGAATTACCGTGAGGGCGCGTTTCCTAAAAATCAGGGATTACGCATCGACCATATCTGGACGAGCGAGAGTTTGGCGGCGAAATGCGTGAACTGCTCGATCGATCGCGAACCGCGCACCTGGGAACGGCCGTCGGACCACACTCCGGTCATCGCCGAGTTCGAACTCTAGTCCATCGCGCAAAGAACCGATATGTCAGAACCCAGATTCAATCCGCTGAATTTCAAACGACCGGCGTCCGACGCCGAACAGTTGGAACGCGTGCAAGCGCTTTTCGAGAGTCTCGGCCGGCGCCGGACGGTCCGCGAGTTCTCCGACGAGCCGGTCCCGATCGAGGTCATCGAAACCGCGATCCGGACGGCGGGAACGGCGCCTTCGGGCGCGAATATGCAGCCGTGGCGGTTTGTCGTCGTGCGCGATCCGGAGGTCAAACGCCGGATTCGCGAAGCTGCCGAAGCCGAGGAATTCGAGAGTTATCACAAGCGTATGAGCGACAAATGGCTGAAGCGTCTGGCGCCGCTCGGAACCGACGAACGCAAGCCGTTTCTCGAGATCGCGCCGTACCTGATAATCGTCTTCCGGATCACGTCCGTCGTCGAGAACGGCGAGCCGGAGCCAACGTATTACTCTCAAGAATCGGTCGGGATCGCCGTCGGGATGCTGCTGGCGGCGCTCCACACGGCAGGTCTCGCAACGCTTACACACACGCCGAGCCCGATGAAGTTCTTGCAGGAAATTCTCGGAAGGCCGAAATCTGAGGTTCCGTTCGTGCTGATCCCGGTCGGCTATCCGGCGCCTGACGCAAAGGTTCCGGACATCAAAAGGAAAGCGTTGAGCGAGATAATGACGGTCGTTTGATCTCTGACCGCTATTCCGGACGCATCTTCAATGCGATCCGGCGAAGTTCGCTTTTGAGATCACGCTCGTCGAGTTTCAAAGATACTCCCTCCCGCACGATCTCTTCGCCGGCGACAACCGTCAATCGAACATCGCGCGCGCCCGTCGCAAAAACAAGCGCGGAGTTGACGTCGTGGACCGGCATCTGCGCGATGTTGTCGAGCCCGACGACGATCAGATCCGCCTGCTTTCCGGTTTCAAGCGAACCGATCTGATCTTCGAGTCCGAGCGCGCGGGCACCGCCGAGCGTTGCGGTCTCGATCATTTCGTGCGGCTGCACGAACCGCGCGATTCGACCGCCGGTCCGCGCGAAAAGAGCCGCGAACCGGGCTTCCTCAAACAGGTCGCAAACATTGTTGCTCGCCATCGAGTCGCTCCCGAGGCCCACCTTCACGCCGCGTGCGAGGAATTTTTCGAACGGCGCCGTTCCGTGACCGAATTTGGCGTTCGACTTCGGGCAATGCGCGACGCGCGAGTCAGAATTTGCGATCAGTTCGATATCATCGTCCGAAACGCGGACGCAGTGCGCCAGCAACGGCTTTGCGCGCAGAACGCCGATCTTGTCGAAATACGCGATCGTCGAACTCGCCGGATTTTGAAACCGGAGCCCGTACTTCTCGTAAACGCCCGCGAAAAATCCGCTTCCGGTAAGCATCAGATCCTCTTCCATCACCGATTCCGAGGCGTGGATCGTCAGCGGCACGTTGTTCGAAAGCGCATAATCCGTGATCAACCGAAAAAGCCCGGCGCTTACGGTGTACGGCGCGTGCGGCGATATCCCGGCGCGAACGAGTGATGTTTCGCCACGCCGCAACGATTCAAACTTGGTCCGCAGCGATTCAAAATCGTCATTCGCGGTGCGGTCGTCGGGCGAGAACTCGGTTTCCTGATACAAAATTCCGCGCAGTCCGTTTTCGACGAGCGCATTGAAGCCGGCCGAACCGAGTCGGCCGATGTCGGCGAAGCATGTCACGCCCGCGCGAGCGCCTTCGAGCGCGCCGGCACGCGCCGCGGCACCGATGTCGGATTCGTCAAGACGCTCGCCGCGCACCGCGGTGACCTTCAGCAACCAAGAACGGAAATCGTCGTCGAATTCGTCGGCGAACCCGCGCAGCACGGTAAGTTCGAGATGGGAGTGAACGTTTACGAGCCCCGGAAGGATCGCCGCGTCTCCGAAGTCTTCGACGGCAGCGTCGGGAAACCGCGACCGGATCTCCGAAATGGTCCCGACCGCCGCGATCCGGTCTTTTTCAAACGCAACCGCGCCGCCCTCGATCGGCGGCGCTGAAACCGGAACCACGTATTTCGCGGTCAAGATCTTCATCGTTTCTGCTCGCGGAATCGTTCGAGGACCGATGACACGTATGACTTCGTGGACGGGATCCCGATCGAACGGATGAACTCCTGTTCGGAGATCCGCGAAGCGTCGGCCGCTCCGCGCGTCCATTCCTCGACGCGGCTCGAACCGGCATTGTAAGCCGCGAGCGTCATCGCGTCTTCGGCGGCGAAGTCGTGATAGCGTTCGCGAAGTTTTTCAAGATACCAGCAACCGATCTGAATGTTGCGTTCGGGATCGCGCAGGAGGGCATTGACGTTCTCGTTCGACTTTTTTTCAAACTCCTTCAGCCCGGTCTCTTTCGCCCATTCACGGGCAACTGTCGGCGTGACCTGCATCAGGCCGACTTCGGCGTCGGCGCCGACCATCCATGCACGAAAGTATGTTTCCTCGTAGATAACGCTCCAGACAAGCCGGTGATCGAGCCGGTAAACTGTCGATTGGCGAAGAATCAGTTCATCGTAGCGATGGACCCAATAGCGGTTGAGCAGGTAGACTCCGACTGTCCCGGCGGCGGCGAGAACGATCAGGATCGAACCGATTGTCAGTAATCGACGCATATTTGGATCATTCGGAATCCGTGGGCCGAAACCTAATTGGGCCGTTTCAGCGCGCCCCAGTAGTCGGACGCACGAAGGGTTCGGTCAATGCCCTCGTAGCCGCGACGGGCACCGCGTTCGACGGCGACGTGTCCCTGAAGCCAGATGTCAGCGGTGATCCAGGACCCGACGCTGATCCGGTTGCCCGTCAAGGCCTGCTGATTGACCATAATTTCGAGCTTCAACTCGCCGACCTCGACGCAGAACCAGAAAAGGTCTTTGCCCGAATGCGTATTTCGAATCGATTCGAGGGCCAAAATGCGTCCGGACACGCTCCAGTCGTTCTCTTTCTGGATAACATTCACGGCGAGTTCGTCATAACTCTTCCAAACGGTTTCGCCGGGCCCTTCAAATACTTCGGCCCGGTACGCGAGTCCGCACAATCCGACATCGAGCGCTGTCGTTTGGATCGCGCGCGTTCCGACCTCGGTCAGATTTTGCAGTTCGAAGATCACTTCGATCTCCGAATTTTCGATATATCCCTGAATCACTGCCGCGCCCTCTTCGGCGAGCTCGGTGAGAATCCAGGGCGAGACACGCTGAGTGTTCCGGGCGCGGAACGCCGGACGGCAGTCGGCATAAACAACCTCGCCCGGACGCGATTCGTAGAGCATCGTCCAAACCTCAAGACCCTTTCCGAATCGCAAACACCGGCCGTGCAGGACACCGTCGTTGCGGCGCAGAAGGAACGCCTCGCCGCGGCGGCTGACATCGACTGCCAGCTTATTGAAGGCGCTTTCGTTGGGGACTTCTATGCCGATGGCTTGAAAGGCAATTTCCATAGTTCAGGATCTTTCGGCTTTCGCGCTGGGGCGTCTGCTGCCCGCCGGTTTGAGGTCGTCTGTCATCGACGGTTTTTCGAGCGTTTCCGGAAAGTTCCCGGTACGGACCATTTCGGCGAAGAGGTCAACGTCGTAATCCGACTCGCGCGCCATTTCCTGACGAATCTCGAGCAAAACTTCCAAAAATTTCGGACGACGGTACATTTTTGTGATCAGTCGTAATTGTCGAACGTTAACGAACAATCGTCAAGCGCATCCCCGATCGCATATTTCGCGTTCAAAGACTGTGGACGAGAAACTCGGGCGTGACCACCACCGGAGAAAAAAAACCGGCGGCGGTATTGAAAAGTTTGATTCGCGCCTGTTTGCGAACATTCGCCAGATGACCGAAATTCCAGGTGACCAGATAGTCGATCTTGTAGAATGAGGCGAGCGCGACGTGAATCGCATCGGCCAGAAACCGGCGATGAAAAATCCCGCGCGAGACATAACCTTCGGCAAGGATCGCCACTTCTTCGACGACCTCCAGATTCGTTAGCGGCTCGATCAGGTTCAAATAGCCCGTTCGATGCGGTTCGGCAACCCGCTCAAGCTCGCGCCGGACGAGAATCGAACTGAAGACCCGATATTCGGCCAGTTCGTGTTCCCACCAGCGGATCGTCAGATCCCGCCGGAATGGCTCGCCGTTGTCGAGATACGCCCCGACAACGGATGTTTCAAGGTAAAGTGATTGCTTCATCGGAACAGTTACGTTCTCAATTCCGGTGTTCGAAGTCAAACGTCCCGAATCGGATCGCTGCTACTTTGCGACCGGCGAGAAGATAACCTTTGAATTCTTAAAATCGAAGGTCAGGCGGTAGTTCTTGAGAAAATTGCCGCCCAGAATTCCGGACTGTCGGAATCCGGAGGCTTCGTTGATGATGTTGAGGTCGAGCGCGATCGCCATTATGCTTTCGCGTGAATTATCGCCGAAGGTGACCCGCGGCAACAGGAACGACCTGACATTGTCGGTTATGCCCGCGGCTCCCACGACGCGCATCGTTTCATTACGCAGAAAGCCGCGCATTTCGTCCGATCCCGCCAATTCATTTGAGATCACGGAAACACTCGCACCGGTATCGACGATGAAGTTCAGGCGGTTCTCGACGCCCTCAAGCTGAACCTCGCCACTGAGGAAGCCGCTTGACGTCAGCCGCAACGGAAGAAAGACGCCGGAACTCGAAACCGATTCGATACTGTCGGAATTGTCTCTTCGAACTAGCGAAAACGTTTTGTTGCCGTAATCGAGTGTCGTCAAAAACTTGGATATGAGCGAGAGGCCGATATAGCCGTCGATCCGCTCGTCGTTCTCGTGAAAGTCGCGGATGTAAACCGGTACGCTTCTGATCTGCACGTCGCCGATGTTTACCGACTTCAGAAATCCGTAAATGATCTCGAACTTTCCGTTCCCGCCGATCGCCCTTGCCAGCCCGCCCCGCGTCACCGATTTGATGTTCATTCTCTCCGCGGTCTCGCGGGAGATGACGCTGATGCCCGACCCGGTGTCGAGCACGAAACGCAAAGGTTTGTCGTTTCTGTTGACACGCACCTCGATAACGGGACGGTCACGCAAAAGCTCGACCTTGATCGAGGCGTTTTCGGCTCCGGCGACCTCGTACAGCGCCGACTTCTGGCCCAAGAACGTCAGAAAGCTGATCAGTCCTTTGATGCGGTCGCGCCGTTCACCGTCGGATTCCGGCGAAACGCGAAGAAAGGTCCGATACGCGTCGGCCGCCTCCTTATATCTTTCGCCGCGGGCCGTGACCTGTGCCAGTGAAAAGACGAAATCGGGCTCCCCGGCATCAAAATAGGCCGCCGTCCGCAAGTTTTCGATGGAATCGTTGATGCGGTTTTCGTAAAAGTCGAGCATTCCGAGTCCGGCCCATCCGAGTGCCTCTTTCTTATTGAGTCTGAGCGAGTTGATGAGAAGCGTTTCAGCCTCGCGAAAGTTGCCGGCGTTGAGCAATGTCGCGCCGAGCACGGCAAACGCGTAAGAATTGTTCGGTTCGGCCCGTGCCACTTCAAACGAGAGTTCGTAAGCGTCGACGATCCTCTTCCGTTTGAGTGAAAGATACGCGAGCTTGAGCTTTGCCGCCGAATGCCCCGGTTCGCGGGCCAGCAGCGCACGAAGCAACTTCTCGGCCTCATCGAACCGGCCTTTTCGCATCAGCCGTTCGGACTGCTTTACGAGGAACCGCGAATCCTCGTCGGTTTGCTGCACGTCGTCCGCGGCAAATGTCGTCACCGACAATGCGAGGACGATCGAGAAAAGAAGCAGAAGACGCACAGGGACCCCAAAACCGAAAACGTTAAGAATCCTAAATCGCATCATTCCAATACTCCTTCTCAATTCAGATTTTGCTTATTTGAGAATTTCGCCGGTTTTCATTGACCACAGGACCAAGTCCAATTCATCGAAGTCGATCCGGGCGTAAAGGGCAAATTCCTTCAGTTTGTCTTCGACCCTTAGATACCTTGAACGTGTATTTGGTGGCTTGGGTTCCTCAATAATTCTCAATTCGGTCATACATCGCAAAACGTGCTTGTCCAGAATGGCGTAACCTTTGAAGCCGATATTGCGCAGATAATGACTTGCCTCTTTATAGCCGAGCCCCTTGATCCCCTTTTCCCTGACCAGCCAATCACGGCGTTCGTGCGGGTCTTCGAAGCGGCTGAGCCGCTCAAACAAACGCATTCCGCAGTCCGCGGTCAAAAAATCTCTCGAGGCAACAATGTAGCGCGACCTGGCCCGCGGATACCTGTGCCGACCGACGAGCGCGTTCATCAAATCGTCGTGCGATCCTTCCTTGAGCAAATCGCGTACGGCTTCGATCGACCGCAGACCCATTCGTGCCGAACAGCCGCCGGTGAAAAAACAGTAAACCATCTCTTCCCAAAGCCGCGCGTCATCCTTTGACCGCCAGATCGATTCGAACTCGCTCAGCCGCCGTCGAATCTCCGGAAGGCGTTCGGTATGGGCCTTTCTGATATTTTCAATTGTTGAGGTTTCGCGCTCTTTCTTCACAGACGTCTGATTGCGGTCAATACTATGCCTATCGAGGGGCAATTGCAACATTTTTGGAAAGCAGCGGCGAGCAAGCGCAATTTCGTCGTAGACTGACGATAAATCGCTCCGAAAGACGGAAATTTTTCTTGACATTGATCCGTCTTGATGTATAAGAAATATATGTCGTTTCTATAAGTAATTATTGTTTGACGGCATCCCGGAATCGGGTGGTTTCATCCAAGAATCGTGGGCGGGCGTTTGGCCCTCGTGCGAATGCGCTTGAAAAGACGACGTGGTGTTGTGCTATAATTCGGTCAGCCTTTCTTCTTGGAGAGAGCCTGCCGCAAACACAAATAACGAACATCATAAATAATAATGAAGAGTTTTACCGATAGAATTGTCCTCGTTTGCGCCGTTTTCCTGGCGTTCGGATTTACGGCATTGAATGCGGGCGGGCAGGTTTACACCCGGCCGGCCACTTCGCCGACTCCGAAACCGCTGCTGCAGGATATTCAGATCGTTCCGCAGGGCGGCTCCGTCAATAACCAGCCGAATACGAACGGTGTGACCAAGACCGTCGACGCGGCGTCGGTTTATCCGACTCTGGCAAGCCTTCCGATTCCGGGCTATTCCGGCGTACTCGTTGAAACTCTCGAAGGCAAGACCGTCGTTGACAGCTATTCCAATTATGCCTTCAATCCGGCATCGAACGTCAAAATAGCGACAGCGTTCGCCGTTTTGAAGACCTTCGGACCCGAATTTCGATTTCAGACGACTATTTGGACAGACGGCCAGGTCGATCGCACGACGCGTACATTGGTCGGTAATCTTTACGTCTCGGGGCGCGATCCGATGTTTAACCTTGAACACGGCGTCCGTCTCGCCCACGAACTCAACAATCTCGGCATTCAAAACATCAGCGGCGATCTGATCGTGACCGACAATTTTGCGATGAACTACAGTATGTCGCCGGTCGCCTCGGGCAACAGTCTGCTGGCGTCGCTCGACGCCGGGCGCCGAAATGCGGCGACCAGCAAGGCCTGGCAGAATTACCTTTTGAATTCGGGCAAGTTCGGGCAGACCATCTCGCTTCCGTCCGTTTCGATCTCGGGAACGGTTTACGTGCAGCCGATGCCGAGCAGCCTCCGTCCGCTTTTCACGCACGAATCGGCCCCGATGAAAGAGATCCTCAAGGTTACGCTCAGCTACTCGAACAACTTTTTGGCGGAACGCCTCGGCGATATGGTCGGCGGGGCATATCGCGTCGCTCAGCTCGTACAGCAGGGCGCGGGCGTCTTGCCGCAGGAATTCATTCTGCAAACATCAAGCGGACTCGGCATCAATCGCGTCACGCCGAAAGCGATGATGAAACTGCTTCGCGCGTTTCGAAATGACCTCGCGAGATACAAGTTGAACTTTTCCGACGTGATGCCGGTGGCCGGAATCGACAAGGGAACGCTCGAAGGGCGTTTTGATTCCGACTTTGCCCGCGGCAGCGTCGTCGGCAAGACCGGAACTCTCGGACGGACCGACGGCGGCGTCAGCGCGCTCGCGGGCGAGATCGGCACCCGCGGCGGGACGCTTTTGTTCGTCATCTTCAATCAGCGCGGCAGCGTTCCGCGGTTCAGGGCGTTTCAAAACAGCTATGTTTCGACGATCCAGGGACAATTCGGCGGGGCCGTGCCGATGAATTACAATGCGGTCTCGCTCGACGTGCGCATCGCCAACACCCGTGTAACATATCCTGAGACGCGCGCGCGTCTTGACTGATCTCCGAATCAGAAATTTGATCAAAGGAGCGGCCCGTTGGCGGCTCCTTTTTTCGTGTTGCAACGTCGGTGAAATCAAAGCATAATTCAAGCTTTGCAACCGCCGGACCCGATGCGTCAGGTTCCGGAACCTGAAATGAGCGAAATCGAAAGATCAAATCATCCCGAAACTGAAGAACCCGAAGAGACCGCCGAGCCTTCGTTCGACGACGCCGCTGACGGACCCCGGACGAAACAGACGAGCGTCGCGAAATCGGCCGGCATTGTCTCGATCGCGGTGATGTTCTCACGGGTTCTCGGGCTCGTCCGCGAACAGGTCTTCGCTTATTATTTCGGCGCCGGATTTCTTTACGACGCTTACCAGGCGGCGTTTACGATCCCGAACGTCCTCCGCGATCTCTTTGCCGAAGGCGCGCTGTCCGCGGCGTTCGTCAAGGTGTTTACCGACTACCAGATAAAGAAGGGCGAGCAGGAAGCGTGGCGCCTCGCGAGTATGGTCTTCAATGCGCTGGCCGTCGTACTCAGCGTTTTCGTAATCGCCGGCATTTTGTTGACACCGTTCCTGGTGTCGATCGTCGCGACCGGCTTTTCGCCTGAAAAGGCAGCCTTGACAGTGACGATGACGCAGATAATGTTCCCGTTCATACTGCTCGTCGCGCTTGCCGCGGTTGCGATGGGAGTTTTGAACACAAAAGGCGTGTTCGGCGTTCCGGCATCGGCGTCAACCGTTTTCAACATCGTTTCGATCCTCTTCGGACTCGGGTTCGCGTACTGGCTGGCCGGCGGAAGCTGGGAGACGTCGGGCAGCAAATCGATCATCCCTTCGGGAACCGCGCAATGGGCGATCATCGGGATGTCGATCGGAACACTGATCGGCGGCGGCGCTCAGCTTCTGATGCAGGTTCCGTCGTTGCTCAAGGTCGGTTTCAGATTCTCGCCGGTACTGAGTTTCACGGACGAAGGGGTGCGCCGGATAATGAAACTGATGGCCCCGGCCATCATCGGAACATCCGCGGTGCAGATCAACGTCCTCGTCAATTTGGCGATCGTTTCGGGCATCGACGGCGGACGAAGCTGGCTGAGTTACGCATTTCGGCTGATGCAGTTCCCGATCGGCGTTTTTGGAGTCGCGGTCGGCACGGCGTCGATCCCGGTGCTGTCGCGGATGGCGAGCGAGGGCAAGTTCGCCGACTTTCGAGACACGCTTTCGTCGTCGATGAAGCTCATCTTTCTGATGACCGTGCCGTCCGCCTGCGGACTGGTCGTCCTCAGCGAACCGATAATCCGGCTGCTGTATCTTCACGGCGGCGCGTTCAAGGATTCGGATGTTCCGATGACCGCTTACGCTCTTGCCGGCTACTCGATCGGACTGACCGGATACGCCGCGATCAAAGTGCTTTCCCCGGCGTTTTACGCGCTCGACGACGCGCGGACGCCGATGATCATCGCCGTCGGGTCGATCATCGTCAACGCCGGCGCGAGTTTTCTTTTTCGTGATCTTCTCTCGGTCTACAATCTCGGACACGTCGGCGTCGCGCTCGCCACGTCGTCGGTCGCATTGGTGAATTTCTTCGCTCTCGCGCTGATGATGCGGCGCCGAATCGAGCGGATCAACGGCCGCGACATCGCCGCCTCGTTCGTCAAGATCGTCATCGCGTCAGCGCTGATGTCCGTCGTTTGCTGGTTCAGTTACAAATTCCTCCACGGCTGGCTCGGCGGACATGGGATCATATCAAAATCGATCGAATGTTTCGTCCCGATCGGACTTGGCGGGTTGGTCTTCGTCGTCGCGGCAAAGATCCTGCGGATCGACGAGATCGACAAGATCTACCGAGCGTTCGCGAGAAAACTGGGACGCGGTTAATCAGTATTTCGGAGTTGTGATCTGTGATTCCGGATTGTGCGCCGGTCTTCAGACATTTTTCTCATTTGCCACGTTCTTCAGACATTCTTGTCAATTGCCACGGTCTTCAGACATTCTTCTCAATCGCCATAATCTCCAGACAGTCTCCTTAACTGCCACAATCTTCAGACACTCTTGTCAATTGCCAGAATCTTCAAACATTCTTATCAATTGCCACGGTCTTCAGACCGTGGTTCCAAGCCCACCCGGTTTTCGGGCTTTAGCCCAATGATCGCTTTCAGGCGATCATCGACTTGAATTCATCCTCACCCAAAACCGCTACGCCGAGCGCTTCGGCCTTCGTCAATTTCGATCCGGCGTCGGAGCCGGCAACGACGAAATCCGTCTTCTTGCTCACCGAACTCGCGGTCCGGCCGCCGCGTTGTTCGATCAGGCGCGCCGCCTCGTCGCGCGTAAACGATTCGAGTTTGCCGGTCAGGACAAACGTCTTCCCGACGAACCGCTCGTCGAGATTCGCAACCGTATCGGAATCGATCTCGGTCTTGACGCCGAATGATTGCAGGCGCTTCACCAACTCCAGATTTCGCTCGTCGTGAAACCATCCGAAGACGCTCTCGGCGACGGCCGATCCGATCTCCGGGATGTCGTCGAGCTGTTCGACGGTCGCCGTCTTGAGATTTTCGATGTCGCGAAAGTGATTCGCGAGGATCTTCGCGTAGCGTTCGCCAATGTGGCGAATGTCGAGCCCGAAAAGCAGTCGCTGCAGGCCGCGCGTCTTTGAGATTTCCAGTTGTTCGAGGACTTTTGAGGACGACTTTTCAGCCATCCGTTCCAGCCCGGCGACGGTTTCCAGATCGAGCGCGTAGAGATCGGCGACGTCGTGGATAAGTTCACGATCGACGAGCTGTTCGATGAGCACGTCGCCGAGCCCTTCGATGTCCATCGCCTTGCGCATCGCGAAGTAGCCGATCCGACCCTTGATCTTGGCCGGGCAAACCGGATTCGAACATCGCCGAACGGCTTCGCCCTCCGGCCGGATCGCGTCGAAACCGCAGATCGGACAGATTTTCGGGAACTCGTAAACGATCTCGTCGCCCGTCCGCCGCGATTCGACGACGCCGAGGACCTGCGGAATGATCTCGCCGCTTTTTTCGATACTGACGATGTCGCCGATGCGAATTCCGAGCCGTTTGATCTCGTCTTCGTTATGCAGGCTTGCGCGCGAAACGGTCGTGCCCGCGAGGAGAACCGGCTCGAGTTCGGCGACCGGCGTCAGCGCCCCGGTGCGTCCGACCTGAACCGTGATCCCGTTGAGCCGCGTCGTCGCCTGCATCGCCGGGTATTTGTAGGCGATCGCCCAGCGCGGCGCTTTTGTCGTCGAACCGAATTCTTCCTGGAGCGCGGTCGAGTTGACCTTGACGACGACGCCGTCGATGTCGTAATCGAGCGAATCGCGGAGCGCCAGTATTTCGTCGCAAAAGGCGATGACCTCGTCGACGCCGGCGCACAGCCGACGATTGGGATTGACGTTGAATCCTTGCTTTTCGAGCCATTCAAAATTCTCCCAATGCGACGCAAACGGCTTCTGATTGCCCTCCCAGACGTCGTACGGAAACATATCCAAACGGCGCGAAGCGACGACCGACGAGTCGAGCTGCCGCAAGGTTCCGGATGCGAAGTTGCGCGGATTCGCGTACAGTTTTTCGCCCTGCATCTCGAGTTCGGCGTTGATGCTCTCGAACACGGAGCGCGCCATAAAGACCTCGCCCCGAATCTCGATCGCGTCCGGAAAGTCGTCCTTGAGTTTGTGCGGGATCGACCGGATCGTTTTCACGTTCGGCGTGACGTTGTCGCCGGTCGAACCGTCGCCGCGCGTCGCGCCGACCGTCAGCAGGCCGTGCTCATAATGAAGCGAAACGCTGAGGCCGTCGATCTTGAGCTCCGCAACGTAATCGAGCTTGCGCCCGTCGGCAAGCTTTTGGCAACGCTCATCGAATGCGCGGAGTTCCTCGATGTTGTACGAATTGTCGAGCGACATCAGCGGAACTTTGTGGGTGAACGACGCAAATCCTTCGGCCCGGCCGCCGACGCGCTGCGTCGGACTGTCTGGCGTGATCAATTCCGGATGCGCCGCTTCGATTTCCTTGAGACGTTCGAGGAGTTTGTCGAATTCGAAATCCGAGATCTCGGGTTCGTTCTTCTGATAATAGAGTTCGTTGTGACGGTCGATCTCGCTGCGCAGCCGTGCCGCTTCCGACGCGATTTCGGGTATTTGTTCACTCATACAGTTTCTTTACCGCATCGCCGCGGCGAATCGTTCCCGACCGGACCACCTTGGCATAGATTCCGCGAAGATGATGACGTTTCCCGACCTCCGAATTGACGAAGAGCATCGCATCGAGCCCGAACCGCCCGACGAACTTTTTGCAGCCGTTGTGCGGTTTTGCGGTCGTTTCAAGAACGACGACGCCGATCTCAAGCCGGGTGCCGACCGGGATATTCTCTTCTGAAAGGTCGAGATCGACGTAAAGCTGGTCGCCCGCAAGAGACCGACGCGAATCGTCGCACGCGATCAGCGCGGCTATCCGCGAGCTCATGATCGTGATCTGGGTATCGACCGAACGATTCGAGCCGAACCAGTTGTCGCCGACAAGACCCTGTTCGACGTCGAGCTCGCCGGTTTCGAGTTCCTCGCGCGCGTCCTCGCACGGGCGGCGGACGATCAGTTCCAGGACTCCGTTGTCCTTCGGGGAGTCGAGAACTCCGTCGAGGGCGGCTTCGATCTCTGCGGTCGTAAGATGTTTCATCGGTTCATAAACTCCGCGATCAAACGGTGAAAGTGATGCGTTCCCTGCTCGCGCGCCGGCGAGTAGCGGCCGCGATCGTAGAATCGCGAACGGATCCCTTTCTGCACGGATTCGACGACCGCCTGATCCTCGAATTCCACGGTCTCAAGACCCGCGCCGGCGCCGGTTTCGCGTTTTGATTCATCGGCGACGAGCGTCAGGTACGAAACCGTCGTCAGGTCTGGCTTCACGGGCTTGACGATGTTCACCGAAACGCCCCACGGATAATAATTGAGCATCAGATTCGGAAACACAAAGAAATAAAAGGCCGCGATCTCGCCGTCGAAAGTTGCCGCCGGTTCGTCAGACAATGCAATCTGGACACTCGCATATCTGAACAGTTCGGTCCGGTACGAACCGTAGTCGATCGCCCGGTTGAGTTGCGGATGAACATATGGAATGTGAAACCCTTCGAGGTAGTTTTCACAATAAAGCGCCCAATGCGCTTTGACCGTGTAGTCCGCGGCCGAGACGAACTGTGGCTGCTCGCGGTAGAGACCCGCTGTCATCCGCCGGACATCTTTCAGGATTTCGTCGAACGGCACGACCGGCGTGAGCGAGACAAATGCAAGATCTTGCCAGACCTCAACGGGGATGAGGGCCAGATCATCGCCCGGCGACGGAAAATTGAGAGTTCCCTCAAACTCGGGCATCGATTGGAACCGCCCCGATAGATCGAACCGCCGACCGTGATAACGGCAGCGCAGACCGCTCGTGTCGCATTCATCTTCGACGATGATCTTGCCGCGATGCGTGCACACGTTCGAAAGGCACCGGAGCGAGTTGGCCGGACGCGTCAACACTATCGGTTCGTCCAGAAAGCCGGGCAGCAGTTGGAATGGTCTGATGCGTCCCGCGGATGGTGCGGGACACGCCGCCTGCCACGTTCGCGCGAAGATCTTATCCTTGGATTCGCTAAAAACCTCATCGCTCGTGTAGAAATCCGCCGACAGGGTCTCGGCGAGGCGAATGTCCGGATTTACGTCGATCTTAAACATCGGACGGGCGATCAATCCTTAAAAAGCAAGTATCGGGGCGCCGAATCGCCGCGGGAAAAACCGCGTGCGATGAGCCCCTCCGCAAATGCGTTTTGAAATTCGTCCCTGATCCGCTGCTGTTCGGCGATCGCACCGCGCAGGTCGGATTTTACGAGATCGTCCCAAGCTGAGGGAATCGCGATGAACCGCTCGACGGCGGCCGTTTCTTGGTAAGCCTCGCCGCGGGAAAGCGCGACGGCTTTTTCGCTCTCAAGGTCCCATTCGGCGAAGAGACGGTCACTGTCGAGTCCGAGGTTTCCGGCTTGCTGATGCGAAGTCGAATAATCGGTGCCGTAGAAATTCGGTTCGTAATGGCGGACTATCGCCCCGAGTTTCTCCAGGTTGAAGTGGGCGTTGCGCGCCTGGACCGGCTGAAACGTCCACTTGATGAACCTGACTCCGGTTGCCAGTGATCGTTCCCGTTGCGCCCATTTGAGGCGGGCTCCGATTCCGAAGCTCTGAAAGTCTTTCGCGACGGCCGTCATATGCGAGTAGAACGCGCGCTCGCCCCGCAAAAAAGCCGGAACGCTGAGAACGAATCCGACGAGTCGTTCACCGGCGTACGCGCCGAGCGTAAAGCCGCCCGCGTTATTCGTGACGATAAAATGCCGAACCGGCGATATCTCGAGCTCGGGCAGTGCGAAGACATCGCGCTGGAGCTGAACGCACGCGCCGAGTTCGTCCACCGACGAACATTCGCGAACACTGATCTCCGTGGTTGAGAGTGGCATCATTCAGTCAACAAATTTAACAGAGGCCGAACCCATAAGACAATTTGCTTGCCGAAAATTTTTCTTAACTTCCAAGTATGCGATTTGATATGATGATTAACGGCGATAAACACATATTTTTCCTGCCGCCGCATCAATTTTTCGATGAGTTCATCAAAAAATCTGGAAATTTCGGGAGATCTCGTCGAACATCCGTTCGCGGAGGTTTTGCTTGAACTGCTCGATTCGGGTCTTGAAGGCTCGATCCGCGTTTCGGCCCGCGACTCGAAGGCGATCTTCTACTTTCGTGAAGGCGAGTTGCTTTTTGCTGTCTCGAATCAGCGCCGGCATCGTATTTTTCAGATACTGCTCGACGCCGACCTGATAGCGAAGGAGCAGCTTGTCGAGATCACGGACTTCACAAATGATCACTTGCTTGCGAAAGCGCTCCGTGAATCAAACACGTTGCCCGATTCGACGCTCGATACGGTGTTCGCCCGTCAAGTCGAGTCGGTCTTTCACGAATCGATCCACTGGAGGGAAGGCACGTGGGCCTTCAGTCCGCTGGCCCGCATCAGGGACAATTTGAGCTACAAACCCGACATCCACGGAATTCTTATCAAATACGGACGCGAGATGTCGAAGGAAAACATCGTCCGCCGATTCAAGAGCTTCAAGGAGATGTTCGGCCGGCGCGCGACGGCACCGTCGCACATCAACCTTTTGCCGCCCGAAGCCTTTATGCTCTCGCGGTTTGAAGGCGGCCTGCTCCGCGTCGAGGAACTGATGTCGATGACCGGAATGACCGATGCCGAGAATTTGCGCGTCATCTACTCTCTTTGGCTGGGCGGATTTCTCGAACGGAGCGGTTGGAACACGGCAATAGGTCCGAGGCGAATTTTAGAGATCCGCTCTGCCAAGATCGAAATAAAGAAACAGCCGCCGCCAATCCCTGAACCTGCCACCGCCGAAATCGGGAAGCAAAGCGTCGGGATCAAAGAACCCGAGTCCGCAGCCGCTCCCGCAGAGCCGCCCAAACGCGAGATCACGCTTGAGGCATATCTGTCGCGCGTGGAAGGGGCGGAAACGCATTATGAAACCCTCGGAGTTCCGATCGACTCGGATGCGCCCAGGCTAAAGCAGGCCTATTTCACGCTCGCCAAGCAATTTCACCCGGATATGTACCATCGTTCCGCGGACGCCGTAAGTCAGCGCCGGATTCAAGACGCATTCACGCGAATCGCTCACGCTTTCGAAACGCTGCGAAACGAAGAAACGCGGTCGCGGTACGACTACCGGCTCAAATCGATACTCGATGAACTGCGCCGTCAGGGCAAGATCGGCGCCGAACCTGAAAAGCAGTCGAGCCAAACTCAGCTCCGCGAGGCGTCCGAGATATTTGACCACGGATTCAATTTGCTGATGGACGAAGACTACGATGCCGCCCTGCCGTATCTCACCCGCGCCGTTTCGATGGCGCCCGAAGTTGCCCGGTATCACGCGTATTACGGAAAGGTCCTGGCGACCGATCGCTCGCAAAAGTTCAAGGCGGAGGCCGAATTGCAGACGGCGATCAAACTCGATCCCGGAAATCCGACTTTCCGGATACTGCTGGCGGAGTTCTTTGTTGACTACAATCTGCTTAAACGTGCGGAAGGCGAACTGAACAGAATCCTCGAGACTTTCCCGGACAATCCCGAAGCGGTCGCAATGCTCGACAGGTTGCGATAGAAATCGTTAAACTGTACGAGAGTTTGAAGTTGCGCTTTATTGAGGCACGATCCGCGAAATTTATGGAGAGTATCTTTGCCGCTGAAGCCCCGGTCATTGAAACGTTTGACGATGTTTCGACGGGACTCGGTGCTGAAATCGACGAATTCGAAGGCTATGCCCACGCCCATGCCCGGCGTCTCGCAGCCATCGCTAACGCGTTGGCTGAGCACTTCAACTTCGCATCGCACGACCGTTATTCGCTCCGGCAGGCAGCGATGCTTCACGACATCGGCGAGATGCTGATGAATCGCGACTACATTGGTTCGTCCGAACTCCTGCGGGATGGAGAACGGATCGATATGCAGCGCCACACTGTCATTGGCGAACAGGAAGCGGCGCGGCGCGGAAATTCGCGGGCGGTTCAACTTCTCGTCCGCTGGCACCACGAATGGTGGAATGGATCCGGATATCCCGATGCGCTTGAACGCGATCAGATTCCGCTCGCGGCGCGGATTCTGCGTGTCGCTGACACTTACTGCGCGATGACCGATTCGAGGCCGTACTCGGTCGCGATCTCGTCGGCCGAAGCGATGCGATACCTCGTTGAATGGTCCGGCATAGAATTCGATCCGAAGGTCGTGAAGGCCTTTTTGACACTCAAAGACCTGCCCGAGATGATCTCGTTTGCGGACGATCGCCAGGCTGAGCTTGACTGAAATGCTGACGAATCAAACAAATATCCCGAAAGGCTGGCTGGCGTTCGAGTTGACGGTTCTGAAACGCCTCAAATTCGCGTCGGTGGCGATGCCTTTCACCGGCGATGCTGGACTCGGGAGTTATCTCAAACGCTGGAACGTCGTCGTCCACGCCAACGACCTCTCTTTGACCGGCTGGACGAAATCGGTCGCTTGGATCAGGAACAACGGTGAGGTTCTCTCGGAGCAGGACGTCGAGACAGTACTCGAAGACGCTTATGTGCCGGGTTACAAACTGATCAATCCGGCGCTGCGAAATTGGTTCGGCGAAACCGATTCGTGGTGGTTCGATAATGTTCGACGCAATATCGAGCGGCTTCATTCACCGGTTCTCAGAGCCGTGGCCTCGACCATTGCGATGGCGGTCGGAGACTATGTGCTTTCGTTTGATGAATCGACGCGGGAATTGCGTCAGCCGCTTTCGACGGTCTTCCGCCGCATTCGAAACTCACAGCCGCCGCCGGTCGATAACGGTCTGGACAATACCTGTTCAAACCGCAACGGCTATGAATTCGTCGCCGAAATGTTTCGCGCCGAACTGCTGTTCCTGCGCCTTCCGCGGGCGCACAATCTCAGCCAGAGAAAATATCTGGGCTGGACCGCCTGGCGCGAGGAATGGCTCCGCGCCGGCGACGATTTTTGGAGCGAAATGGAGACCCGGCAAGCGGGCCGGCTCGGCACTCTTTGTGAAACCAAGTCGCAGTATCTGCGGCTCGTTGAAGAAATCCTCCGCACCGCCTCGCATATCAGGACGTGGGCGATCGCTCAAACGGACGACGGCTATGTTACGACGCAGGAATTGGTTGAAACGATCGGCAGCGTTCGAAAGGTCGATACCATCTATACGAAAGATTTCAGCGAATTGAGCGGCGCAAAGGCCGTCATAATAACGGCCTGATCCGGTCAATCAACCTCGGCGGTCTTCTTGTCGGGAGCGTCGCGCCTCTGACGCAAAAACCATATAATCCCCGAACTTCCGGCCAAGAGCCCGGACAGCGCCGTCAAAAGCTGCGCCGAGATGTAGTTCAGGGACAATCCGGCAAAATAGCTCGAAAAACTGAAGATTGTGATCTCGGCGCCGCGGTCGAGCGTCGTGATCCGGCCACGGATGTGATCCGGCAAGCCGCGCTGAAAGATCGTCTCCTGCACCGCGAATTCCGCGCCGACCACCATCCGCGAAAAGATAACGAAGACGGCCGCGAGCCAGACGGTCGGCATCAGGCCGGCGGCCGCGAACAACACGCCGTGCGCCAGCAAGGCCCATCCGATGAACGACCGCTCGATCCGATTCCGCTCAACGAACGAACCGACGCGGTGGGCGATCAACATCCCGGCCGACAATCCGATCCCGTTCGCGGTCATCAGTGCCGCGACCACAAAATCGGCCTTCAAACCGGCGGCGCTGTAAACCTTCGACGCCAGCCCTTCAAACGCCAAAAACGTCGCGCCGCCGCCGGTCGCCCAGATGATGTTCATCAGCAGGATCGTCAGCGCGAAATGATTCTGAACGGTGTAGCGGAGTCCCTCCTTGAGTTCCGTAAAGAAACTGTCCTTCACACGGGCCGCCGTCGCCTCCTGACGCATCGCTTCTTCCGGAATCAGCCACACCGAATAGGCGGACGCGAAGAATGAAAGACCGTTGATGACGAACGCGACCTCGTAGCCGAAATACGCGGACGCGATTCCGCCGAGGGCGGAGCCGATCGCCATCAGCAGAAATCTCGACGAGAACATCAGCGCCGTGCCGGAAAGAAGCCCGTCGCGGCCGGCGACGTTCGCCGTTGCGGCGTTCTTCGCGCCGTCGAAGAATGCCGACGCGGTCGACAAAATGACGGCGCCGGAATACGCGATCCAGAGATCGTCGTGAGTTTTGACCAGAAGGAAGACAAGCGCCAGGAATCCGCGCACAACGTCGGTCCAGATCATTATCTGGCGTCGCGAAAATCGGTCCGCGAGCGTTCCCGCGAACGGCAGCAGCAACGCCCAAGGCAAGGTCCTGGAGAGCAGAAGGATGCCGGCCGCTTCCGGCGAGGCACCGGACACAACGCGGATCAGTCCGAGGCCGGCAATGTAGTTGAACCAGTTGCCGAGCTCGGATATCAGTTGTCCCGCGAACAGATTTCGAAAGTCGCGGTTCCCTTTCAGCAGTTGTGAATACGTTAAGTTCATTTCACTTCCGGCCCCGATGACCGGATCACAAAACAAAAAGGCCGCCAAGCTTAGTCCTGACGGCATAAACTCTCAAAATGTCCAGCTTTCTATGTTCCCGTGAACTCCGGCGGACGCTTTTCAAAAAATGCCATAACGCCTTCCTTGAAGTCGTTGCCGCGGCCCGATTCGAGCTGCAGCCGATGTTCGAGTTCGAGTTGGGTCGCGAGATCGTTCGAAAACGTCGCGTTGAGCATCTGCTTGATCCGGCCGATCGACGCGGTCGGCGCTTTCGCGAGGCGCGACGCCATCAACGTTGCTTCCTGCATCAAAACATCCGATTCCACGACGCGGTTGATCATCCCGATCTCTAACGCAGTTTCGGCCGAAATAGTTTCGCCCGTCATTAAAATCTCGGCCGCCCGCTTTTCCCCGACGGCGCGCGGCAGAAAGAACGAACCGCCGCAATCGGGCGAAAGTCCGATTCTGACAAATGCTTCGTTAAATGTCGCGCCGGCGGCGGCGAAAACGATGTCGCAGGCGAGCGCAAAATTCGACCCCGCGCCGGCGCACACTCCCTGAACGGCAGCGACGAACGGTATTGGAGTCTCGCGAATCAGTGTGATCAGATCGTGCAAAGCCTTGAGAGGCTCTTCCATAAACGCTTCGATCCGGCCCTCGCGCTGCCACATCGTTTGCATCTCGCGCAGATCGCCGCCGGAGCAAAAGGCGCGACCCTCGCCGGTCAGAACAATCGCCCGCGCCCGGTCGCCGATCGCCTTCCTGACGGCGTCGAACAGATCCCGCGTCAATTGCAGCGATAGCGCGTTGAGCGCTCCGGGGCGGTTCATTGTAATCACGGCGATCGCGCCGTTCAACTCGTATTTGACGGTTTCGAAACTCATTGAATTAGTAATCTGCTGTCTGAACCGGCCCGGCCCGCGCTGCGTCGATTTCCGGTTGCAGCGGTCGGTCTGCGGAGTCTTTCCACGCGGAGAGGTCGCGTCAGGCAACTCTCACTTTTGAGCGGCTGGCCTGATAACATTCGCGGCAAAGAACGGCTCGGCCGACCTTGGGTTGAAACGGGACGTGATCGTGCTTGCCGCAATGGTCACAGACGATCTCGAACTTACCCGAAGTTTGACCGGCTGCCGATTTCTTGGATCGGCATTTGGTACAACGCTGCGGTGTCATCATATTTCGTTGATAGAAAATTTCTTGTTCCTTTTCCGTGAACACGAATATTTCCTTGCACTGCACGCACGGAATTTCTACATCGGGCATAGCGTCGTCTCCTTATTTGATCTGATTGGCGAATTTTAACACAGTTCGCGAGAAGGTGTCTAAACGGTTGTCAAACCAAGTGGGATTGTCCGCAGCCTTCTCCCGTCAGCCGTATTCTGGAACTTTGAGCGGTTTACGAGTATTATCCCAACATCAGAAGAATCAAGAATTGAGGAGTCGGATATGAAAACGATTGGTTTTCTCGCCGCCGTCGCCGTTCTGTCTTTCGCCTTCGTTAGCGATGCGCGTTCGCAGATCGACGTCAGGGGACAGATAACGGGCAAAGTGACGGATGAATCGGGGTACGGCGTTAAACGAGTTTACGTCAGGGCAATGAATCTTACGACCCTGGAAGTAAGTTCCGCGATAACGAATGATTTCGGCAGGTTTACCGTCGATGATCTGCAGTTCGGCAACATATTCCTGATCAGCGTCTCGAGCAGCCGGTACTATTTTGCCTCTCCGTTTCAGACCGTGAATCTTGACTCTATTTCAAAGCGAGTCCTTTTTGTCGCATCCGATTTTCCGGTCAGTCTTCCGAAAGCGCCGTGACGTGCCGCCGCACCGTCGTTCCGAGTGTTTCAAGATTGTAGCCGCCTTCAAGGACCGAGACGACGCGGCCGCCGCAAACTTCCGCGGCCCATTCCTTGACGATTCGCGTCATTGACACAAAATCATTGTCTTCAAGCCTCAATTGTCCGAGCGGATCGGTCAAATGGGAGTCGAACCCGGCCGAGATGATTATCAGGTCCGGATTGAAATCCGCCGCGATGGTCTCGACCGACGATTCGAACATACGTTTCTGCTCGCTCGCTTTGGTGTGCGCTTTGACCGGGACGTTCATCGTGTATCCCTTGCCGCGCCCGAATCCCGTCTCGCCGCGACTTCCGGATCCCGGATACCACGGATACTGGTGGATCGAGTAGAAAAATACGCTCGGATCATCGAAGAAGATCCCCTGCGTTCCGTTGCCGTGGTGCACATCCCAATCGAGGATCGCGACGCGCTCGATCTCGCCATAACGATTCTGCGCGTAGCGCGCGCCCACCGCCACATTGTTAAAAAGGCAGAACCCCATCGCGCTCTCGCCGGTCGCGTGATGCCCGGGCGGACGTGCGGCGACGAAGGCGTTGTCCGCTTCCTGATTCATCACGGCGTCTATCGCCCGGCAAACTCCACCGGCGGCGAAAAGGGCGGCATCAAAAGACCCCATCGAGATCGCCGTATCGGCGTCCAGAAACTCCAGTCCGTTCGCAAACGCGCCCGCAACGCGCTTGTAATGTTCCTTGCTGTGCGCCGCCTGGATCAATCCCTGCGGGGCCTTTTCGGGAATGATCTCGACCAGTTCGCTCCACGAGCGCTCGTTGCTTTTCATCGCCGACATCACGGATTCGTAGCGGAGCGCCGACTCGGGATGACCGATTCCGGTGTCGTGTTTCAATGACTGCGGATGATGGACGAACGCGGTTTTCATAATCAACGGATTTCAAGCTTAGCACGCGCGCCGAAAAATGCTATATTGCAGACCAAATGGAGTATCCGGCGTCGAGTTCCAAACTTTTCGGAAAAAGCCTTCAAAGTCGCAAGGTCGCTGCGTTTTCGCTGTCCGAACGATTCTATCCGCCGCATTTCAAAACTCCGGAACACACTCACGACAACGCGCTTTTTTGTCTCGTACTAAAAGGGAATTATACCGAGACCTTTGGCCGCGAGCGTCGCGAGTGCACCCCGCGAACGGCCTTGTTTCACGCTTCCGACGATCCCCACGCCGAACATTTTCACGATTCCGGAGGGCATTCGTTTATCGTCGAGATCGAAAGGAACTGGATGTCGAAGGTCCGCGACGAGTTCGGATTTCCGAGCATCACTTCAGAATTCCGGTGCGGTGTCTTGCCGGATCTCGGCGCCAGGCTGTATCACGAGTTCCGGCGTTTCGACGAGGTTTCCCCGCTCGTCGTCGAAGGCCTGATGCTCGAGATCACGGGCGAAACGGCGCGCCGGACGTTCGAGAAGAAAAGCCGCAAACCCGATTGGCTGGCCAAGGTCGAGCGTCATTTGCGGGAACGGCTCGCCGAGCCCTTCTCGCTGCCCGAGGTCGCCGCCGTCGCCGGCGTCCATCCGGTTCATCTGGCACAAACGTTCCGCAAGTTTCATCAATGTTCGGTCGGCGGTTTCCTGATGCGCTTGCGGCTTGAAAGCGCGCGTCGCGAGTTATCCGAAACGACGAAGTCGATCGCCGAGATCGCGCTCGATCACGGATTTTCGGATCAAAGCCACTTCACCCGGCGGTTCAAGTCTGAACTCGGAGCGACACCGCACGAATATCGGCAGATTACATCATAATCTCATCCAATCCGCCCTAAATTCGTTCAATCGCCGCGCGCGCCGTTGCTGTAAACTCGTCATATGACCTCGAACATCCAACGCATTCGCGTCATCGATTCGCATACCGCCGGCGAGCCGACGCGCGTCGTGCTGCACGGCTTCCCGGATCTCGGCCAAGGCCCGCTTTCCGACCGCGTCGATGCGTTTCGCCGCGACCACCACCCGCTGCGAAATTCTATCGTCAATGAGCCGCGCGGTCATTCGGCGATCGTCGGAGCGCTGTTATGCGAGCCGCACGACCGCTCGTGCGACGCCGGCGTCATCTTTTTCAACAACGTCGGATTTTTGAAGATGTGCGGGCACGGGACGATCGGACTGGTCAGGACGCTCGAGTTTCTCGGCCGAATCGGTCCCGGAACCGTTCGGATCGAAACGCCGGTCGGGGTCGTCGAAGCGGTCCTCGACGCGAACGGCTATGTGACGATATCGAACGTTCCGAGCTTTCGGTCGGCAAAAGGCGTCGTGGTTGACGTTGCGGGTTTCGGCCAAGTCACGGGCGACGTCGCCTGGGGCGGCAATTGGTTCTTCTTGGTCGAGGATCACGGATTGGCGGTCGAAATCGCGAACCTCGCCGAACTGACCGCGTTCTCTTCCGCCGTAAAGGACGCGCTGACCGCCGCAGGCGTTACCGGCACCAACGGCGCGGAGATCGATCACATCGAGCTTTTTTCGAAATCACAGACGGCGGACAGCCGCAACTTCGTCCTCTGTCCGGGCGACGAATACGACCGCTCGCCGTGCGGCACCGGGACGAGCGCCAAGCTCGCGTGTCTGTATGAGGACGGAAAACTGGCCGAAGGCGACAAATGGCGTCAGGAAAGCGTCATCGGAAGCGTGTTCGAGGGATCCGTGAAGATCGAGAACGGACAAGTAATTCCGCAGATCCGCGGCACGGCGTTTATCACCGGCGACAACGAATTGATCCTCGACGAAAACGATCCGTTCCGTTTCGGAATTGTCTGAGCCGTCGCTGCGAAAAATGTTGGACAAGAAACAAACTCAGCCCGTCAGCAAAGATTCGTCTCCGGCATCCGTCAACGCCCGTCCCTCAACGTTCGACGCGGCGATCATCGGAGCCGGGATCGTCGGAGCGGCCTGTGCGGCAGCGCTCGCCCGCGAGGGATTCAGCGTCGGGGTAATCGACTCCAACGGACCCGCGTCGGGCGCGACCGCGGCCGCGATGGGACACATCGTCGCGATGGACGACAGCGAGGCGCAGTTTGCCCTGACCAGTTATTCGCAAAGGCTCTGGAACGAGTTCGCGGATCGGATGCCGATCGAAAGCGAATTCGAAAACTGCGGCACTATCTGGGTCGCCGCGGATGATGAAGAGCTTGAAGAAGCGATCCGGAAACGCGAGTTTTACGCTTCGCGCCAAGTCTCGGCGGAGGTCCTCGATGAACACAGCCTGCGCGATGCGGAACCGAATCTGCGGCCGGGACTTGCCGGCGGTCTCTTGGTGCGCGGCGACAGCGTTGTCTATCAGCCAATCGCAACGCGTTTCCTGCTCGGACTCGCCGAGGCATCCGGCGCGCGACGGATCTTCGGGAAACGGGCGGTCGGGATCACCGAAAACGGCGTCCGGCTCGATGATTCGACGATGATCTCGGCGGGCAAAGTAATCGTCGCTGCGGGCTGCGATTCGAACGAATTGGTCGGCGGCCTCGGAATCCGGCGCAAGAAAGGCCATCTGGTGATAACCGACCGCTATCCGAACTTCGTCAGGCATCAGCTCGTCGAACTCGGTTATTTGAAATCGGCGCACGCCGGCGGTTCGGAATCGGTCGCGTTCAACATTCAGCCGCGGATCACCGGACAAGTTTTGGTGGGATCGTCGCGCCAGTATGATATCGACGATGCGGCTGTCGACTTCGGCATCGTTCGCCAAATGATGTCGCGTGCCTGGTCGTATATGCCGGAACTCGCCAATCTCTCGGCGCTCCGTATTTGGACGGGATTTCG
Organism: Pyrinomonadaceae bacterium; assembly: GCA_041752475.1. Taxonomy (GTDB): domain Bacteria; phylum Acidobacteriota; class Blastocatellia; order Pyrinomonadales; family Pyrinomonadaceae; genus JAFDVJ01. Next base: position 49,976 of record JBGSWK010000042.1, on the reverse strand, counting down.
CCCGGCGACCGATGACAATCTGCCGATGATCGGCCGGCATCCGGTTCGCGGGAACGTGTTTTTGGCGACCGGGCACGAGGGACTGGGAATCACGACGTCGCTCGGAACCGCCGAATTGCTGACCGACGAGATACTCGGACGCGAGTCAGCGATCGACCGCTCGCCGTATTCACCGGTCCGCGCGATAAAGTGATGAAAGAGGTGCGAATCAACGGAGTTTCGACTACAGTCGCCGACGGCACGACCGTCGCGGCGGCGATCCTGAACGCCGTAACCGAGGGATTCCGGCTTTCAGTCTCGGGAGAGCGGCGGTTCCCGTTATGCGGGATGGGAACTTGTTTCGAATGCCGCGTGACTATCGACGGCGTCCGGCACCGCCGCAGCTGCCAAACGGTCGTCGAGAACGGGATGGAGATCAATACGGACTGACCATCCGATCTCGGGCAATATATGTCGCAACGTCTGGAAACTGAAATTCTGATCGTCGGCGGAGGCGCAGCGGGACTCGCGGCGGCGGCCGAAGCTGTCGGGAAACGCGTCACCATCGTCGACGACAACCCGCGTCTCGGCGGCCAGATTTGGCGCGCCGAACTCGGGCAGATCAAATCGCCGGAAGCGCGACGATTGATCGGGAGACTCGAGCTAAATGAAGTATCGGTGATCGGCAACGCGGTGGTTTTTGCCGCGTCGAACGATCGAACCGTGCTCGCCGAAACGCCCGAGGGACGCCTTGAGATCGGATTCGACCGGTTGATCAGCGCGACCGGCGCGCGCGAACGGTTTCTGCCGTTTCCGGGCTGGACGCTGCCGAACGTCTTCGGCGCCGGCGGCCTGCAGGCGCTGGTGAAAGGCGGATTGAACGTTGAAAGCAAGCGCGTCGTCGTCGCCGGCACGGGTCCGCTCTTGCTCGCCGTGGCCGACTATCTGAAGGCTAACGGGGCGCGCGTCTTGGTCGTCGCGGAGCAAACCCCGCCGGCGAACCTTGCGAGGTTCGGACTCGGTCTGTGGCGTCATCCCGGAAAGCTCGCGCAGGCAGTTGGGCTGAAACGCCGTCTCGGGGGCGTGAAGTTCAAAGCCGGAACTTGGGTCGTCGCGGCCGAGGGTCGCGAAAAACTTCAAACAGTCCGGCTCAGCGGCATCGACAAACCGATCGTTTGCGACTATCTGGCGTGCGGTTTTCATCTCGTCCCGAACACGGAACTCGCCGCAACGCTCGGCTGCGAGGTCGCCGCCGGTTTGGTTACCGTGGATAAATTCCAGCGCACGTCGGTTCCAAACCTTCTCTGTGCGGGCGAACCGACCGGGATCGGCGGAGTCGAACTCGCGCTGATCGAAGGACGGATCGCCGGACTGGCGGCCGCCGGGAAGTTCGAAGACGCGCGCCGCTTGTTCAGTACGCGGAAGAAGTATCGCGCTTTCGCCGCGTCGCTCGACCGTTGTTACGAACTTCGGGAAGAATTCAAGAACGTCCCGCAGCCGGATACGATCGTCTGCCGGTGCGAAGACGTTAAGTTGGAATCGCTCAAGGGTTTTGAGAGTTTTCGTGACGCGAAACTGCAAACACGCTGCGGTATGGGGCCGTGTCAGGGCCGTGTCTGTGGCGGTGCGACCCAATTTTTGTTTAACTGGAAGCCGGACACGGTTAGGCCGCCGATCTTTCCGGTTCGAGTCGAAGATCTTTAGACCGCGAAGCGTCATTTGCGGGCAACAACTTTATTTATGGAGAATGAAATGAAATGGAAAGGCGTAATGCCGGCAATCACTACTTGTTTCGACGAGGATCTCGAGATCGACCACGAATTTACCGCACGGCACGTTGCCTGGTTGGTCGATAACGGCTGCACGGGGATCGTAAGCAACGGCAGCCTCGGCGAGGGCGCGGCGCTTTCGCTCGACGAAAAGACCGCGCTTTGGAAGACCTGCGTCGCGGCCGTCGGCTCGCGGGTTCCGGTCATCGCGGCGATCGCTTCGTACTCGACCGCCGATGCTGTCGTTCAAGCGCGCGCCGCGCAGTCGGCGGGTTGCTCGGGGCTGATGGTCCTGCCGCCGTATATCTATCGCGGCGACTGGCGCGAACTTAAGTTCCATCTCGCCGAAATCTTTCGTGCGACCCCGCTCTCGTGTATGCTTTACAACAATCCGGTCGCATACGGAACCGACTTTTTGCCGGAGCAAATTGCGGAACTGGCAGACGAGTTTCCGAATCTTCAGGCGGTTAAGGAATCGAGCACAGACGTCCGCCGCGTAACGGCGATCCGCGCGCTGATCGGCGACAAATTGGCGATTTTCGTCGGTGTCGACGACGCGATCGTCGAAGGGATCGATGCCGGAGCGACCGGCTGGATCGCCGGACTCGTGAGCGCCTTTCCGAAAGAATCGGTCGACCTTTTCAACTATGCGATCAACGGTGAAAGCGAGAAGGCGTTCGAACTCTATCGCTGGTTTTTGCCGCTTCTGCGGCTCGACACCGTCCCGAAGTTTGTCCAGCTGATCAAGCTTGTGCAGGAAAAGGTCGGAATGGGCAGCGCCCGCGTCCGGCCGCCGCGACTCGAACTGGCGGGCCGCGAATTGGAAGAAACCGTCGCGATAATCGAAACCGCGCTGAGCAATCGGCCGCGGAGTTAGGCTAAATTCGTAATCTTATGAAATTACTCGGAAGATCCATCATCGGCTTCGAGCGCGGTTCAGAATCCGCGATAACTTTCACGGCATTCGACCCGGCGACGGGCGAGGCCGTCGGTCCCGACTTTCATTCAGCGAGCGTTGCCGAACTTGAGCGTGCCTGCGAACTCGCCGGCGAAGCGAGAATTTCCTACGGACGAGTTTCGGGAGCTGAAAAATCGGCATTTCTTCGACGGATCGCCGACAACATCGAATCGCTAGGCGACGAACTCATCGAACGGGCCTCGCTCGAGACCGGGTTGCCGAACGCGCGATTCGTCGGCGAGCGCGGCCGGACCTGTTTTCAGCTCCGGATGTTTGCCGATCTCGTCGAGCGCGGCGACTGGGTCGACGCCCGGCTCGACACGCCGGATCCGGACCGCAAACCGCTGCCGAAGCCGGACGTGCGATCGATGCTGCGGCCGCTCGGCTCCGTTGCGGTTTTCTGCGCCGGAAATTTTCCGCTCGCCTATTCGGTTGCCGGCGGCGACACGGCCTCGGCGCTCGCGGCGGGATGTCCGGTCATCGTCAACGCTCATTTCGCGCATCCGGGAACGGCTGAGTTGGTCGGCACGGCGATTTCAAACGCCGTCCGGGAATGCGGACTCCCGGAAGGCGTCTTCAGCTTGATATTCTCGAAAGGCTACGAGATCGGTCAGGCGCTGGTGAGAAACCCCGACGTGAAGGCCGTCGGCTTTACCGGCTCGCGCGCCGGCGGGCGGGCGCTGATGGACATCGCCGCGGCCCGAAGCGAACCGATTCCGGTTTACACCGAAATGAGCTCGGTGAATCCGATCTTCATTCTTCCGAGCGCGATGCGCGACCGCGCCGATTCATTGGCCTCGGGACTTCACGTGTCGGTAACAACGGGGGCCGGTCAGTTTTGCACCAAGCCGGGCATCGTGATCATTCCCGAGATAGCCGAAACGATCGCCTTTAAGGCAAAGTTCGGAGAGCTGATTCAAGACACGGCGCCTCAGCCGCTTTTGACTGCCGGAATTCTGGGAAACTTTGAACGTCTCAGCAACGAACGCGATCTCGAAACAACCCGCGGAACGCACGATCTTTGCGGATTCGGCGCTGAAGCGTCGGTTTTCGAGACAGACGCCGCGACGTTCCTGGCCAGGCCGAAGCTGGCCGACGAGATCTTCGGACCGACGACTTTGCTCGTCGAATCCTCGGAACGCGATGAACTGCTCCGGATCGCCCGATCAATGGAGGGACAGTTGACGGCGACGATTCACGGGACGCCCGAGGATCTTGCGGATTTTGCCGACCTGATCGCGATCCTCGAAACCAAAGTCGGCAGGTTGATCTTCAACGGCTATCCGACGGGAGTCGAAGTCGGCGCGGCGATGGTCCACGGCGGCCCGTATCCGGCAACCTCGGATTCACGCACGAGCGCCGTCGGAACACGCGCGATCGATCGTTTCTGCAGGTATGTTTGCTATCAGAATTTCCCGGAAGCGGCGCTGCCTGATGAATTGAAGGACGCAAATCCGCTCGGGATAAAACGACTCGTTGACGGAGCAGTCAATTAATTGGCAGTTTCATTCCGATTCAAGGCCGGCGAACTTGAGGACAAAATCCGGAACGGTTGGTTCGCCGGGCAATATGTGCTCTTTTCCGCGGTCGATCGCCCAGCGGTGGAGCCACGAAATGCCGTTGCGTTTGACGAAACGGTCGGGCAGACGATAGGCCTCGTCACCGAGCGATTCCTCCAACGACACGAACTTGTACTTTCGTTTCTTCAGCATTCGCGCGATGTCATCGAAATAATCCGAGTTGATGAAATTCGCGTGAAGAAGCAGGATCTGTTTGATCTCGCGACCGAAGAGTTTTACCGACTGCCTTTCCCAATAATCGACTTTCGATTCAAGGTACGGAACATATGCCGCGCCGATGCGTTTCATCGCGGCTCTGTCGCGGTTGTCGAAAGCACGGTCGTAGGCGCGTGCGAAGATCCAGTCGCTGTTATCGATGGTCACCGGCGCGATGGTGTAGCCGTGTTCGGCAAGAAACTCACTGACGTCTTTCTTTGTCTCAAGACTCAAACCCGTCCAAAGATACGGATGACGAAAGTACCGGATCTGCCTGTCATTCGCCTTTAGAAGTTCCTTCGTGACGATCTCGCCTTTGAGAATATCGGCTTCGTATTTATCGAGCGGGTTGTCGTGAAGACTCATATGCGAAAACGTGTGATTGCCGAGTTCGAGCCCGGCCGCGAGCCACATTCGCAACAGTTCGACCTGTGTCTCGTCGCGCTTATCGCCGGCATAAAGCTTGTTTTCGTTGACAAAACCGATCGCCGGCACCTTCGCCTTCTTGATGTGGCCAAGCAGTTTCCGTGTGATCCCGCGGCGCGTTTCGATGTCAGTTCGCGTCGAAACTACCGGCAGATCGTCGATCGTTACCGCGATCTCACGGGTCTGAGCGTGTATTGAAATAACTGACAATAAAAGGACAGCGATGAATCTTTTCATTAGGCACCTGTGACACTTCAAAAACTTGTTTCGGAGCAGCTGACAGCGGATAGGTTAAGGCTGTTAGTCATCTATCAGCTTTCTAAGCGATTGCGAGGACCAAACCGCGAAGGTATGTTCTTTCGGAATAGCTGAAAACGGATAGATCAAAGCTGATAGTTGGTCGTCGCCACCTATCAGGTTTCAGTTATCCGTTTTCAGCTATTCCGAACGACGGCAACGGTCCCTACCTCGCAAAAACTTGAGAAAAATCGGCGAAAGCTTTGAACTCGAGCGCGTTACCCGACGGGTCGAGGAAGAACATTGTTGCCTGTTCACCGACCTCGCCCTGAAATCGGAGCTTCGGTTCGATGACGAACGCGACGCCTTTCGTCCTCAATTTTTCGGCCAGTTCCCGCCACTCGTCCATCGGCAGAACGATTCCGAAATGCGGGACCGGGACGTGATCCCGGTCGACCTCGTTGCGATGAACGATGCCCGAATTGGGCGCAAGGTGCGCGACGATCTGGTGGCCGTAGAGATTGAAGTCGATCCATTCGTCCGAGCTTCTGCCTTCATCACAGCCGAGGACGCCGCCGTAAAATTCCCGCGCCTCGGCAAGATCTCGTACCGGAAAGGCTAAGTGAAACAAATTCATACTCATCGATCGAATCTAGCTTTTCAGCAGCTGGCGGATTGCGCCGAGGTGATATGCGGTATGCGCGATCATACTCATTGCCAATCCGACATTTCGTTCGTCCCAAGACTCGTTTTCGGCGACACACCGCAGCGTTTCTTCATACGAACTGCGAACGGATGCCCGGAGCGCTTCCCATTCTTCATCGTCAACCGTTTCGATCAGCCAGCTTTGTTCCCAGTGCACGGGTTCGGTGCGGCCGGTCATAAACTCGCGAAGCCGGTCGAGATAGAACTTCGCGTGCTCGGTGTGCGCCGCGGCCGTTGTTCCGTTGACAACGCGCGAGACCTGTTCGGCATTGACCGCATCGAGACTCGGGAAGATCCCCACGCCGCGATCCAGATAAGCGCTCGGCTGCCCCTCGGGCGAGCCTTCGAACGTTTCGCGCAAAAGAAACGCAAGTGATCTCAAAAAATAGTCCTTCTCAATTTGGTTCATCACGCTATGCCTTCATTACTTTCAAAATCTGCCGAATCGCGCTCAGGTGATACGCCGTGTGCGCCAGAATTCCAAGCGCGCCCGAGATCTTGTGGTCGTTCCAGGTCTCGACGTCGTTGAACGTGTCGATCACCGCTTGATAAGCTTTATGCAGCTTTCCGCGGAGCGTACTCCAGTCCTTTTTCGAGACTGTCCGCGTCTTCCAACTCTCTTTCCAATCAACGATCTCGAATTTTTCGTTGAGATAATTGTTCAAAAAATCGATGTAGAACCTGAGATGCTCGCAATGCGCGGCGATTGTCGTCCCGTCCTCTGTCAGCGACCGCGAAGCGGTTTCGGAATCGACTTTGTCGAGCGTCGCGAACAACGACGTTTCTTTGTCGAGATACATCGTCCCAAAGTCCGTTTCGGTTCCTTCGAACGTCTCTTTGATCAAGGCGAGCATTGAATACAAAAAGTCGTTTTGGTTGATTGTCTTCATTGGTTTCTCGTATGATTCTTTATAAGCCGCGTCGTGTTAAATGATTGAAAACATCGAAAAATTTATCGCCGAATTCGCCAAAAGTCTTCACGAAGAGAAATTCGTCAAGATGACTCTGGGAAAGTACAAGGGCGCGGACGAGCACCTTCAGAAATTGCTTATTCGTCCAATTGAAACACGCAAGGGCGCGCGCCTCTTTTTTCTCTATCGGTATGATACACGCGACACGGCGAAAAATCACGAGTTTACCGACGGCGTCAGGATTCTGCGCGAACTGCTCGAAGCGGACTTTTCGGCGGGCCATCTCTTTACGACCGAGCACGATTTTCAACTCGATGTCGGGCGGAAGGGGAAATCCCGGCTGAATGTCGCGAAACCGACTTTCAAGGCGAAGCCCGCGCTCGACCATGACCGTGAAAAGAAGCGATACGTCAACGTCGACGGATTTTATCTGCGGGCACTCGGGATCACGACCGACAAAGGCGAGGTCCGTGATAAGCAGCACGACAAGTGGAAGCAGATAAACCGTTTTGTCGAAACTCTCGACGGATTCGTCGAGAAATCGAACCTGAAAGACCGCCGATCGATCCGTATCGTCGATATGGGTTGCGGCAAGGGCTACCTGACGTTTGCGGCGTACGACTATTTTCGGAACATTCTCGGCCTCGATGTTTCGGTGACGGGCGTCGATGAAAAGACGCAGTTGGTCGGACTCTGCAACGACATTGCGCGCGGATCGGAGTTTGACGGTCTTGAGTTTGTCGATGGACGAATCGACAACCACACTCTCGAAAACGTCGACATATTAATCGCGCTACACGCGTGCAACACCGCGACGGACGATGCCATTTTCAAGGGTATTGATGCAGGTGCGGAACTGATCGTCGTCGCCCCGTGCTGCCATCAGGAATTGCGTCCGCAGATCAAACCGCCGCCGATGCTCCGCGACATCCTCAAACACGGTGTGCTTCTGGAGCGCGAAGCAGAATCGATCACCGACGGAATGCGGTCATTGCTTCTCGAAAGATCGGGTTATTCGACGCGCGTTTTCGAATTCGTGTCGACCGAGCACACGCCGAAAAACAATATGATCGTGGCAACACGCCTTAGCAAACCGGCCGACTTCAAACGATTTGACGACGAGATCCGGGCGCTCAAGGCCTTTTACGGGATCACGGAACAGCGATTGGAATCGCTTCTTGCGGAAGAGATATGAGTCGTACTTCGCGGGGGTCGCGCGGAGCGGCAAAGAGGATCAAAAATAATAAATCCCGAGTCCGAAATCGAATCGGCTTGACGGTTCCGTATCGGTGAGCCTATTATTGTAGTTTGCGTTTTGGACGCTATCTTAAACATATAGGAGACCATTTGAAAAAATGAAACCTGAAATACATCCGAATTACAACGAAATATCCGTTACGTGTGCGTGCGGCAACAACTTCAAAACCCGCTCGACGCTCAAAGACGAACTGCACATAGAAATTTGCTCGGAGTGCCATCCGTTTTTTACCGGCAAACAGAAACTGGTCGATACGGCCGGACGCGTTGACCGCTTTAACAAGCGCTATGCACGTGGCAAATAATTTAAGATTGATCAACGGTCAATACTAGCTTAGAACAATCTGACGCCGACGCTTTTTCGCGCCGTTCGCTTGTGGTGTAAAATCCTGAGCAATGGAATCCGAAAACGCCGGCGTCAGTTTGATTTTGGATTGGGGATTTTGGATTTTGGATTTGGGCTGGGGATTTTGGATTTCGAAACGTACGAGTGACGCCTTCAGGCGTTTATTGACGCCGGCACCCGGAACACAAATAATTCGAACTTTGGATTTCCAAACGGCATCGTACTTTAGATAGGTTATGAGAAAGTTTTTACATTTGTTCTTGTCGCTTGAGAAGGATCTGATCGTTGGCGGTCAGGCGGTTATGGAAGGCGTGATGATGCGGACGCCGTCGGCATACGCGATCGCGTGCCGTCGCGCGGACGGGACGATCGTCACGACTGCGGAAAGACTGCCGCGCCTCAGCGATAAATACAAATGGATGAATATCCCCGTGATCCGCGGCGGCGCAACGCTGATCCAGTCGATGGCGCTCGGAATCAAAGCCCTCAACTTCTCGGCGAAGATCTTCGAAGAAGACCTGGAAGCCAAGGAAAAGGCAAAGAACGAAGGATTTGAAACCATTCCGGTGCTGGTGGACGGAACGACCGACGAGGATTTTCTGAAGGCTAAGACGAAGGTCATAATGCCCGAAAAGTCGAAAGACAAAAAGGCCTCGCAATCTGCGGGCGCCGTCGGCTCGATCATCTTTGCGCTGGCGTTCAACATCGCGTTGTTCATCGTCGCGCCGCTCGTGCTGACGAATCTGCTGTTTATGTCGCTTGGCTGGGCGGCGACCCCGACGGTCGCCGCTGACGCCGGTTGGCTTGAATTCATCAAAGCGTACGTTTGGAAGATCAAGTTGGATACGTTCGGTGGCTGGGTCGGATTCAACCTCATCGACGGCCTGATCCGAATGGTATTTTTCGTCATCATGATCTTTTCGATGTCTTTTTTGAAGGACATCCGGCGCGTCTTTGAGTATCACGGTGCTGAACACAAGACGGTTTTCAACTGGGAGTCGGGACTCGATTTGTCGGTTGACAACGCACGGACACAGCGACGGCAGCATCCGCGCTGCGGAACATCGTTCCTGATGGTCGTAATGCTCGTCGCGATCGTCCTTTTTTCGGTCATCAATTTCGAGGCAATGTGGCTGAATCTGATTGTTCGCATCGCCCTGATGCCGCTCGTCGCCGGGCTTTCGTACGAAGTCATTCGCTATGCGGCGAAGAAAGAATCGGGTGCGATCTTCAAGCTGATGACGTTACCGGGCCTTTGGCTTCAGAACATCACGACGCAGGAGCCTGACGACGACCAACTTGAAGTTGCGATCGTATCGCTGAACGAATCGCTGAACCTGGAACCGCAGAATTAATTTCGCTTCGGGTTCCGCGTTCACACGGCCGCCGCCTGAAGGCGGAACTCCGAACCGATGCCGCCTGAAGGCGGAACTCCAAACAAGAAATGTTAGAAAAACTGGAACAGATCGAAAGGAATTACGAAGAGATCACCGAGCAGCTTTCGGCGCCGGATGTCACTTCCGACATCGCTGCGTACACGAAGCTGATGAAACAGCATCGCTCGCTCGGCGAGATCGTTGAAAAGTACCGTGAGGTCAAGAAGATGATCCAGGGAGTCGCGGGCGCGCGCGAGCTTTTAGACGCGGCCGACGACGACGAAATGCGCGAAATGGCGCAGATGGAGATCGCCGAGATCGAGGAAAAACTTCCGCGCGCGGAGGAAGAACTAAAGGTATTGCTGCTTCCGAAAGATCCGAACGACGAGAAAAACGTTATCGTCGAGATCCGCGCCGGAACGGGCGGTGACGAAGCGACGTTGTTCGCGGCGGAAGTTTTGAGGATGTACGCGCGCTACGCCGAACGCCAAGGCTGGAAGTTTGAGATTCTTGAAGCCTCGGAAACCGGCGTCGGCGGGATCAAGGAAGCATCGGCCGTGATCGAAGGCGAGCGAGTGTATTCGAAGATGCGGTACGAATCGGGCGTCCACCGCGTTCAGCGTGTACCGGCGACGGAAACGGCTGGACGGGTTCACACTTCGGCGATCACCGTCGCCGTGCTTCCGGAAGCGGAGGAAGTCGATGTTCAGGTCGATCCGAAGGACCTCCGTGTCGACTATTTCTGTTCGAGCGGTCCGGGCGGGCAGTCTGTCAACACGACATATTCTGCCGTTCGACTGACGCATTTACCGACCAACGTCGTGGTTTCGATGCAGGATGAAAAATCGCAGATCAAGAACAAAGAGAAGGCGATGCGCATCCTGCGCGCGCGTCTGCAGGAACTCGAAGAACAGAAGCAACACGACGCGCTTTCAGCGGAACGCAAATCGATGGTCGGCAGCGGCGACCGTTCGGAGAAGATCCGAACCTATAACTTTAAGGAAAACCGCGTTTCGGACCACCGCATTGGCCTGACGGTCTATCAGCTTGATCTGGTTATGGAAGGCGCGCTTGACGAGTTTATCAACGGCCTGACAACCCATTATCAAACCGAGAAGCTGAAGGCCGAAGTGAAAGCAGCCTAACAATTTAGGATTTGTGATTGGCGATTTCGGAGTTTGTTGGGCCAATGTTGTCACGGACAATCCGAAGTCGCGAATCCCCAATTCGAATTCCAAAATGCGAGTAACCCGACTTTATCTCATCAGACACGGCCAATCAGCCGGCAACGCCGAAGGACGCTTCGGCGGCCATTCGGCGACACCTTTGTCTGATCTAGGGTTTCAACAGGCAACCACGACCGCCGAAGCGCTCGCTCGGGAACGGATCGACGCGATCTATTCAAGCGATCTGCTTCGGGCCGTTCAGACGGCACAACCGCTCGCCGACCTGCTCGGCCTTCCGATCATTCAAACACCTGCCTTTCGCGAGCGTCACGTCGGCGTCCTCGAAGGACTTACTTTCGACGAATCGAAGGAGCTGCACCCGGACGACTACTACGCCCTCGTCAACCGAAACATCAATCACACGATTACCAAGGGCGAGAGTTACCGGCACTTGCTGCGGCGTGCAAATCGTGAACTCGGCCAGATCATCGACGCGCACCGCGGCGAACGGGTCGCCGTTTTCTCGCATACCGGGGCGATCTGCTTTTTGACGCTTCAGATGATCGGTGCGATCAACCGCTTTACGAAACAAACCCCGTGGCTCGTGACTTCGAACTGCGGGATCAACCGCTTCGAGATCCGCGGCCGGAACAACGTCCGCGTCCTTGCCATCAACGACACCCGCCATCTCCACAATCCGACCGGAAACGACGCTTTTGCAGCGCTTTAGCGATTTGCAGACCGTTCGAATATCAAAGCGTGTTGCGCGTTTCTCTTCAAGTACGCCTTTCAACCCAAATTGCGCAATATCGAAATTTTGCCCGCTAATTTCCGCGAATCCGCGCGAAGGGAAATCTGGTCCAAAGCGCTGCGAAAGAAGCGGGGTCTTGAAATTGGGCCACTGGACCGGCCAAACTGTTGAAAAGCGGTTTGCCCGTGCGGGTTTGGACAGAATCTTATTCCCGCGGATCCGCGGAAATTAGCGGGCAATTTTTCCATTGCAGAATCCGGGTTGAACGGCTATCGTAAATTGAACTATGAACCCGGTGATCGGAAAAATTCTTTCGGGCCGCGAATCTCTGAACGATTTGATCCTCGAGTCACTTCTAGAAGGCGTCGCGATCATCGATCGCTCGCGGACGATTGTCTTTGTCAACGACTCGGCGTCGCGAATGCTCGGGACCGCAGCTGCTGATATCCTCGGAAATCCCTACGATCTCACGTTCTTCAAAACGGACAAGACAAAATCGGAACAGGAACTTGCCGTTTGTCCGGTTCAGTTCGCGCTTACCGAAGGCACCGCATCGCACGTGCGCGACGGCGTTTTCGTGCGAGCAGACGGCGCGGACGTGTTCGTCGAATATGTCTGCACGCCGATCATCGAAGCCGGCGAGATTTGCGGCGCCGCAGTCAGTTTTCAGGATGTCTCGCAGCGGCGCGAGTTCGAACAGGACCTGTCCGAGGCCCGTGATGCCGCGCTCGAGTCGGCCCGAACGAAGGCCGCGTTCCTCGCCAATGTCAGCCACGAGATCCGCACCCCGCTCAGCGGTATCGTCGGCACCGCAAATTTACTCGGCGAAACTGAGCTCACCGACGAACAGTTGAACTATGTCGGGATGCTGAAGCAGAGCATCGCATCGCTGCTGGAAACGGTCAACGATATTTTGGACTTTTCCAAGCTGGAGGCCGGCAAGGTGCGGCTCCGTTGCGAGGCGTTCGAACTTCGGGAACTCGTCGGTGAAACGCTGAATCTGTTTCGCTCGAGCGCCGAGGCGAAGGGACTCGCGCTCGAGGCGGAATTCGCCCGGGACATCGCCAAAAGCTATCTCGGCGATGCGGGACGGTTGAGGCAGATCCTGAACAACCTGATCAGCAACGCCGTCAAGTTCACGTCGCACGGGTCGGTCCGGGTCACCGTCGCGCCGACGGAGCCGGGGAGCGGCCTTATCCGATTCGAGGTTGCGGACACCGGAATCGGTATCGGTGAGGGGCAGATCAATGCGCTGTTTCGGCCGTTCACGCAGGGTGACATCTCATCGACACGCAAATTCGGAGGAACGGGTCTCGGACTGGCGATATCGCGGGAACTTGTTGAATTGATGGGCGGCGGGATTGGTGTCGAAAGCTCGCCCGGCGAAGGGGCAAGATTTTGGTTCACGGTGCCGCTGGCACCCGGTTTGAGCGATGCAGGCGACATTCACGTTTCCGAAACGCCGGCGAACTCGATTCGAGTCCTGTTGGTGGAAGACAACCTGATCAGTTCCGAGATTATACGGAAAATGCTTGAACTGAACGGATGCCGGGTCACGGTCGCGGAGAACGGCGCGAAAGGGGTCGAACTTGCCGCGGCGCGCGATTTTGACCTGATCCTGATGGACTGCCAGATGCCCGAAGTTGACGGCTATGCGGCAACGCGGATGATCCGTGATTCATCGACGCGAAACCGTTCAACCGCAATAATCGCGTTGTCGGCGCACGCCGAAGAGATCGAAAGAGACAAGTGCATCGCCGCCGGAATGGACGACTTTCTCTGCAAACCGCTGACCGGCGACAGTCTGCTGCGCACTTTGGAGAAATACTGCGGCGACTTTTTCGGGTCATCAAATCTTGACTTGAAGCCGGATTTGCTTCAACATTTCATCACTAAACACGTTACCCCCAAGGTCTTGGAGAATTTCTCTGCGATTGAATCGCGCGGCGAAACGAATTTTGTAGAGGAAATATTCGGGACGTATTTTCGATTTGCAGGAGACGAGATATCGAAGATCGAAAAAGATGCCGCCAGCGGCGATCTGAATTTGGTCGGGCGTCGCGCTCACACGCTTAAGGGAAGCAGCGCAAACGTCGGATTGTCAATGATGGCGGATCTGTGCGCCGAGCTTGAGCTCGCCGCCGGTTCAGCGGCCGACGTCTCCGAGCCGGTTGCGCGATTAAGTCGTAAATTCAATGAGATAAGGGCCCAAATAGCTGTAAACATATGAAACCCGAAAAAAAGAAAGCCGGTTCGGAAGCCGCTGAAGACGGTAACATCGACAAGATCAGAGATATTTTGTTCGGTTCGCAATCACGCGATATCGAACGCCGATTTGCACGTATGGAAGAGCGCCTTTCAAAGGACATCTCCGATATGCGCGACGAAACGCGGAAGAAACTCGACGCTCTTGAGGAATTTATGAAAGGCGAGGTGAAGTCGCTCGCCGACCGCCTTGTCGGCGAGCAAAACGCGCGGACCGACGCCGTTCGGTCGCTTTCGGACGGCCTCAAGGATATTTCGCATCACCTCGACAAGAATGTCGCGACGATCAACGAACAGGCTGCGAAATCGGAGAGCGATCTGCGCCAACAGCTTTTGAGCCAATCGAAAAACCTTTCGGACGAGATCCAGAAACGGCACGCCGAGATGCTCGGATCGCTCGACCGCGAGTCGTCCGAAATCCGCGAGGACAAGGCTGATCGAACCGCGTTGGCCGAACTGTTTACCGAAATGGCGATGCGTTTGACCAACGACTTCAATCTTCCGGAGACAGATTAGGAGTATTTGGGATTCGGGATTGGCGATTTCGGAATTTAAGTCCGGTAATTCTGTATCGGCTAGCGGAAATCACAAATCACAAATCCCGATTCCAAAATCCAAATGCCTGACCGCGTCGACAATCCCGACGGTTTTCCCGACACGCCAGAATTGTCTTCCGGCGCCGGTGGTTCGGAGAACGAGTTGATCGAGCTTCGCCGGATCCTGGTCCAGTCCGAAAGCGTCAGCGAAGTACTTCCGTCGGCCCTCAGGAAAAGCGCGCGGCGCGACAACCAACTCGCCGAGGCGACGCTTCCCGTCGTCGAACAGAACATCAAGCAGTCGGCCCGCCGAAATCCGCGCATTCTCGCCGAGGCGATATTTCCGATAATCGGTCCCGCGATCCGCAAAGCGATCGCCGAAGCGCTCGGCCAGATGGTGCAGTCGCTCAACCAGACCCTTGAACATAGTTTTTCGCCGAAAGGCCTGAAGTGGCGGCTCGAGGCGATGCGGACCGGAAGGCCGTTCGGCGAGGTCGTGATGCTGAACACGCTGCTTTTCCGCGTTGAGCAGGTGTTCCTGATTCACAAGGACACGGGCATTCTGCTCCAACACGTGTCGCTCGATCCGGCTGCGACCGAAGACGGCGATATGGTGTCGGCGATGCTCACGGCGATTCAGGATTTTGTCCACGATTCGTTCAAATCTTCGGATGACGCGACGCTCGACGCGTTGAAGGTCCGCGACCTTTCGGTCTGGATCGAGTACGGTCCCGATTCGATACTGGCGGCGGTCATTCGCGGCAATGCTCCGCTATCTCTGCGCGAGTCGCTTCTCGAGGCGATCGAACAGGTTCAGTTCGATTTTGAGAACGAGTTTCGCGATTTCAGCGGCGACGCATCCGTTTTCGAACGGTCGCGCCCGACGCTCGAACGATGTCTGCAGGTTCAGCTCGGAAGCGGCGCGAATGAAAAACGCGGGCCGCTGACGCCGCTCAATGCAGTTGCGGGTCTTGTTTTGGTCGCGGCACTCGTTCTCGGGTTCTTTTGGATTCGCGACTACTGGCGTTGGTCAGGGTTCGTTTCGCGCTTGAAAAGCGAACCCGGATTTGTCGTGGCAGAAGCCGAACGCGGGTTTTTCACGCATTCGATTTCCGGCCTGCGCGACGAACTCGCCGCCGATCCCGAAGCGATCCGCGCCGAGTATCGGCTCGACGCTGACGACGTTCAACAGATATGGAAACCGTTTCAGGACAACGCGACGCCGTTCGTTCTGGAACGCGCGCGGCGCTTGCTCGTTCCGCCCGCAGGGGTTACGCTATCGTACGAAAACGGAATCTTATTCGCCGACGGCGATGCGCCACGGACGTGGTTCGACGAATCCCGCAGATTCGCCCCCGTGCTCAACGGTGTAAAATCGTTTCAGGTCGGTTTCGAATCGCTGAAGCGCGCGATCGAATCGGAGAATATCCGTTTCGTGTGTGGTTCGACGGACTATCTCGATCGCGAGGCTCAAACCGTGTCGTCGTTGATCGCCAGTTTTGAAGATCTGTACCGCGTCTCGAAGGCCGCCGGGCGCGGTTTTCGGGTCGAGATCGAGGGCGTCGCCGACCCGACCGGAACCGACGAGATCAATGCGGAGATCAGTCAGTCTCGGGCCGACAAGATCCTTGCGGAACTTTACTCCCGCTCGGAACTTCTCAAGTCCGTCAGCTCGAGTTTCAAGGCCGTCGGCGTCGGAACTGCCGGCGGAACCGGTGTGTGCGGCGTCCGTTTCAAGGTGCTTTTGGAAGAAAAATGATTCAGAAGAAAATATGTATGCTTGGCGCAACCGGCGTCGGAAAGACAAGTCTTGTGCGGCGTTTCGTGCAAAGCATCTATTCGGACAAGTATCATTCGACGATCGGGGTGAAGATCGACAAAAAGCTGGTCCGTGCAGGCGACGAAGACGTAAATCTTTTGCTGTGGGACCTTCAGGGCGAAGACTCCGAATTCAAGATCCGTCCATCGTTTCTTCGCGGTGCGTCGGGTTATTTTATCGTCGTCGATCTGACTCGTCACGAAACGTTCGTGACCGCGTTCTCGATTCAGCAGATGGTCGAGCGCGAGGTCGGGCGCTTGCCGTTCATCGTTCTTTTCAATAAAAACGACCTTACCGAACAGTTTGACGTTCTTCCGGCCGAACTCGAACAGATGATGAATTTCGGTTGGAAAATGTTCCGTACGAGTGCCAAGTCAGGCGAACGCGTCGAAGAAGCGTTTCAGAAACTCGCCGAAAAAATGATCGCCGCGAATCAAGCCTGACGCGACAGATCGGTTCTTTCAAATTCCGCCAACGGCGCGCTTTCCCGGCGGACCGTTTTTTATGATCCGATCTTGGCACGGTTCTCGTTTATCCGAGCAGTACGGAAAATCTCAAGAAGTTAGAATCTACCCCCCGAACGAGGCGGACCGGCAACCTCATCGCCGGTCCGCCTTATCTCGTTGTGAAATTTGCCGATTTCGGGCCGATTTACTAAACTGATTAGGCTATGCCCCTGTAGCTCAACGGTTAGAGCAGCGGACTCATAATCCGTTGGTTGCAGGTTCGAATCCTGCCGGGGGCATTCAAACATCTTCGCGAACAACACAAGCCGTCTGCCTGCAAAAGTTGCGGGCGACGGCTTAAACCCAAATTTCACTTTCGAGATTTTCTTTCCCGCGAAACACCCAAAATACACGAGAGCGAGCGGAAAATAATATCTTTTTGCGCTTTTCGCGTATTTCGTGGGCAAACAGCTCTCTCTCCAGAAACACAATTTCAATTACCTGATGCACAAGGATATAACTTAGCCCGCGTTTCTTCGGCACGCCGTTCGCCAATCCGCCGAATGGACCGCCATTGCGCAATTCCGGATAGAATCTCTTGGAAATCTATGTGTTCTCTGATCCTATGTGGTGAAAAAACTCAACGGAAGCACAATTTCAACTGCCTGACGCAAAGGGATTTAATTTAGCCCGCGTTTCTCCTTCACGCCGTTCGCCAATCTGCCGAATGGACCGCCATTGCGCAATTCCGGATAAATTCTCTTGGAAATCTATGTGTTCTCTGTGCCTATGTGGTGAAAAAACTCAACGGAAGCACAATTTCAACCGCCTGATGCAAAGGGATCTAATTTAGCCCGCGTTTCTCCTTCACGCCGTTCGCCAATCCGCCGAATCGACCGCTAACGCGTAATTCCGGATAGAATCTCTTGGAAATCTATGTGTTCTCTGTGCCTATGTGGTGAATAAACCCTCAAATAAAAGATTATTTAACGTGCCCGATGCAAAGGCATTAAACTGGCACGCCGTTCGCCAATCTGCCAAATGAACCGCCATTGCGTAATTCGGGTTTAAGTGTTGCCAAAGTTAATTTCGTCTCGCAGGAGGAGATTCACGGAAAATTAGCTGGATCCCGATCCGTCAAAACCTCAGCTGCCAAACTTTGCGACTTGGCGCCTTTGCGGGAAGGCACGCGCTCGCGTACGGATGCGTTGGTTTTCCTTCAGCCCTCAGATCCGGAACGACAAAGGCAGCCGTTGCATTGGCTGCCTTTGTCGTTTCGAAAAGGAGAAAAATAATGTCAGCTTTGCCTGGTTTGAGCAAGCGCCGCTGATACCGCAGTCTAATCCGCCGTGGGCGCTATCGCCGTCGACGGCTTCTCGCGCATCTTCTTCATCGGACAGTTGTCCATTGAAGAATTCTCACGATCGGCTTTCATCGGGCAGTCGTCTTTTTGCATCTTGTCCTTCATCGGACAGTCCTCGCAAGACTTCTTTTCCGAATCGGCCATCCTGTCCTTCATCGGGCAGTTGTCGGCAGACAGCTTTTCCGAATCGGACTTTTTGTCTTTCATCGGGCAATTGTCGTGCATCGACATTTGTTCCGAATCAGACATCTTAGCTTTCATCGGACAGTTGTCGGCTTTCGACATCCGATCCGAATCGGCATTCTTGTCCTTCATCGGGCACGAATCGCTTTTCATGCAGCAATCGGCCGTGCCCAATTTCGGGGAATTGGTTTGATTGAATGCAAAGACCGCCATCGCGAGAGCGAATACGGCGGTGATTGCGATAATTGCCTTTGTTTTCATAAAAAGTTCTCCAAACTCAGGACTTCGGTATTATAAATCATAAGTGCCGGAGCGCTAAATCCGGAAGTTCCGCACGGAGCGGAAATTCGAACCGATTCGAGTTCGAGCGCGGATCGGATAGACGGTCCCGACCGCCGCAAATTCAGTCGAACGCTGGAAATCGAGCCGCGCCCGAAATCGAATCGGTTCGAAAAGATGATCGGCGCCCCAAAATCGTCCGGTTTGACTTGCTTCGTATTTTGCTTTCCGAGGAGGCTTCGGCCACGCGCCCGCGGCCGACCGTAATAGTCGGCCACGCGCCCGTTGCCGTGTCCGGAGTCTTCTCTGATTTTGGGGTTATGCGAATCATCTCCTCTATTCTATGCGCGTTGGCTGAAAAGATAAATAATTACAGTGATTAATTAATCCCTAACAATAAACAACTATTTCTTATATTCTCGCTCGATCGCGTCGATCTTCCCGACCCTTTTCAGGTGACGCTCTTCCGAAATGTCGGAAGTTAGGAACGCCATCACGATCTCGCGGATCTCGTCGAAAGTGTTTTGTCCGCTGCCGAGCGTCAGGACGTTCGCGCCATTGTGCTCGCGTGAGTTTTTCGCGAGTGCGACCGAGTAGCACGCCGCGGCGCGGACGTTCGGAACCTTGTTCGCGGTCATCGCCGAGCCTATCCCCGCACCGTCGATGATAATGCCGACGTCCGTTTGGCGACGAGACACGGCGAACGCGACGGCATGCGCGAAGTCCGGATAGTCGACCGCGTCCTTTGAATTTGTGCCGAAATCCCGGACGTTCAATTCAAGGCCGGCGAGAAAACTCAAAAGCTTTTCTTTGTACTCGTAGCCGCCGTGATCGCAGCCGACCGCGACGCTCCGCACCTTGGTCGTCGCGCGGCGCGATTCCTTTTTGACGAGGGCGATCCCGCGTTCGCGCACAAGGTCGCCGGCGAGGGGCGTGAATTTCACATTTTCCGAAACACGCAGTTTCGCACCCGGTTCGAGTCCGCGCAGATCGTCTTCCGTGATCAGGCTCTTGGCGGACTCGTCGCGGTCAAACTCCTTTCCCACCTTATCCAGCAGGGAATTGACGACGACCCGTTCGATCGGATTCGTCTTCGGCGTTTCCTCGGCCGGGACGCCCGCGAGAACCTGTTTGACGAGTTCCCGGACGCGTTCTCGTGTTTCTTTTGTATCTGCCATAAACCCGAAATTTGACCTTTGGACGATGCTCCAATAGTATCTTAAAAAATCCAATCAATCTTAAACGAAAACTATGTCAACGCAAACAGTCGCGGAGTTCACCGAATTCACCAACCCGAACCTCGAAGTAATGTACTCGGCGGACGAGATCAAGTCACGCGTCGCCGAACTCGGACGCCGGATCACTGCCGATTACGCGGGCCGTGAACTGGTCCTGGTCGGAGTTTTGAAGGGCTCGGTGATCTTTTTGTCGGACCTGATGCGCGAGATCGATCTAGATCTCAAGATCGACTTTATGGCGGTTTCAAGTTACAAGGACGAAACCGTCTCGTCGGGCGACGTGGAGATTCTCAAGGATCTGACGCACCCGATTCGCGGCAAGGACGTGATCGTCGTCGAGGACATCATTGATACGGGCTTGACGCTGTTTCGTCTGATGGAGATTCTCGATTCGCGCGGCGCGAACTCGCTGAAGATCGCGACGCTCCTCGACAAACCCGAGCCGCGCATCAAGACCGAACTCATCATTGAATACTGCGGGTTTCAGATCCCGAACAAATTCGTCGTCGGCTACGGCCTGGACGCCGCCAACCGCTACCGTAACCTGCCGTTCATCGCGGTCGTCAAGAACCCGGAGATCATCTGATTTTGGATTTTGGATTTTGGATTGCGGATTTCAGGAATTCCACAGATTCCAGAAATTCTAGAAATTAGAGAAATTCCGTGGAATTCCTGGAACGCCCGAATCCCCTGAAATCTTTGGAATCTCTGGAATCTCCGGGATCGCCTGAAACCCCTCGGAATCCCGCGGAATTCTAGCTGCACTTGAAATTGCCAGGATTTTCGTTAGAATTAACCCATTCGGTCGAATTTATCGACGGCATCCAGTGCCGTCCGAGCTCAATTTTTCGCCCGAAGTATGGCGGGGACTCACTCCCCGAAAACACTCAAATCTGAAGGAGAATCAAATGAAAATAACCTTACTGTGTCTGTTTTTGCAGACGTGTACATTCTTGTTTGTTACCAACAACAAAGCCCTGAATCACGGCGTCCCGACGGCAAAGACCCTCCCCGCGACGGTCGTCGATTTTTCGGGTGAAGGAAGTTACGAAGTCTTTCCCGGCTCAACCTGGCAGTTTTTCGGTCCGGTCAGAACGATCGCCGTCGCCGAAGGTCAGAAGATCGTCGCAACCGGAACGGCGGTGCTCGGGGCGAAATCCGCAACGACCCGCGCCGCGATCGCCGTCTGCTATCAAGCCTCGCCGACCGCCCCGGTCAATCCGATGATCGGCGATAACCATCTCAATGTCGAGGTCGATGCCGTCCAGAGGCAATATACTGCGAGCGGCACCTTATCGCCGCCGCCCGGAAATTATGTGGTCGGATACTGTCTCGTAAACTCCGGCCGGGAAGTGATCGGCCGGAACAACTACGTCAACGGCTGGGCAATGGCGGTAGAGTGAGCGGTAAGCGGTGAGCAGTAAGCGGTGAGCAGTGAGCGGTAAGCCGTGAGCAGTGAGCAGTGAGCAGTGAGCAGTAAGCCGTGAGCAGTGAGCGGTGAGCGGTGAGCGGTGAGCAGTGAGCAGTGAGCAGTGAGCAGTAAGCCGTGAGCAGTAAGCGGTGAGCAGTAAGCGGTGAGCAGTAAGCCGTGAGCCGTGAGCAGTGAGCAGTAAGCCGTGAGCGGTGAGCAGTAAGCCGTGAGCAGTGGACAGTACGCAGACAGTACCATCTGCGGTAGCGGATGGTTCAATGCTGTCAGTCGTTGGGTTGGGCTCTCTCCGGGAACTGCTGTGTTCAACCGTCCGCTAAGAAGGATTTGTCAGGACGCATAAGCAGATGCTTTGACTTCCATGCAGATGCTTTGCCTTTTGTGCAGGTGCTTTGATTGCTGTGCAGATGCTTTGACTTCTGTGCAGACGCTTTGCCTTTTGTATTGATGTTGCCACTAGCTTCAGCTAGTGGGCCAAGGGAAAAAGATCCCGGCTTTAGCCGAACCCGCGCCATGATTCGGCTAAAGCCGGGTTTTTATCGGTTGCCGGTCCACTAGCTGAAGCTAGTGGCAACATTGAGACACAAAGCGAAACGGCAACCGTGCGTTTTGACACAGCCTCAAAGGCAGATGGTACTGACTGCTCACTGCTCACCGCTCACGGCTTACTGCCCACCGCTCACCGCTCATGGCTCACTGCTTACGGCTTACCGTAAGAAATGACGAATCTCGGGATCGGCGGATCTTCGTCGCCCATCATTACGTCGAACGACCGTTGACTGAGTCCGTTAGCTTCAAATCTCGACAGGTCGTGGCGCGAGAGCGGCCACGGTAGTTCGATCGGTTCTTCGTCGTCCTCACGGCCGCGTGTGACGACGACGAGCTCGCCTCCCGGCGCGACGAACGACGCGATCCGATCGATCACGTCCGGCCGCATCGTCAGCGGCAACGGCTGGATCGTGTACACCTCGAGGACGAAGTCGAACGCGCCGATCCATCCGCGGAAAGGCTCGAAAAGGTTCGCCGTTTCGAACTCGATCTCACGGTCCGCGTGCAGCCGCCGTGCCCATTCGATCGCCGTCGGCGAGATGTCGAACGCCGTCACCTTGAATCCCAATTCGTCGAGAAACCGCGCGTCGTCTCCGAGTCCGCAGCCGACGACCAAAGCCTTTTGACCGGAACCCGCAAGCTCGTTTTTCCGCGCGAACTCAACGAAAAACTTGTTTGGTTCGAGATCCGCCCAGGGAATGCGTTCGTTGTCTCCGGCGGCTTCATTGTAGAGCGCCTCGAACCAGCCGAGCGCGTCACCACGTTCGGCAAATTGAGACTGGATTTGCTTCGTCCTTTCTCGTGCTTCCTCGATACCCATCACTTCTCAATCGGCAGGCCTGCCTTTTTCCAGGCGCTTGTGCCGCCTTCGACGTTGTAAACTTCCTTGAAACCGTTCTTGTCGAGCGTTTCAGATGCCAGTTGCGAACGTCGCCCGGTTTGGCATATGACGTAGATCGGACGCGATTTGTCGAGTTTTACAAGTTCGGTTTCGACCTTTTCAAGCGGCACATTAACTGCTTTCTCGGCGTGTTCCGCGCCGAACTCTTCCGGCGATCGGACATCGATGAATTGCGCGTTCTTCGCGTCGATCTCAGCCTTGGCTGCTTCAACGGGGACCTGCCGGATACCCGCAGGCTGGTCGACAACCGCCTCTTTCTGGCATCCGACCACCAGTCCGAAAACAACCATAATCAACAAAAATTCGAAATATTTCATAATCCCTCCGATTCGACCGGCGCACCGTTCTCGTTCCAGGCGGTCCACCCGCCGATCATCGAAAATACGTTCGTATAACCCATAAGCTGCAAACTGTCGGCGGCGAGCGCCGACCGGTAGCCGCCGCCGCAATAGAGGATTAACTCCGCGTCCTTTTCGGGGTAAAGCCCGACGATGTCGCGTTCAATTATGCCGCGTCCGACGTGAACCGCGCCGGCGGCCCGGCCCGCATTCCATTCGCAGTCTTCGCGCACGTCGACCAATGTCGCGCCGTCTTCGATTCGTTTCAGGGTCTCGTCGACGGTCAGTTCGCGGACGCGCCTTTTCGCGTTCGCCGTAATCTTCAGAAATTCCTCGCTGTGATCCATCGTTCCGGATTATAACATCAACGGGTGTCAGGTTTGACGCCCCTCCGCGCCAAAATTTCCCGGCGCTGCTGCTGATGCGAGCTTGCGAATCGGCACTTTGAACTGCATCGCATTGAAGTTAACATCGTCGCCGGAATTTGCCGCCGCTTTTCTTTTGCGTTCAAGTCTTTATAATTACACTTTTAATACTTTTGGGAACGAGGACTCATATGGCAGAACAATTTGACGTTGTAATTATCGGATCGGGACCGGGCGGATATGTGGCGGCGGTGCGCGGCTCGCAGATGGGACTTAAAGTCGCGCTGATCGAAAAAGAGGCCGACGCGCGGCTTGGCGGAACCTGCGGACTTCGCGGATGCATCCCGACGAAAGCTCTTCTGAACGCGGCACATCTTTACGAAAAAGCTCAGCATTTTGAGAACTTCGGACTTAAGACCGAAGGTTTGAGCTACGACTTTGAAAAGGTCCAGGAATACAAATCGGGCGTCGTCGCCAAAAATTCGGCCGGCGTCACGTATTTGATGAAAAAGAACAAGGTCACTGTTTTCAACGGTTTCGGCAAGATCGCCGGAAAAGGCAAGGTCGAGGTCGCGTATGCCGACGGCAAAAAGGAAACGGTCGACGCCAAGAACATCATCATCGCTACCGGCTCGGTCGTCCGGCCGATTCCCGGATTTGAGGTCGACGGCAAACAGGTCGTCAATTCCGATCAGATCCTCGAACTCAATCACGTCCCGAAATCGATGGTCGTTCTCGGATCGGGCGCGGTCGGCGTCGAATTCGCCAGCGTCTATTCGCGGTTCGGCTGCGACACGACGGTCGTTGAACTTCTGGACCGCATCGTTCCGCTCGAAGACGCCGACGTTTCGAAAGAACTCGAGCGCGCGTTCAAAAAGCGCGGCATCAAGTGTATGACCGGTGTCAAGATGGACAAAATGACGAAGACAAAGTCGAGCGTCAAGGTCTCGGGCAAGGATTCGAAGGGTAAAGACGTCGAACTCGAGGCCGAAATGCTGCTCGTCGCGATCGGCCGGATGCCGTATCTCGACAAGCTCGGACTCGAGAACACGAAAGTGAAGGTCAATCCGCGCGGCACGGTCAAGGTCAACGAATACTGCGAAACCGACGAGCCGAACGTTTACGCGATCGGCGACGTCATCGACACCGCGTGGCTGGCGCACCTCGCGTCAAAGGAAGGCTGTCTGGTCGTCGAGCGAATTGCGGGCAAAAAGGTCGAGCCGATTAACCAGCGACTCGTGCCGAACTGCACGTATTGCGATCCGGAAGTCGCGAGCGTCGGATTGACAGAAGCCAAGGCGAAAGAGGCCGGTTACGACGTCAAGGTCGGGAAATTCCCGTTCTCGGCGAGCGGCAAAGCGCGTATCCTCGGCGAGACCGACGGCTTCATCAAGATCGTCGCCGAGAAGAAATACGACGAGGTGCTCGGCGTTCATATCATCGGCCCGCACGCCACGGAACTTCTCGCCGAAGCCTGCGTTGCGATGAGCCTCGAAGCGACGGCCGAGTCGATCGCGAACACGATCCACGCGCATCCGACGGTTTCGGAATCGATGATGGAAGCCGCCGAGGGGGTGCACGATCTGACGATTCATATGTGAGCAGTGGTCGGTGAGCGGTGGTCAGTGAGCGGTGGTCAGTGAGCAGTGAGCGGTGAGTAACGAGCCGTCGACTTAGCGTGCGGAGCACGCGCAAGGCGTGTTTCAATGTCCGCCGTTTTGTGGCGCCGATATGCAAGCCGAATTTGGAGTGAATTGAAACCCATTCATTTTGGGATATGATCGGCGCGGGGTGTGGGTCTGGAGGCGGCGAAAATCGTCGTCTGAATTCGTTGGCCGGGCGTGAACGTGGTTATTGAAACGCGCTCAGTTCTTCTTCGCCGATCCCTTCGTGTTATCAAAGAAATTATCGCTCCGCGTTTCCCATTTGTTCCGTTGGCTGTATTCGAGCTGCTTTGCGCGCAGGCGAACTTCTTCTTCCTGCAGGCGCTTCCGTTCCTCGCCCGTTGGCGGAGGTGTGCCGCGTTCGCCCCAATAGTATTTAAGTGTAATGAACAGAAGAGTTCCCGAGCCCAGCGCGGTAAGGACAAGGACGATTACGATGATTTGCGCAAGGTTCGACATATCGCTTTCAGTATCTGCAAATCACGAAGAAATTGAAAGCGTCGGGCCGCCCGGTTTAACTCGTCGATTCAAATCGTTATAATTCCCGTATAGTATGAAAGCCGAACCGACATCCTATCCGCGCAGCAAGGTCAAGGTTCTCCTGCTCGAGAACATTTCGGACGCCGCCGCCGACGAACTTCGTCTCAGCGGCTACATCGACATCACCCGCCACAAGGGCGCGCTGAGCGAGAACGAACTCGTCGAGGCGATCAAAGGCGTCCATATTCTCGGCATCCGCTCGAAAACGCACGTGACCGAACGCGTGCTCGAGGCGGCCGACAAACTGCTCGCGGTCGGATGTTTCTGCATCGGGACGAATCAGGTGGATCTCAAGGCGGCGGCGAGTCGCGGAATTGCGGTCTTCAACGCACCGCACGCAAATACGCGTTCGGTCGCCGAACTCGTCGTTGGGCTGTCGGTGATGCTTATCCGCAAGATTTCCGACAAAAACATCGCGGCGCACAAAGGTCTCTGGCAGAAGGACGCGAAGGGATGCTACGAACTGCGCGGCAAAACGCTCGGGATCATCGGCTACGGGAACATCGGATCGCAAGTCTCGGTACTCGCCGAATCGCTCGGGATGCATGTTTTTTACTACGACGTCGTCACCAAGCTGCCGCACGGCAACGCGCGCCAACTCCGTGAACTGAAAGAACTTCTGGAGATCTCGGAGATCGTCACGCTGCACGTGCCGTCGGACAAATCCACTCGCAATTTGATCAACGACGACACGCTGAAACTGATGCGCAAGGGATCGATCCTGCTCAATTACTCGCGCGGCGACGTCGTCGATCTCGACGCGCTTCGCCGTTTTATCGAGAACGGAACGATATCGGGCGCGGCGATCGACGTTTTTCCGCACGAACCCGAAAAGAACGGCGACGCTTTCGAGAGCGTTCTGCGGAACTTGCCGAACGTGATCCTGACGCCGCACATCGGCGGATCTACCGAAGAGGCGCAGGCGAATATCGGCTTCGACGTCTCATCGAAACTTATCAAATACGTCGAGTTCGGCGCTTCCGAAGGCTCGCACACGGTTCCGCCGGTGAGTTTGCCGCTGCAGGACAAAACCCACCGTATTCTGCACATCCATCAGAACGTTCCGGGCGTTCTGTCCGAGATCAACTCGCGTCTTTCGGAAAAGGGCATCAACATCCTCGGCCAGTATCTGAAAACCAACGACGAGATCGGTTACGTCATACTCGACGTCGATCAGGAACTATCTAAAGAGGCTCTCGAAATCCTGCGCGAAGTAAAAGGGACGCTGCGGGCGAGAATGGTGTTCTGATTTCGGAATTGGGAGCTTTGAAAAACCGACCTGAAGAAAACTAATCGCGTTTCCTCCACAGATGAACACAGATTGACCGGATGGAGCGGATTTGTTTCACTCAAGGGAGACAGAGAGAACCCCCAGGAAAAGTTGATCTCGAAGCATCAGCTTCAATCCGATCTATCTGTGTCTATCTGTGTCAGAAACGGCACCGGACCACCGTTAAGCAGGTTCCTGGCGACTTTAGGTTTTTTGGTCGCAACCTGATAACTGGAATATCAGGAATTTACAATCTGAATTATGGGTTGTCCCAAATCCCAAATCGGGAATTCGGAATTGGGATTTATTTGGGGACCGTTTCCTAATCAAAACTAAATGCCAAGTATTCAGGAACCTGAAATCAGGGAAGTGATCAGCGAGGGCGAAGAGCGTTTTGAGCGCATCCGCAAGCGGGCGGGTTTTGTGCTGGCGCCGGCCGTTTTTTTGGCGATTCTTTTTGCGCCGTTTGAAGGCCTGAAGCCGGAAGCGCACCGGCTTGCGGCGGTGATGGCGGCGGTCGTGATCCTCTGGCTCTGCGAATCGCTGCCGATGACGGCGTCGGTACTTTTGGGGACGGCGTTCGCGGTGGTTCTTCAGGTCGCGCCGGCGAAGGATGTCTTTGCGCCGTTTGCGGATCCGCTGATCTTTCTGTTTATCGGCTCGTTCATCCTCGCCCGCGCGATCTTCGTTCATCATCTCGACCGCCGATTCGCGTTCAAAGTGCTCTCGCTCAAGCTTATCGGCGCGAAGCCGTCGCGCATTCTCTACGCCTTCGGGGCGGTCACTGCATTCAGTTCGGCGTGGATCTCGAACACCGCGACGACGGCGATGATGTTCGCGATCGCTCTTTCGATCATCGCCTTTCTTCTGGACCAGGAAAAGGAAACCGGCGTCAAGATCAGCCGGAATTATGCGACCGCGCTGATGCTGATGACGAGTTTCGCCGCGTCGATCGGCGGACTCGCGACGCCGATCGGAACCCCACCGAACGTCATCGGCATCGGCTTCATACGGCAGCTCGGCGGCGCAGACATCTCGTTCTTCAAGTGGATGATGATCGGCGTTCCGATCGTCGTCGTTCTCTTTCTATTCCTCTGGTTTTACCTCAACAAACTCGCGCCGGCCGGCGTGAAAGAGATCGTCGGAAGCGCCGAGATGCTCGAACGCGAGCGCGAAAAGCTCGGCGCTTGGACACGCGGTCAGAAGTCGGTCGTCATCGCTTTTGGCATCACGATCTTCTTGTGGGTGACGCCCGGACTCGTCGCGCTCATCGCCGGTGAGCAAAGCCCGATCTACAAAACCCTGAATTCACGCATGCCCGAAGCCGTCGGCGCGATTCTCGGCGCGATGCTTCTGTTCTTTCTTCCCGGCAACGAGAAGGGGGAAAAGGCGATCACCTGGGACGACGCCGTGAAGATCGACTGGGGCGTGATCTTTCTTTACGGCGGCGGCTTCGCGCTCGGCGTCCTCTCGTTTCAAACCGGACTCGCCGAAGCCGTCGGTCGCGGACTTACCGGCTTTCTTCCGTTCAGCGGCGGCTTTGGCTTGCTGGTTGCATCGGTTGTCGTGGCGGTGATCGTTTCGGAGACGACTTCGAACACGGCGTCGGCGAATATGGTGGTGCCGGTGGCGATCGCGATCGCGACGTCGCAAGGGCAGGACCCGTTCATACCGGCGCTCGGAGCGACGCTCGGAGCCAGCCTCGGCTTTATGCTTCCGGTCTCAACTCCCTGCAACGCCATTGTTTACGGTTCGGGCTACATTCCCTTGATGAAAATGGTCAGATACGGAATCCTTCTGGATATCGTCGGCGCGGTCGTGATCATCGCTTTCGTCTGGATGTTTTCCGGAGTGATCAGGTAGCCCGGTCGATTATCAATTCTCAATTCTCAATTATTTGTTTGTTTTGACACTAACTTACGCCAGAAGCAAAATTGGATCGGCCCGAGTCGGAACCTGATTAAAGAAAATTCGCGGAAATTCGCGGGCAAACCGCCTTGTTTCCTTTGCCGGCGTCATCGCAACTCGCGTTTCAGGATCTTTCCCGTCGCCGTCATCGGCAGCGATTCGCGAAATTCGACGATCCGCGGATATTTGTAGCTCGCCATATTTTCGCGGCACCAGGCGATGATCTCGGCTTCGGTCGAGTCGGCACCCGGTTTTTTGACGATATAGGCCTTGACCTCTTCACCGTGCTCGTCGCTCGGGACGCCGACGACGGCGCAGAGCGAGACAGCCCCGTGCGCGTGCAGAACCTCTTCGAGTTCGCGCGGATAAACGTTGAATCCGCCGCGGATGATCATATCCTTGACGCGGTCGGCGATGTGCAGATAGCCGTCCTCGTCAAAACGTCCGACGTCGCCGGAATGGAACCAGCCGACGCGGATCGCCGACGCGGTCGCTTCGGGCCGTTTGTAATAGCCTTTCATCACGTTGTGGCCGCGGATGATGATCTCGCCAAGTTCGCCGCGCGGGACGTCCTTTTGCATTTCATCGACGACCCGCACCTGAACTCCCCAAACGGGAAAACCGATGGAACCGGGGCGCGACTCGCCGGGCTTGTTAAACGTTGCGACCGGCGAAGTTTCCGATAAGCCGTAGCCTTCGATGATGTTCGCGCCGAACTTCGACTCGAATCCCCTGAGGACCTCGACCGGAAGCGGCGAACCGCCGGCGACGCAAAGCCGAAGGTTGCTTGCGATCTTGGCGATGTCGAAACTGTCTGCGCCGACAAAATTGAGCAGTGCCCAGTACATCGTCGGCACGCCGCCGAAGAAGGTAACGCCGTGCGTTTGCATCATTTCGAGCGCACCGGCCGGAGTAAAGCGAGGCAGCAGGACGAGCGTCGATCGCGTGTAGAATCCGGCGTTCATCTGAACCGTCTGCCCGAAGGAATGAAACAACGGCAGTGCGATCAGATGCACGTCGTGCGGGTTCCGGGCGTACATATTGTCCGCCAGACGCGCGTTTTGGATCATATTCAGATGCGTCAGTTCGGCGCCCTTGGGTTGGCCGGTCGTGCCCGACGTGTAGAGTATCACCGCGGGGTCGTCGGGCCGCGCCGGCGCCGACTCAAACGCGTCAGGTTGACCGTCTATGAACTGCCAGAAAGTCAACGATTTCTCGTACGGCGACGCGCCCGCCGGATCGAGATTCAGCAATATGAAATCGAAACACTCGTCGGCGTCGGAGAATCCGGCGAAACCGTCCGCACCCATCGGAAGATCGGCCGTGCCCTCGAAGCAAAAATACGCTTTCGCGTCGGAATCCTTGAGGTGATAGGCGATCTCGCGTGCCTTGAGCAATATGTTGAGCGGAACGACCGTCGCGCCGGCCTTGAGAATTCCGTAATAGACGATCGGGAAGAACGGTAGATTCGGGCACGAAAGCGCGATCTTGTCGCCGGACTCGATACCGATCTGCCTGAGCCCGTTGGCGACCTTGTTGGCGAGCCGGTCGATCTCGGCGTAAGTGAAACGCTGCTCGCCGCAGACCACGGCCACTCGTTCCGGAACATTCCGCGCGCTGTCTTCAAGAAGGATTGAAACGTTGTACATAGATGTTTTTTCTGAGAAGGATACCAGTGATTTGACGTCGAGGGAAATTCGGGTTCGGGGAACGCATTCAGCGATATCGGCAACGACTCGAAGCGCCCGATAATCCGCCTCGGAATCACGGAATCCAATTTCCCGCTGAATCTTGGAACGTCGAGACGGAGATCGCAACAACGTCGTCACAAGGCAGCGAGCCCGGGTTCGCCGCGCTGTTAACAAGGGGTCCCGAACTCGCATCTTACTGGCCGAGGGAGAGTTCGATGAATGCACTTGCCGGTTCCGCGATCTTTGCGATCGTTTGTTTTTCAGTTTTTGTCGCGCTGAAATGGTTCGACAAACATTTGCTTTTCGGCTTCGGCCTTTTACTTGACGTATATGTTGGGATTGACGACTTCGTCACGTCGCTGCCCGCCGTCTTTAATTGGACCAATTTTCTCGGCGGGAAATGGAACTTGGAAGGGAAGATCTTCAGCTTGCTGCTGTCGGTCACCGTCGTTTCGCTCCTCAAGATCGACCGGGAAGCGCTCGGTTTGAAGATTCAGCAAGACAATGCGGGTCGGTCGTTTGTCGCTTTTTTCGTTCTCTTGTGCCTCAGCCTTTCGATCGGGTTCGTTTTCAAGCCCGACGCGCCGACGTTTGAGACGATCGCGTTTCAGTTGACGATGCCGGGATTTGCCGAAGAAATCGCTTATCGCGGGATTGCGCCGGCGATCCTGCTCGGATTGATTCACCGCAAGCCCAGATTCGGCGGTATTCCGTGGGTCGCGGTCCTGATCACCGGCATCACCTTCGGCATCTGGCACGGAATCGGTATCAAAGACGGAGCACCGACGTTTGACGCCGCTTCCGCCGCCGTTCCATTGATCGGCGGGATCGCCTACGGATGGCTCCGTTTCGTCAGCGGAAGCCTGCTGCTTCCGATCCTCGCGCACTGTCTCGGCAACGTGCTGTTTTACGGTCACATCGTCTTCAGATAGCCGTTTCGTCGTGAATAGGCGTCCGGTGAAGGAGTGATTCGGGGTAGCTGATAGCGTATAGGTTTTAGCCGGTAGTTTCTGTGGGGGTCCCGAAGGTTGCCAGATCACTCGGCGAGTCTTCGCCCAATCAGTTTGTAAACCTGAAAATTGTAAACCAGTCCGATGTGGGTGCCCGTCACCTCGAAGTTGTTGTCTTCAAATCGCGAGCGGCAGTTTTGCCAATCGACGATGCCGTCTGATTTGGTGTAGATCGCCGTCTGACGGATGTCCTTCGGGAAAAAATTATGGAGCGCGGTAACCGCCGCGCAATGGCAATGGCCGGTGTAGCACCTCGGATACTCGGCCTTGTCGCCCTTTCGAAAGATCCGCAATCTGATCTTCTCGGCGAGTTGGATGACATGCGGGTGTGAGCGGACGCCGCGGAACGGCGAACCGAGTGTGATCACGGATTCGACCATTTCGGGATGCTGGGTCGCGGCGGAACGCGAAAGCACGCCGCCGAGGCTGTGGCCGATCAGATGCACCTTGCGGCCAGTTTCCTTGTAGGCGCGTTCGATGGTTTCGATCAGTCGGTCGCTGAGTGTATTCAGGCACTCGGCGTTCCAGCCAATGTTCGAAAGATACGGGGCATAGCCGATGCGCGAGAGCCAAAGATAGAGTTCGTAAAGATAGACGTCGGCACCGAGGAAGCCCGGAACGACGATAACCGCCGACCCGTCGCCCTTCGGGACACCGAAACCAAAATATACAGGTGAAATATGAAGCAGCGTCCAATCGACGCCGACCAGCGATTCGAACCAGATCGGAAGCGCGTGCGACCGCATCTCCTTGTCGAAGCCGGTAATTACCTCAAGTTCGCCTTCTAAAATGTCCATCAAACGATTTCGGATTGGGAATTTGTGATTGCGGAATTCAATATAACAACACAAACCCCATATTCCAAGTATTCCAATCTTCAATCCGGCGTGATTTCGGTCGTCAAAAAAATCTGAAATCCGAAATCACAAATCCAAAATCAACTTGCTGCCGCCGCTTTCATTTCCAGGGCCGCGGCGTAGTTTTTCAGGTCCTCGAATACAGTATCGAGAATCTCCTTGAACTTCTCAACGTCAGGCATCGCCTGAGCATCTGATGAGAGGCCGAAATAGAGAACTTGGTTGTAACTAAAGATCGCACAGCCGAGTCCGAGACCGTAACCGATCGGGACGTACGGATAATGCGCCGTCATCTTCTTACCGACAAGATACAGCGGTACTTGCGGGCCGGGAACGTTCGTCGCGACCATATTGAACGGGGGAAACGGCAGATCGGCTACCGCTCCGAGGATCGACTGGATCGGCGCCGGCAGCATTGAATACATCGCGCCGACTACGCCAAGTCCTTCGGCGAGATGCGTTTCCTTCATCAATCCGGTCTTTTTGTGGACGTAGTTGAAGCGTTTGCCTAAATCGTCGATATCGAGCGGGATCTCGACCGGCAGGATCGAGATCAAATTGCCGAGCGCGCCGCGCTGTTCTTTTTGGCGCAGACTCACGGGCACCATAAACCGTACGACACGGCCGTCGACCTGCTGCCCGTAGCTTTTCACATAACGCGCGACCGATTCGCTGAGCAGCGTCAGAACGACGTCGTTGACCGTTCCGCCGAGCACGTTGCGCACGGCGCGCGCCTCGCCGAACGAATACTCGCTCCACGCAAGTCGGCGCTCGCCGGAGCATTTGCCGTTGAACGGAAGCATCGGAGCGGGTGTCGAAACCGCGGGCAAGACTCCGGAAAGATGCGGAAGTTTTTCGGCGTTCTGCGGGTTCAGAACCGACTGCGTGATATAAAGCAATCCGGCCTGCATCTCCGTGAAGCGATTCATTCCTTCCTGCATCGCCCCGAGAAGGGAATCGAGAAAAACGCGCGTCGGGTCGGGTTTCGGTAGTTTCGGCGGCGCAGCCGGCTTTGGCGGCGGGGGCGTGCCTTCGGGCGTGATGTCGAACAAGATCTTGATCAGATCGACGCCTGAGATGCCGTCGACCATACAATGGTGGACCTTCGAGACCATTCCCGTGTGACCGTTTTCGAGATTCGGAATCAGGAAAAGCTCCCACAGAGGCTTTTTGCGGTCCATCACCGGGCTCAGAAGCTCCCCGGCGATCCGGCAAAGTTCGTCGAGCGTGACCGGCACGTCGCTCTTGATCTCGAAAATGTGATTTGTGATGTCGAAATCTTCGTCGGTTTCCCAGGTCGGATGCCCAATATTGAAAGGGTCGGGGACGACCTTCTGCAGATAGCGCGGGATCAGGTGCAAGCGCTCGTCGATGTGCTGAGTCAACGCCTCAAGCGTCACCTCGCCGTCAAAAACCGTCGTCGACCCGATGTGCATCGGACATTCCTTTTTTTCAAGATAAAGGAACGCCGCATCAAGCGAAGACATTCGGCGATTTAGCTCAGGTGCAGACATCTTGATTTTGGATTTGCGATTTGGGATTGCGGATTTATCGTCAGGAGAAGCAATTTCAAACCAATTCGGGGGCGGCGCCCTTACGAAATCCGAATTCCCAATTCCCAATTCATTCCTCCGTTAGTCCTGTCACATCATACGACATAATGATCAGGTCGTGCGTCCGGTCGTTGCGGTCAATGACGCAGTCGGCGAGCAGTGCCTCGATCTTGAATCCGAGCTTTTCGAAAACCTGGATCGCGCCCTTCTGCGACGCCGCCATTCGCGCCATAACCTTTCTCAGTTTCAACTCGCCCGCGCGCGCAAAAAGTTCACCGGCAAGAACGTTCCCGAGTCCCTTGCCGCGGACTTCGGGCGAGAGCAGCAGGATCACACCGCCAAGGTGGCGTGTCCAAACCTGTTCTTCGTGCAGCAAACTGCCGTGTCCGACGAGTTTGCCGTTCATTTCGACCAGGATCGTCTGCAGGTGACCATTTTCGACCCGGCGAACCCAATCATCGACGGCATCTTCGCGGGTAATATCGACCGCGAGAAAGAGCAGGTCGGATTCCGGAAGGCTTCGTCCGAACGCGAGCATTGCATCGCGGTCGGCGGCCGTCATCAACCGAAGTGTGACCGACGAATCGCCGACCTTGGTCGTCCACGGATATTTTCGCTTCGAAGCGGAGTGTTTTGCCATATATTGTTCGGAGTTCCGCCTTCAAGGCGGCCGCCGTATTGACTATCAGCCGGGGGCAGCCCGAAGGCGGAACTCTGAGCTTACTTTTCTTTGCTAAAGCCACCAAAGAGCGGCATCTGAACTGCCATGTCGAGCCAGCGTTTCTGAATCTCGACGTAGCTCGCCATCGTCGATTGGGCGAAGTCCGCAAGTGCGGCGCCGGGGTGCGAACTGTCGAGGTTCATCCCATCCTTCATCGCCTTCATCATCTGCGCGTTTTGCTGAGCCGCGAAGTCAAGCCACGCCATCCGCATCTTGACGAGCGTCTGCATACCCTGGCCGGCCGAATCCTGAATCGTGCCGAGCAGGTTCGCATCCGCGAGATTTCCGCCCGAACTGACCGCCTTCATAATCTGTTCTCCTTGTTGGATGGCGATCTCGGACCACTGTTTCTGCGCGGCGACAAAGCCTTCGACGGCCTGTTTCGCCCAGTTGGCCAGCGCTTCAGACGGAGCGTTTTCGGTCATTCCCATCACTTCCGACACTGTCTTAAAGACCAAGGCATTTTGCTGGGTGACGATCTCGAGCCACATTTTCTGCGCCTCGACAAGTTGATTGACGATCATTCGAGCCCAATCGGTGGGCATTTCAGACGTCGCGGCCGTGGTCGCTTTCGGCGTTTCCGAATGCGTTTCGGCCGTTTTCCGTGCCGATGTTTTTCTGGCGCTTTTCTTTGCTTCTGCCATTGCTGCTCCTTAGAAATAAATACTGGCCGGACGGCCGCGTTATCGGTCAAAATCCTATTGGCTTATCAACTATAGAAAAGTCCGCGGTCTATAGCAACCACGGACTTTTCGTTGAAGAGAAATTACTTCGCTGCCGATTTGGCCGGAGCGGTAAGGTTGTCAAACGTCTTCTGGGCGCTTTCAACCATATTGCCGACGAAATCCGTCGCCTGCTTTTGGTACGGAAGTTCGATGTCGCCGACGGCTGCGATCGCTTTTTCTCCGGTTTGCGAGAAAAGCTTCAGCCAGTCCTGACGAAGTTCGGTCATCGCGTCCCAATAGTTCTTCGCGACCTTGAGCGCGTCAATATTCGTGTCGTACGCGACCTTGTAAAGTCCCTGAACATAATGGTCGGTAATTTCCGCGGTCTGAACCGCGCTCTTGAGCATCGTGTTCGCCGTTTTCTGCGATAGTTCCATCGCCGTGTTGAGCCCTTCCTGAACCTGATTTGTTGCTTTCTTTGTCATTGTCTTGATCTCCTAAAAAATGATTCCATTTGATACAGGCAATTCCCGTTTGCCAATTTGAAGATATTCGATGGGAAAAACTTTGTCAAGCGTAAATCTCGCAGTTGCGAGAAAAAAATGCAGAAGAGAAGAGAACATTATGGAAATAGAGAAGTTACACGTATCGCAAAACAGTGAATAATGTTCCGTGGTTGTAGCTCTCGCGATGAAAAACGACACCTCAAGCCGCTTTTGCAGTGAGTTCGACCGAAATTCTGTGTTAATCTTCCCCAACGATGCCGCGAAAGAAGAAAACTGAAGATGCCGATGATGGACAGCTTGTGATCAAGCGACACGGGAACCGTCGTCTTTACAACACCGAATCGAAGGGCTACATCAGTTTTGACGATCTTGCGGAACTCGTCAGGAATAGCCGCGACATCAAGGTTGTTGACTCCACGACCAAGGAAGACGTGACCAAGGCAGTTCTGATCCAGGTCATCCTCGAAGAAGAAAAGAACAAGAATACGATCCTCCCGACCGAGTTTCTCTTTCAGATCCTGCGTTCGCGCGAGGATTCCGTTCAGGACTTTTTCAAAAATCACCTGGCGGCCAGTTTCAACGCGTATCTCAAGACGAAGGAGGAATTCGACAATCGCTTCCGGTCTATGCTTGAAATGGCAACCGCCGCACCTCAAATGTGGGAGAAACTGATCCCCGGCGCCGAAGTTATGCGCGAGATCCTGACGGGAAAGAAGAAAGAAGAACCGGAAGAGGAGTGATTTGCGATTTTAGGAATTCGAGAGATTCCAAAGATTCCACGAATCCCTTCGGTCAGGTCTTCAATCCTTCGAATCTTGAAATCTCTGGAATCTTGCAATTCGTGGAATCTCTGGAATCCCCGGAATCTCTGGAATCCCCGGAATCGATCTAATTCCAAAACGGGAAGTTTGAAAAACCATCGCTGATTTAACCACAGATGAACGCAGACGGGATCATTAAGTAGATGCTTCCGATCAGAAAACATCCGTGTTCATCCGTGAAAAAGAGCGTCTTGCGAAGGTCAATACCAAGAACGCCTGACCGTTGCGTTGCGAACTCCGCGGACTCTGCGTGAGATGCCACACCTAGTCCGACACTCGCAAGCAAATCGCAGATCGAAATTCGCAAATAGCCTATGTCGACACCCGCTGAACTCGAACACGCCAAGAAAGACTACAAGATCTGGCAGGTGATCGGTGCGTCGTCCGCCGGGACGGTCATCGAATGGTACGACTTCTATATTTTCGGAAGCCTGACAACGACCATCGCACCGCTGTTTTATCCTCCGGGCAACGAAAACCTGGCGTACATAATGTGGCTCACCACCTTCGCGATCGGGTTTATCGTCCGGCCGTTCGGTGCACTGTTTTTCGGCCGTATCGGCGATATCGTCGGCCGCAAATACGCTTTTCTCGTGACGCTTTTGCTGATGGGCGTGGCGACCGCCTCGATCGGGTTCTTGCCGACCTACAGTCAGATCGGGATCGCGGCGCCGATCGCGCTGATCGTGATCCGCATCCTTCAGGGGCTTGCGCTCGGCGGCGAATATGGCGGCGCGGCGGTTTACGTCGCCGAACACGTTCCTGACGACCGTCGCGGGTTTTACACCAGTTTCATTCAGATCACGGCGTCGTTCGGATTGCTGATCTCGCTGGCGGTCGTCATCGGACTCCAATCGTGGATGTCGAAGGAAGCATTCGGCGCCGACTCGTTCACCGCCGGCTGGCGCATTCCTTTCGTGATCTCGATATTTCTGGTCGGGATGTCGCTTTTCATACGGATGCGTATGAAGGAATCCCCTATCTTTGAGCACATCAAGTCCTCCGGAATGGCATCGGCGAAACCTCTCGTCGATGCGTTCACAAACCGCGCGAACCTGAAGCGAGTCCTGATATCGCTCTTCGGCGCGACCGCGGGCCAGGGCGTGGTCTGGTACACCGGCCAGTTTTACGCGTTGTTCTATATGCAGACCATCCTCAAGATCGAACGCATTCAGGCGAGCTACATCATCGCCGCGGCGATCG
Source organism: Pyrinomonadaceae bacterium (assembly GCA_041752475.1). Lineage (GTDB taxonomy): Bacteria > Acidobacteriota > Blastocatellia > Pyrinomonadales > Pyrinomonadaceae > JAFDVJ01. Next base: position 12,200 of record JBGSWK010000042.1, on the reverse strand, counting down.
TCCTGTCGATCCCGCTGTTCATCTTTTTTGGCTGGCTTTCGGACCGCATCGGCCGGAAGAAGATAATGATGGCTGGCTGTTTGCTCGCGGTACTGTCCTACTATCCGATCTATCAGGGAATGGTTCATTTTGCGGGCAACAACGTCGCGGCGATCGAATCGACGGCCGACCCGATCACCAAGGAGCCGAAACTCGCGCCCGTCGCATACACGACCGACGCGGCCGGCCAGAAACTGACGGTTCCTGTAACGTCCGCTCCAAATGCGAATTCGACGATGCTCGTCCTTTTGATCTTTATCCAAATGGTCTGGGTAACGATGGTCTACGCTCCGATCGCGGCATATCTGGTCGAAGCGTTTCCGGCAAAAATCCGATACACATCGCTCTCGCTTCCGTATCACATCGGCAACGGAGTCTTCGGCGGGTTGCTGCCGACGATCGGCCTCGTGCTTTGCGCGCAAACCGGGAATATCCTTGCCGGACTTTGGTATCCGATGATCATCGCCGGAATTACATTTATCGTCGGATCGCTGACTCTGCCCGAAACGCACAACGTGAAGATCTGGGACGAACTCGAAGATCGCCGCGAACACGGTCTTCCCGAACATCCCGAGGTCGAAGGACATCCCGAACTTGTGCCGGACATCGAGGGGCCAGCCTGACGATTTTGGATTTTAGATTTTAGATTTTGGATCGGGGATCGGGGATCGGGATCTGAGGATCGCGACACCGACTCCGGACAGCGAGACATTGAGAATCCTTCGCTAATAATCAATCGAAATCATAAATCGCAAGTGCTAAAATATCTTTATGTCTGATCAAGGAAATAACATCAAATCCGTGTTGGTTGAGTCGCGCGTTTTTCCGCCGCCGCCGGAGTTTTCGGCGAACGCGCATCTCAAGTCGTTTGAGGAATACGAGAAGCTCTACGCCGAGGCCGAGGCCGACCCTGAAGGATTTTGGGCCAAGCAGGCTGAAAACCTCGACTGGTTCAAAAAGTGGAACAAGGTCCTCGAATGGGAAGAACCGCACGCCAAATGGTTCGTCGGCGGAAAACTCAACATTTCTTACAACTGCATCGACCGGCATCTCAAATCCTGGCGCAAGAACAAGGCCGCGATCATCTGGGAGGGCGAGCCCGGCGAGATCCGTACGCTGACCTATCTGCAGCTTTACCGCCAGGTTTGCAAGTTCGCAAACGTTCTGAAGAAACTCGGAATCGTGAAAGGCGATCGTGTCGCCTTGTATATGCCGCTCGTTCCCGAACTCGCCATCGCGATGCTCGCCTGCGCTCGCATAGGCGCGACGCACACGGTCATCTTCGGCGGATTTTCGGCAGAAGCGATCCGCGACCGGGTCAACGACGGCGAATGCAAGATGATCGTCACCGCCGACGGCGCGTTTCGGCGTGGAACCGAGATCCGGCTGAAGGACGCCGTTGACGAGGCGGTCGTTCACACACCGACGGTTCGCAGCGTCGTCGTTTACAAACGCACAGGATCAGAGATCAAAATGCGCCCGGGCCGCGACCACTGGTGGCACGAAATGATGCAGATCGCCGACGATGAATTGGAACCGGCGAGCCTCGACAGCGAGCATCCGCTTTTTATACTGTACACTTCCGGCACGACCGGAAAGCCGAAGGGCATCCTGCACACGACCGGCGGATATCTGACGCATGCGGTCTACTCGACGAAACTGGTTTTCGATCTCAAGGACGAGGACGTGTACTGGTGCACCGCCGACATCGGCTGGATCACGGGGCACACCTATGTCGTCTACGGACCGTTGGCCAACGGCGCGACAGTTTTTATGTACGAGGGCGCGCCAAATCACCCCGAACCGGACCGCTTCTGGCGACTGATCGACCGGCACAAGGTGACGATCTTTTATACGGCTCCGACGGCGATCCGCGCGTTCATCAAATGGGGCGAACAGCATCCTTTCAAACATAACCTCGACAGTCTGCGGCTTCTCGGAACGGTCGGCGAGCCGATCAATCCGGAAGCCTGGATGTGGTATCACGAGATCATCGGCAAAGGCCGTTGCCCGATCGTCGACACATGGTGGCAAACCGAAACGGGCGGAATTATGATCTCGCCCCTGCCCGGAGCGACGCCGACCGTTCCCGGAACGGCGACGCGCCCCTTGCCGGGAATCAGCGTCGACGTGGTCACAAAATCGGGAAAACCCGTGGCCGCCGGTGAAGGCGGCTACCTCGTCATCAAACATCCGTGGCCATCGATGCTCCGCACGATCTGGGGCGACGACGAACGCTATCAGCAGGCATATTGGTCGGAGATACCGGGCAATTACTTTGCCGGCGACGGGGCGCGGCGCGACGAACGCGGATATTACTGGATAATGGGCCGCGTCGACGACGTCATCAACGTCTCAGGCCATCGGCTCGGAACGGCCGAGATCGAATCGGCGCTCGTTTCGCACGAAACGGTCGCCGAAGCGGCCGTCGTCGGACGGCCGGATGATCTCAAGGGACAGGCGATCTCGGCCTTCGTCACGCTCGAGGGCGGGCGAACGGGAACAGACGAGCTGAAACAGGAACTGCGTGATCACGTCTCGAAAGAGATCGGCGCGCTCGCCAAACCGGATGACATTCGGTTCACCGACATGCTGCCAAAAACCCGCTCCGGCAAGATAATGAGACGGCTCCTGCGCGAGATCGCGGCCGGAAGCGCAATCGCCGGCGACGTCACGACCTTGGAAGATTTCTCGGTACTCGAAAAGCTACGAGAAGACGAAGAGTAGGGATTTGGGATTTCGGAATTGGGGATTTCGGAATTGGGGATTTGCGCCACTCAATGCGGCTTGCCGCCCGGATATGCGGAAAAGCTTGGCTTTTCCGTTCAACGTTCCCGGATTCCTGCGGCTATGCCGCCCGCCCGAGATCGGCGGCGCAGCCGCCTCGATCGAGATGCCGCTCCCGGAAAGGCCGAGCCTTTCCGCACATCCGGGCGGCAAGCCGCAAGGAATTCAACAAAAACAGCATCGCTTGCCGGGTCCAGGGCAAGACTCCGCGGGGTTTTTCAAACCTCCAGAATTGGGATTTGCGATTGCAATGGATTCGGATGCCATCCATGCGCGCGTTTCATAATAGCTGACAGCTGACAGCTAATGGCTGAAAACTGAGTCGCAATTTCAGCTTTCACACTTTGTTCTTCTAATCAAAAAGCGACGGCGTGATACTCGTTTTGAGCAGCGAATCCAACCCGAAATGTTCGTAGGCGAGGCGCGTCACCGTGCGTCCGCGCGGGGTTCGGTTCAAGAAACCGGTTTGTATCAGATACGGCTCGATTATCTCCTCGATCGAGTCTTTTTCTTCATGGATCGACGCCGAGAGCGTGCTCAGGCCGACCGGGCCGCCGTCGAATTTTTCGATGATGGTCATCAAAAGCTTGCGATCGATCTCGTCGAGGCCGTACGTGTCGACCTCCATTCGATTCAATGCGTCTTTCGCGACCTCGATCGTGATCCGACCGTCGTAATCGACCTCGGCGTAGTCGCGGACGCGGCGGAGCAAACGGTTCGCAATGCGCGGCGTTCCGCGTGAACGGCGAGCGATCTCGTTGGCGCCGGAATCGTCGATCTCAACGTTCAAAATGCTCGCCGAGCGTTCGACGATCGTCTGCAGGTCCGGGATCGAGTAAAAATCTAGGTGAAAAATGATGCCGAAGCGGCCGCGCAGCGGCGCGGTGATCAGTCCCGGCCGCGTCGTCGCGCCGACGAGCGTGAACTTCGGAAGATCGAGTTTGATCGAACGCGCCGCCGTGCCCTGACCGATCATCAAGTCGAGGTTGTAATCCTCCATCGCCGGATAGAGAACTTCCTCGATCGCCGGATTGAGACGATGGATCTCGTCGATAAAAAGCACGTCGCCCTCCTCGAGATTTGTGAGCAAAGCCGCGAGATCTCCGGCCTTTTCAATTATCGGCCCCGCCGTCGAACGCAACTGAGAGCCCATTTCGTTCGAAATGATCGCGCTCAGAGTGGTCTTTCCGACGCCCGGGGGGCCGGTCAGCAAAACGTGGTCGAGCGATTCGCGCCGCGTCAGCGCCGCCTTCATAAACACGCGCAGGTTGTCCTTGACCTTGCGCTGGCCGATGTATTCGCCGAGGCGCGTCGGGCGCAGGGACAACTCGAACTGCCGATCTTCATCGAGCGCGTTCGGGTCGCGAATTTCAAGATTTTCGAGATTTTCAGTCATTTCAAATCAAAGAATCTTTCCCCCCAGCCATTCGATAATGAAGTCCGCAACCGGACGCCAGCGTTCCTCGAGCATCATATCGTGGGCAATATCCGGAAAGATCCTGCAGTCCGCGCCGTATGCCCTCGCCGTCTTCTCTATCGCGCGCACCGCAACGAGAGCATCGTTTTCGGCACCCACAACGAGCATCAGAGCCGTTATCTTTCTAACATCCGGCAAATTATAGATCAATTCGAGGTTCGCTCGATACGACTCCTTCCCGAATCGCCGGACGTACCCGGCAATACGTTCTTCGTCGGCGTCGGCCGAAAAGAGAAATCGTTTCGCAAGTTCGACGGTCGAGAACATGATCGAGTAATCCTGTTTCAGTCCGATCTTCAAAAACAGGAGCGGGTGCATCAGCCGCAAAAACATCGCCGAGCGAAACATCCCTTCGGACGGTGACGGCGCGACAAGAACGGCCGCCGGTGCGTATTGTTTCTCTAGATATTTTTGAACCACAAGTCCGCCGAGCGAATGTCCGACGACTACCGGCGGGGAATCAAGTGTTGCAGCGACCCCGGCCAAGTCACTCACGTATTCGGCGATCGACGTCCATTTCAAGCTCTCGGAGCCTTCACTCGCGCCGTGCCCACGCAAACTCAGCGCATACGAATCAAAACCGTTAGCCGCGAAATATGGAAGAAAATTCTCGTCCCAGCACCACGCCCCGTGACCAGTTCCGTGAACGAACAACAGCGGCGCGGAGAACCGCGGAATTTCAGGTTTACGGTTTATGACTTCAAGCTTCATCAAGTTCACAACGGCCGACCCGAGGCGCTCGGACCGAACCGAGTTTCGAAAACGAGCGGCTTGTCACGCATGAATGCGTTACTCGTGCGAGTTAACTCGTGCGACGTCACTTTGCCAGGATCTGCAAACTGCGCCGCAGGAGTTTCTGGACGCTGATCTCGGTTCCTTCCTGCATCGCCTGTTTGAGTGCTTTTTCGGCAGCGGCGCGCTGGTAGCCGAGATTCACGAGCGCCGATAACGAGTCGTCATAGATCGAATCTCCCGAGGCATTCGCGGTATCCTCGGCGCGCAATTCTTCGCCTGCAACCGCGGAGAGTTTGGCGATCTTGTCGCGGAGTTCGATGACGATACGTTCGGCAGTCTTTTTGCCGACACCCGGAATCGAATTGAGCCTAACGAGATTGTTCGTTCGGATCGCGGCAATTATCTCGTCGGCGCTCATTCCCGAAAGCGCCGTGATCGCCATCTTCGGTCCGATACCCGAAACGCCGATGAGATTCAGAAAAAGTTCTCTTTCGCGGACACTCTTGAAACCGAAAAGCTGCAGCGCGTCTTCGCGGACGTGCGTGTAGACGCGCAGAAAAACCTCGCTTCCGACATCGCCGAGTTCATAGAATGTCGAAAGCGGAATACTCACCTCGTAACCGATGCCGCCGACATCGACGATAACGGAATTGGCGCCTTTTTCCAACAATTTGCCCGCGAGATAAGCGATCATTGTTTCATCCTTGAAACACTATAAGGCAACAGCGCCGGAAGGGCAACTGGAACAGTGGTCGGTGGTCAGTGGTCGGTGGTCAGTGGTCGGTGGTCAGCAGTGAGTGGCCTGTGAGCAATGATAGGTGAAAGTGAGCGGTGAGCAGAACACGTCAATCCGTACCGACCACTGACCACTGACCACTGACCACTGCTCACCGCCCACTAGTTAAACTTTTCACAAATTATCGTTATAATTTTATCTGCAAATGAAGGTCGATAAGATTTCAGAACTTACAACGAACCGCCTTAGCGTTTATCTCCGTTGCCTTAAACAGTTGGCGGGGGCTGGCGAGAAGACCGTTTCATCCGAGGGGCTGGCGAAGAAATTCCATTTGAATTCGGCGCAGATCCGCAAAGATCTGGCGTATTTCGGGGAATTCGGGGTCCGCGGCGTCGGTTATTACATCGACGAACTGCGCGAGCACCTGACAAAGATCCTCGGTCTCGACCGGCCCCATAATGTGGCGATCATCGGCGCCGGGCGCCTGGGAACGGCGCTCGCGGATTACTATCGTTTCGCGCAGTCGAATTTTACAGTTGCGGCCCTTTTCGATGCCGATTCAACGAAGATCGGCCAAAGCATCGGCGGGGTCGAGGTTTTCGACATAAATAACTTTCCGCAGACTGCCGAAAGGTTTAGTATAGATGTAGCCGTGATCGCTGTTCCGGCGGAATTTGCGCAGAGCGTTTTGCAACAAATTGCCGTTTCGGGCATCAAAGCGGTTATGAACTTCGCGCCGATTCCGTTGCAGGTTCCGGAGAGCGTTAAACTCAAAACGGTCGATTTGACGATTTCGCTCGAGAGTTTGTCGTATTTTCTCGCTCAACCGCCGCTGGCGAATGGCAAGAAAAATTGAAACTTGTCGACGTCGGGCAGCGAATAGTTATTAGAGAGTATTTTTATCAAGGGAGTTACCAATGGGTTTTTTGAAGAGATTTTTGCCTTTCTTTGCGGCCTTTGCGCTGGGACTTTTCGTCGCCAGTTTCTTCGTTGCGGTCGGTCTTCCCCGTTTCGAACGCCGCGGTCACAGACATCACAAGATTCACCGCGTGAAGATGGAAAACGAACAACTGCGACGTGAGAATTTCGAGCTGAAGAACCGCCTCGAGCAACTTAAACTCGATGTTCCGCCGGTTCCGACGATGCCGATGGAGTCCGTGCCGTACAACGGGAAACGATAGGCCGACAGCGGCGCGGTCAATCGGAAATGAACCGCAAGTCTCTTATCATCTGCAGTTACGCATTTTTCTCGACGTTGGCGATCGGTTGGATCGCCGCCGAGATGTTCCATTGTGCGACGTTGCCCAGTGCCGTGTCCATAGTCCGGCAGCCGGAACTGACGGACCGCGCTTTGACCGATTGCAAACCTCTCGACGGCGATCTTCGCTTTCGGAACTTGCCGTTGAACGACGACGACGAAATAAGCCGGGTTGTTCCGCAATCACACGAACAAGTTCGGACGCGGGATGGCCGCGTCCGGGATCGGTCCATTTCCGTTGTCGCGCCCCGATTGAGACCCGTCCAAAAAATCGAACCCGAACCGAACAACCTGCTTTTCCGCCAGCTTTGCCGGGCGAAATGAGTCCGAGAATGGTTCGGGGCTGATTCCGAAAGCTAGGGCAGAGCAAATCGCCCGCCGATGTTGCCTTCCTCATTTTTCAACGTCAAACGAATTTCGACTGTTTTCGATTCCGTGCGAATTCGGTTAAACTTTCAAACGCAATCGAAATGGAAGAATCAGCCGCCCGAAAATTAATCATCGAAGTCGGTAAACTGCTTTACGACAGGAGTTACGTCGTTTCATCCGACGGCAACGTGAGCATCCGTCTTGATGAGAACCGCGTGCTCGCGACGCCGACGATGACCTGCAAGGGCCGTATGACGGAAGACTGCCTTGCCGTAACCGATCTTGACGGCAAAGCTCTGAACGACAGAAAGGCTTCGTCAGAGCTTGCAATGCATCTTTTGATCTATAAAATGCGGCCCGATATCAAGGCGGTTTGCCACGCGCACCCGCCGCACGGAACGGCGTTCGCGGTCGCCGGTCTCGCGATCGATAAGCCGATACTTTCCGAGGTGATCCTGACGCTCGGCTGCGTTCCGCTGACCGATTACGGAACGCCGTCGACCGACGAGCTGACCGAGTCGATGAAGCCCTTTGTCGCGCATCACAACGCGCTTTTGATGGCGAACCACGGCGCGGTCGCTTACGGCGCGGATCTATGGCAGGCGTTCGACCGGCTCGAAACGCTCGAGCACACAGCCAAGATCGCGATCCTCGCGCGCGCGCTCGGCGGCGCCATCGACCTTCCGCAGGACGCTATTTCGAAACTCATAAATATCCGCGAGAAAGCGGGCTACCTGACCGAATCGGCGCGCTGCCAGGCGTGCGGTTATCTCGGCGAATCCGGTATCTCGTGCGACGTTCACGTCGGCGCCGGTGGCCAAAAGATCAGTCTGAGTCGCGAAGAATTGATCGAACTTTTGGCGCAGGCGGCAAATGTAGGGTAGAATTTAGATTCTTTTCGCAATTATTAATCAGCAGGAGAAACGAATGCAAGAAGCATTGGGAATGGTTGAAACAAAAGGGCTTGTCGCGACGATCGAAGCGGCCGACGCGATGGTCAAGGCGGCGAACGTCCAGCTTGTCGGCTACGAGAAGATCGGAGCCGGATTCGTGACGGCGATCGTCCGCGGCGATGTCGCGGCGGTCAAAGCGGCGACGGATGCCGGAGCCGCGGCGGCACGCCGCGTCGGAGAGTTGGTTTCGGTCCACGTCATTCCGCGCCCGCACTCGAGCGTCGATGAACGTTTGCCGGTAGTTCTTAAATAGTTAGCGGTAAGCAGTTCGCAGTAAGCAGTTGTTCGAACTGCTTACTGCTCACTGACCGCTCTCGACTGAATAATGATCATCGCACGCATCTTAGGCACCGTCGTTTCGACGCACAAGGACGAACGACTGCACGGCAAGAAACTGCTCATCGTCAAGCCGATCAATCTCGACGGCACAGACCAGAGCAGCTATATCGTGGCAGTTGATACCGTTGGCGCCGGCTTTCACGAAAAAGTGATCGTCGTCGGCGGTTCGTCGGCGCGAATGGCCGAAGGCAACAAGGATTGCCCGATCGATTCAGCGATCATCGGCGTGATCGATGAAATAGACGTCAGTTGATTTTGGATTTTGGATTCCGGTTCGACGCTGTTCGCTGGTTTCGAATCGATCGCGGGACCCAATCCAAAATCCAAAATCTAAAATCCAAAGTGAGAACATGCAGCTCGCGCGCGTCATTGGCAATGTAGTTTCGACCGTGAAGAATGAATCCCTTCACGGTCGCAAGTTTTTGATCGTCCAAACGCTTGACGCGGATCTGAATCCGAAGGGCAAGCCGATGGTCGCGCTCGACGCGGTCGGCGCGGGGGTCGGCGAGCTCGTGTTTTGGTGCCGCGGTAAGGAAGCCAGTTTTCCGTTCAAGCGCGATGAAACGCCGACCGACTGCACGATAGTCGGGATCGTCGATTCGGACGCGCATGTCAATAACGGAGAAGCTTGAAGGTGGAGATGATTCAAGATTCAAGATTCAAGATTGAAGAGAAAACAAGATTCAAGATTCATGATTCAAGATTCAAAAGAAAACAGGATTCAGGATTCAAGATTTTGAAATCAGTGAAAATCCCAAATCCCAAATCGCAAATCGCAAATTGAGATGTTACTCGCCCGTGTCATCGGCAACGTCGTCGCGACGCAGAAGAATCAGCGCTATGAAGGCGCGCGGATAATGCTGTGCCGTCAAATAACGCCCGAAGGCGAGGATATGGATTACACCTGTTTGGCGCTCGATTCGGTCAATGCGGGTGAGGGCGACATCGTCGTCATCGCGCAGGAAGGCTGGTCGGCATCCACGGCGGCAACCGGAAAACCCGGCGCCGCGATCGATTCGGCCATCGTCGGCGTCGTCGATTATGTCGATCTCCTGAAGGCGGAAACGGGAAAGGGCTAAAAGGGAAAAGCGCCCGGGGTCAGTGCAATGTGCGAGCGTACAAGGTCAGTATCATCTGCGGTAGCGGATGGATGCAGGGAAGAAGCGAGACAAACGTTAAAACCGTGAACGAACAAACCGCAAAAAATCTGGCCGAGCAGATCGCCGCGCTTTTGAAGCAAAATACGGGCGACGGCGATGATCTGCGGCTCACGCTCGAAAAACTCAACAAACGGCTCGACGCTCTCGAATCAAGGATCGAGACGCGCGACCCACAGTCTGAAGTCGTCATCCCGCAATCCGTTCATCCGAGTCTGCAGCGTTTCACGAGCCTAGGCGAGATCGCGGACGTCATCCTCGACCGCATCAACAATCAAAAAGAATGCCCCTACGAACCGGCCGGCAAAACGTGCGACAACTGCTCAATGTGCAGCAGCCGCGGATTTTAGTTGATCTTGGATTTGTGAACTGTGATTTCGGATTTTGGGGTGTGTTTAACCCAAATTGCGCAATAGGGAAATTTTGCCCGCAAATTTCCGCGAATCCGCGCTAAGGGAAATCTGGTCCAAAGCGCTGCGAAAGAAGCGGGGCTTTGAAATCGGGCCACGGGCCAAAGTGTTGCAAAGCGTTTTGCCCGTGCGGGTTCGGATAAAATCTTATTCGCGCGGATTTGCGGAAATTCGCGGGCGATCTTTCCATTGCGGAATCCGGATTTAACGAATTCGAGGCTACCTGAAAGACCATTTGGACTCTCAGATAGCCTCTTTTTCCGTAGGCAAAACTACTTATTCGAGTTCGCCGTATTCGCCGCCGGAGCGACGTTTGTCGCCGGCGCCGTGTTGGTCTTAGGTTCTTCTTTCTTGCGCAGCGATTCGGCGTCGATCTTCGGAACCGTCTTCGCGCCCTCGTCGGCCTTGAAGTACGGCTCTTCCTTAAATCCCATCAAACTCGCGGTCAAAACCGTCGGGAACGAGTTGCGAAGCGTGTTGTACTCCTCAACCGCCTTTGTGTAATCGATGCGCGCGACGTTGATCCGGTTTTCGGTCCCGGCCAGTTCGTCCTGAAGTTTCAGGAACGACTCATTCGAGCGCAGTTGCGGGTAATTCTCCTGAAGAACAAGCAGACGCCCCAGCGCCGAACTCAAGCCGCTGTTGGCTTCGATCACCGCCTGACGCTGTTCCGGCGATTTGTCGCCGCCGGCCCCGAGCGGCGTCGCACCTTGCGCGCCGAGCAGCGTCGAACGCGCGTCCGCGATCTTGCCGAAGACCTCCTGCTCCTGAATGCCCGCCATCTTCGCGGCTTCGACCAGGTTCGGGATCAGGTCGGCACGGCGCTGCAAGCTGCTTTCAACCTTTGACCACTCGCTTTTTACCCTCTGCTGCTTGGCGGTCAGATCATTGTAACTGCATCCGGAAAGTCCGAATGCAAAAAATACCGCGATGCTCAACAATAATGCTTTCTTCATTTGTCTCCTCATAAACAGTCAATTGTTAGCCGTTAATCGTTAAAAAGTTAATCGAGCTCGATAAGGGGGCTGAAAAACGATCAACCATTAACCATCAACAATTTACGATCTTCTCAACTGATCGACCGCGGCGATGGCCGTTTCGATCTGTTCCATATATTCGGCGAACATCTCGTTTGCCGAAACGTCAGTTAACTTTAATTCGGAGTTATTCTCACGAATATTAAAGATTTTTTCAAACGGTTTACCGTCAAGTCCGATCTCCGTCGCCAGACGCGCGATGACGGCGTGTTTCGTCGCCGGCGGCTCAATTCCCCTGAGAAGCAGGACCGCTCGGAACAGCGACGCGAAACTCGTCAGACTTTCGGCCATCAAATTTGCCAATCCGCCGACCGATTGCGATGCCGGAATGTAGCTTCGGCGCAGTTGGATCAGCCGGCTGCGGAGTTCGTACTCGGTCTGATGGCGGAGAAAGTCGTCGGAGATCGAGATCCCGGCGAGAACGTCCGCGCCGTATACGACGCGTCGTGCGCTTTCCATCTGATGGAACTCGATCGGAAAGACATCGGCCGCGGTGTTGAGTTCATCGACCGTGAAATAGACCGGCACCGGATGCCCGAGCCGCGCCCATTCCCGCGTGCAGGCGTGAGCGTTCCGCAGGTCGGCCGGCGTTATCCGCTCAAGCGCGACCAGTAAATTGTAATCCGAGGCCTGCGGGACAAAGTCGCCCGCTGCCGCCGACCCGTAAAGCACGACAGAAACAAGGTTCTCGCCGTGGGTCGATTTCAAATCATCGAGAAACGCAACAAGTTGACTGTCCATATCAAATTTCGCCTCGATCCGGCTCCCGAATCCCGAATCCCGAATCCCAAATCACGATTCACAAATTGAAGCTCACCAACTGCCGCCCGAGCCGCCGCCGCCGGAATCGCCGCCTCCGCCGAATCCGCCCCAGTCGCTCGAACCGCCGCCGCCCCAGTCGCT